>JODI01000019.1 GCA_000720805.1 Streptomyces violaceoruber
TCCCGGCCCAGCCCGCCCAAGTCACCCACGGCCCCCGCACCCACCCCCGCGTCGCCCTCACCTTCCACGGCCAGGGCGACCCCGCCCTCGCCCGGGCGCTCCTCGACGAGGCCGAACGGCACGGCGCCCGGGTCACCGTCCTGGCCGTCGGCACCTGGCTGGACGAACACCCCGACCTGGCCCGCCGCGTCCTCGACGGCGGCCACGACCTCGGCAACCACACCCTGCGCCACCTCGACGTCAACGCCATGCCCGAGGCCGAGGCCGAGGCGGAGATCACCGGCTGCGCCGACCGGCTCAGGCAGCTCACCGGCTCCGTCGGCACCTGGTTCCGCCCCTCCCGCGCCCCCCGCGCCTCCCCACTCGTGGAACGTCTGGCCCACCGCGCGGGCTATCCCCACGTCCTCTCCTACGACGTCGACTCCCTCGACTTCACCTCGCCCGGCGCCACAGCCGTCACCCGCAAGGTCCTCGGCGAGATCCGCAACGGATCCGTGGTGAGCCTCCACCTCGGCTACCCGGACACGGTCGCCGCCCTCCCCGTCGTACTGGAAGAACTCGACCACCGCGGCCTCTCCGCGGTGACCACCACGGAGTTGCTCAGCTGATGACGCACCGCACCCTCCTGAAGCACGCCCTGATCCTCGGCGCCGCCCTCACCGTGCTGGCCGCGTGCGGCACTGAGAACAAGGACCGCCCCGCCGAGGCGTCCCCCACCAAGGCGGCCGTCCCGGTACCGGCGAAGAAGAGAACGGTTCTCGGTCTGCCCGGCATGCCGCCCGTCCTCGACCCGGAGGACGTCTACGCGGCCGACCGCCCGAACAGGCTCTCCCCGGTGGTCAGGGACTTCCCCTCCCGCGTCTACGTCCCCAACACCGAGTCCGACACCGTCTCGGTCATCGACCCGAAGACGTACGAGGTCGTGGAGACGATCCGGGTCGGCAGGCAGCCCCAGCACGTCGTGCCCTCCTGGGACCTGAAGACCCTCTGGGTCAACAACAACCGCGGCCACACCCTCACCCCCGTCGACCCGAAGACCGGCAAGGCGGGCAAGGAGGTCGAGGTCCACGACCCGTACAACCTCTACTTCACGCCGAACGGCAGGTACGCCGTCGTGATGGCCTCCCTCGACCGCGAACTCGTCTTCCGCGACCCGCACACCATGAAACGGATCAAGACCGTCCCGGTCTCCTGCTACGGCGTCAACCACGCCGACTTCTCCCTGGACGGCCGGTACTTCATCGTCTCCTGCGAGTTCAGCGGCGAACTGCTCAAGGTCGACACCGAGAGGATGAAGGTCGTCGGCAAGCTGAAGCTGCCCTTCGAGGGGGCCATGCCGCAGGACGTGAAGATCTCGCCCGACGGGAAACGCTTCTACATCGCCGACATGATGGCCGACGGCATGTGGGTGCTGGACGGCGACGCGTTCACAAAGCCGGCCCTCCTGCCCACCGGCAAGGGCACCCACGGCCTCTACGTCAGCCGCGACTCCCGCGAGATGTACGTGTCCAACCGCGGCGAGGGCACCATCTCCGTCTTCGACTTCACCCAGAACAAGCTCACCAGGAAGTGGCGCCTGCCCGACGGCGGCAGCCCTGACATGGGCGGCGTCTCCGCCGACGGCAAGGTCCTGTGGCTGTCGGGGCGCTACAACTCCGAGGTGTACGCCATCGACACCCGCACCGGCATCCAGCTCGCCCGCATCAAGGTCGGCAACGGTCCGCACGGCCTCGCGGTGTACCCGCAGCCGGGCCGCTACTCCCTCGGCCACACCGGCATCTTCCGCTGACGGGCGGCCAGGTGGAGGAGACAGCCGCTCACCGCGCGCTGAGCAGTACCTCCGAGCCCACGGGCAGATAACCGGCCGCCTGGAACGCCCGCAGACTGCGGGCGTTCCCCGCCGAGACCTGGGCCCACACGGGCTCGCCCCCGCTCAGCTGCCGCGCCGCCCGCACCAGCGCCCGCCCCAGTCCCCGGTGCCGTACGTCCTCGGCCACTTCGACCGCCACCTCGAGCCGGTCCGCGACCCCGCGCCCCAGCACCAGCAGGCCGCCGTCGGCCGCCCACACCCGCACGTCGTCGCGGCGCCTGCGGGAACTCAGCACCCTCGGATGACCGGGATCGTCGATCTCCCGCAGCGTGAGCGGCGGCTCGCCCGGCAGCGGGGCACCCACCGTCAGCACGTCGATCGTGTCGCTCCCGCGCCCCGTGCGCTCCATGAGGGCCGACAGGAACCGCGCGTTCATGGTCGCGGCGAGCGCGTCGCAGTCGACTGCGCGCAGGGTCTCGTACACCCACGCGGGGTCCTCGTCCGTGAAGACCACCGAGTGCGCGGTGAGGGCGAGGACGCCGGCGTCCCGGTGGGAGGGCTGGGGGACGACGGTCGTACGGCCGTCCGCGGGCGGGAAGACACCCATGGCCGCCGCGTCGAGAATGTCCCGGAGAGTCTCCACCGCCGTGCTCCTTGAGTCTCCACCCACTGGAAGGCCCACACTCGCAGACATGCTGCGCTATCCGGGGGGACACCCCCCAGACCCCCCGTACGACGGCACCGGACTTTTCACCATCGGCGAGCTGGCCCGGGCCACCGGACTGACCGTGCGCACCATCCGCTACTGGTCCGACGAGGGCGCCCTGCCCCCGGTGACCCGCTCGGCGGGCGGCTACCGGCTGTACGACGCCGCGTCCGTCGCCCGCCTGGAGCTGATCCGCACCCTGCGCGAGCTGGGACTCGGCCTGGACGACGTGCACAAGGTGCTGGCCGGCGAGACGACGGTCGCCCAGATCGCGACCGCGCACGTGGCGGCGCTGGACGCGCAGATCAGGTCTCTGAAGGTGACCCGTGCGGTGCTGTCGTCCGTGGCGCGACGCGGTTCGAGTGCGGAGGAGATGACCCTGATGAACAAACTGGCACGACTGTCGGCGACGGAACGGCAGCGGATCATGGAGGAATTCGTGGAGGAGACGCTGCACGGCCTCCACACCGTCGACCCGGACGTCCGGGAACGGATGCGGCGCACCGCCGTCGATCTCGCCGACGATCCGACACCCGAGCAGGTCGACGCCTGGGTGGAACTGGCCGAGATGCTGCAGGACCCTGACTTCCGGGCCCAGATGCGGCGGGCCGTCGAGTTCAACGCGGCCGACCGGGCTCCGGGCGCTCCGCGCGGCCAGTCCATGTGGTTCGCCAAGCGACTCGTGGAGCTGGTGGGCCCGGCGCGGGAGCGCGGCACGGCCCCGGAGGCGCCCGAGGCCGAGGCGGTGCTGCGGGAACTGTTCGGTGACGCCGACCGGACCGCCGTCCTCGAACGCATGACGGCCGGCTTCAACGACCGGGTCGCCCGCTACCGGGAACTGCTCGCCATCGTGAACCGGCAGCCCGCGCCCCCGCACGCTGAGGACTTCGCCTGGGTGGTCACTGCGCTGCGGGCCCGGACGGGCCGTTAATCTGACCTGCGGCAGTAAGCCGGCAAGACAGAGAAACATGAAGAATGGGGCGGATCGGTGGCGGACATCGACGAGGCACGCAAGCACTTCGAGCGGATCGACACGGACGGCGACGGCTTCATCACCGCTGCCGAGTTCAAGACGGCCCTGGCTCAGCAGGGCGACTGGAACGTCACGGAGTCGGTGGCCGAGGCGATCATCAAGAGCCGCGACCTCAACGGCGACAAGGTCCTGTCCTTCGACGAGTTCTGGGCGTACCTGAACAAGTGACGCGAGCACCGGGCGGCCCTGTTCCGGGGCCGCCCGTTCCGGTCGGCGATCCCCCGTTCGGCGGGGGTCCGGAATAGCCCACGGGCGACCCCGGTTGGTGCGGGACAGGTGCAAGCGCGCATGGGTACACATGCACACACATCGGTCCTGACATCGACATCTGGAGCGGGCTGTCATGAAGATCGGCATCATCGGCGCGGGCAACATCGGCGGCAACCTCACCCGGCGGCTCACCGCCCTCGGCCACGACGTCTCCGTGGCCAACTCGCGCGGCCCCCACACCCTCACCGCCCTCGCGGAGGAGACGGGCGCGACCCCCGTCCCGGTGGAGGAGGCGGCGCGCGGCGCGGAGGTGGTCGTCGTCACGGTTCCCCTGAAGGCGGTCCCCGACCTGCCGTCCGGTCTCCTCGACGGGGCGGCGCAGGGAGCCGCGGTGGTCGACACCGGCAACTACTACCCCCAGCGTGACGGGAGGATCGCCGAGATCCTGGACGAGGGTCTCACCGAGAGCCGCTGGACCGAGCGGCACCTCGGCCGCACCGTGATCAAGGCCTTCAACGGCACCTACGCCCAGGACATCCTCGACCGGCCGCGCCCGGCCGGTGCCGCCGACCGCGTGGCGCTGCCGGTGGCCGGCGACGACGAGGCGGCCAAGGAGAAGGTGCGGGCCCTCATCGACGACCTCGGCTTCGACACGGTCGACGCGGGCGGACTCGACGACTCCTGGCGCCAGCAGCCCGGCACCCCGGTCTACGGACTGCGCGCCGGCGTCGAGGGAGTCAGGAAGGCACTGGCGGAGGCGAGCCCGGAGCGGGTGCCGGAGTTCCGCGCGTAGCCTCTCGGGCTCTTCGGGCTCTTCGGGCTCTTCCGGCTCCTCGGCCCTCGGGCGTCAGTCCCGCTTCGCCCACTCCCGCAGCGCGGCCTTGTCGGCGAAGTTCGCCACGTTCTTGTCGTGCGGGTCGTCGCTGTACTGGTGGAAACGCCACTTCGCCTGGATACGGGGCTTGCCGGCCGTGACGTAGTCGGCGATCCAGAGACCGTCGCCGGCGTAGGAGGTGTCGTCCACGTCGAGCCAGAAGTGCCGGTTGCAGTAGAGGACGACCCGGTTGTGCGGCCTGAGCGCCCGCACCTTGCGGATGAAGCTGTCCTTCTCCGCGTTGCTGGCGTGCGTGCCGTCACCGGTCGTCTCCCAGTCGACGGCGAGGATGTCGCCCGCCTTCTCGGGGGCGTGCTTGACGAAGTACTCGGCCTGGGCCGTGAGGTTGCCCGGCCAGAGGAAGTGGTAGAAGCCGACGACCAGGCCGGCGTCGCGGCCCCGCTTGGTCTGGGCGGCGAGTTTCGGGTTGACGTACGAACGGCCCTCGGTCGCCTTGATGAAGACGAAGGAGAGACCGTCCGTGCCGTAGGACGAGGACTGATACGCGCTGACGTCGATGCCGCGGAGCATGGGCGACTCCCTGAGTGCCTGTGGGGGGACAGGAGTTGATCGGTTACTGCGGTCCCACCTTGGCACGAGTGATCGGCGCGTGACGTGGAAACGTCAACCTCGGTCGGTCGCCGCAGGTCAGCACTCGATGATGTTGACCGCCAGCCCGCCCCGCGCCGTCTCCTTGTACTTCACGCTCATGTCCGCCCCGGTCTCCTTCATGGTCTTGATGACCTTGTCGAGGGAGACCTTGTGGGAGCCGTCGCCGCGCATCGCCATCCGCGCGGCCGTGACCGCCTTCGCCGCGGCCATGCCGTTGCGTTCGATGCAGGGGATCTGGACCAGGCCGCCTACCGGGTCGCAGGTGAGGCCGAGGTTGTGCTCCATGCCGATCTCGGCGGCGTTCTCGACCTGTTCCGGGGAGCCGCCGAGGACCTCCGCGAGCGCGCCCGCCGCCATCGAGCAGGCCGAGCCGACCTCGCCCTGGCAGCCGACCTCGGCACCGGAGATGGACGCGTTCTCCTTGAAGAGCATGCCGATGGCGCCGGCGGCGAGCAGGAAGCGGACGACTCCGTCCTCGTCGGCGCCCGGCACGAAGTTGATGTAGTAGTGGAGCACCGCCGGGATGATGCCCGCCGCGCCGTTCGTCGGGGCCGTCACCACCCGGCCGCCCGCCGCGTTCTCCTCGTTCACCGCCATCGCGTAGAGCGTGATCCACTCCATCGCGTGCGCCAACGGATCGCCCTCCGCCCGGAGTTGGCGGGCGGAGAGGGCCGCGCGACGGCGGACCCTCAGGCCGCCCGGCAGGATGCCCTCGCGGGACATGCCGCGCGCCACGCACTCCCGCATCACCCGCCAGATCTCCAGCAGCCCCGCGCGGATCTCCTCCTCGGTGCGCCGGGCCCGCTCGTTCTCCAGCATCAGCGCGGAGATCGACAGGCCGGTGTCCCGGGTCAGGCGGAGCAGCTCGTCGCCGGTGCGGAAGGGGTACTTCAGCACCGTGTCGTCGAGCTTGATGCGGTCCGCGCCCACCGCGTCCTCGTCCACGACGAAACCGCCGCCGACCGAGTAGTACGTCTTCGCCAGCAGCTCCGCCCCCGAGACGTCGTACGCCCACAGGGTCATGCCGTTCGCGTGGTACGGGAGCGTCTTGCGGCGGTGCAGGACCAGGTCGTCATCGAAGGCGAAGGGGATCTCGTGCTCGCCGAGGAGGCTCAGGCGGCCGGACGACCTGATCGCCCCCACCCGCTCGTCGGCCCCCTCCACGTCCACCGTCCGGGGCGACGCGCCCTCCAGGCCCAGCAGCACCGCCTTGGGTGTGCCGTGGCCGTGACCGGTGGCGCCGAGGGAGCCGTACAGCTCGGCCCGTACGGAGGCGGTCCGCTCCAGCAGGCCCTCGTTGCGCAGTCGCCGGGCGAACATGCGGGCCGCGCGCATCGGGCCGACCGTGTGGGAACTGGAGGGGCCGATGCCGATCGAGAACAGGTCGAAGACCGATATGGCCACGGTCACTCCTCAGTACGGGGTGGTGGGGCACCCGGTCCGGGCGCCCCACCGGGGACTTACTTGGTCAGGCCGGGGTACAGCGGGTGCTTGTCGGCGAGCGCCCTGACCCGTGCCTTGAGTGCTTCGACGTCGTAGGACGGCTTCAGCGTCTCCGCGATGACGTCCGCGACCTCGGCGAAGTCCGCGGCCGTGAAGCCGCGGGTGGCGAGGGCGGGCGTGCCGATGCGCAGGCCCGAGGTGACCATCGGGGGACGCGGGTCGTTCGGGACGGCGTTGCGGTTGACCGTGATGCCGACCTCGTGGAGGCGGTCCTCGGCGGCCCGCCCGTCCAGCTCGGACTCGCGCAGGTCGACCAGGATGAGGTGCACGTCCGTACCGCCGGAGAGCACGTTGACCCCGGCCTCGCGGGCGTCCGGCGCGGTCAGCCGCTCGGCGAGGATCCGCGCGCCGTCGACCGTACGGCGCTGGCGCTCCTTGAAGTCCTCGCTCGCGGCGACCTTGAAGGAGACCGCCTTGGCCGCGATCACGTGCTCCAGGGGACCGCCCTGGAAGCCCGGGAAGACGGACGAGTTCAGCTTCTTCGCGAACTCCTGCTTGGCGAGGATGATGCCGCCGCGGGGGCCGCCCAGCGTCTTGTGGGTGGTGGAGGTGACGACATCCGCGTACTCGACCGGGTTCGGATGCAGACCCGCCGCGACCAGCCCCGCGAAGTGCGCCATGTCGACCCACAGGTAGGCCTCGACCTCGTCGGCGATCCGGCGGAACTCCGCGAAGTCCAGCTGGCGGGGGTACGCCGACCAGCCCGCGATGATCACCTTCGGCCGGTGCTCCTTGGCGAGCCGCTCCAGCTCGTCCATGTCGACCAGGCCGGTCTCGGCGTCCACGTGGTAGGCGACCACGTCGAACTGCTTGCCGGAGAAGTTCAGCCGCATCCCGTGGGTCAGGTGGCCGCCGTGCGCCAGGTCGAGCCCGAGGATGGTGTCGCCGGGCTGGGCCAGCGCGAACAGGGCGGCCTGGTTGGCCGAAGCGCCGGAGTGGGGCTGCACGTTGGCGTACTCGGCGCCGAACAGCTCCTTGACCCGGTCGATGGCGATCTGCTCGGTGACGTCGACGTGCTCGCAGCCGCCGTAGTAGCGGCGGCCCGGGTAGCCCTCGGCGTACTTGTTGGTCAGGACGGAACCCTGCGCCTCCAGCACCGCGACCGGCGCGAAGTTCTCGGAGGCGATCATCTCCAGGGTGGACTGCTGCCGGTCCAGCTCGGCGTCGACGGCGGCGGCGACCTCGGGGTCCAGCTCGTGCAGGGGCGTGTTCAGAACGGACATAAGGGTGTACGACTCCTCAGCCGGCGGAAAAGGCGGTGTACTCGTCGGCGGAGAGCAGGTCGGACGGCTCCTCGGCGACGCGTACCTTGAACAGCCAGCCGCCCTCGAAGGGCGCGGAGTTCACCAGCGACGGATCGTTCACCACGTCCTCGTTGACCTCGGTGACCTCACCGTTGACCGGGGAGTACAGGTCGCTGACCGACTTGGTCGACTCCAGCTCGCCGCAGGTCTCGCCCGCGGTCACCGTGTCACCGACCTCCGGGAGCTGCACGAAGACGACATCGCCGAGCGCGTTGGCCGCGTGCTCCGTGATGCCAACCGTCGAGACGCCGTCCTCGGCGCCCGACAGCCACTCGTGCTCCTTGCTGTAGCGCAGCTGCTGGGGGTTGCTCATGGCCTGAATTCTCCTGTACGCGGGGGAGTGCTGGTGAATGGGGGACTGCTGGAAACCTGCGTGAACAGCGGGAATGTGTGCGGGATCACGCGCGCGGACCGCTCAAGTGTCTGCCTCCGGCGCTCGGGTCCCTGCTTCCGGTGGGTTTCCGGAGAGTCTCTACTTCTGGCGCTTGTAGAACGGCAACGCCACGACCTCGTACGGCTCGTGACTGCCCCGGATGTCCACGCCGACACCAGGAGTGCCCGGCGCCGCGTGGGCGGCGTCGACGTACGCCATCGCGATCGGCTTGCCCAGCGTGGGGGAGGGGGCGCCGGAGGTGACCTCGCCGATCACCTCGCCGTCGGCGACGACCGCGTACCCCGCGCGGGGGACCCGTCGCCCCTCGGCGACCAGGCCGACGAGGACGCGCGGGGGTGCCGAAGCAGCGCGCTCGGCGGCCTGCCGGAGCGCCTCGCGCCCGACGAAGTCGCCCTTTTTCTCGAACTTCACCACGCGTCCGAGCCCCGCGTCGAAAGGGGTGAGGGACGTCGACAGCTCATGCCCGTACAGCGGCATGCCCGCCTCCAGGCGCAGGGTGTCCCGGCAGGACAGTCCGCAGGGGACCAGACCGACGCCCTCGCCCGCCTTGGTCAGCGCCTGCCACAGCTCCACGGCGTGCTCCGGCCGGACGAACAGCTCGAAGCCGTCCTCGCCGGTGTAGCCCGTACGGGCGATCAGAGCGGGGACGCCGGCGACGGTGCCGGGCAGGCCGGCGTAGTACTTCAGCCCGTCCAGGTCGGCGTCGGTGAGGGACTTCAGGATGCCGGGGGACTCGGGGCCCTGCACGGCGATCAGCGCGTAGGCGTCCCGGTCGTCACGGACCTCGGCGTCGAAGCCCGCCGCGCGCTCGGTCAGCGCGTCCAGGACCACCTGGGCGTTGGAGGCGTTGGCGACGACCATGTACTCGGTCTCGGCCAGCCGGTAGACGATCAGGTCGTCCAGGATGCCGCCGTCGGCGCGGCAGATCATCGTGTAGCGGGCGCGGCCGGCCTTGACGCCGCCGATGTCGCCGACGAGGGCGTGGTCCAGGACCGCCGCGGCCTGCGGGCCCGTGACGGTGATCTCGCCCATGTGGGAGAGGTCGAAGAGCCCGGCCTCGGTGCGCACGGCGTTGTGCTCGTCGCGCTCGGAGCCGTAGCGCAGGGGCATGTCCCAGCCGGCGAAGTCGGTCATCGTCGCGCCGAGCGAACGGTGCAGGGCGTCGAGGGCGGTGCGGCGCTTTTCTGAGGGTTCGTTACTGCTCATCGGACGGTCGTCTCCCAAGGCATGACAGCGAGGTCGTTCCTCCCCATCTGTCATCGGAACCTGAGAGGTTCGTCGGGACCCCGCGAACGGTGGACCACGACTTGCACCTTGGGTGGAGCCACCGGAAACAGCGGCCCGCTTTTCAGATGTGCCTCGCCCGCGCGGTAACGGGGCCTGAGAGATTCAAGGGAGGGACTTGCTCCTTCGGCGCCCGGGCACCCGTACGACACACGTACGGCCCGGAACTCTCCCGCGCGGATTCAAACGGCCGGTATGCAGTTGGCGCCGACATCATTGCACGCATCGGTCGGGTGCGGCAGGGCCGCATCTGTGACCGGCCTGTGGCAGGACGAGCACGAAAACGCGAGGGACCGCGCATTACCTTCTCTTTACACTCGACGGGGAGGGGACTCGTGACCACCCCAGGGGAGGACGATCACGGTGAACAGGCCCACGGCGTACGCGACCACCTCGGCCCTCGCGCTGCCCCAACAGCCGACGGCCCCGGCCGAGGAGGCCTGCGACCCGCTCGGCGCACCCGTCGTCCGTGACCTCCGGGAGCGCGACGGCCACAGCCCGCACGCCCTGCTCTTCGGCCCCCAGGACCTGGTGGTGATCACCGGCCTGCCCGGCAGCGGCAAGTCCACGCTGATGCGCCGCACGGTCAAGGGGGCCCGTATCGACTCCCAGGACACCCGCGACCGCTGGGACGAGCGAATGCCCCGCCTCCTGCCGTACGCGGTCTACCGCCCGCTGGTTCGCTTCGCGCACTACGCCGGTCTGCGCCGCGCCCTGCGCTCCGGCGAGGGCGTCGTCGTGCACGACTGCGGTACGCAGGCATGGGTGCGCTCCTGGCTGGCCCGCGAGGCCCGGCGCCGGGGCGGCACCCTGCACCTGCTCCTGCTCGACGTCACACCGGACACCGCACTGGAGGGCCAACGCGAGCGCGGCCGCGGGGTTTCCCGCTACGCGTTCCTGCGCCACCGGGGAGCGGCCTCCCGTCTGATCAGCGCCGTGGAGCAGGGCGACCTCCCCCCGGGCTGCGGCTCCGCGGTCCTGATCGACCGGGACGCGGCGAACGTACTGCGACGCATCGGCTTCGCGGGCTGAGGGCGGCGGGGCCGGTAGCGGGGTGCACCGAACTCGTCGGCCCCGGCTCGCCCCAGGGGACCCGGCCGGGGCGGATACCGCGCGGGTCTCTCCCGTGCGCCCCGTACCCGTTAGCCTTTTCGCCACAGCACGTGAGTACTCGCAAGGCGGTAGGCAGGCAGATGGACTTCCCGGCGGATTTTCCCGCTGACTTCTCGGGCATCCCGGCACAGGCGTACCCCCATCCGCACGGCGGATGGCCCGGTAACGAGCTGGAGGAGGTGCTGTCCGCCTCCCTCGGCGTTCCCGGGGCGGCCGGACGGATCATCGAGGTGCTCGGGCGCAGTTTCGTCTGGGTGCCACTGCCCAACGGCGGCGGCCCGCACAGCGGTCCGCTGGACCTGCCCGCCCTGGAGATCGAGGGCCAGGCCTACGTGCCGGTGTTCAGCTCCGAGGAGCAGTTCCGTCAGGTCGTCGGCTCGCACATGTCGTACACCATCGCGCCCGCCGTCGAGTTCGCGCGCGGTCTGCCGCCCCAGGTCGGCCTCGCCGTGAACCCGGACGGTGTGGTCGGTGTCCCGCTTCCGCCGGGGGCGGTCGCCGAGCTGTGCCGGGCGGGCCGGACCCCGCTGGACGGTCCCACGAGCGGTGGCCGGGTCAGGCTCTACGAGCCCGACTGGCAGGACGACCCGGTGGACTTCCTGGCCGCCGCCTCGGCCGAGTTCGCCACGACCGGCGTGGTCCTCACCGCCCGCCGCTGCCTCGCCACCATCGAGACGGCCGACCCGGTGATGTTCGTGGGCGTCGAACTCTCCCAGTGGGAGGGCGATCTGCGCGCCCTGCCCATGGAGGCCCTGGCCCGGGCCCTGGGCATCACCCCGGCCCCCTGGCCGGTCAACCTCGTCCTGCTGGACGTGACGGACGACCCGGTGGGCCACTGGATGCGAGACCAGGTACGGCCCTTCTACACGAGGGACTACTAGCGACCCCGCCAGGGGCGGACCACCCGGCCCCACGACCCGCACCCGCACCCGACGACGCCCGACAACCCCCGAGCTCCGGGGCGGCTGCTGTCGGTGGAGCAACTTAAGCTGGTTTCATATCCGGGGCACACTCTCGAAGGGGCGGTACAGGTGAGCGCCAGCGGCATCGCGACCGGGCAGGTCGAGCACATGCTGCGCCAGGTGACGCCCGGGCGTTACGACGCCTACGAGGCACTCCTGCGCGCGCTCGCGACCCCCTCCTCCGGCCAGGTCTGGATGCTGCTGTGGCACGGCCAGGCCGGCTCCCCCGACGCCCAGTACGGAAACATGCAGGTCGAGGGGTTCGGCTACGCGCCCTGCGTGACCTCCGCCCAGGAGTTGTCGGCCAGCGGCTGGAACAGGTCGTACGAAGTGGTCGACGGCCTCGACGTGGCCCGCACCCTCTACCCCGACCACTACGGCCTCTGGCTCAACCCGCACGCCCCGGGCGGCGGCGTCGGCATCCCCTGGCTCGATCTGCGCCGTATCGCCACGGGACTCGAGCGCCAGCCCGCCGGACCCCTGAGACTGTCCGAGCCCGCGATCGAGATCCCGCAGTTCTACGCCCTGCTCGCGCAGAACGCCCACCGCACCCCGGCGGTCCGCGCGTTGCGCCGCGCCTGGGTGCAGCCCGCGCTCGGGGCGCCGTATCTCGCCATCGGTCTCGATGTGTACGACACCAGCCCGCCGGCCGTGGACTCGGTACGCGCGATGATGCAGCAGTCCATCGGCGCGGTCCCGGACGGACTGCCGGTGTCGACGGTGGCGATGTCCGACGAATACGACCCGGTCGCCCTGTGGATGCGGGCGAGCGCCCGCCCCTTCTACGACCGTGAGGCGCACGGCGCCCCGGCGCAGAGCCCGGCGGCCGGGTACGGGTATCCCCAGGCCGGCGGCCGGTACTGACCGCTGCGGACCGGGAAAGGGGCCGGAAGGCGCGCGTTACCCGCGCGAAGGCTCGGGGTTGCGCCGCGCGCGGTCTGGCCGGCGGGGCCGGGATGTCCTTGCTCGCGCCCCCTTCCTTGGAGGGTGGGGGCGATTTCGGCCACGGGACCGTGGCGGCGCCCGGCGACTGCCCACCCGACCGCATGGCGCCCCGGCGAGCGCACCGGGCGGACACGCCCCCTGCATCTCCTGGACAGCCTCGGGACGGCAGGAGGCACCGTCTTCCACGACCGACGAAACCGGACCCCGGCACCAGCGCGGGCTCCCGTTTCGTTCCAGGTGGTCTCTGCGCGTAGATTGGCATCGGATGACTCAATGGTGCCCGTTTCGCCCCGGTGTCCCAACTTCCACACGTCCGTTACGTGTTACCCACTGTTCGGATAACGGAATCGCTGGTAGTGCATCACGGTTGCGCATCCATTCACCGCCAACCCTGGCCCCTGATCGCCGAGGCGTTGAAGACTCCCCGCAATAGGGGGGTCGCCCCCGTGTGTTCGACGGACGATCAGCCGCTACAGCGGCATGTGCGGGCCGGTCACCGCCGGTTGAGAGGGGTCCCTGCCATGACGGCGCCATTGCACGACACTGCTGCGGAAGCGGCGCCGAGCGCTCCAGCCGATCCCGCGGGGCCTGGAGCGAAGAAGGTCGAAGGCCGGTCCCTCAAGCAGATCGCCTGGAATCGCCTCAAGCAGGACAAGGTCGCCCTCGCGGGCGGCATCACCGTGCTGGTCCTGGTGCTGGTCGCCGTGTTCGCGCCGCTGATCGTCTCGCTGCTCGGACACCCGCCGAACGAGTTCCACCAGGACCAACTGGACCCGCTGACCAACCTGCCGCAGGGTGCCTGGGGCGGAGTGAGCGGGGACTACCTCTTCGGCGTCGAGCCCAACAAGGGCCGTGACGTCTTCAGCCGAATCGTCTACGGCGCCCGCATCTCGCTCCTCGTGGCCTTCCTCGCCGCCGTGGTCGCCGTGGTGCTCGGGACGCTCTTCGGGATCATCGCCGGCTACTTCGGCGGCTGGATCGACGCTTTCATCAGCCGCACCATGGACGTGCTGCTCTCCTTCCCGCAGCTGCTCTTCATCATCTCCCTGGTCTCGGTCCTCCCGGACGACCTGCTGGGACTGACCGGCTCGGGCGTGCGGATCGCCGTACTCGTCCTGGTCATCGGATTCTTCGGCTGGCCCTACGTCGGCCGGATCGTCCGCGGTCAGACCCTGAGCCTGCGGGAGCGCGAGTACATCGAGGCGGCGCGCAGCCTCGGCGGCGGCAGGCGGCACATCCTGTTCAAGGAGCTGCTGCCCAACCTGTTCGCCCCGATCATGGTCTACGCGACGCTGATGATCCCCACCAACATCCTCACGGAGGCGGCGCTCAGCTTCCTCGGCGCGGGTGTCCGGCCGCCGACGGCCTCCTGGGGCGGCATGCTGCGTGACGCCCTGCAGACGTACGAGCACGACCCGATGTTCATGGTCTTCCCCGGTGCGACGATCTTCGTCACCGTCCTGGCCTTCAACCTCTTCGGTGACGGCCTGCGGGACGCGCTCGATCCCAAGGGGACCCGCTAGACCCGCTAGCCCACGTATTGCCCCTGCCGCACCGTCAGGTGGCTCTTCCCATGGTTCTCCGGCACAGGCCCGGGACCGCGAATCTCGGAGGTTACGAGAAAATGCCCACAGGTTCCCCGAAGCGGCGGCTCGCTGCTGGCGCAGCCCTCGTTGTCGCGGCGCTGGTGACCACCACGGCGTGCGGCGGCGGTGACGGTGACGACAAGAGCGAGAAGGGTGCCGGTTACAACGCGGCGCTGAACAAGGTTGTCAACGCGTCCGCCAAGAAGGGCGGGACGCTGAAGTTCGTCGGCAAGCAGGACTTCGACTCCCTGGACCCGCAGCGTACGTACTACGGCATGACCTGGGACTTCATGCGGTTCTTCACCCGCACCCTGGTCACGTACGACACCAAGCCGGGCGCGGCGTCGAACAAGCTGGTCGGCGACCTGGCCACCGGCCCCGGCGAGGTCTCGGCCGACGGCAAGACCTACACGTACAAGCTGCGTGACGGCCTCACCTGGGAGGACGGCTCCGCGCTGACCTCCAAGGACATCAAGTACGGCATCGAGCGCATCTGGGCGACCGACACCATCACCGGTGGCCCGGCGTACATCAAGCAGACGCTCGACCCCAAGGGCGAGTACAAGGGGCCGTACAAGGACAAGTCGGCGGACAAGCTGGGCCTGAAGGCGATCGAGACGCCGGACGACAAGACCATCGTCTTCAAGCTGCCCAAGCCCAACGGTGACTTCGAGCAGTTCCTGGCCATGCCCACCGGTGCCCCGGTGAAGCAGAGCAAGGACACCGGCGCCAAGTACACGCAGCAGCCGTTCTCCTCCGGCCCGTACAAGATCCAGTCGCACAAGGCCAACAAGAGCCTGGTGCTGGTGCGCAACACGGCCTGGAAGAAGTCGTCGGACCCGCTGCGCCCGGCCCTGCCGGACAAGATCACCGTGACGATCTCCGCCAACCTGGAGGAGAACGACAAGCGGCTGATGGAGGGCGACTACGACCTCGATGTCAACGGCACCGGCATGACCCAGTCGGGCCGCGTCAGCGCTGTCGAGGACCACCGGTCGGACATCGACAACATCCAGACGTCCTTCGTCCGTTACGTGGCCCTGGTCCACACGGCGAAGCCGCTGGACAACGTCAACTGCCGCAAGGCCGTCTTCTACGCCACGGACTTCGCGGGTCTGCAGCAGACGCGTGGTGGCGCGGTCGCCGGTGGCGACATCGCCAACTCGGTCTTCCCGAAGACCATCCCGGGCTACACCGACTACGACCCGTACGGCGTCCTCGCCCGCAAGGGCAAGCCGGACCTCGCCAAGGCCAAGGACTCGCTGAAGGAGTGCGGCAAGCCGTCCGGCTTCTCCACCAAGCTCACCGCCCGTACCAACAACCCGGGTGAGGTCGACGCGGCCGAGGCCCTGCAGGAGCAGCTCGGCAAGGTCGGCATCAAGGTCGAGGTCGACCCGATCGACGGCGCCCAGTCCTCCAGCATCACCGGCTCGCCGAAGGTCGTGAAGGAGCGCGGCTACGGCATGACGATGAGCGGCTGGGGTCCGGACTTCCCGACCGGCCAGGGCTACGCGCAGCCGCTGTTCGACAGCCGCTTCATCTTCCAGAACGGCAACTACAACGAGTCGCAGATCAAGGACAAGAAGATCGACCAGCTCTTCGACGACGCGATCGCCTCGACCGACCCGGCCAAGTCCAAGGCGCTGTACGAGGACATGAACAAGAGCCTGCTCGACAACGCCGACTGGATGCCGTTCATCTACGAGAAGAACATCTCGTGGCGCGGCCCCCGGCTGACCAACATCTACTCGTCCGCCGCGTACAACGGCCGCTACGACTACGTCTCCCTGGGCGTCGTGAAGTAGTCGCCGGGCAGCCGCAGCTGATCGATTCCTTGCCGCCCCATCCCGCCAGTCCGAAGGGCAGGTGATGGCTCTGGTGGTGGCCGGGGACCTCCCACGAGGAGGACCCCGGCCACCGCCGGGCCGCGCACAGTGCTTGCTTATCTCATCCGGCGTCTGGTCGCCGTTGTCATCATGGTGCTGGTCGTACTGCTCGCGACCTTCACCGTCTTCTACATGCTGCCCAAGTGGGCGGGACAGGACATCGCCGTCCTCTTCGCCGGCAAGGCCACCGGTGCCGAGCAGGTCGAGGGCATCAGGACCAAACTGGGCCTGGACGATCCGCTGTTCATCCAGTTCTGGGACTTCGTCAAGGGCATTCCGCTGGGCCGCACCTACGCCAACGGCAGTGACGTCACCCGCTGCCCGGCCCCCTGCTTCGGCTACTCCTTCGTCACGGAGGAGCCGGTGTGGAACACGCTGAAGGAGGCGCTGCCGGTCACCGCCGCGCTCGCCGCCGGCGCCTGCGTCCTCTGGCTGGTCGCGGGTGTCAGCACCGGCGTCGTCTCCGCGCTGAAGCGGGGCTCCGTCTGGGACCGCGTCGCGATGATCGGCGCCCTCGGCGGCGTCTCGCTGCCGATCTTCTTCACCGGCATGGTCGCGATGGGCATCTTCGTCCACAGCCTCGGCTGGGTGCACATCTCGGACAACCTCAGCACCGACGACTCCGTCGGCGTCTGGTTCGAGACCCTGCTGCTGCCCTGGATCGTGCTCGCCCTGCTGAACGCGGCGATGTACGCCCGCCTCACCCGGGCCACCATGCTCGACGTGCTCGGCGAGGACTACATCCGCACCGCCCGGGCCAAGGGCGTCGCGGAACGGGCCGTCATCACCCGGCACGCGCTGCGGTCCGCGATGACGCCGATCCTGACCGTCTTCGGTCTCGACATCGGCGTGCTGCTCGGCGGCGCCGTCCTGACGGAGTCCACGTTCAACCTCCCCGGCCTCGGTCTCGCCGCGGTCCAGGCCATCAGCAGCAAGGACCTGCCGGTGATCCTCGGGGTGACTCTGTTCGCGGCCCTCGCGATCGCCGTCGCCAACCTCGTCGTGGACCTGCTGTACGCCGTCATCGACCCGCGAGTGAGGCTGGGATGACCGAACTGCACAAGACCGGAGCGGCCGTGGGGGAACCCGTGTCCGGCCGGCCCGCACCCACCGCCTTCCTCGAAGTACGCGACCTCAAGGTGCACTTCCCGACCGACGACGGCCTGGTCAAGTCCGTCGACGGCCTGAGTTTCCAGCTGGAGAAGGGCAAGACCCTCGGCATCGTGGGCGAGTCCGGCTCCGGCAAGTCGGTGACCTCGCTCGGCATCATGGGGCTTCACACCGCCGGTCAGTACGGCAAGAAGAAGGCGCAGATCTCCGGTGAGATCTGGCTGGACGGCACCGAGCTGCTGACCGCCGACCCGGACGCGGTGCGCAAACTGCGCGGCCGCGAGATGGCGATGATCTTCCAGGATCCGCTGTCCTCGCTGCACCCGTACTACACGATCGGCCAGCAGATCGTGGAGGCCTACCGGGTCCACCACGACGTGGACAAGAAGACCGCCAAGCGCCGTGCCGTGGAGATGCTCGACCGGGTCGGCATCCCGCAGCCGGACAAGCGGGTGAACAGCTACCCGCACGAGTTCTCCGGCGGTATGCGCCAGCGCGCGATGATCGCGATGTCGCTGGTCAACAACCCCGAGCTGCTGATCGCGGATGAGCCGACGACCGCCCTGGACGTCACCGTCCAGGCGCAGATCCTCGACCTCATCCGGGACCTGCAGAAGGAGTTCGGCTCCGCGGTCATCGTCATCACCCACGACCTGGGCGTCGTCGCCGAGCTGGCGGACGACATCCTGGTGATGTACGGCGGCCGCTGCGTCGAGCGGGGCCCGGCCGAGAAGGTGTTCTACGAGCCGCGGCACCCCTACACCTGGGGCCTGCTGGGCTCCATGCCGCGCCTGGACCGCGAGCAGCAGGACCGGCTGATCCCGGTCAAGGGCTCCCCGCCCTCGCTGATCAACGTCCCCGCCGGCTGCGCCTTCAACCCGCGCTGCCCGTACGCCGACATCCCCAAGGACAACGTCACCCGCACGGTCCGCCCCGAGCTGACCGAGGTCGGTGGCCGGCACTGGGCCGCCTGCCACATGACGCAGGAGCAGCGGGAGCGTATCTGGACCGAAGAGATTGCGCCGAAGCTGTGAGTGACGAGAAAGCCCAGAAAGCCGAGACAACGGGGACGATTCCCGCACAGAGCCGGGGCCACGACCGCCCGCACGGCGAGGTGCTGCTGAAGGTCACCGGCCTGCAGAAGCACTTCCCGATCCGCAAGGGCCTGCTCAAGCGGCAGGTCGGCGCCGTGCACGCGGTCGACGGACTCGACTTCGAGGTCCGCTCCGGCGAGACGCTCGGGGTCGTGGGCGAATCCGGCTGCGGCAAGTCCACGATGGGCCGGCTGATCACCCGGCTGCTCGAACCGACCGGCGGCACGGTCGAGTTCGAGGGCAAGGACATCACGCACCTCGGTGTGAGCGGGATGCGTCCGCTGCGCCGCGATGTGCAGATGATCTTCCAGGACCCGTACTCGTCGCTGAACCCGCGCCACACCATCGGCACCATCGTCGGCGCGCCCTTCAAGCTCCAGGGCGTCCAGCCCGAGGGCGGTGTGAAGAAGGAGGTGCAGCGGTTGCTGTCGGTGGTCGGGCTCAACCCCGAGCACTACAACCGCTATCCGCACGAATTCTCCGGCGGCCAGCGCCAGCGCATCGGCATCGCCCGCGCGCTCGCCCTCAACCCCAAGCTGGTGGTGGCCGACGAGCCGGTCTCCGCCCTGGACGTGTCGATCCAGGCCCAGGTGGTGAACCTGCTGGACGACCTCCAGGAGGAGCTCGGGCTGACGTACGTGATCATCGCGCACGACCTCTCGGTGGTCCGGCACGTCTCGGACCGGATCGCGGTGATGTACCTCGGCAAGATCGTCGAGCTGGCCGACCGCGACTCGCTGTACAAGGCGCCGATGCACCCGTACACCAAGGCGCTGATGTCGGCCGTGCCGATCCCCGACCCCAAACGCCGGGGAGCCAAGAGCGAGCGCATCCTGCTCAAGGGTGACGTGCCCTCGCCGATCTCCCCGCCGAGCGGCTGCCGCTTCCACACCCGGTGCTGGAAGGCGACGGAGATCTGCAAGACGGTCGAGCCGCCGCTGGCCGAGCTGAAGCCCGGCCAGCAGGTCGCCTGCCACCACCCGGAGAACTTCGAGGACCAGGCCCCGCAGGAGACGGTGCTGCTCTCCGCCGCGAAGGAGGCCGCGGAGCTGGTGCCGGAGGCGGTGCTGGAGGAGTCGGCGGAGACGTCGGCGGCGGTGGCGGCGGAGGTCGTCGAGTCCGCGGCGGCAGCCGAACCGGCCGAGGTCGTCGAGTCCGCGGCGGCAGCCGAACCGGCCGAGGTGGCCGAGTCCGCGGCGGCAGCCGAACCGGCCGAGGTGGCCGAGTCCGCGGCGGCAGCCGAACCCGCCGAGGTCGCCAAGGCCGACGGTGCCGGTGAGACCCAGGAGTCAACTGACAAGTAACGCATGACAAGTTGGCAAAGTCATGCGCATGTCTAAACGGGAGAGCGCAGGGTCGTCCGTGTCCGACTCATCGGCACACGCTCGAAGGGACGACCCATGACGCTCTCCCGTTCGGCACGTTTATCGACACGTGTGGCGGCCCTCGCCGCCGCGGCGGCCTCCTTCCTGGCCATCGCCGCCGCCCCGGCCCCGATCCCCGGCGCCCCCGGCGTCGGCGACACCTACTTCCCCGAACTCGGCAACGGCGGCTTCGACGCCCGCCACTACGCCCTCGACATCGCGTACAACCCGGACACCGACCGCCTCGACGGCCGTACGACGATCACCGCCCACGCCGGCCAGAGCCTGTCCTCCTTCGATCTGGACCTGCAGAAGCTGGAGGTCACGAGAGTCGAAGTGGACGGCAGACGCGCCCAGTTCACCCGGACCGGTGACGAACTGCGCGTCACCCCGCGCGAGTCCCTGCGCAAGGGCCGCACGTTCACGGTCACCGTCACCTACGGCGGCGTCCCCGAACCCCTCGGCGGTCCCATCGTCTTCGGCTCCGACTACGGCTGGATGAAGACCGACGACGGCGTCTTCGTGGCCTGCGAGCCCAACGCCGCCTCCACCTGGTTCCCGTCCAGCGACCACCCCTCGGACAAGGCCACCTACGACATCCGGATCAAGTCCCCCAAGGGCCTGACCGCCGTCTCCAACGGCCGGCTGGTGTCGACGTACGACAAGGGCGGCTCGACGTACACCCACTGGCGCGAGACGAAGCCGATGGCGACCTACCTGGCCACCGCCACCATCGGAAAGTTCGACGTACGGACCGGGAAGACCCCCTCCGGCATCCCGATCTACGTCGCCATCGACCCGGTGCTCGCGAACAGCAACTCGGTCGACGTCTACGGCGTGACCGCCGCTGCCACCGACTACTGGTCCCAGGTCTTCGGGCCCTACCCGTTCGAGGAGACCGGCGCGATCGTCGACGACATGCCGCAGGCCGGGTTCTCGCTGGAGGTGCAGTCGAAGCCGGTCTACTCGGCGGTGCGCAACGAGACGACGATCGTGCACGAGCTGGCCCACCAGTGGTTCGGCGACTCGGTCTCGGTGGCGCACTGGAAGGACATCTGGCTGAACGAGGGCTTCGCCACCTACGCCCAGTGGCTGTGGGCCGAGCACCAGGGCACCCGCACCGCGCACGACTCCTTCCTCGCCGGGTACAACTCGCGGCCCGCCGACAGCACCTTCTGGCAGACGGTGGTCGGCGACCCGCAGCGCGACACCATGTTCGCCTCCGCCGTCTACCAGCGCGGCGCGATGACCCTGCAGGTCCTGCGTGAGCGCATCGGCGACGCCGCCTTCTTCAAGCTGCTGCCCACCTGGACGAAGCTGCACCGGTACGGCAACGCCGAAACCGACGACTTCGTCCGCCTCGCCGAACGGATCAGCGGCAAGCAGCTGGACGACCTGTTCCAGACCTGGCTGTTCACCACAGGGAAACCGGCCCTCTAGCCTTGCATTGCAAGGTGCACTCACGTTGTGAGTAACAATATAGGGTGCTCCAGCAAATATTCAGCCCCTCCGTCCAGCACACGCTCGACGTCGTCGGCATCTTCGTGTTCGCCATATCCGGCGCGCTGCTGGCCGTCCGCAAGAACTTCGACGTGTTCGGCATCGCCGTGCTCGCCGAGGTCACGGCGCTGGGCGGAGGACTGTTCCGCGATGTGATCATCGGGGCCGTGCCGCCCGCGGCCTTCACCGACCTCGGCTACTTCCTCACCCCGCTGCTGGCCGCCCTGCTGGTCTTCTTCCTGCACCCGCAGGTGGAACGCATCCAGGTGGCGGTGAACGTCTTCGACGCGGCCGGCCTCGGTCTGTTCTGCGTCGCCGGGACGACGAAGGCGTACGAGTACGGGCTCGGGCTCACCGCGTCGGCGGCGCTGGGCCTGGCCACCGCGGTCGGCGGCGGTGTGCTGAGGGACGTGCTCGCCAACGAGGTGCCGTCGCTGCTGCGCTGGGACCGCGACCTGTACGCGGTCCCGGCGATGGTCGGGGCCACCATGGTCGCGCTGTGCATCCGCTACGCGGCTCTCACCCCGCTGACCAGCGCGCTCGCGGTCGTCACCGCTTTCGTTCTGCGCCTTCTCGCGATGCGGTTCCACTGGCGAGCGCCGCGTGCGTGGAATCGGCGTTCGACGGTACGGGAGGAGTGAGGCGCAGCGCGACGCGGCTCTGCCCCATCTCCTCGGTCAGCCAGCGGAAGGACGGGACCATCTGCGGCCGCCACAGCGCCATGGTGTGGCCGCCCGCGCTCTTCGGGATGTAGACCACGTGCACGGTCGTCGGCGCCTTGGCGATCTGGTGCAGGCCCACGGCGGCCTCGTAGCCGTCGTGCGGCTGGCCGGAGTTGTAGAGCGCGATCTGCGGCGGAGTGCGGGCCTCCTTCAGCAGCAGATAGGGGTTGTTCGCGTTCCGCAGGGCGAGGCTCTGCGCGGTCAGCGAGTTGCGTTCGCCGATCGGGTCGTTGTAGCCGGACAGGCTGACCGCGGCCCGGTAACGGTCGGGGTGGGCGACGGCGAGCTTGGTCGCGCAGTGCGCCCCCGCCGAGTAGCCGGCGACCCCCCAGCCCGCCGGAGCCCGGTCGGCGCGGAAGTTGTCCATGACCATCTTCGGCACGTCGAGGCTCAGCCAGCTGTCGGCGTTCACCGTGCCCGGGATGTTGGCGCAGCCGGTGTCCACCCCGGCCAGCAGATTGGTGCGCGGGGCGACCAGGATGAACGGCGCCACCTTGCCGCTGCGCATCAGCGGCAGCAACTGCTCGTGCACCCGCAGGGACCCGAACCAGGCCTTCGCCGAGCCGGGATAGCCGGGCAGCAGTTCCACCACCGGGAACCTGCGGTGGCGGTAGGCCGGCTCGCGGTACTGCGGCGGCAGCCAGACGTAGACCTCGGCGTTCACGCCGGAGACCCGGCCCTCGAGCTGGGTGACCCGCACCCCGCCCGCCGCGTGCATGCCGGGCCCGGCGGCCTCCTCGAAGGTCTGCTTGATCCGGGGCAGCCGGTGCAGCGCGATGCCGCCGGTGCCGTCGGCCCCGAGGTCGACGGCCTTCTGGACATGGTCGCCCGTGCCGAGCAGGTCGGCCCAGTTGTCGTACAGGTTGTTCTCGTTGTTGACCAGTACGAAGACCAGAGCGACCGCCGTGAGCTGGGCGAACACCAGCATCAGCGCCCGGCCCGCGGCCCGCAGGGGGCGGGGCCCGCGGATCCGCGACCACAGCGCGAACGGCAGCACGAGGGCGACCACGGCCAGCGCGATCACGGTGTAGAAGAACGAAGTCCCGGTGAGGCTCATGTCTCTACAGAGGGAAAGCCGGGGTCCGGGGTTGATGGACGAGTACGGACACTTACCAAGAAGTTGCCGAGATCTCACCTGGAGGCCGGCTGGAGGCCCCCAAGGGAAAGCTACCGCTTAGTAGTAACCTGTTGTACCGTTCAGGCATGCCAGAAGCAGCCACTGTGCGCGCCACCATCGGCGACAGCGAGTTCGACCGGGACACCGCGCTCACCCGCCGTGAGCCGGGGGTCCCCGGGGTGTACGACATCGACCTCTCCGCCGGCTGGACGATCATCAGCGCCGTCAACGGCGGCTACCTGCTGGCCGTCCTCGGCCGCGCCCTCGCGGACGCCCTGCCGCACGCCGACCCGTTCACCATCTCGGCGCACTACCTGACCGCGTCCCAGCCCGGCCCGGCGGTCGTGCGCACGGACATCGTCCGCACCGGCCGCACCCTCTCCACCGGCCAGGCCTCGCTCTTCCAGTACGACGACCAGGGCCGCGAGGTCGAACGCATCCGTGTCCTCGCCTCCTACGGCGACCTGGACTCCCTCCCCGACGACGTCCGGACGACTGCCGAACCCCCCGCGATCCCGCCGATGGACCAGTGCTTCGGCCCCGAGGACGGGCCTGCCCCCGTCGAGGGCAGCTCCGCCATCACCGACCGGCTGATGCTCAAGCTCGACCCCTCCACCCTGGGCTGGGCGCTCGGCGCGCCCTCCGGCAACGGTGAGATGCGGGCCTGGTTCGGCCTCGCCGACGGCCGCGACCCCGACCCCCTCGCGCTGCTCCTGGCCGTCGACGCGCTGCCCCCGACCGCCTTCGAACTCGGCCTGTCCGGCTGGGTGCCCACGGTCGAACTGACGGTCCACGTGCGCTCCCGCCCGGCGCCGGGCCCGTTGCGCGTGTCCATCAGCACGCGCAACCTGGCCGGCGGCTTCCTGGAGGAGGACGCCGAGGTCTGGGACAGCGCGGACCGACTGGTCGCGCAGTCGCGGCAGTTGGCGCGGGTCAGGCTGCGATGAGGGGCCGACGGCCGAGCCAGGCCGCCAACTCCTCGTAGGCCCCGGCCTTTTCGGGGGCCGGTGCGGCGTCGGCGAACGGGGTGTCCGCGTCGCGCTGCGCGTCGGGCAGTACGCGCCGGGCGGTGCCGAGTGCGAACTCGGCCAGGTCCGGCGCGAGTTCGAGGGGGTGGCCGAGCGCCTCGGACAGGTCCCAGGTGTGGGTGACGAGCTCCATGGTGTAGCCGGAGAGCGCCGCGCGGCCGGGGACCTCGCCCCACGGCACGCGGACCGGCGCGTCCATCCGGGCGTCGCTCGCCCATGCCGTCAGCACCCTGCTCCGTACCTCGTCGTACGCGGCGGCCCAGGTGTCGTCCTCGACCTCGTCGGCGAACGGCCGGACGGCGAGCCCGTCCCCGCCCTCGCCGACGACCGCGATCCGGCGGGTGCCGCCGACGATGTGCGACAGCAGCGCGCGCACGTCGAACTCCGTACAGGGCGTGGGCCCGGTCAGCTGCTCGGGCCGTACCGTCCTGATGAGCGCGGCGGCCTGCTCGGTGGCGCGGGTGTACAGGGGGCGGGGGTCGATGCCGTTCATGTGTCTGGCCTCTCTGCGAGTCGGTACGCAGAGCTTCCCCGCATAACCTGACAGTTTCCGTCAACATTTGCGTCGGATCGCGCCCGGCGGGATTCTCGTGCCGTGAAGTCCGACCGCCTCCTGTCGATCCTGCTGCTCCTGCAGACCCGTGGCCGCGTGCCCGCGCACGAACTGGCCGACCGGCTGGAGGTGTCGGTGCGCACCATCTACCGCGACCTCGAGGCCCTGTCCGCGTCCGGCGTCCCGGTCTACGCCGAGCGCGGCCGGCACGGTGGCATCGAACTGCTCGCCGGATTCCGTACGGACGTCACCGGACTGACTGCCGACGAGTCCCGCGCGCTGTTCGTCCTGGGCGCCCAGGGCGCGCACGCCGCGCTCGGCCTGGACGCGGCCCTCGGTTCGGCCCTGCGCAAGGTGATGGCGGCGCTGCCCGCCCCGCACCGCCCGGCCGCCGAGGTGGCCTCGCGGCGCATCCTGGTCGACGCCACCCGCTGGAAGGGCGGCCCGCAGAAGGCGGTGGACCTGGACGTGCTGCAGGACGCCGTCTTCGCCGACCGGCGCCTGCGGCTGCGCTACCGGCACAGCGACACCAAGGAGCCGCGGACCTACACCGTCGACCCGTACGGCCTCGTCTCCAAGGCGGGCGTCTGGTACCTGGTCGCCGACCGGCGTGCCACACCCCGGCTGTTCCGCGCCGACCGGGTGCGGTCGGCGACCGTCCTCGACGAACCCGTGCGGCGACGGCCGGGCGTCGAACTCGCCGACGCCTGGCAGGTGTTGCGCCGCCAGGTCGAGGAACGCCCCGGCGGACTCGACGTCACCGTCCGGGTCCGCCGCGACCGCCTCGACATGTTCCTGCGCATTGCCGCCCCGCACCTTGCACAGCTCCCGGACGACGACGGCGTCGCCGAGTGGGTGGCCGTGCGCCTGTCGTACGGCTTCCTCCCCGAGACCCGCCAACTGCTCGCGTTCGCCGACCGGGTGGAGGTGCTCTCGCCGCCGGAGGTGCGTGAAGAGCTTGCCGCGGCGGCCGCCTCCGTGGCGGAGCTGTATCGGACGGCCGCCTCCGCCGCGGAACCGTAGAGGGCCGCCGGGGGTGCCGGCCGCGAGCCCGGGCCGGTGTGATCCGGCTCGGCTCAGTCCAGCCAGTGCTGCCGGCCGATGCTGATCAGCCGCATCTGGCGCTCGGCCACCCGCGTGACCCGTTCCCGCTCCTCCGGCGAGGACTCCAGCGTCTCCAGGAACAGTGAGGCGGTGATCAGCATCTGGTCGACGTAGAGGTGGGCGAGCATGAGGAGGTCGTCGTCGCCCCAGTCGGCCGCCTCGGGGTCCTTGGCCAGTTCGTCCCTCACCTCCTGGCCGAACCGGGCCAGTTGCTCCCGTATCGCCTCCCGGACCGGCTGGACTCCGCCATGTCGTTCCCGGGCGATAAAACGGACATGGGCGGGGTACGCGTCCACGTGACGGGCGATCAGTTCGACGGCGCGGGTGATGCGCCGGCTGCTGTCGTCCGCTCCGGACACCGTCGTCCGGATCATCGGGTGCAGGCTGCCCAGCGCCTCCTCGACCAGGGCCACGCCGAGATCCGCGATGGAGCGGAAGTGCCGGTAGAAGGCGGTCGGGGCGACGCCCACGGCCCGTGTGACCTCGCGCAGGCCGAGACTGCTCAGGCTCTGTTCCTCCAGCAGCCGGAGGGCCGCGTCCAAAAGTGCCTGCCGGGTCTTCAGCTTCTGGGTCTGGCGGACGCCGAGGATGTGACTCATGCCATGCAGTTAACAACTGTTCTCTGGAATTGGAAAGCGGTGAAGCGCGTTAGACTGGGAAGTCAGTGAACAACTGTAACCACAAGCGTTCACCGAAACGTCACGGAGGGGGATTCCCGCCATGCTGTTCCTCGTCGCCGCACTCCTGCTGTTCGGTGTTGTCCTGGGCACGGTCGCCCACGCACCGCTGAGCTTCTCCCTCGTCGCGGCCGTCGTCATCGCCGTCTGGCTCGGCATCTTCGCGATCCGCGAGCGCCACGGCCGCCGTCGCGGCACGCCCACGCACTGACTCACCGTCCGTGCGGCCGACCAGCCGTCCGTACGGCCGACCAGCCGTCCGTACGGCCGACCAGCCGCCCGTACGGCCGGCTCGCCGTCCGTGTGACTGACCAGCCGTTCGTACGACCGCCCCGACCCAAGGGAGCTGACCCGTCATGCAACTCACCGCACCCGCCCCGACCACCGAGCGCCGCAGCACCGGTCCCCGCGATGCCGACGGCATGGCCGTCGCGTCCTTCATCCTCGGTCTGCTCGGCCTGCTGGTGCTCAACCTCTTCCTCGGCCCGATCGCCATCGCCCTGGCCGGAGTCGCCCTCTGGCGAGGCACCACCCGCAAGGGCCGCGCCTACCTCGGCCTCGGCCTGGGAATCGCCGACCTCGTCGTCCTCGTCGCGTTCATGCAGCTGGACAACTCGGTGTCCTGGAGCTTGTGAGGGGAGCACGGGCAAGGCGCCCCGCCGTAATCCGCCGTACGCGGCCCGTAGAATCGGCGTCACCATGGCATACCTCGACCACGCCGCGACCACCCCGATGCTCCCCGAGGCAGTCGAGGCACTCACCGCGCACCTGAGCGTCACCGGCAACGCCTCCTCCCTCCACGCGTCCGGCCGCCGCGCACGGCGCACCGTCGAGGAGGCCCGGGAAACCCTCGCGGAAGCGCTCGGCGCACGCCCCAGCGAGATCGTCTTCACCGCCGGCGGCACCGAGGCCGACAACCTGGCCGTCAAGGGCCTGTACTGGTCCCGCCGAGACGCCGACCCGGCCCGCACCCGGGTCCTCGCGAGCCCCGTCGAACACCACGCCGTCCTCGACGCCGTCCACTGGCTCGGCGAACACGAGGGCGCCACCGTCGAGTACCTCCCGGTCGACACCTACGGCCGCGTCCACCCCGAGGCCCTGCGCGAGGCCATCGCCCGCAACCCCGACGACGTGGCCCTCGCCACCGTCATGTGGGCGAACAATGAGATCGGCACGGTCCTGCCCATCCCCGAACTCGCGGCGGCGGCAGCCGAGTTCGGCGTTCCCCTGCACGCCGACGCCGTCCAGGCCTTCGGCCAGGTCCCCGTCGACTTCGCCGCCTCCGGCCTCGCCGCCATGACGGTCTCCGCCCACAAGATCGGCGGCCCGTACGGCATCGGCGCCCTGGTCCTGGGCCGCGAACACACCCCGGTACCCGTCCTGCACGGCGGCGGCCAGGAGCGCCATGTGCGCTCCGGCACCCTCGACGCCCCCGCGATCGCCTCCTTCGCGGTCGCCGGCCGGCTCGCCGCCGAGCAGCGCGAGTGGTTCGCCCGGGAGATCGGCGCCCTGCGCGACAGCCTGGTCGAGGCGGTCCGTACGGCGGTGCCGGACGCGATCCTCGGCGGCGACCCGGCACCGGGCGGCCGCCTCCCGGCCAACGCCCACTTCACCTTCCCCGGCTGCGAGGGCGACTCCCTGCTGCTCCTGCTGGACGCCCAGGGCATCGAGTGCTCCACCGGCTCCGCGTGCACCGCGGGTGTCGCCCAGCCCAGCCACGTCCTCCTCGCCACCGGCACCGACCCCGACCTCGCCCGCGGCACCCTCCGCTTCTCCCTCGGCCACACCTCGACGGAGTCCGACGTGGAAGCCCTCGCCAAGGCGATCGGCCCGGCGGTGGAACGGGCGCGGGCCGCGGGGCTGACCTAGGTAAGCCCCGGGGCCAGGGCCGGAGCCCGCCCGGCGCGAGCTCAGTGCCTGTTCCTGAGGTCGACATGACATAAATGAACGGCTCATTGAATCTTCAAGGATGTGACGACGATCGGGAGCTGCCCACGAGCTGTTCCCCCGAAGCCATCGCGGCCAAGGCCACCACTCCGTCACCGGAGTCAAAACCCATCGATACGAACTCCACCCGCACCGACTGGAGTCAGAAGGCTTCCGTATACCGGTCTTCGCAGTGGTCGGTGTTGGTTGCGATGCCACTCACTACAGCAGGCCGTGGTGCTGCACTCGGGGCGCTCTGCGGTAGGTTGACACTGATGGGGTGATGCGTCGGAACGCCCCGTTGCCATGGGATGGCTCGGTTGGCGCGTAGTTTCTACGCGCATTGGAGTCCGTCATGGTAACCGTAACCCTTAAGCCCACCCTGGTCATGGGTGCTCGAGGCAGCGTGGGTCGGCGTGTCCTTGCTGAGCTGCTCGACCGGCAGAGTCCGGTCCGTGCATCGGCGCGGCGTCCGGAGCCGGGGCAGTTCCCCGCCGGCGTTGAGGTGTTCGCTGCGGATCTGACCGACCCGAAGAGTCTCATGCCCGCATTCGACGGAGCCGGACAGGTGTTCCTGTACGCCCACCACGAGGGCGTGCACGGTGTGATCGCCGCTGCCCGCACCGCTGGTGTTGAGCGGATCGTTTTGATGTCGTCCGGCAGTGTGATCCACCCCTCGTCGCGCGGGAACGCGATAACCGAACAGCACCGGGAGGTGGAGGAGGCGTTTCGGGCGGCATCGGATCTGATGGTGGTGCCGATCCGACCCCTGGTGCTCGCGACGAACACGCTCGGTTGGGCATATCCGATCAAGACTTCGGGACGACTGCCGCTGTATCAGCCGGATGCGCTGACCGCGCCGGTCCACGAACGCGACATCGCTGCGGTTGCCGTCGCAGCGCTGCTCGGCAACGACGACACCACCGGTCTCCTGACCGGCCCGGCACGAATCTCCCAGCGCGACCAGGCCCACGCCATCGCCGACGCCACCGGCCGGGACATAGCGGTCGATGGGCTCACTCGCGAGGCTGCTTTGGCGCAGTTCGCTCGGTTCATGCCACCGGTCGAGGCGGAAGCTGTCTTGCTGTTTCTCGATGATGCCGCTGCAGGGAACTCGCCCGCGACGGACACCATCGAAGGGATCCTGGGCCGCCCGGCTTTGGGGTTCGATGTGTGGGCTGCGGACCACGCTGCGGACTTCCCCGTCAGCTGAGCCAACGCGACACCGAGAAGGAAGGCAACACGCCTAAAGTCGCGATGGGGAAATTTCTCCCGGCGCTCAGTGCCCGTGCCTGGTCCTTCATGACAGGCTGAGTGGTCTGTTTGTGCAGGTCAGAGCCTCGTTGTCTATGGCCACCCGGCCATAGACAACGGCTGGGCGGATGGGGTCGGCCGCCGTACGGTGCTCCTATGGGCAGGGACAAGGTGCCCCGGCTGCGTTTAGTCGTCGTCGCAAACGATGAGGGCGGGCCGCGATTGTGCCGTGGGTGTGGTGGTCCATTGATGCCGTCGGCAAAGGCGTCGGCAGTGTTCTGTTCGACGGCTTGCCGGTCGCGGCACTGGCGGCGGATGCGGCGGGCGAGGGCTCGGACCGAGGCGGTGAAGGCCAGCGTGACGGTGATGTGTCCGCAGTGCGGGGTGTCGTGGACGGTGGGAGTCGACCGTCCCGCCTCGGCCGTCTACTGCTCTCCCGCCTGCCGCAAACGGGCCTGGCATACGCGGCGCACGCGGTCCGGTGCGGTGTGATCCTGCGCGCTCGGTGGATGCGGGGCTGCTTCGGGCGCCGGGGCCGTACACCGTTCTCTGCCGGGCGAGTCGGTCGGATGGTGCGAAGTGACGGGTTTCCAGGGTGGGTTGGCGGCACATAAGGGGTGTCGCACCCGGGCTTGTGGGGGTGGTGTCCGGATGACCGGGATGGTCGGCAGTGTGACCGGGCAGCGCTACGACGAGCTGGTCAGGCTGGGGCGGGGCTGGGTCGAAGCGATGAGCAGCGTCCAGTGGCAGCTCGGGGATGCCGGCCTGGAGATCGAGCCGATGCGTTCCTAAAGGGGTACGAACCCGTCGGGGAGCGAGGAGTTGTTCACGGTCAGCGAGGCGATCCGGATGTTCGCCGAGGACGTCGGCCTGGCGTATTCGACGGTCCGGGACTACCGGTGGGTGGCCTCGCGCTGGCCGAAGGAACACCGGCGGCCGGACGTCTCCCACACCATCCACAAGATCCTCGCCTCTCTCCCCGGCGAGCAGGAACGGTTCGAGGCGGAAACAACCCCCCGCCCAACCCCCGCGGTGGACCCGTGCGCTGGACACACGACAGCGCGAAACGGATCGTCGGCTGGAAGGTCGACACCCCCGAGAGCGTCCAGGAGAAGGTGGACGCTATCCACGACCTGGCCGCCGACGGCCAGGTGGCCGCGCGGGCGGCCACCGACTTCCTGCGCCGCCCCGCGGTCGCCTCGAAGGCCATGGCCGACAACACCGCCAGGCACGCCGTGAACGAGGCGCAGTTCGACCAGTTCCGCCAGCAGGTCCAGTACGGGCAGGAGGAAGCCGCCCCGCAGCTGGACCAGCTGCGGCGTATGGAACACAACACCCAGTTCATGGACCTGGTCGCGGTCTGCACGCAGTTCACCGTCACCGCCGGAAGGATCGTTCCGAACCTGCGCGGCGAGCCCTACGACGACGCCGAACGCGAGACGATCCTGCGCGGCCTTGCACGGGTGCGGGCGCCGGCGGTCTGGATCGAGAACGCGGTCACCCGCGGCGAGGTCGACCTGGACGAGCAGCTCCAGAAGCTGCTGAAGGGCTCGGGCGAGTAGCGATGGGGCGGGGCGTTCCCGCTCACGTCCACGCCGAAGCCGTCCTGTCCGCCCTGCTGGAGGCCCCTCCCGCCGGTCTGACGATCGTCCAGCTGATGGCTGCCACCGAACGTACCCGCGCGCAGGTCCACACCGGGCTCGCGCACCTGCGCCAGGTCGCCGCGGCGAAGGGGCTTCCACCGGTGACCTGGGACAAGACGTGGGGCTACCGGATGCTGGAGGACGCTCCGGAGGTCTGGATCAGCTACGAGCGGGCGTTCTTCGAGTCCGTCCGCCACCGGGTTGCCAATTTCATCGCCGGGATCCTGCTGCCGCACCAGAAGAAGAAGCCCGACGACCCCTACATCCGCACGGTCATGGCGCAGATGGGCGCGATCGAGTCCACCCTGCACCTCCTCGCCAACCTGGAGTGAACTCCCGGAAAGGCAACGGGCCGCGACCGCCCGCAGTTGGCCCCTTCTTCAGGTCGCGGCCCGGCACCTCGTCATGCCGCTGCCCCGCTACCGCTACCCCTCCGACACCAGCGACCTCGAATGGGCCCTCCTGGAACAGCTCCTGCCCACGCCCGCCTGCCAGACCCCCAAGGGCGGAGCCCCGGAGAAATGGCCCCGACGCCGCGTGATCGACGCCATCCGCTACATCACCGACAACGGGACGAAATGGCGATCTCTGCCCGCAGACTTCGGCATCCCCTGGCGCACGGTGTTCGGGTATTTCACCCGCTGGGCGAAGGCCGGCGTGCTGCGGCACATCCTCGACCAGCTTCGCCGGCGGTTGCGGCTGAACCGTCGGCGGTGTCCCTGGCCGGTCCGGGTGATCGTGGACTCCCAGTCCGTCAAAGGCGCCGAGACCGTGTCCAAGGCGACTCGCGGCTACGACGCGAATAAACACATCCATGGAAGGAAGCGGCATCTCCTGGTTGATCAGGACGGCCTGCTTGTCGACCTGCTCGTCACGCCGGCCGACGTCCAGGACCGGGACGCGGCCCGTGTCCTGCTGACCCGCCTTCACGCCGAGCACCCCGAAATCGTCCTGGTCTGGGCGGACAACGGCTACGGCGGAGACGAGTTCAGCACCTGGGCACAGACCACCCTCGGCATCACCGTCAAGGTTGTCTCCCGGCCCAAGGACGCCAGGGGCTTCGTCCTGTTGCCCAAGCGATGGGTCGTTGAGCGGTCGAATTCGTGGACGATGCGGGCCCGCCGCAACGCGAGGGATTACGAACGCCTCATGTCCCACGCCGAAGCCCACATCCAGTGGGCCTTCGTCACCCTCATGACCCGCCGCCTCACCCGACGCAACCGCCGGACCGAGGCGGCCCCAACTCCCCTCGCCCCAGCCGCATGACGATCCCTCCGGCCGCCGTTCGCTTCGGCATCCATCGGACGCTCAACCGAACGGCAAACCCGATCACTACCCAGCTCCAGGACACCGTGACCTGCGGAAAGAGGATGTGACACAGGCACTCAGGCGAGGGCTGTACGCGCCTGCCGTACGAGCTTCATGTACCGGGCCCAGTCCCAGTGCTTCCCGGGGTCGGTGTGGTCCGTCCCCGGCACCTCCACGTGGCCGATGATGTGCTCGCGGTCGACGGGTATGTCGTAGCGCGCGCAGATCCCGGCCGTGAGGCGGGCCGAGGCGGCGTACATCCTGTCCGTGAAGTCCTGCGGACGGTCGACGAATCCCTCGTGCTCGATGCCGACGCTGCGCTCGTTGTAGGCGCGGTTGCCCGCGTGGTACGCCACGTCCAGTTCGCGGATCATCTGCGTGACATGGCCGTCCTTGCCGACGATGTAGTGCGCGGCCGCCCCGTGCCCCGGGTCCTGGAACACCTTCACCGCGCTGGCGAAACTGCCCTGGGTGACATGGATGACCACCATGTCTATGGGGTAGTCGGCGGGCCGGTCCGCGCGCCGCCAGTTCGCGTCCGACGCGGCCACCCACTGCGCGCCCGCGGAGTCCACCACACCCTCCTCACGCGGTTTCTCCACGCCGGGTGCGCGCCACCACAGCCGCGCCAGCTCGTCATGGGCCAGCACGGCCGTGCCCACCGCGGCCGCCGTGCCGCCGATCAGCAGGGCACGCCGGCCGATGCGCCGGTCGGCGTCCTTCTCGGTGGATCCTGTCTCCCCCATGTGATCGTGAACGGATACCCGTCGGCTGCGGTTCCCGCGCACCCTTACTCTGGAAGGGTTATGACTGACACCACGCAGCGCACTCGTCCTCTTCGCGTCCTCGCCGCCATGTCGGGCGGGGTCGACTCCGCCGTCGCCGCCGCCCGCGCGGCCGAGGCGGGGCACGACGTGACCGGCGTCCACCTGGCGCTCTCCGCGAACCCGCAGTCGTTCCGCACGGGCGCGCGTGGCTGTTGCACCATCGAGGACTCCCGCGACGCCCGCCGCGCCGCCGACGTCATCGGTATCCCGTTCTACGTGTGGGACCTCGCGGACCGCTTCCGCGAGGACGTCGTCGAGGACTTCGTCGCCGAGTACGAGGCCGGCCGCACCCCCAACCCCTGCCTGCGCTGCAACGAGAAGATCAAGTTCGCCGCGCTGCTCGACAAGGCCCTCGCCCTCGGCTTCGACGCGGTCTGCACCGGCCACTACGCCCAGGTGATCGTGAACTCCGACGGCACGCGCGAACTGCACCGCGCCTCCGACATGGCGAAGGACCAGTCGTACGTCCTCGGCGTGCTGGACGACCGGCAGCTCGCCCACGCGATGTTCCCGCTCGGCGACACGGTCACCACGAAGGACGAGATCCGCGCGGAGGCCGAGCGCCGGGGCCTCGCGGTCGCCAAGAAGCCCGACTCGCACGACATCTGCTTCATCGCCGACGGCGACACCCAGGGCTTCCTCGCCTCCCGCCTCGGCAAGGCGGAGGGCGACATCGTCGACGAGTCCGGAGCGAAGCTCGGCACGCACGAGGGCGCGTACGGCTTCACCATCGGCCAGCGCAAGGGCCTGAGGATCGGCACCCCGGCCCCCGACGGCAAGCCGCGCTACGTCCTCGACATCTCCCCGGTCGACAACACGGTGACGGTGGGCCCGGCCGACGCCCTGGACGTGACCGCCCTGACGGCCGTCAAGCCCCGCTGGTGCGGCGCCGCCCCGACCGGCCCCGGCACCTACACGGCCCAGCTCCGCGCCCACGGCGGCGAGACGGAGGTGACGGCCGAGGTGGTCGACGGCACCCTGGAGGTCACCTTCGGGGAGCCGGTCCGTGGAGTGGCCCCCGGCCAGGCGGTCGTGCTGTACGACGGCACGCGCGTGGTGGGGTCGGCGACGATCGCGTCGACGGTACGGGCGACGGCCGGGGTGTCCTGATCCACATCGGGGCTGCCCGACCCCACTCGGGCCTCGGTGCTACGGGGTGAGGAACTCCGCCAACACGGGTGCCAGCACCTGCGGGTCCACCATGTGGGTCTGGCCCTCCAGCGTCCGGTAGGTACCCTCCGGGGCCGCCGCCGCGACCGCCCGGGCCGCCTCCAGCAGCCACGGGGGACTCGCGTCGCCCGCGACGGACAGGACGGGGACGGTGATCGCGGCCAACATGTCCCGCGGCACCTGCCCGCCGCCCATCACGGCGTCGTCGTGGGCCAGGCTCGTCGCGAGGGCCTCCATGCCAGGCCACATGGGGGACTGCCGGGCGCCCTGGATCATCTCCTCGGCCAGTCCGGTGAGCCTCAGGAACAGCTCCACGGCGTCCCCGCGCCGCCCCTGGGCGAGCGCCTCGGCCAGCCTCTCGGTGTACTCGGTGCGTTCCTTCGTGGCGCTCACGTCGACGGCGTACGGCACCTCGTACACGGCCACACGGCGCACCGGCAGCCCGCTCGCCGCCGCGTGCAGCACCAGCGCACCGCCCGACGAGATGCCGTACAGCGCCGCCTCGCCGCCCATCACCTCGATCAGCGCGGCGAGGTCCTCGACCTCACGCTCCACCGCGTACGGGGCCTTTTCGCCGCTCTCGCCGCGGCCCCGGCGGTCGTAGACGAGGACGTCGAAACGGTCCGAGAGTGCGGCGGCCAGCGGACGCATCGTGGCACCCGTCGACATCGCGCCGCTCACCAGGAGGACCGCCGGGCCCTGGCCGGTGCGTTCGTACGCGAGGCGTGTGCCGTCGCGCGAAAGCGTCTTCTTGTCCATGCCTGTGAAGACTGCCGCAAAGCGCCGAAATAATCGGCCGCAACACTGCTGTCCGGCCGACACTGCTACCCGGTCACAGCACTTCCACTTCGTAGAAGCACAGGTGGTCCTTGATCCGGGCGACGTCCGCCTTCGGCTCGGGGTACGCCCACACCAGATCCGCCGCGTCCGGCAGCGACCAGTAGGAGGCGGTGCCCTTGAACGGGCAGTCGGTGTGGGTCTCGGAGGGGGTCAGCAGGTCGAGCCGTACGTCCTCGGGCGGGATGTAGTAGCGCACCGGACAGCCCGTCTCCCGCAGGAGGAGGGGCCGTTCGCTCTCCGCCAGGACCTGGTCGCCATGGACGACCCGTACGCGTCGCGTGCCCTGCTCGATGGTGATCGTGTGTCCTTCGGCCATATCGGAACAGCACCCGCGGGCCCCCGGTTCTTCCCGCGTACGGTGGCCGTATGCGAATCTGCGTCTTCCTCTCCGCCGCCGACCTCGACGACCGTTACGTCCGCCCCGCGCGCGAGTTCGCCGAACTGCTCGGCAAGGGTGGGCACACCCTGGTCTGGGGCGGCTCCGACGTCGGGCTGATGAAAGTGGTCGCCGACGGGGTGCACGAGGCGGGCGGCCGGCTCTGCGGGGTCTCCGTGGACTTCCTGGCGGCCAAGGCGCGGCAGGGCGTGGAGGAGATGGTGATCGCGCGCGATCTGGCCGAGCGCAAGAAGCTGCTCCTGGACAAGTCCGACGCGGTGGTCATCATGGTCGGCGGGACCGGGACGCTGGACGAGGCGACCGAGATCCTGGAACTGAAGAAGCACGGCCACACCGACAAGCCCGTGGTCCTCCTCAACACGGCGGGCTTCTACGACGGTCTCAAGGAACAGTTCCGCCGCATGGAGGACGAGGGCTTTCTGCCCCGTCCGCTGACCGACCTGGTCTTCTTCGCGGAGGAGCCGGTGGGGGCGCTGGCGTACCTGGAGGAGAGCCAGGGCATCGAGTGACGGCAGGGGAGACGGGTGCAGGGCGGGTGCGTCAGGTGATGCGCGGGTGATTCCCAGGTGATGCGAGCATGGCGGGCATGGCTACACATGTGATCACCGGAGCCGGTTCCGGCATCGGCGCGGCCGTGGCCCGCCGTCTGCACGCGCGCGGGGACGACCTCGTCCTGCACGCGCGCGACGCCGGCCGGGCGAAGGAACTGGCGGCGCAGTTCCCGGGCGCGAAAACACTGGTCGGCGACCTGGCGGACCCCGACAAGCTCTCCTGGGCCTTCTCCCACCAGACGCTGCCGGACCGCGTGGACTCCCTCCTCCACATCGCGGGCGTGGTCGACCTCGGCCCGGTCGCCGAGCTGACCCCCAAGTCCTGGCGCCACCAGCTCAACGTCAACCTGATCGCGCCCGCCGAACTGACCCGCCACTTCCTGCCCCAACTCCGCGCCGCCCGCGGCCAGGTGGTGTTCGTCAACTCGGGCGCGGGCCTGCGGGCGAACGCCGACTGGTCCGCGTACGCCGCCTCCAAGCACGGCCTCAAGGCCCTCGCGGACTCCCTCCGCGACGAGGAACACGGGAACGGGATCCGCGTCACCACCGTCTATCCCGGGCGCACCGCCAGTCCCATGCAGGCCAAGGTCCACCAGCAGGAGGGCAAGCAGTACGACCCCGCCCGGTGGATCGACCCCGAGTCGGTCGCCACGACGATCCTGCTGGCCCTCGACCTGCCGGGAGACGCGGAGATCAACGACCTGACGGTACGACCGGGACGCTGAGGGCCGCTGTCCGTGGGGACTCCTCCCGGGCCCCGCGCTCGACGACGTACGTAGGCTTCCCCATGTGAACGCACACTTCAGCTTCGCCCCCGCCACCGGCGTCGGTTCCCTCCCCGGCGGTGACGCCCGGGAGGCCGCCAGGACCGCCACCGGCTCCTTCGAGGACTTCCCGTTCCTGCCCGAACTGCCCGCCCGGGGCCCCGGTGCCGACATGATCGGCCGGACCGCCGGGATGCTCGTCGAGGTGTACGCGCGCGTGGAGCCCAGCGGATGGCGGATCGGGGACCGGCCGGGACGGGACACCCGGCGGGCCCGGTCCTGGCTCGGCGAGGACCTGGACGCGCTGGAGGAGTTCACACAGGGCTACGAGGGACAGCTGAAGGTGCAGGCCGTCGGCCCCTGGACGCTGGCCGCCAACCTGGAGCTGAGGAACGGCGAGGTCGCCCTCTCCGACCCCGGCGCCCGCCGGGACCTCGCCGCCTCCCTCGCCGAAGGACTGCGCCTGCACCTGGAGGAGGTCCAGCGGCGCGTCCCCGGCGCCCAGACCGTTCTCCAGCTCGACGAGCCGTCGCTCATCGACGTACTCCGTGGCCACGTGAAGACCGCCAGCGGCTACCGCACCCACCGCGCCGTCGACCGCCAGGTCATCGAGGACACGCTCCGGGACGTCATCGGGGTTCACGGCGGCGGCCCGGTCGTGGTCCACTCGTGCGCACCGGACGTCCCGTTCGCCCTGCTGCGCCGGGCGGGCGTGGCCGCGATCTCCCTCGACTTCTCGCTCCTCACCGAGCGTGACGACGACGCGATCGGTGAGACGGTCGAGGGCGGCACCAGGCTGTTCGCCGGTGTGGTGCCGGGCACGGACGGTCCATTGTCAGACCCTGCCGGTAGCGTCATGGGTGTCAGGTCGTTGTGGCGCAGGCTGGGGCTGTCTCCGGGGCTTCTCGCGGAGGCGGTCACGGTCACTCCGTCGTGCGGACTCGCGGGGGCTTCCCCGGGGTACGCACGCGAGGCACTCGCCCACTGCGCCCGGGCGGCGAGGTCCCTCGCGGACAACCCAGAGTAACGGGAGGACAACACGGTGGCCGGCGAAGAGCAAGCGGAGACGACGGTGCCCAGCGAGGCACGGGAGCAGCACGCGCAGCTCGCTGAGCAGATCGAGGAACACCGCTTCCGGTACTACGTGAAAGACGCTCCGGTCATCAGCGACGCGGAGTTCGACCAGCTCATGCGCACCCTGGAGGCGCTGGAGGAGGAGTATCCCGAGCTGCGCACACCGGACTCGCCGACCCAGAAGGTCGCCGTCGAGTACGAGACGGACCTCGCCGAGGTCGAGCACCGCGAACGCATGCTCTCCCTCGACAACGTCTTCGACGACGAGGGCCTCGCCGCCTGGGCCGAGCGGGTGGCCAAGGACGTCGGTACGCCCGGCTACCACCTGTTGTGCGAGCTCAAGGTCGACGGTCTCGCCGTCAACCTGACGTACGAGGAGGGCCGGCTCACCCGCGCGGCCACCCGGGGCACCGGGCGGATCGGCGAGGACATCACTCCCAATGTGATGACGATCGCGGAGATCCCGCACCGGCTGAAGGGCGACCGGGTCCCGCGGCTCGTCGAGATCCGCGGCGAGGTCTACTTCCCGATGGAGGCCTTCCAGGACCTCAACGCCCGACGGGTGGCGGCCGGCGAGAAGCCGTACGCCAACCCCCGCAACTCCGCCTCGGGTTCCCTGCGCCAGAAGGACCCCAAGGTCACCGCGACCCTGCCGCTGCACATGGTGGTGCACGGCATCGGCGCCCTGGAGGGCTTCGACGGCCTGACCCGCCTCTCCCAGGCGTACGACCTGCTGAAGACCTGGGGCCTGCCGACCTCCGCGCACAACCGGGTGGTCGACGACCTCGACGGCGTCCGGGAGTTCATCGCGTACTACGGCGAGAACCGGCACTCCGTGGCGCACGAGATCGACGGAGTCGTCGTCAAGCTCGACGAGATCCCCCTCCAGGGCCGCCTCGGCTCCACCTCGCGCGCGCCGCGCTGGGCGATCGCGTACAAGTACGCCCCGGAAGAGGTGAACACCAAGCTCATCAACATCCGTGTCGGCGTGGGCCGTACGGGCCGCATCACGCCGTACGCACAGGTCGAGCCGGTCACGGTGGCCGGTTCGGAGGTCGAGTTCGCCACCCTGCACAACCAGGACGTGGTCAAGGCCAAGGGCGTCCTGATCGGCGACACCGTCGTGCTGCGCAAGGCCGGTGACGTCATCCCGGAGATCCTCGGCCCGGTCGTCGACCTGCGCGACGGCAGCGAGCGCGAGTTCGTGATGCCGGGCGAGTGCCCCGAGTGCGGCACGACACTGCGGCCGATGAAGGAGGGCGACGTCGACCTGCGCTGCCCGAACGCCCGCAGTTGTCCGGCCCAGTTGCGTGAGCGGCTGTTCTATCTCGCCGGGCGCAAGTCGCTGGACATCGAGCACTTCGGCTATGTCGCCGCGGCCGCCCTCACCCAGCCGCTGGAGCCCGCCGAGCCACCGCTCACCGACGAGGGCGACCTGTTCGACCTGACCATCGAGCAGCTGCTGCCCATCAAGGCGTACGTTCTCGACCAGGACAGCGGGCTCCCCAAGCGGGACCCGAAGACCGGCGAGGAGAAGGTCGTCACGGTCTTCGCCAACCAGCAGGGCGAGCCGAAGAAGAACGCGCTCGCCATGCTCGAGAACATCGCGGCCGCGAAGCAGCGACCGCTGGCGCGCGTCCTGACCGGCCTGTCGATCCGTCACGTCGGACCGGTCGCCGCCGAGGCGCTGGCGCGTGAGTTCCGCTCGGTCGACCGCGTCGAGCAGGCCTCGGAGGAGGATCTGGCGAACACCGACGGCGTCGGCCCGATCATCGCAAAATCACTCAAAGAGTGGTTTGCCGAGGACTGGCACAAGGAGATCCTCCGCAAGTGGAAGGCCGCCGGCGTTCGCATGGAGGAGGACAGTTCCGGCGAGGACGAGGGCCCGCGTCCCCTCGAAGGGCTCACCGTCGTCGTGACGGGCACGCTCGAGCACTTCACACGGGACGGCGCCAAGGAGGCGTTGCAAAGACGTGGCGCGAAAGTGACCGGTTCTGTTTCAAAGAAGACGTCGTTCGTCGTTGTGGGTGACAATCCAGGATCGAAGTTCGACAAGGCGATGCAGTTGAAGGTTCCGGTTCTGAACGAGGACGGGTTCGCCGTCCTGCTGGAACAGGGCCCCGAAGCGGCTGCCGAAGTCGCGCTTCCCTCTGAGGAGTAGCGAGGAGTCGCGGTTGAAGGCCACCCGATCGGCGCATACCAGATGCATACGGGTGGCCGGGGCGCATTCGGGCAACCCCCGACGAGCGGTGCCCGTGGAAGCGTTCCGCGGCCTACTGTTGGGATGTGCGCCTGCCGTGCCCAGCTGCGGTGGGGGCACCCCTTTGCTCTTGAAGGGTCTTCAGGAGCGGGGGGAAGGGTTTTCCAACGCGGCGCCGTCGAGGGTTGTTGTCGGATACCGGGCCGCGTGGCGTGGGCACCGCCGGCTGTGAGAGGGACGGGAATGGAACCGAGCGAGAGCGCCGCCCCGGACTCACGGCTGCGCCTGCGCCGGATGACCGGCGCCTGGCGGGAGAGCCGGCGGCCCGGGGAGCGTCCGGGCGGCGACGGACCTGCCGCCGGGCAGTACCCGGCCGGACCCTACACGGCGGCCGAGGGCCGCGGCGCCCCCCAACTCACCGCCGAACGCCCGTCCGGACTGCCGGGCGACGAACCGGACCGGCACCTGTCCTGGCCCGCCCTGCCCGCCGCGATCGTCGCGGCGGCCGGGTTCGTCCTGGGCGCCGGCTTCTACCGGGCCTTCACCGGAGGCCACGCGCTCTTCCCGTCCGGCACCACCGGCTGGTCGCTGGCCCTGCTCACCGGCGTCATCGTCGGCCACCTCGTCGCGCTCGGCCGTGCCCGCTGGTGGGGCGGCACCGGCTCCGGCGCCGCACTCACCCTCGCCGTCCTGCTGCTGTACGGCTGGGTGTCGGCCGGTCTGGTCAGCCTGACCGTCGTCCTGCTGGTCGGCGTGGCCCGCCGTCACCGCTGGCGGCAGGGCGTCCTGCACGGCGCGGTGGACATCCTCGGCATCGCCACCGGCGCCCTGCTGTTGCGCGCCTTCGGCCGGGTGCCGTCGGTCGAGCAGCCCTGGAGCCCCGACACCTGGACGTTCTACACCGGCCCCCAGGTGGTGCTGGTCGCGGTTGCCTATCTCGCGGTCACCCGCACCGTGGGCTGGTATCTGGCCGCCCCGCGCTCCGGCGGCCTGCCCACCGTCGCGCGCACCGCCCTGGTCAGACAGGGCCTTGTCGCGGTCGCGCTGCTCGGCATCGCGCCCCTGGTCTGCGTGGTCGCCACCGCCAAGCCCATCCTGCTGCCGCTGTTCGCGATCCCCCTCATCGCCCTGGACTCCACCCTCTGGATAGCCCGGGCCCGGGCGGAGGAACAGCTGCGCGATCCGCTGACCGGGCTTCCCAACCGCCAGTGGCTGCTGGAACGCATCTGGACGGCCCTGGACGACGCCGAACGCATCGGCGCCCGCTCCGCCCTGATGCTCATCGACCTCGACCGCTTCCGCTCGGTCAACGACACACTCGGTCATCTCGCCGGTGACCGGCTGCTCCTCCAGATAGCCGACCGGCTCCGACTGGCCCTGCCGCGCGGTGCGGAGGCTGCCCGGCTCGGGGGCGACGAGTTCGCCGTCTTACTGCCGGTCGCCGACTCCACGACCTCCGCGACCCGGGTCGCCCGCGGCCTCGTCGCCGCCCTCAGCTCCCCGCTCGACCTCGACGGCCTCACCCTCGTGCTGGAGGCCAGCGCCGGGGTCGCCGTCTTCCCGGACCACGCTCTCGACGCCGAGGGCCTGCTGCGCCGCGCGGACGTGGCGATGTACCAGGCGAAACGGGACCGTACCGGCGTCGAGGTCTACGAGTCCAAGCGGGACTCCAACACACCGGACCGGCTCGGCCTGCTCGGCGATCTGCGCCGGGCGCTGGACGCGCACGAGGTCCAGCTGCACTACCAGCCCAAGGTCCGCTTCGACGGCCAGGTCGCCGGCCTGGAGGCCCTGGTCCGCTGGGTGCACCCCGAACGCGGCAAGGTCCCGCCGGACGAGTTCATCGCCATCGCCGAGTCGTCCGGGCTGATGCCCCATCTGACGGAGTACGTCCTGGACACCGCTCTCGCGCAGGTCGCCCGGTGGCGCGCGCAGGGGCTGTTCGTGCCGGTGGCCGTCAATGTCTCCCCGCGCGATGTCCACACCCCCGGGTTCGCGGGCTCGGTCGCCGCCCGGCTGGCCCGGCACGGAGTCCCCGCGGGAGCGCTCCAACTGGAGATAACGGAACACGTCCTCCTGGAGGACCCGCAGCGCGCCGCCGACACCCTCGCCGGGCTGACCGGACACGGCGTGAAGATGTCCCTGGACGACTTCGGCACCGGCTACTCCTCGCTGGTGCACCTGCGGCGGCTCCCGGTCAGCGAGCTGAAGATCGACCGTTCCTTCGTGGCCCGGCTGGCCGTCGACACCGAGGACGCGGAGATCGTCCGTTGCACGGTCGACCTCGCCCACTCCCTCGGCCTGCTCGTCGTCGCGGAGGGCGTCGAGGACGACGAGACCTGGGAGCGGCTGCGGGACCTGGGCTGTGACGCCGTACAGGGCTGGCTGGTCGCCGCCGCGATGCCCCCGGAGGAGACCACGGCATGGCTGCTGGCACGCGGCTCGCGAGGCTGGCAGCGCCCCCGGGCGGCTCTCCCCGCCGCCGAGTGACGCCCGCGCCCACCCGTACGGCCTCCGGCCCGGGACACATCCCCGTTCGGCCTCCGACCCCGGTCCCGGCGCCCCACCGTGCCGTCGCCACGGACATCCCGCCGTAAGCCGCCGGGGAAGCGCCCCGCGAGCCTTGAGGGATGCCGCCACGGAGGTCCCCTCCCGGTTCGGCAGCCTCCGCAGAGGTACCCCTCGCGCCGGAGCCGCCGCGGATGTGCCTCGCGGCCCGCAGCCGTCGGGGAGGCCCTCGGACCGGCAGCAGCCGGATCCGTCGGGGAGGCCCCCCGGGCTGGCAGCCTCCGGGAAGCCCCCCCGGCTGGAGCCGCCGCAGAGGCCCCCCGGGCGGCTCCGGGCGGAGGTGCCTCAGGGAGGCCCCCGGGCCCGCAGCCTCAGGGAGGCCCTCCGCCCGGAGCCGCCGCAGAGGTCCTCTTCGGGCCCGCAGCCGTCAGGGCCCCCGGTCCCGAAGGGGCCTCGGAATGGCTCCTCTTCGGGCCCGCAGCCGTCACGGGGCCCCTTCGGGCCGGCAGCAGCCGCAGCCGTCAGGGAGCCCCTCGGGCCGGCAGCCTCAGGGAAGCCCCCGGCCGGAGCCGCCGCAGAGGTCCCCTCGCGGCCCGCAGCCCCCGGGCCCGCAGTGGCCGAAGCGCTCCCGGGCCCTCAGGCCGGCAGCCTCAGGGAGGCCCCCGGCCGGAGCCGTCAGGGAAGGCCCCGGGCCGGCAGCGGCCACAGAAGGGACGCCGTCAGTCGGTGCCCGCCGCGAGATGACCGGTCAGCAGGGTCAGGCGGCGTTCGTGGGACTCTTCGGGCAGACGGCCGCTGCGCATCAGGGTCACCAGGCCGTGCAGGCTCGCCCAGTACGTCTCCGTGAGCAGACCGGGTTCGTCGCCCTCGGCCGCGATCGGTTCGACCGCCCGCGCCAGCTCGTCGAACGCCTCCCACAGCGCGGCCGGCGCCTCCGGCGTGGCGAACGGCAGCCCCACGGCGTGGGTGAACATCGCGTCGTACAGCGCGGGCCGCCGCCGGGCGAACGCCGTGTACGCCTCGCCCACCGCGGCCAGCACCTCACGCGCGCCCGCCGGACGGCGACCGGTCGCCCCCGACCCTTCCGTCACCGCCCTGCGCGCCGCCGCCAACTCGGTGGCCAGTTCCGCGCAGCCCTCCACCGCGACCGCCGCCATGATCGCGTCCTTGCCCTTGAAGTGGCTGTAGAGGACCGGCTGGCTGTACTCGATCTCGGCGGCCAGCCGCCGTGTGGTGACCGCTTCCCAGCCCTCCGCCTCCGCCAGGTCCCGCGCGGCCGTGACGATCAGCCGCTCGCGTTCCGCTCGTTCGCGCTCGCGGCGCGTCTGGATCGACATACAGAAATACTAGCGCCGCTAGCGAACATGTCGATGCTCTGCTAGCGTAACTCTTGTCCCTAGCGCTGCTAGAAACCGGAGCTCGGCATGACTGCCACCGCGTACACCCTCGCCGTTGTGCTCAACCTGTTCATCCTGTTCATCGGGGCCCGCTTCCTGCTCCAGCCCCGCCCCGCCGCCGCCGGCTACGGCGTGCCGGCCAAGCCGGACGGCGACGCCGCCTACTTCGCGATCAAGGGGCTGCGCGATGCCACCTACGGGGTCCTGGGCCTGGCCCTCCTGCTGTTCGTGGGCGCCCGGGCCGAGGCCTGGTTCATGCTCGTCGTGGCGCTGGCCCCGCTCGGCGACACCCTGATAGTGCTGCGGCACGGCGGCACCAAGGCCGCGGCGTTCGGGATCCACTTCGCCACGGCGATCGTTGTACTGATCAGTGCCGTGCTGCTCTTCCTCGTCTGAGCAGGTCCGTACCGACATCAGGGGGTCCAGGAATGTCGCTGTTCGTACCGAAGTTCGACCAGACCGTGATCGTCCGCGATGCCGAGGCCGAGGTGGTCGGACGCGCTCCCACCGCGGTGAAGCTGCTGGCCGACAGCAGCGCGACCGGAGGGGCGCTGTCCACCCAGCGCGTCACCCTCACCGACGGAGCCGACGGCGCGCGCCCGCACTGGCACGACAACTCCGCCGAGATGTTCTTCGTGCTCGACGGCGCCGCCGAGCTCCTGTCCGGGGAGGACGTCGTCACCGCCGAGCGGGGCGACCTCGTCATCGTCCCGCCGGGCCGCCCGCACGCCTTCGCGGCCGTCCCCGGCGCCGACGCCGACCTGCTCATCGTCATCACCCCGGGCGTCGAACGCTTCGAGTACTTCCGCCACCTCCAGCGCGTCGCGCTCGGCGAGGTCACCCCGGAAAGCCTCCTCGAGGTGCAGGAGCTGTACGACAACCACTTCCTGGGGAGCCAGGCGTGGGAGCGGCGGAACCGGCGAGGCGCGGGAGCGGCGCGAAACCCGCGGTGACGGGTCCCCGCGAAACCGTTTAACGGCCACGGCCCCCCGCCCCATAGGATTGGCCCTCACACCACACGCACTCACCCCAGAGGATCGCTGCATGCCTGGCATCACGCGCGAGGAGGTCGCCCACCTCGCACGGCTGGCGCGTCTGGAGCTGAAGCCCGAAGAGCTCGACCACTTCGCGGGACAGCTGGACGACATCATCGGCGCGGTCGCACGCGTCAGTGAGGTCGCCGACCAAGACGTACCGCCGACCTCGCACCCGCTCCCGCTGACGAACGTCATGCGGGCGGACGAGGTCCGTCCGTCGCTCACACCCGAGCAGGCGCTCTCCGGCGCCCCGGCCCAGGAGCAGCAGCGTTTCAAGGTGCCGCAGATCCTGGGGGAGGACTAACCGCCATGACGGACAACATCTCCATCATCAAGCTCACCGCGGCCGAGACCGCCGCGAAGATCGCCTCCGGCGAGCTCACCGCGGTCGAGGTCACCGAGGCCCACCTGGCCCGTATCGAGGCCGTCGACGAGAAGGTGCACGCCTTCCTCCACGTCGACCGCGAGGGGGCCCTCGCCCAGGCCCGTGCCGTCGACGAGAAGCGGGCCAAGGGCGAGAAGCTCGGGCCGCTGGCCGGCGTCCCCCTCGCGCTCAAGGACATCTTCACCACCGAGGGCGTCCCGACGACCGTCGGCTCCAAGATCCTCGAGGGCTGGATCCCGCCGTACGACGCGACCGTCACCAAGAAGCTGAAGGCCGCCGACGTCGTCATCCTCGGCAAGACCAACATGGACGAGTTCGCCATGGGGTCGTCGACGGAGAACAGCGCGTACGGCCCCACCGGCAACCCCTGGGACCTCACCAAGATCCCCGGCGGCTCCGGCGGCGGGTCGAGTGCCGCGCTCGCCTCCTTCCAGGCACCCCTCGCCATCGGCACCGACACCGGCGGCTCCATCCGCCAGCCGGCCGCCGTCACCGGCACCGTCGGCGTGAAGCCGACGTACGGGGCGGTCTCCCGGTACGGCATGGTCGCCTTCTCCTCCTCCCTCGACCAGGGCGGCCCCTGCGCCCGTACGGTCCTGGACGCGGCGCTCCTGCACGAGGTCATCGCCGGGCACGACCCGCTCGACTCCACGTCCATCGACGCGCCCGTCCCGCCGGTCGTCGAGGCCGCCCGCAACGGCAGCGTCGAGGGCATGCGGGTCGGCGTGGTCAAGCAGTTCCGCGGCGAGGGCTACCAGGCCGGCGTCATCCAGCGCTTCGACGAGTCCGTCGCCCTCCTCAAGGAGCTGGGTGCCGAGATCGTCGAGCTGGACTGCCCGTCCTTCGACCTCGCCCTGTCGGCGTACTACCTGATCGCTCCGTCCGAGTGCTCCTCCAACCTCGCCCGCTTCGACGGCCTGCGCTACGGCCTGCGCACCGGCGACGACGGCACGCACTCGGCCGAGGAGGTCACCTCCCTCACCCGTGAGGCGGGCTTCGGCCCCGAGGTCAAGCGCCGCATCATGCTCGGCACGTACGCCCTGTCGAGCGGCTACTACGACGCGTACTACGGCAGCGCCCAGAAGGTCCGTACGCTCATCACCCGCGACTTCGAGAAGGCGTTCGAGCAGGTGGACGTCATCGTCTCGCCGACGACGCCGACCACCGCCTTCCCGATCGGCGAGCGCGCCGACGACCCGATGGCGATGTACCTGGCGGACCTGTGCACCATCCCGACCAACCTGGCGGGCAACGCGGCCATGTCGCTGCCCTGCGGTCTCGCCCCGGAGGACAACCTCCCGGTCGGCCTGCAGATCATCGCCCCGGCGCTGAAGGACGACCGGCTGTACAAGGTCGGAGCCGCCGTGGAGGCCGCCTTCGTGGAAAAGTGGGGACACCCGCTGATCGAGGAGGCTCCGTCGCTGTGAGCGCACTGACCAAGGCCAAGGGCTTCAAGAAGTCCAAGTCCGGCACGTACCTGTCCATCGCCGGGACCGCGTTCGGCGCGTTCGGCGTCGCCAAGCGGCTCAAGAAGGCCCGCGCCGAGAAGGACACGCTCGTCCTGATCGACGCCACCGTGTCCGCCGTCGCCATCGTCACCGGCCTCGCCATCCTCTACCGCGAGCTGAAGCGGCTGGGCGACGACGACGTCCTGCTGGGCTGAGAGGGAAGTTTCACCGTGACCACCACGACCGACCTGGTGTCGTACGAGGACGCGCTGGCGTCGTACGACCCCGTCATGGGCCTTGAGGTCCATGTGGAACTCGGCACCAAGACCAAGATGTTCTGCGGGTGTTCGACCGAGCTGGGCGCCGAGCCCAACTCGCAGACCTGCCCGACCTGCCTCGGCATGCCCGGCTCGCTCCCGGTCGTCAACGCGACCGGCGTGGAGTCCGCGATCAAGATCGGTCTCGCGCTGAACTGCGAGATCGCCGAGTGGTGCCGCTTCGCCCGGAAGAACTACTTCTATCCGGACATGCCGAAGAACTTCCAGACCTCCCAGTACGACGAGCCGATCGCCTTCAACGGCTACCTCGACGTGCAGCTGGAGGACGGCGAGACCTTCCGCGTGGAGATCGAGCGCGCCCACATGGAGGAGGACACCGGCAAGTCGACGCACGTCGGTGGCGCGACCGGCCGTATTCACGGTGCCTCGCACTCGCTCCTCGACTACAACCGCGCCGGCATCCCGCTCATCGAGATCGTCACCAAGCCGATCGAGGGCGCGGGCGAGCGTGCCCCCGAGGTGGCGAAGGCGTACGTCCGTGAGCTGCGCGAGGTCATCAAGGCGCTCGGCGTCTCCGAGGCCCGGATGGAGATGGGCCAGATGCGCTGCGACGTGAACCTGTCGCTGCGCCCGCACGGCACCGAGAAGTTCGGTACGCGCTCGGAGACGAAGAACGTCAACTCGCTGCGGTCCGTGGAGCGCGCGGCCCGCTTCGAGATCCAGCGCCACGCGGCCGTACTGGGCAGCGGCGGGACGATCATCCAGGAGACCCGGCACTTCCACGAGGACACCGGGTCGACGACCTCCGGCCGGGTGAAGGAGGAGGCCGAGGACTACCGGTACTTCCCCGAGCCGGACCTGGTGCCGGTGGCCCCGACGCGCGAGTGGGTCGAGGAGATCCGTTCCGCGCTGCCCGAGCTGCCGCTGGTCCGCCGCAACCGGCTGCGCGAGGAGTGGGGGATCTCCGCCACCGACATGCAGGCGATCCTCAACGCCGGTGCGCTGGAGCCGATCGTCGCCACGATCGACGCCGGTGCCGACGCGGCCTCCGCCCGCAAGTGGTGGATGGGTGAACTCGCCCGCAGCGCCAACGAATCGGGCAGGACGCTGGACGAGCTGGCGATCACTCCGGAGCAGGTTGCCCGGGTGAGCAAGCTGGTCGCCTCCGGCGATCTGAACGACAAGCTGGCCCGCCAGGTCATCGAGGGCGTCCTCGCGGGCGAGGGCACCCCGGACGAGGTCGTCGACAAGCGCGGTCTGAAGGTCGTCTCCGACGAGGGCGCGCTCACCGCCGCCGTCGACGAGGCCATCGCGGGCAACCCGGGTGTCGCGGACAAGATCCGCGGCGGCAAGGTGGCCGCGGCGGGCGCGCTGGTCGGCGCGGTCATGAAGGCCACGCGCGGCCAGGCGGACGCGGCGCGCGTCAAGGAGCTGATCCTGCAGAAGCTGGGCGTAGGCGAGGGCTGAGCGAGCGGCAGAAAGCCGCAGGGGGTGCATCGGTTCGATGCACCCCCCTCGGTGTGCCCTCAGTGCGTCACAGGCGGCGACCCACGACACGGGCGAAGCCGAGCAGGTGCTCGGTGTCGGCGTGCATCAGGTCCACCGACCAGCGCGCCATGTCAGCCATGAACGCGCTCGAACTCTCCTCGGCGCACACCTGGCTCCACAGCAGCCAGTCGCGCCAGCCGTCGTCCAGCCAGTCGGCCGTCTCCACCTCCACGGTGGCGCCGCGTGTCCACAACCGCCGCCACCAGGCGGGCGAGTGGAACGCCCAGAATCCCGGGTCCTTCTCCCAGTACTCCTTCAGATGAGCCGGCGGCTCGCCCTCCAGTTCCTGACGCAGCGCCGGCATCACCACCCCGATCCGCCCGCCGGGCTTCAGCAGCCGGGTCAGGGTGGGCAGGTAGAGGTCGTCGGTACCGAAGTACTGGTACGCGTCGATCGACACGATCGCGTCGAACGTGCCCTCGGCGAACGGCAGGTCATGCGCCTCGGCGAACACCGGCAGCACCCGGTCGGCGACGCCCGCCTCGGCGATGCGGACGGCGTTGTCGTCGGGCTTCACCCACAGGTCGGCGGCGACGACCTGGACGTCGTACTCCTTGGCGAGGAAGACGGAGGTCATCGCGCGGCCGCAGCCGAGGTCGAGGACGCGGGCGCCGGGGCGCAGCGCGTCGAGACCGAGGGCGGGGGCCAGCCACTCCAGCAGCCACAGGGCGTGCGGGCCCATCTGGTTGTCGATGGTCCAGCGGGCGTCGTAGCGGCTGCTGCGCGGGTAGCGCGGGTGGGTCAGACGCTCGGCGAGGCTTTCAGTCGAGGTCCTCGATGTGTGAGATGTGTGCTCGGACATCGGTGAACGGGCTCCTTGTGTCCTTCGTAGGGGAAAGAGATGCGTAGGAGCTCGGTCGGACCTTCATTCAATGCACCTGCTTCGGTCGGCGGCGATGTGCCGGAGACGACGGACGCCGGGACGCTAGCAGCGCCCGCGCCCGCCCCGCACCCGGATTTCCCGTCGACGGAACAGGAGGCGCGGCGAGCCCGCTGGGCGGCTGCCGGGACCGGGGTCCTGCTCGCCCTCGCCGGCGTGGCCGCGGCGACGCTCCGGCTCACCCGCGCGGCGCCGGCCCTCGTCCCGGCCGCCTACGCCGGCGGTGCCGCCGTATGCGCGCTGGCGTCGCTCCTCGGCTCCCGGGGACGCACCCGGCGGGCCCTGTGGCTGCTGGTCACGGGGGTGATGGTGATGGCGTGGGGCGACCAGTTCGACTGAGGTGACAGAGTCGTCGTTACTGTCCTGTGATCTGGCTCCCATTCCCGTGAACAGACCCAGGAAAGGCGTAAGCGATCACCTCGTGCTGCGAGAGTGGTCTTCACATTGCTCATGCGTTCTTTGCGGGCCGTTCACCTCATGAAGTGCCATGAGGTGTCATGAAGTTCATGCAGCGGAATGAACGACTGCTCCCGGTCAAAGATCCTCATAAAGTCCCCTGGGAGCTCGTTCGTGGCAGCCCTCGCGCGCTGGTGTGTCCGGCACCGTCTGGTCGTCGTCCTGTTGTGGTTCCTCACCCTCGGCGCGGTCGGCACCGCCGCCCTCGTCACCGGAACCGCGTACTCCAACGACTACGAGGTCCCCGGCACCGAGTCGGGCCACGCCACCCGGCTGCTGCGGTCCGGGTTCCCGGGCCTCGGCGGCGACAGCGGCACCGTCGTCTGGCACACCACGTCGGGCACCGTCCGGGCCGCGGACGTCGAACAGACCATGACCCGTACCCTCGACCGGATCGGGGGCCTGCCCGGGGTCGCCGCCGTCGCCGGGCCCTACGACGGACAGGGCACCGCCCGGATCAGCGCCGACGGGCACACGGCGTACGCCACGGTCACCTTCGACAAGCCGGCCGAGGACCTCGACCCGGGCCAGGCGCAGGCCGTGGTGCGGGCGGCCAAGGACGCCGAGGCCGACGGGCTGAGCGTGGAGCTCGGCGGCAGCGCGATAGGCCTCACCGAGTCGTCGGGCGGGCACCTGGTCGAGGCGGTCGGCGTGGCCGTCGCCGCGGTCGTGCTGTTCCTCGCCTTCGGCTCGTTCGCAGCCTCGCTGCTGCCCATCGCCACCGCGCTGGTGAGCGTCGGCGCCGCGTACGCCGGGATCGTGCTGCTCGGACACGTCATGACCGTCGCCGACTTCGCGCCCATGCTCGGCATGCTGATCGGGCTCGGCGTCGGCATCGACTACGCCCTCTTCATCGTCACCAGACACCGGCGTGGACTGAAACGGGGCCTGGCCGTCACCGAGGCGGTCACCAACGCCGTCGCCACCACCGGGCGGGCGGTCGTCTTCGCGGGTGCCACCGTTTGCATCGCCCTGCTGGGGATGCTGGTCCTGCGGCTCGGCTTCCTCAACGGCGTCGCGATCGCCGCCTCGCTGACCGTCGTCCTCACCGTCGCGGCCTCCGTGACCCTGCTGCCCGCCCTGCTGTCCCTCATCAAAGAGCGTGCCCTGAGCCGGCGCGAACGGCAGCACCTCGTGGCGCACGGTCCGCAACCCGAAGTGCCGACCGGGTTCGCCGCCCGCTGGTCCGCGTTCGTGGAACGCCACCCCAAGCTGCTCGGCGGCCTCGCCCTGGCCGTCATCACCGTCCTGGCCCTGCCCACGCTCTCCCTCCACCTGGGCACCTCCGACCAGGGCAACAACCCGCAGGCGTCCACCACCCGGCAGGCGTACGACCTCCTCGCGGAGGGTTTCGGCCCCGGGGTGAACGGCCCGTTGACCCTGGTCACCCACGTCGACGGGGCCGAGGACAAACTCCTCCTCGACAACCTCGACGCGACCATCCGCACCACCGACGGCATCGCGTCGGTGACCCCGGTGACATACGACACCGGCGGGGACACGGCGTACTTCATGATCGTCCCCGACTCGCCGCCGCAGTCCCAGAGGACCAGCGACCTCGTCGACCGGCTGCGGACCGAGGTGCTGCCCCGCGCCGAGACCGGCACCTCCCTCGACATACAGGTCGGCGGGGTGACGGCCGGCTACGACGACTTCGCCGACGTCATCGTCGGCAAGCTGCCCGTGTTCGTCGGCGTGGTCATCGGCCTGGGCTGTCTGCTGCTCCTGCTCGCCTTCAGGTCCGTCGGCATCCCGCTGAAGGCCGCCGCGATGAACGTGGCAGCCGTCGCCGCCGCCTTCGGAGTCGTGGTCGCGATCTTCCAGTGGGGCTGGGGGAGCGAACTGCTCGGCCTCGGCCGCGCGGGTCCGATCGAGCCCTTCCTCCCCGTGATCATGGTGTCCGTGCTCTTCGGGCTCTCCATGGACTACCAGGTGTTCCTGGTCAGCCGGATGTACGAGGAGTGGCTGGAGACCGGCGACAACCGGCGGGCCGTCCGGGTGGGCCTCGCGGAGACCAGCCGGGTGATCAACTCCGCCGCGATCATCATGATCTCCGTCTTCCTCGCCTTCGTCCTCAGCGGTGACCGCGTCATCGCCATGTTCGGCATAGGGCTGGCCGCCGCCGTCGCCCTGGACGCCTTCGTGCTCCGTACGCTGCTCGTGCCCGCCCTGATGCATCTGCTCGGCGGCGCCAACTGGTGGCTGCCGCGCTGGCTGGACCGCCGTATGCCCCACATCAGCATCGAGCCGCCCGAGTGCCGCGCCGCCCATGAGAGGCTGGCCGCCGCAACGGACGCGGAGGCGGCGGACGTACTGGCGAAGGGGCGGGAAGAACAGGATGTACGCGATATCCCTGGGTGACGACGGCGCCGAACTGCGGCCACTGGAGCCGTGGCACGCCGAGGAGTTCCTCGCGCATCTGGACCGGGGGCGGGAGTTCATCAACCGGTTCGTCCCCTTCGGGTCGAAGGAGACCGACGTGGCCTCCGCCCGCGCCATGCTCCAGCGGTACGCCGACCTGCGCGCCGCGGACACGGCCTCCCTGCACGGACTGTGGCTGCAGGGCAAGCTCGTCGGCGGCGTGCTCTTCCTGAACTTCGACGCGGAGAGGGGCAACTGCGAGGTCGGCTGCTGGCTGGAACCCGCCGGTACCGGACGCGGCCTGGTCACCCGGGCGATGCGCGTCCTGATCGACTTCGCGGTCGATCAGCGCGGCATCCACCGGGTCGAGTGGATCGCGGCCGTGGACAACCGGGCCAGCCTGAACGTGGCCCGGCGCCTGGGAATGACCCGGGAAGGGGTGCGGCGGGAGAGCTATCCGCACCACGGCGTACGACTCGACCTCGAGGTGTGGTCGATCCTCGCCCCCGAATGGCGCGCGGTACGGGCGCGTGCCGCTCACAGCGATCATTAAGAAACTTCTCAGACAGGATCCGTACGGTGCGCACCATGGGAACCAAGACAGCTGACGAGACCGGCGCCACCACGGGTGCCGAGACCACGACCGACGAGGAGAAGGTGGACGTCACCAAGACCGACGAGGTGACGCAGTCCGAAGCCGAAGGCGGCGTCGACGCCGTGGACGAGAACACGGACGCCGAGGCCGCGGAGGCCGCGGAGGTTCTCGCCGCGGGCGAGACCGAGGGCGAGTTTTCCTCCGGTGTCGGCCAGGGGGCGGGTGCGGTCGTGTCCGCGGCGCTCGGCCTCGTGTCGCTGACCGGCAGCTGGGTCGGCACGGTCGCGTCCGCGCGCCAGTCGCTCATCGGCCAGCTGGGCGCACAGTCCTCGACCTCCGGCAACATCAACAAGTTGCTCGACGAGGGCTACGGCGACGCCTGGCACGCGACCGCGCTGTGGGGCGGAGCCTTCGCGCTCCTCGCCCTGGTCGTCGGTGTCGTGGTGCTCGCCCGTCCCGCGTTCGGGGCCCCCGGCAAGCCGCAGGCCGCGTGGATCAAGTCGGTCTCCTGGGGCGGTGTCGCGCTCGGCGTCATCGGCCTGCTGCTGGCCGTCCTGAAGTACACCGACGTCCTGCTCGGGCTGCCGTCCGCCGGCTGACTCCGCGGGTCCTGAGGGGTCTTAGGGCATCCGTAAGCACCTTACGGAGCTTCTGAGGCCCCTCACGCGTGTCTAAGGCCCCGGGCGACCCCGAAGATGCGGAACTCTCCCGATGTGGCGGACCCACCTGGGAGACGAAGGTTGAGGCATCGCAACGAGCGAAGCCGAAACCGACCTCACGAGGGACCCGCCATGTACGAGTACGAGCTCCAGCAACTCCGCTCCGCCGACCTCATCCGCCGGGCCGACCAGGAGCGCCTGGCCCGCCAGGCCGCCCGCGGCAACCGCGCCGCCCGCCGCGAAGCCGCCCGGCGCCAGGCGGAGACCGCCTCGCATACCGACGGCCCGCACCGGCACCGGTTCGCCCGCACGGCGTGAACGGCGGTGCGCAGGCGGAAGACCCCACGGGGCCGTTCGCCCGCGGGGCGGCTGCCTCCGGGGTCGCGGTGCGGGACGCCGAGGTCGGTGCCACCGCGCACGGGGTCGCGGCGCCGGCCGTTCCCGCTGTTCGCCGCCCGAAACCCGCGGCGGCCGTTCCTGCCAGGACGGCCGTCGCGGTCGGTCCCGTCGGGAAAACCGGTGCCGTGGTGTCGGACCCGCGTGCGATGCTCGGGGCCGTGGAGACCAGGTCCGTCAGTCCCGTGTTCGTCGGCCGCGACGACGAGTTGGAGATGTTGAACGACGCGCTCGCCCGTGCCGCCGGTGAGCCGCAGGCGTTGCTGCTCGGCGGCGAGGCCGGGGTCGGCAAGACCCGCCTGGTGGAGGAGTTCGCCACCGCGGCCTGCCGAGGCGGAGCCGTCGTCGCACTGGGCGGCTGCGTGGAGATCGGCGCCGACGGACTGCCGTTCGCCCCCTTCTCCACCGCCCTGCGCGCCCTGCGCCGTGAACTGCCCGAGGAACTCGCCGCCGCGGCCGCCGGGCAGGAGGAGGAACTGGCCCGGCTGCTGCCCGAACTCGGCGAGGCGCCCCTCGGCCGCCACGACGAGGAGGGTACGGCCCGCCTCTTCGAACTCACCGCCCGGCTGCTGGAACGCGTCGCCGCGGACCGTACGGTCGTCGTCGTCCTGGAGGACCTGCACTGGGCCGACGCCTCCACCCGCCACCTCCTCGCCTACCTGTTCCGCACCCTGCGCACCGGCCGTCTGGTCATCCTCGCCACCTACCGCGCCGACGACATCCACCGCCGCCACCCGCTGCGCCCCCTGCTCGCCGAACTCGACCGGCTGCGCACGATCCGCCGGATCGAGCTCGGCCGCTTCAACCGGGCGGAGGTCGGCCGGCAGATCGCCGGCATCCTCGCCGCCGAACCCGAGCCGGCCCAGGTCGACGACATCTTCGAACGCTCCGACGGCAACGCCTTCTTCGTCGAGGAACTCGCCGTCGCCGCCCACGAGGGCTGCCGCTCCGGCCTCACCGACTCCCTGCGCGACCTGCTTCTGGTCCGCGTCGAGGGGCTCCCGGAGAGTGCCCAGCGGGTCGCCCGGCTCGTGGCCGAGGGCGGCTCCACCGTCGAGTACCGGCTGCTCGCCGCCGTCGCCGGGCTCGCCGAGGACGACCTCATCGAGGCCCTGCGCGCCGCCGTCGGCGCCAACATCCTGCTCGCCGCACCCGGCGGCGACGGCTACCGCTTCCGGCACTCCCTGGTCCGCGAGGCCGTCAGCGACGACCTGCTGCCCGGCGAACGCTCCCGCCTCAACCGCCGCTTCGCCGAAGCCCTGGAGGCGGATCCCACGCTGGTCCCCGCAGACGAACGCGTGATGCGCCTGGCCAGCTACTGGTACCACGCCCACGACCCCGCCAAGGCCCTGCCCGCCGTCCTGGACGCCTCCGTCACCGCCCGCCGCCGGCACGCCTACTCCGAGCAACTGCGGCTGCTGGAACGCGCGATGGAGCTGTGGGACACCGCCCCCGAGGACGTGCGCGCCCGACTGCGCCCCGTCGACTGCATCGAGGTCTACCCGCCCTGCGGCGGCTGCGACCCCGCCACCACCCCGCTGCGCTACCTCGACCTGATGGCCGAGGCCGCCGTCGCCGGCCGGCTGTGCGGGGAGCGCGAACGCGCCCTGAAGATCATCAAACGGGCGCTGCGGCTGCTGGAGGACGAGGGGGACCCTCCCCCTGGCTCTCAACCGGGTTCGAGCCGGGGGGACCCCCTGCGCGCCGCCTGGTTCTGGGTCCAGCGCTCCCGGCTGGTCCAGGCACAGGCCCGGGGCGACGGCTGGCAGGAGCTGGCCACCGCCCAGGACCTGGTCCGCGGACTGCCGCCGTCGGAGGTGCACGCCGAGGTGCTGTCCACGGTGGCCAACTGGGCGATGCTGCACGAACCCGGCCCCGAGGCCTTCTCGGCGGCCGAGCGGGCCGTCGAGTACGCGCGCATGGTCGGCGCCCGCGAGATCGAGCTGAACGCCCGCCTGACCCTCGGCTGCCTGATGGTCGACGCCGGCGACGTGGAGGCCGGGCTGGCCGAGCTGCACGAGGTCAAGGAGCGGGCCATCGAGGAGGGCATGACCTATGTGGCCAGTCGCGCCCATGTCAATCTGCCCTCGGAGCTGGAGGCCGTCGGCCGCTCCCGGGAGGCGGTGCCGATCCTGGAGGCGGGCATCGCCCACACCCGGAAGTTCGGCCTGCTGGACTCCGAGGCGTGGATCTGGGGCAACCTGTCCGACTCGCTGTTCGCGCTCGGCCGCTGGGACGAGGCCGCCGAGGCCGCCGAGAACGCGCTGCGGGTGGGCCACAGCGCCAAGCCGCAGGGCAGCGGCGCCCTCCGCCTGGCCAACCTCGCCCTGGTCCGGGGCGACCTGGCCGGTGCCGCCGCCCATCTGACCGCTGCCCGCGCCTACTACGGCACCCACGACCCCACGGCGCAGCAAGCCCTGCCCCTCGCCAGGATCGCGATCGGGGTGGCCGCCGGGGAGGGCCGCCTGCCCGACGCCCGCGCCGAACTGGACCGGATCCTGGAGTCCGGCATCCCGCCCGGCACCCAGCGTTACGGCTGGGCGCTGCTGCTGGCCGCCGCCACGGCCGAGACCGCAGCCCGCGACCTGCCCGCCGCCGAACCGGGCCGGGCCACCGCCCTCGACCGCATCCTCGGCGCCGTCAAGAAGATCACCACGGGCGCGCCCGTCTGGCTCGCCGTCGAGAAGTGGGTGCGTGCCGAGGTGCGCCGCGCGCAGGGGGAGGACACCCCCGAGCTGTGGTCGGAGGTGGTCACCGCCTTCGAACCCCTGGAGCACCCCTACGACCTCGCCCGCGTCCGGTACCGACTGGCCGAAGCCCTTCTCGCGGGCGGCGGCGAGCCCGAGCGGGCCCGGGCCACGGAACTGCTCCGCCTCGCCCACACCGTCGCCGAACACCTCGGCGCCCGTCCCCTCGCCGACTCCACTGCCCACCTCGCCCAGCGCGCCCGCCTCACCCTGACCGGCGCCCTCGCCCCGAACGGCGGCCGGAACGGGACCGGTGGCGGGGCAGGCCCGGGCGGGACCGGCACCGGCACTCCGGACGACCCGGCCCGTGCCCTCGGCCTGACCGGCCGGGAACGCGACGTCCTGCGCCTGGTCTCCGCCGGCCGCACCAACCGCCAGATAGCCGAGGAACTGTTCATCTCCCCGAAGACGGCCAGCGTCCACGTCTCGAACATCCTGGCCAAACTCGGCGTCTCCGGCCGGGGCGAGGCGGCGGCGGTGGCCCATCGGCTGGACCTGTTCGCCGCCGACGCTTCCCAGGTGCCGACGCCGGGTTGAGGCGTACGCTGCAAGAGACCGGCAGGGAGGCGCCGTGTTCAACATGTTCGAGGAGCTGTTCGCACCCGGCCGCAAGCACACCCGCGACGAACAGAACCGGCTGGAGCTGACCCGGGAGGACGTCGGCGACGGCGATCCCGGGCGCGGTCCGATAGACCTCGCCTCCGGCAAGGTCGTCGTCGTACGGGCGCAGAGGCCGGACGAGGAGGACTCCCCGGCGGACTCACTGGAGGAATGAGCCAGGTAGAGCGGGCCCGCGCGGGAGCGAGCCCCCCGGCCGGCGCGTCTCTTGAGTACGAGGCTCCTAGTTCACCTGTATCTCCAGGATCCGGTCGTCCCCGGTCTTCGGGCTGCCCCGGCCGTCCGTGTTGCTGGTCACCAGCCATAGCTTGTCGCCGCCCGCCGCGACCACTGTGCGCAGCCGGCCGTACTCGCCCTGGAGGAAGGCCTGCGGGTCGGCCGAGGCCTCGGTGCCCTTGAGGGGGATGCGCCACAGGCGCTGGCCCCTGAGGCCCGCCATCCAGATCGAGCCCTTGGTGTAGGCGGCACCGCTGGGGGATGCGTCGTCCGTGTGCCACTGGGCCACCGGGTTGCGGTAGGCGGAGTTGCCGGACCGGCCTTCGGCGTCCGGCCAGCCGTAGTTGCCCCCCGGCTTGATCGCGTTCAGCTCGTCCCAGGTGTCCTGGCCGAACTCCGAGGCGAACAGGCGCTGCTTGGAGTCCCAGGCCAGACCCTGCACATTGCGGTGGCCGAACGAATACACCGGGGAGTTCGGGAACGGGTTGCCCGGAGCCGGGTCGCCCTCCGGAGTCAGCCGGAGGATCTTGCCGCCGAGGGACTTGGTGTTCTGGGACAGACCGGTGTCGCCGCTCTCGCCGGTGCCCGCGTACAGCATCCGGTCCGGGCCGAAGGCGATCCGGCCGCCGTTGTGGATCACGCCCTTGGGGATGCCCTTGAAGATCGTGTCGGGCGCGCCCAGCTGCTCGCCGGAGGGCTTCTTCTCGTCGTACAGCATCCGGACGACGCGGTTGTCCGAGGCCGAGGTGAAGTACGCGTAGACCATGTGGTCCGAGGCGTAGTCCGGGGAGAGCGCGATGCCCAGCAGACCGCCCTCGCCGGCCGGGGAGACGCCGGTCACCTCGCCCAGCTCGGTCTTCTTGCCCGACTGCGTGTCGACCCGGGTGATCGTGCCCTTGTCACGGGAGGAGACCAGCAGATCGCCGTCCGGAAGCGGGGCCACGCCCCATGGGGTGTTCAGGCCCTCGGCGACCGTGCGCACCACCTTCGCCGAGCCCTTGGCGGGGGGAGTGGGCTCGGCGGCCTGGCCGGAGGGGGAGGACCCTCCCGCCGCCGTACGACTCGGTGCGGCGCTGTCATCGGCGTCCGGTGATCCCCCTCCGCCGTCGGAGGAGCAGCCGGCCGTCAGCAGGAGCGCGGCCGTGGCCAACGCGGCCGACACAACTCGACGTTGCACGATCTTGGTCCCTTCGACGGTGGTCTCGCGGCAGGTTCTACTGTTCATACACCGCTCGCACCTCACAGGTTCCCGATCACCGCAACCCGATGTGCGCCCGCGCCGCCCGTCACTCCCAGGAGCCCCGCGCCCGCGGCAGTCCCGCCACCTCCGCGAGGTCCCGCGTGGTCAGTCGCAGGGTCGCCGACCGGGCGTTTTCCGCCACCCAGCGCTCCCGTTTGGTGCCGGGGACCGGGATGACGTGGCGCCCTTGGGCCAGGATCCACGCCAGGGCCACCTGGGCCGGTGTGACGTCCTCGCCGTGGCGCCCGGCGATCCGGCGCAGGCCGGCCACGATCGGCTGGTTCGCGGCCATCATCTCCGCGGTGAAGCGGGGGTGGCGGGCGCGGACGTCGTCCCGTTCGAAGCCCTCGCCGGGGGTGAGCGTGCCGGTCAGGAAGCCGTTGCCGAGGGGCATCGCGGCGAGGAAACCGATGCCGCGGCTCTCGCACCAGGGCAGCAGCGTCTCCGTGGCCTCCGGCGACCACACCGACAGCTCCGCCTCCACCGCGCTCACCGGGAAGACCTGCTGCACCCGGCGCAGCTGCCGGATCGTCGCGTCGTGCAGCCCGCCCCCGGACCGGCGGCCGCTTCGCGCTCCCACCGCGCACAGCCCCAAGGACCGTACCTTTCCGGCCTGTACGAGCTCCGCCATCGCCCCCCAGGTCTCCTCGACCGGAACCTCCGGGTCCGCCCGGTGCAGCTGGTAGAGGTCGATGACGTCGGTCTGCAGTCGCCGCAGGGAGGCGTCGCAGGCCCGTTTCACATAGCCGGGGCGGCCGTTGGCCACGATGTGCTGCTCGCCCACCAGCAGGCCGACCTTGGTCGAGACGAAGGCGTCCTGGCGGCGTTCCTTCAGCGCTCGTCCGATCAGCAGCTCGTTGGTGAACGGGCCGTACATGTCGGCGGTGTCCAGGAGCGTCGAGCCCAGGTCCAGCGCCCGGTGCACGGCCCTGAGCGACTCCTCGCCGCGCTGCCGCGAACCGCTGTACGCCCAGCTCATCGGCATGCATCCGAGTCCGACGGCTCCCACCGCGAGCGCCGCCGCGCCGATCGTCCTGCGCTCCACCTGCTCGTTACCCTCCCTGTCCCGGTCCCCCAACCTAACCTCTGCGCTGCCGCGTCCCTGACATAGCCTCCTGACCATGACTGCTGCTGATGTGTGGCTCCCCGTTCCGCCGGAGGAGATCGACGGGCTCCCCGAGGGCCTCAACTACCGCTTCTGGAACGGCGAGGAGGACTTTCCCGCCGACCCCGCCGACTGCGCCTTCTACGTCGTCCCCTACATGCGGCCCGTCGACGTCGTGCTGCGGCCCCTTGCGAAGCTGAGCTCCGTGCAGGTCGTGCAGACGTTGTCCGCGGGCACCGACGCCGTCGAGCCGGGCCTGAAGCACCTGCCCCCCGGTGTGCGTCTGTGCAATGCGCGCGGGGTGCACGAGGCGAGCACGGCCGAGCTGGCGCTCGCGCTGATCCTCGCCTCGCTGCGGGGCGTTCCGGACTTCGTCCGCGCGCAGGACCGCGGGGAGTGGCGCGGTGGGTTCCGGCCCGCCCTGGCCGACCGGAACGTGCTCATCGTGGGCTACGGCTCGATCGGATCCGCGATCGAGGACCGGCTCGTCCCCTTCGAGGTAGCGCGGGTGGCGCGCGTCGCGCGCTCCGCACGCACCACGGCGCGCGGACCGGTGCACCCACTCACCGACCTGCACGCCCTGCTGCCGGACGCGGACGTCGTCGTCCTCGTCACACCGCTCACCGAGACCACCCGCCACCTGGTGAACGCCGACTTCCTCGCCCGTATGAAGGACGGCGCGCTGCTGGTCAACGTGGCCCGCGGCCCGATCGTCGACACCAAGGCGCTGCTCGCGGAGCTGGAGAGCGGCCGCCTGACCGCCGCCCTCGACGTCACCGACCCCGAGCCGCTGCCGCCGGGCCACCCCCTGTGGCAGGCACCCGGCGTGCTCATCAGCCCGCACGTCGGCGGCCCCACGTCCGCGTTCCTGCCGCGCGCCAAGCGGCTCCTGGTGGACCAGTTGAACCGTTTCGTGAACCGGGAACCGCTGCGCAACGTGATCCTTACGACAGGCACAACCGGCGTCTGACCCCCGCGGGTTGAGCCGCACGCGCGCGATCCGCGCGACGGACGCAACCGGGGCGCAATCCGTTTCCGGTACCCTCCGCAACCTCCCGGACGCGGTCCGTGCTCGCGTTGCCGCTGGTCGTCACGGAGCGTAGAGGAACTATGTCCCTGAGTGACGAGACTGGTGTATCGTCCCGACAGGGGCTGCGCCGCGCACCGTTCGGCGCCGGGGATGGATTTCAGACTGTGAGGGGGGCGACGGGCGATGCACGGCCTATGGACGAACGATCCGACGCGGCGGAGCCGCCGCCGGCGACCCTGGCACACGGCCGCGCGCGGCCGCGGTCACCATGGCGGTCGTACCGGACACCGCGGTCATCACCACCGCAGCCACCATCACCGCGGGCACAGCAGCCGCAGAAGGCATGCGCAGCCGCCACGCCGGGACCCGAGGGACCTCGGGGCGGCCAGGACCGGGAGGGCCCGGTGAACTCGCCCCCGCCTTCCACGACCACTCTCGACGCGGTGGTGCGGGTCCAGCCCGCGCCGGGGCCGGCACCGACCCGCCCCCCGGCCGCCGACAGCGGACCGAGCCTGGTCCGCCAACTCGTCCTGGCCCTGGTGTGCGCGGGATACGCCGTCGGTTCCGCGGTCGGCTGGGGCTCGCGCGAAGTCGCGTTGATCATGGGCGATTTCGGGCTGAGCGCCGCGGCGGGCGCCGGGGCCGTGTCCTGCTTCCTCTACGCCCGCGACCCCCAAATCCGCTTTCGACCCGCCTGGCTGCTGTTCGCCCTCTCCTCGACGATGGCGGCCCTGGGCAACCTGGTCTGGGGGTGGTACGAGGTCGTCCTGGGTACCACCGTCCCCAGCCCCAGCTACGCCGACCTGTTCTTCCTCTGCTTCGCGCCGCCCGCGATCGTGGGCCTGCTGGTGCTCGCCAAGCGCCCGGTGACGAAGGCGGGCTGGGTCTGTCTCGGTCTGGACGCCTGGCTGATCGGCGGCTCCCTGCTCACGCTGTCCTGGAGCCTCGCCCTCGCGCAGGCGGCGAAGTCCGAGGGCTCGAGCGTGGCGCACGCCGCGCTGTCGCTCGCGTACCCGCTGCTGGACATCGTCCTGCTCAGCATGGTGCTCGCCCTGCACTTCAGGCGCTCGTCGGTGAACCGTACGGCGGTCAACACCGCCATCGGCGCACTCGCCCTGACCGTGATGTGCGACGCCCTGTTCACCTCGCCGCTGCTGCACGACGCCTACCGCTCGGGCCAGTTGCTCGACGCGGGCTGGTTCGCCGGTTCGCTGCTGCTCGCGTACGCCCCCTGGGCCGCCCCGCGGTCCGGGGGCGACGCCGACCGGCCGCATCCGCCGGGGCGCGCGCGCCTGGTGCGCGAGCACCTGCCGGGACAGCGCTCCGGTCCGCACCATCATCCGCCCGCGCAGGGAGATGATCACAGCCGGTACCCGGCCGCCCGGCCCATCGCCGGCTCCCTGGCCGCGCTCACGCCCTATCTCGCCGCCGCCGTCTGCACCCTGGGGATCCTCTACAACGTCCTCAACGGCCGCAGCGTCGACCGCGTGGTGCTCATCACCGGCGGCACCGTGGTGCTCGCCCTCGTGATGCGCCAGGGCATCATGCTGCTCGACAACATCATCCTCGCCCAGGAACTGGCGCAGAAGGAGAATCACTTCCGCTCCCTGGTGCAGGGTTCCAGCGACGTCATCATGATCGCCGCGCCGAACGGCATCCTCCGGTACGTCTCCCCGGCCGCCGCCGGGGTGTACGGCCGCCCCGCGGAGGACCTCGTCGGCACGGAACTGGCCGCACTCATCCACCCGGAGGACCTGGGCTGCGTGGTGCACGAGGTGCGCCGCTTCCTCGCCGCCAGCCCTCTCGACGAACCCACCACCCGCATCGAGTGCCGCTTCCGGTCCGGCGACGGCGGCTGGCTCAACGTCGAGTCCACCGTCAACCGCCACCAAGGCGGCCTCATCTTCAACAGCAGGGACGTCACCGAGAGGGTGCGTCTGCAGGCGCAGCTCCAGCACAACGCCGAGCACGACCCGCTGACCGACCTGCCCAACCGCGCCCTGTTCACCCGGCGCGTCCAGCAGGCCCTGTCCGGCCGCCGTTCCACCGACCGGGGTGCCGCCCTGCGCGGCACAGCTGTCCTCTTCATCGACCTCGACGGCTTCAAGGCCGTCAACGACACGATCGGGCACCAGGCCGGGGACGAGTTGCTCGTCCAGGCCGCCCGCAGACTGCAGGACGCCGTCCGCCACGGCGACACCGCCTCCCGGCTCGGCGGCGACGAGTTCGCGGCCCTGATCGTCGGAGACGGATCCCAGGACCGGACCGCCCGTGAACGCCACATACTGGAGCTCGCCGAGCGTCTCAGGACCACCCTCTCGCAGCCCTATCTCATCGACGGCAACGATGTCCGGGTCAACGCCTCCATCGGAGTGGCCTTCGCCGAACAGGGCCTCGGTGCGGGCGAGTTGCTGCGCAACGCCGACCTCGCCATGTACCGCGCCAAGGCGGCCGGCAAGGGCCGGGTCGAGCTGTACGCCCCACAGATGCAGCAGGACGTCGTACGGAAGGCGGAGCTGGCCACGCGGCTGCGGGCCGCACTGCACGACGGCGAGTTCACGCTGCTGCACCAGCCGGTGGTGGGTCTGCAGGACGGCCGGATCGCGTCGGTGTCCGCGCAGGCGCGCTGGCGCTCCTCACAGGGGGTGCTGTTCACGCCCGCCGAGTTCCTGCGGGTGGCCGAGGACAGTGACAAGACCGCCGAGCTGGGGCGCTGGATGCTGGAGGAGGCCGTCGAGCAGGCGGCCGAGCGGACGGGGACCGGGCTGAACGTGCCGGTGGCGGTCCGCCTGGGCGCCCGTCGCCTGCTGGACCGCTCGATGCCGCTCGGCTCGATAGAGGCCCTGCTGACCCGGCACGGGCTGCCTTCGGGCTCCCTGGTGATCGAGCTGTCCGACATCGACCCCCGGGTCTCCCTGGACGAGCTGGAGCGCCGGCTGAGCGCGTTGCGCAGACTCGGCGTGCGGATCGCCCTGGACGGCTTCGGGAGTGGCTACGCGGCCATCACCGCCCTGCGGCGGCTCCCCGTCGACGTACTGAAACTCGACCGCGGTCTGGTCGAGGGCGTCGTCGAGTCCGCGCGGCTGCACAAGATCACCAGCGGGCTGCTGCGCATCGCGGGCGATCTCGGGCTGCAGTCGGTGGCGGACGGCGTGGATCTGCCGGAGCAGGTCGTGGCGCTGCGTGCCATGGGCTGCACGCACGGGCAGGGCATGGCGTTCTCCGGTCCGCTGGACGAGTACCGGCTGCGCCGGGCGCTGGGCAGCGGCCGCTATCCGGTGCCGCACGGGCCGGTCGAACCCGCGTTCGCGGGCGGCGGCGCCGGGGTGTACACCGGAGGTGTGACCGCGGTGCTCAGCGGCGGTACGGCGCTGCGCTCACATAATGAGACTCCCGTCCCACCCACTTGACAGTGAGTGCGTGCCGGGGGGAGGGTCAGTGCCATGCGCACCCGAATTCTCGTACTTGGAAAGCGCGTCGGCTGACGCTGGTGACGTCCGGACGGACCCGGAACTCCCAGCGACCCCACCCGGCGCGCTCCCCTCGCTTGCCTTATGGCACGAGGGGTTTTTTGTTGCACAGGAACCGTTCGTGCAGTAGCCGAACACCGTACAAACTTCGCGTAACGCCCACCACAAAACCGCAGTACAAACACCAGCACAAAGCCTCAGCACCAAACCTCAGCACAAAACCCTCAGCATCGAGAAGAGAATGCCGATGACCGAGCAGGCCACCGGGGCCCATCACCCGCAGCCGCGGCCCCGATCCGGAGGACAGTCCGCCCTCGAGCACGTCACGGGCGCGCAGTCCCTCATCCGCTCTCTCGAGGAGGTCGGGGCCGACACGGTATTCGGCATTCCCGGCGGTACGATCCTTCCGGCCTACGACCCGCTGATGGACTCCACCAAGGTGCGCCACGTCCTGGTCCGGCACGAGCAGGGAGCCGGCCACGCGGCCACCGGTTACGCGCAGGCCACCGGCAAGGTCGGCGTCTGCATGGCGACCTCCGGCCCCGGCGCGACCAACCTGGTGACACCGATCGCGGACGCCCACATGGACTCGGTGCCGCTCGTGGCGATCACCGGACAGGTGGCCTCCAAGGCGATCGGCACGGACGCCTTCCAGGAGGCGGACATCGTCGGCATCACCATGCCGATCACCAAGCACAGCTTCCTCGTCACCAAGGCCGAGGACATCCCGCGCGCCATCGCGCAGGCGTTCCACATCGCCTCCACCGGCCGCCCGGGACCGGTCCTGGTCGACATCCCCAAGGACATCCTCCAGGCGAAGACCACCTTCTCCTGGCCGCCGACCATGGACCTGCCCGGCTACCGGCCCGTCACCAAGCCGCACGCCAAGCAGATCCGTGAGGCCGCCAAGCTGATCACCGCCGCCAAGCGGCCCGTCCTGTACGTCGGCGGCGGTGTCCTCAAGGCCGGCGCGACCGCCGAGCTGAAGGTGCTGGCCGAGCTGACCGGCGCGCCCGTCACCACCACCCTGATGGCGCTCGGCGCGTTCCCCGACAGCCACCCGCAGCACCTGGGCATGCCCGGTATGCACGGTTCCGTGGCCGCCGTCACGGGACTCCAGAAGGCCGACCTGATCGTCGCCCTCGGAGCCCGCTTCGACGACCGCGTCACCGGCAAGCTGGACAGCTTCGCCCCGTTCGCCAAGATCGTCCACGCGGACATCGACCCGGCGGAGATCGGCAAGAACCGCGCCGCCGACGTGCCGATCGTCGGTGACGCCCGCGAGGTCATCGCCGACCTGATCCAGGCCGTGCAGAAGGAGCACAGCGAGGGTGGCCAGGGCGACTACACCGCCTGGTGGAAGGACCTCAACCGCTGGCGTGAGACCTACCCGCTCGGCTACGACCAGCCGGGCGACGGCTCGCTCTCCCCGCAGCAGGTCATCGAGCGCATCGGCCAACTCGCGCCCGATGGCACGATCTTCACCGCGGGCGTCGGCCAGCACCAGATGTGGGCCGCGCACTACATCCAGTACGAGAAGCCGGCGACCTGGCTGAACTCCGGCGGCGCCGGAACCATGGGGTACGCCGTCCCGGCCGCGATGGGCGCCAAGGCCGGCGCCCCGGGCCGGACGGTCTGGGCGATCGACGGCGACGGCTGCTTCCAGATGACCAATCAGGAGCTCACCACCTGCGCCCTGAACAACATCCCGATCAAGGTCGCCATCATCAACAACGGTGCCCTCGGGATGGTCCGCCAGTGGCAGACCCTCTTCTACAACCAGCGCTACTCCAACACCGTGCTGCACTCCGGCCCGGAGGCGGACGGCAAGCAGCCGAGCGCCGGCACCCGCGTCCCCGACTTCGTGAAGCTGTCGGAGGCCATGGGCTGTTACGCGATCCGCTGCGAGTCGGTGGACGACCTCGACAAGGTCATCGAGGAGGCGAACTCGATCAACGACCGTCCGGTCGTCGTCGACTTCATCGTCCACGAGGACGCGATGGTGTGGCCGATGGTCGCCGCCGGCACCTCCAACGACGAGATCATGGCCGCCCGGGACGTCCGCCCCGACTTCGGCGACAACGAAGACGACTGAGCGAGAGAGACGTAAAGAGACATGTCCAAGCACACGCTCTCGGTCCTGGTGGAGAACACGCCCGGCATCCTGGCCCGGATCGCCGCCCTGTTCTCCCGCCGCGGCTTCAACATCGACTCGCTCGCCGTCGGTGTCACCGAGCACCCCGACATCTCCCGCATCACCATCGTGGTGAGTGTCGTCGACGAACTGCCGCTGGAGCAGGTGACGAAGCAGCTCAACAAGCTCGTCAACGTGCTCAAGATCGTCGAGCTGGAGCCCGGATCGGCCGTCCAGCGCGAACTCGTTCTGGTGAAGGTGCGCGCCGACAACGAGACGCGCTCCCAGATCGTCGAGATCGTCCAGCTGTTCCGCGCCAAGACGGTCGACGTCTCCCCGGAGGCCGTCACCATCGAGGCCACCGGCTCCAGCGACAAGCTGGAGGCGATGCTCAAGATGCTCGAGCCGTACGGCATCAAGGAACTGGTGCAGTCCGGCACGATCGCGATCGGACGCGGTGCCCGTTCGATCACGGACCGGTCGCTGCGCGCCCTGGACCGGTCGGCATAACGACGGATTCGGGCGGCCGGGGACACCGGCCGTCCGTCCACCGCCCGTATACCGAGACCCCGAAACTTCCCTTCCGCCCTCCGTCATACGGTGGGACGCAACACCTGCACACCAAGGAGAGAACCCAAAGTGGCCGAGCTGTTCTACGACGCCGACGCCGACCTGTCCATCATCCAGGGCCGCAAGGTCGCGGTCATCGGTTACGGCAGCCAGGGCCACGCCCACGCGCTGTCGCTCCGTGACTCGGGTGTCGACGTGCGTGTCGGTCTGCACGAGGGCTCCAAGTCCAAGGCGAAGGCCGAGGAGCAGGGCCTGCGCGTGGTGAGCCCGGCGGAGGCCGCCGCCGAGGCCGACGTCATCATGATCCTCGTCCCGGACCCGATCCAGGCCCAGGTCTACGAGGAGCACATCGCCCCGAACCTGAACGACGGCGACGCGCTGTTCTTCGGCCACGGCCTGAACATCCGCTACGGCTTCATCAAGCCCCCGGCCGGCGTGGACGTCTGCATGGTCGCCCCGAAGGGCCCGGGCCACCTGGTGCGCCGCCAGTACGAGGAGGGCCGCGGCGTTCCGTGTATCGCGGCGGTCGAGCAGGACGCCACGGGCAACGGCTTCCAGCTGGCGCTGTCGTACGCGAAGGGCATCGGCGGCACCCGGGCCGGCGTCATCAAGACGACCTTCACCGAGGAGACCGAGACCGACCTCTTCGGTGAGCAGGCCGTCCTCTGCGGTGGTACGGCCGCGCTGGTCAAGGCGGGCTTCGAGACGCTGACCGAGGCCGGCTACCAGCCGGAGATCGCCTACTTCGAGTGCCTGCACGAGCTGAAGCTGATCGTCGACCTCATGTACGAGGGCGGCCTGGAGAAGATGCGCTGGTCGATCTCGGAGACCGCCGAGTGGGGCGACTACGTCACCGGCCCGCGGATCATCACCGACGCCACCAAGGCCGAGATGAAGAAGGTCCTCGCCGAGATCCAGGACGGCAGCTTCGCGCAGGCCTGGATGGACGAGTACCACGGCGGTCTGAAGAAGTACAACGAGTACAAGAAGCAGGACGCCGAGTCCCTGCTGGAGACCACCGGCAAGGAGCTGCGCAAGCTCATGAGCTGGGTCAACGACGAGGACGCCTGACGTCGTGGTCCGGCTGCGGCGCCCGCCGCGGCCGGACCTCTCCCGTCCGGGTGATCCTTCCGCCAAGGCGTAAGACGACCCCCGCCGCGCCACTACACTGCCGTACAACATACGCGTCAGGCCCACAGCGTCGTGCGTCTTCCACGCGGCTAGCACCCCTCCACCGCATGCGGCCGTCGGGACGGCCGTCCGCATTGGACATGTGAGGACTCACGTGAGCTCGAAACCCGTCGTACTCATCGCTGAAGAGCTGTCGCCCGCGACCGTGGACGCGCTTGGCCCCGACTTCGAGATCCGGCACTGCAACGGCGCCGACCGCGCCGAACTGCTTCCGGCCATCGCCGACGTCGACGCGATCCTGATCCGTTCGGCCACCAAGGTCGACGCGGAGGCCGTGGCCGCCGCGAACAAACTGAAGGTCGTCGCACGAGCCGGCGTCGGCCTGGACAACGTCGACGTCTCCGCCGCCACCAAGGCCGGCGTGATGGTCGTCAACGCCCCCACCTCCAACATCGTGACCGCCGCCGAGCTGGCCTGCGGTCTCCTCCTCGCCACCGCCCGCAACATCCCGCAGGCCAACGCCGCCCTCAAGAACGGCGAGTGGAAGCGGAGCAAGTACACGGGCGTGGAGCTCGCCGAGAAGACCCTCGGTGTCGTGGGTCTGGGCCGCATCGGCGCGCTCGTCGCCCAGCGCATGTCCGCGTTCGGCATGAAGGTCGTCGCCTACGACCCCTACGTGCAGCCCGCGCGGGCCGCCCAGATGGGCGTCAAGGTGCTGTCGCTGGACGAGCTGCTCGAGGTCTCCGACTTCATCACCGTCCACCTGCCCAAGACCCCCGAGACCCTCGGCCTGATCGGCGACGAGGCGCTGCGCAAGGTCAAGCCGAGCGTGCGCATCGTCAACGCCGCGCGCGGCGGGATCGTCGACGAGGAGGCGCTGTACTCGGCGCTGAAGGAGGGCCGCGTCGCCGGCGCCGGCCTCGACGTGTACACCAAGGAGCCCTGCACGGACTCCCCGCTCTTCGAGTTCGACCAGGTCGTGGCCACCCCGCACCTCGGTGCGTCGACCGACGAGGCGCAGGAGAAGGCTGGTATCGCCGTCGCCAAGTCGGTGCGCCTCGCGCTCGCCGGCGAGCTGGTCCCGGACGCGGTGAACGTCCAGGGCGGGGTCATCGCCGAGGACGTCAAGCCGGGTCTGCCGCTCGCCGAGCGCCTCGGCCGCATCTTCACCGCGCTCGCCGGTGAGGTCGCGGTCCGCCTCGACGTCGAGGTGTACGGCGAGATCACCCAGCACGACGTGAAGGTGCTGGAGCTGTCCGCCCTCAAGGGTGTCTTCGAGGACGTCGTCGACGAGACGGTGTCGTACGTCAACGCTCCGCTGTTCGCCCAGGAGCGCGGCGTCGAGGTGCGGCTGACCACCAGCTCGGAGTCGGCCGAGCACCGCAACGTCGTCACCGTGCGCGGCACGCTCAGCAGCGGCGAGGAGGTCTCGGTCTCCGGCACGCTGGCCGGCCCGAAGCACCTGCAGAAGATCGTCGCGGTCGGCGACTACGACGTCGACCTCGCGCTCGCCGACCACATGGTCGTCCTGCGGTACGAGGACCGTCCCGGCGTCGTCGGCACGGTCGGCCGGGTCTTCGGCGAGGCGGGCATCAACATCGCCGGTATGCAGGTGTCGCGCTCCGTCGCCGGCGGCGAGGCGCTGGCCGTGCTGACCGTCGACGACGCGGTGCCGACCGGGACGCTGGCCGAGGTCGCGGAGGAGATCGGGGCGACGTCCGCGCGTGCGGTGAACCTGGTCTGACCCTTCACGGCAAGAAGCCGGGTGAGCCGAGAATCCTCGGCCCACCCGGCTTCTGTCATGCCCGGCTTCTGTCATGCCGGGACCTTGTCCGGCTCGTGAGTCACCTCCCGCACCTGAACCCGCCGCAGCGTCACCGCCGCCAGCACCGCCGTCCCCGCCAGCACGATCGCCCCTGCGATCGAGGCCGCCTGCATTCCGCTGGTGAACGCCTCACGTGCCGTCGTCGCCAGGCCCGGCACCCGGTCGGCCACGGCGAGCGCCCCGCCCAGCGTCTCGCGGGCCGGAGCGGGGACCGAGGCCGGCATGTCGTGGCGGTAGATCGCCGTACCGATCGCGCCCAGGACGGCCATGCTCAGGGCGCCGCCGAACTCGGTGCCGGTCTCCAGGAGCGACGAGGCCGCGCCCGCCTTCTCGACCGGGGCCGTGCTCATGGCCAGGTCGGTCAGTTGGGACATCACGGCGACGGCGCCGGAGGCCAGGACGCCGCACGCCACCAGCAGCAGCCAGAGGGAGTCCGTGTCCGCCAGGGCCAGCAGCGCGTAGCCGCCCGCACTGACCGCGAAGCCTCCGGCGACAAGGTGGGCGCGGTGCACGCCCCGCTGCGCGAGCTGGGCCGTGAGCGGCCCGGCGACGCCGATGAGCACGGAAGGCAGCAGGCTCCACAGCGCGGCCTCCAGGGCCCCCTTGCCGAGCACCGACTGGAGGTACTGCGTGGTGAAGTAGGCCGAGCCCATCATCCCGAAGGCGGAGACCAGGTTGAGGACGACCGCCGGGGTGAAGCCGTGTGTGCGGAACAGCGCCGGTGAGATGAGCGGGGAGGCCGTGGTGCGCTGGCGGTGGACGAACAGCGCCGCGAAGAGCAGGCCGACGGTCACCGACACGACGTACCGCACGTTCCATCCCTCGGACGGGATCTCCTTCAGGCCGTAGATCACGGGCAGGACCGCTGCCAGGGAGAGCGGGACGCTCAGCAGGTCGAAGCGTCCGGGGTTCGGGTTCTTCGACTCGGGCAGCAGGATCGGGCCGAGGACCAGCAGCAAGGCCATCGCGGGCAGGTTGACCAGGAAGACCGAACCCCACCAGAAGTGCTCGACGAGCACACCGCTCATCACCGAGCCCAGCGCGATCCCGGCCGTCATCACGCCGGACCACAGGCCGACCGCCTTCGTGCGCTGCGTGGGGTCGGTGAACATCGTGCGGACCAGCGCCATCGTCGACGGCATCAGGGTCGCGCCGCCGATGCCGAGGACCGCGCGGGCCGCGATCAGGGTCTCGGCGCTGTTGGCGTACGCCGCCACCAGTGAGGCGGTGCCGAAGGCGGCGGCGCCCATCAGCAGCAGCCGACGGCGGCCGATGCGGTCGCCGAGGGAGCCCATCGTCATGAGCAGGCCCGCCAGGACGAAACCGTAGATGTCGAAGATCCACAGCTGCTGGGTGCCGCTCGGCTTCAGGTCGGCGCTGATCGCCGGGATGGCGAAGTAGAGGACGGAGACGTCCATCGAGACCAGCAGCAGCGGCAGCATCAGCACACCGAGGGCGGTCCATTCGCGGCGGCCGGCGCGGGCGCCGGGGGAGGCGGTCGTGCTCGTCGTGCTCGTCGGGTTCGTCGTCATGACGGTTGACTGTACGGGCGTATTAAACGCTTGTCTAGGACGCGTGTGTAAGTCGCTCGTATGGGACGCTTGTATGGATCGAGGGGTAGGCTGGTCCCCATGGGACACCGCGAGGATCTGCTCGAAGGCGCGAAGCGCTGCCTGCTGGAGAAGGGGTTCGCGCGTACCACGGCGCGCGACATCGTCAAGGAGTCGGGGACCAACCTCGCCTCGATCGGCTATCACTACGGGTCGAAGGACGCGCTGCTGGCGCAGGCCTACGTGTCGCTGGTCGAGGGGATGGGTGATGCGTTCGAGGGCGACGGGACCGCCACCAGCGCCACGAAGCCCGGATCCCTCGAACGGTTCCAGGAGGTGTGGTCGAACATCATCGACACCATGCGGGAACCCGGCAGCCTCTGGCGGCTCAGCGTGGAGATCGTGGCGATGGGTGACCAGATGCCCGAGGTTCGGGAGCACTTGGCGCGGGCTCAGCGGGAGGGGGCGCGCGGCATCGTCCCGCTGTTCATGGGCGGGCGGGAGGAGGACGTCGCGGACGAGACCGTGAACACCCTCGGCAACTTCTATCTGGTCCTGATGCTGGGCCTCGTGACCCAGTGGACCTTCGACCCGAAGGGCGCGCCCGAGGCGGACCAGCTCACCGAGGGGTTGCGCCGTGTGATCGCGGAGGCCGCGAAGGGGTGATGGGAGCCATTCCGCCGCCTCACCACCCCCATGCCTGTAGCCGCGCCCCCTTCAACGTCATGTGCAGCAACAACCGGTCCTCCCCGTCGGCCAGGTCCAGCCCCGTGAGCTTCTCCACCCGGGACAGGCGGTAGTACAGCGTCTGGCGGTGGATGCCCAGTTCCGCCGCCGTGCGGCCGGCCTGGCCCGCGCAGTCGAGGTAGGTCTCTGCGGTGCGGGCGAGTTCGCGGTGGACGGGGGAGAGCAGGGGGCGTACGGCGGGGTCGTGGGCCGACTCCGGGGCCAGTGAGGTCAGCAGCCGGTACGGGCCGATGGACGTCCACTCCGCGACCGGACCGAACCGGGGTTCCGCCAGGGCCGCCCGGGCCGCCGCGGATGCCTCCCGCCAGGCCGCGCCCAGTTCGGCCAGCCCCGCACGAGCGGCCGCGATCCCCGCGGCGGCCGACGCGGCCACCCCCGTTTCCGCCCCCGCCGCCCCGCCGGGGGCCCGCTCCAGCAGCCGGCCCGCCGCCGACGTGGCCGGGGTCAGAACGTCCGCCGAGCGGAGCCGGACCAGCAGGGCGAGGGCGTGGGCGGTCGTCCCCCAAGGGGTCGTGCACAGGGCCGTCGCCGCCGGAACCGTGCGGACCGAGGGGGCGTCCTCCGGGTCGGCCGAGGGCCAGGGGGCGACGCAGACCATCGTATGGAGGGTGTCGGCGCGGGGGCCGAGGGCCGTGCGGAGCTCGGCGACCGCCATGTCGTGCTGCCAGTCCCGCTCGGCGGTGAGGACCGCCCGCAGTTCCCGGCTCAGGTCCGCCCCGTGCTGCGCCTCGTCCGCGAGCAGCGCGCCGATGCGGGCCGTCACCTCCATCGCCGCGGTCAGTTGCCGTTCGGTCGGGCCCGGGTCGTCGTCCAAGAGCCAGACGTAACCGAGGACGACACCGCGATGGCGTACGGGGAGACAGATCCGCCCTCGGTGCACCCCCGCCTCCGGGGTGGCCGGGATGCGGACCGGGGCGGTCGCCCGCGTGATGCCGAAGCTCTCGAACCACGTCCGGACGGCCGCCGTCGAACGGCGGGTCAGGATCGAGCGGGCGCGCACCGGGTCCAGCGCCGACGCGTCGAGCTCGCCCTCGCTGTCGTAGGCGCCGAAGGCGATCAGCTCGAAGTCCCGGTTCTCCAGGGTCGCGGGGACGCCGAGCAGTTCGGAGATCTCGTCGACCAGCTCCTGGTAGTCGTCCCGGTGGTCCTTGTGGTCCTTGTACTCCGGCGTCGTCACATGGGCATTCTCCCGCACTGCGCGCAGGCTTCATACATCTGTCTGAGATCTGCGGCACGGATGCGTGACAGCTGTCGATGGCCGACGATCGGAGGGATCCTTAGGTTTCACGGTGGTTCCCCGTGCTGTTCCCGAATCGTCGGGTGCGGCCTCATCCGGGTTGGTATGTGGAGGTGCCCCGTGCTGGGTCCCGTGATTCTCGCCGCGTCGCGCAGCGACCGGATCCGACGTCTGATCTCGGCGGCCCCGGTGACCAGGCAGGTCGTCGACCGCTTCATCCCGGGGGCGACGGTGGACGAGATCGTCCCGATCGTCCGGGAGCTGACCGACAGGGGCCTGGAGCTGACGATGGACGTCGTCGGCGAGGACATCACCACGCCCGAGCAGGCCGCCGCGGCCCGGGACGCCTACCTGGAGCTCGTCGACCGGCTGAAGCAGCTGGAGCTGGGCACCCGCGCCGAGCTGTCCGTGAAGCTGTCGATGTTCGGCCAGGCGCTCCCCGGCGGGCACGAGCTGGCCCTCGCCAACGTCCGGCCCGTCGTCGAGGCCGCCGCCGCGATCGGGACGACGGTCACGCTGGACGCGGAGGACCACACCACCCTCGACTCGATGTTCGCCATCCACGAGGAGCTGCGGAAGGACTTCCCGCAGACCGGCTGCGTCATCCAGGCATACCTCTTCCGTACCGAGGCCGACGCCCGCCGTCTCGCCGGGAACGGGAGCCGGGTACGGCTCGTGAAGGGGGCGTACAAGGAGCCCGCCGAGGTCGCCCACCAGAGCAAGCACGAGATCGACAAGGCGTACGTGCGGATCCTGAAGGTCCTGATGGCGGGCGAGGGGTATCCGATGATCGGGTCCCACGACCCGCGCCTCATCTCCATCGCCCAGGAACTCGCCCACCGCGCCGGCCGCAAGCTCGACGAGTACGAGTTCCAGATGCTCTACGGCATCCGCGGCGACGAACACCTGCGGCTCGCCGCCGAGGGCCACCGGATGCGCGTCTACACCGCCTACGGCACCGACTGGTACGGCTACTTCATGCGACGGCTCGCGGAGAAGCCGGCCAACCTGCGCTTCTTCGCCCGCAGCATCCTCACCCGGGGCTGAAGGATGGAGGCACGCACAGAGGTTTTTCCGCCGGGGGTCCGGGGGTTGTCCCCCGGGAAGGCACAGCATGCGACGGCTCGCGGAGAAGCCGGCCAACCTGCGCTTCTTCGCCCGCTCCCTCGTCACCAAAGGCTGAGCCCGCCCCACGACGCCCGCAACACCGCTCACTAAGGAGTTACGGAAACAATGGACGCTGTGACCCAGGTCCCCACCCCCGTCAACGAGCCGGTGCACGGCTATGCCCCCGGCTCGCCCGAGCGGGCCCGGCTGGAGGCCAAGCTGAAGGAGCTGGCCGACAACCCGATCGACCTGCCCTGCACCATCGGCGGCGTCAAGCGACTGGGCGGCGGCGAGCGTTTCGACGTCGTACAGCCGCACAACCACAAGGCCCGCCTCGGTACGTACGGCAACGCCACCGAGCAGGACGCGCGGGACGCCGTGGACGCGGCCCTGGCCGCCGCGCCCGCCTGGCGCGCGATGTCCTTCGACGACCGCGCCGCGATCATCCTGCGCGCCGCCGAACTCCTGGCCGGTCCCTGGCGGGAGACCCTCGCCGCGTCCACCATGCTCGGCCAGTCCAAGACGGCCCAGCAGGCGGAGATCGACTGTCCCTGTGAGCTGGTCGACTTCTGGCGCTTCAACGTCAAGTACGCCCGCGACCTGCTGGCCGAGCAGCCCCCGGCCAACGCCCCGGGCGTCTGGAACCGTCTGGACCACCGCCCGCTGGAAGGCTTCGTCTACGCGATCACGCCGTTCAACTTCACGGCGATCGCGGGCAACCTGCCCACCGCGCCCGCGCTGATGGGCAACGTGGTGGTCTGGAAGCCGAGTCCGACCCAGACGCACGCCGCCGTGCTCCTCATGCGGCTCCTCGAGGAGGCCGGTCTGCCCAAGGGCGTCATCAACCTGGTCACGGGCGACGGCCTCGCCGTCTCCGAAGTGGCGCTGAACCACCCGGAACTCGCCGGTATCCACTTCACCGGTTCGACCAAGACCTTCCAGCACCTGTGGAAGACGGTCGGCAACAACATCGAGAAGTACCGCGGCTACCCGCGCATCGTCGGCGAGACGGGCGGCAAGGACTTCGTCGTCGCGCACCCGAGCGCCGACCGTGCCGTCCTGAAGACCGCCCTGACCCGCGGTGCCTTCGAGTACCAGGGCCAGAAGTGCTCGGCGACCTCCCGGGCGTACATCCCGGCGTCGATCTGGAACTCCGGGTTCAAGGAGGAGTTCGCGGCCGAGGTCGACGGCATCGCCATGGGGGACGTCACCGACCTGTCCCACTTCATCGGCGCCGTCATCGACGAACGCGCCTTCGCCAAGAACAAGGCCGCGATCGACCGGGCCGCGGCGGACTCGTCCTGCACGATCGTCGCCGGTGGCACGTACGACGACTCGGTCGGCTGGTTCGTCCGTCCGACGGTCGTCGAGTGCACGGACCCCGCGAACGAGGTCTTCAGGACCGAGTACTTCGGCCCGTTCCTCGCCGTGCATGTCTACGAGGACGACCAGTACGAGGCGATGCTCGAGCAGATGGAGAAGGTGTCGGCGTACGCCCTGACCGGATCGGTCATCGCGAACGACCGCGCGGCGGCGGCGTACACGATGGACAAGCTCCGCTACGCGGCCGGCAACTTCTACATCAACGACAAGTCGACCGGCGCCGTCGTCGGCCAGCAGCCCTTCGGCGGCGGCCGTGCCTCCGGCACCAACGACAAGGCCGGCGCCCCGCAGAACCTGATGCGCTGGACCCTGACCCGCGCCATCAAGGAGACCCTGGCCCCGCCGACCGACTACACGTACCCGCACATGGGCTGAGACCCTCGCACCCGCCGGGCCAGGAAGCCGTCCAGCAGGACGGCGACCTGGCCCGCGTGCGTCAGCTCTCGCAGGTCGTACGGCCCGGGTGCCACCGGCAGGCGACCGCCGCGAAGCCGCCGTCCGCGACCACCGGCACGGCGAGGGTGTCGCCGTCGCGCACCGCGTGCGGTGTGCGGACGAGGCCCGACGGGCCGTCCGTGACCGTCTCCACCAGCCAGCGGCCCGCACCGAGACGGACCGGTACGTCCACGGTCCGCGCCGCGCCCGCGAACGTGCCGCCGATGAACCAGCGGCCGTCCGGCGCCTGCCGGGCGAGGACCGCGGCGCGCCCGGGGTCACCGGTCAGCAGACGGGTCCGCTCCCAGCGTGCGGGCAGTTGCTCCAGGTAGCGGCGGGCCTCGGGACGGGCGTCGTACGACTCGGGGGTTCCGGCGAGGTTCTGGATGCCGGACTCGTACAGCACCGTCAGGCCCAGCTCACCCGCGTCCGAGGCCACGTTGGGACGGTACGGGCGGTGGAAGGCGCCCGGGGTGAAGTCCATCGAGCCGATGACGTTGCGGGTGAAGGGCAGGGACGCGAGATGCTCGGCCGTGTTGGTGCGCTTCTCCTCGCCGCCGACGCCCTCGAAGGTCAGCACCTGCGGCCAGGTGCGCTGCATGCCCTTCGGGATGGTCGAGCCGTGGAAGTTGACCATCAGATGATGGCGGGCGGTGGCCTCCAGGACGTCGTCGTACCAGCGCATCCGCTCCTGGGACTCCGAGTCCATGAAGTCGATCTTGACGCCCGCCACGCCCCAGCGTTCCAGCGTGGACAGCCACTTCTCACGCTCGACGGGGTCCGTGAGCAGTGTGTAGTGCAGCCAGACCTGGATCTTGACGCCCTTGGCCGCCCCGTACTTCACCAGCTCGGGCATCCAGTTCTTGGTCTGCCAGTCGGGGTCGATGACCTCCCACTCGCCGGGCTTGAAGTACCAGCCCGCGTCCACGACCTCGTACGGCCAGCCGCGCTCGGCCGCGTAGTCGACGTATTTCTTCTGCGCGTCGAGGCTCTGCCCGGCCTCCTTGCCGCCCGCGAGCCAGGTCCACAGAGCCGGGCCCGGCTTGATCCAGGAGGTGTCACGGACGCGGGAGGGCGGGGCGAGGTCGTCGACGAAGGTCGACTGGGTGACGGTCGCCAGGTCGCCGGTGATGACCGCCCGCCAGGGGGTGGTGAGCCCGGAGCCCTCCTCGACCTGAACGGGTTCGTCGTTCCACAGGCCGACCTTGTATGTCGAGGACCCCGCCTCGTGCGTCAAGTGGGCGCCGGAGTAGGTGCCGTTGAGGTCCGACTCGGCGATCAGGGCCCGGCCGCCGGGGGTGTTGAAGAGGGCCTGCATCGAGTACGAGCCGGCCGGCGGCTCCGTCGCGGACGCGTACCGGACGAAGGGCAGCTCGTTGTCGGCGCGGTACTTGCCGATGACCGCGTCCGAGCCCGCGGGCAGCGTGAACGCGGAGGTTTCGCGCAGGACGTCACCCTGGTCCCGGGGGATCACGTAGCGGTAGGCGACGCCGTCGCGGGCCACCCGGGTCAGCAGGTCGACGCGGGCGCCGGACGCGGTACGGAAACGGAAGCGGGACTCGGTCATCAGGGCCACTCGGCGCTCGGACTTGCCGGTCGTGCTGGTGTAACTCTCCGCCACCGCACGGTCGGTGCGGCCGGTGAAGGTCAAGCCCTTGGAGAAGTCGGCCCGTTCGGTGACCAGGCCGACGGGCGAGGGCTCCAGGACCGTACGGTCGCCGCGTCTGACGGCGAGGCTGGGGTGGCCGTCCGTCGGGTCGAGCGCCACCACGGCCGTGGGCGAGCCGGGCGGACCCGTCACCTTCCAGGACCGTCCCTGGTCCGTCGGGTCGGCGAGGGCGGACGGCGCGGCCACCGCGGTGGCGAGCAGGGCGGAACAGAGTGTCAGGACGAGGGGGCGCGGCCTTAACAGGGCCGGTATGGCGGGCATGCGGCTCTCCCTGTGACAGTCATCGGATGACTGTGAGGGTGGAGGTCCCGTATGAGGCTGTCAAGAAGGCGTGCAGTCCGAAGCGGCAAAATACATCGGACAACTGGCCGGAACGACGCACTCCGCCGTCTCAGATAGTAGGAAGTCCGAGTAATTGTGGAGACAGACAGGACACCCTCCCTTAACTTTGTAGAAGCCGAACGTCTCGCTCGATCCAGCGAATGGCGGTCGTGAGCCGGGCCCTGTGCAGGCGATCCCTGCGGCACTGCTCCCCGCCGATCCGGCGTCTCGTAACCCCTGTCTGCACTCCATGATCTCGAAGGAGTCGATTCCCCATGGCCGAGACGACCGCCCGCCGTCGAGTCCGTCACATCTCCCGTACGAGCGAGTCCGACCGCAAGAACGCCGCCGCGGCCCTCCAGCGGGCCCTCGACCGCCGTGACAACGGCGGTTCGACCGGCCACTGAGCCGCGCGCAGGCCGTACGTACGGACCGGGAGCCGCACCCGTGCGAGGTGCGGCGCGGACTCATGTGCCGCGCCGCACCTCGAAATGGTCGATGCGCTCCCCGCTCTGCGCCAGCGCCGACACCCTGAGCCTGGGCCGCGCGCCGCTCTCCGCCTCCACCGAGAGGAAGGAGAACCCGCGGTAGCGCACCCGGGACCACTCCACGGTCTCCCTCCCGGACTGCTGCGCCTTCGTCCAGTGGAAGGACTCCACGGACTCGCGGTCCTTGACGTGCCCCTCGTAGCTCTCCTTCACGCCCTCCGGGAAGCCGTACAGGTCCCTGCCGCCGCCGCCCGCCGTGACGTACACGATCCCGTCGCGGGTCGGGTCGGTCGCGGCGCCGATCGGGACCGGCCGGCCCACCTCGCCGTTCCTGATGGCGTCCGTGCGCTCGTAGACGTGGTTGTGCCCGTTGATCACGAGATCCACCTGGTGCTTCGAGAACAGCGGCAGCCACGCGGCGCGCACGCCCCCGTCGGAGGCGTGCGAGGAGGTCGAGTAGGCGCAGTGGTGGAAGAAGACCACGATGAAGTCGACCGAGGCGTCCGCCCGCAGCTCGGCCAGCTTCCTGTCCAGCCAGGCCGTCTGCCTGCCGTCCGTGTAGCCGAGGTTGGCCGGGATCTCGTACGACACGTCGTTGGCGTCCAGCGCCACGCAGGCCACGTTGCCGTAGGTGAACGCGTACACGCCCGGTGCCGTGCGCGGGTCGAAGCCGTTGTCCGGGAGGGACCAGCGGGCCAGTTGACCGCCGTAGCCGTCGGGGGAGTACCAGGCCTCCATGTCGTGGTTGCCGGTCGTCACCATCCACGGGACCGACTTCGCGACCTGCTCGTTCTGCTTGAGGAACAGATCCCAGAAGCCGGGGTCGTAGCCGTCCGTCCTCTCGCCGTGTCCGGTGCCGTCGGCGTAGCAGATGTCGCCCGCGTGGAGGTGGAAGGCGGGGTTCTGGCGCAGCAGGACATGGTCGTTGGCGGCGGCCGCCCGGCTGACTCCCTGGTCGCCGAAGGCCGTGAACACGAACCGCTCCGGGGCCGAGGGGGCCGTACGGAACGAGCCGATCGTCGAGCGGTGGGCGGGCGCGGCCGGGTCGAAGCCGTCGTGGCCGACGCCGTAGTAGTACGTCGTGCCAGGGAGCAGGCCGTCCAGGGCCGCGTGCACATAGAACTGGTCCAGCGCCGACCGCACCCCGCTCACCCCGGGCGTGTGCAAGTCGCGCACCTCGGCCTCGATCTTATGGCTCAGCTCGTCGGGCCGGGTTCCGATGCGGACGTACGGCTTGCGGACGGCGACCGGCACCTGCCAGGAGATCCGCATCCGGGTCCGTGGGTCGGTACCGAACGCGAGATGGCGGCCGAAGGGCGCGACGGCCGAGCCGGGCACCCGGGACGCGGCCGAGGCGGCGGTGGACGACGGGCCGGTGGCCGTGCTCCTCGGACCGTCGCCCGAACACCCCGTCAGCAGACCCCCCGCCACCGCGCCCGCCGTCACCAGCGCGCGGCGCCGGGACAGCCGGGTGCGCAGGTACTCGTGTTGCTCGGCCATGCTCATCCGGCGCGCGAGCTCGGGCGGAATGCCGCAGTCGGGTGTCTCCATGAGGGAGACGTTCCCGGCGAACCCCAACTGCGGCCCTGCGTACGGGTGAATACGCGGCAAAGGGTTGACGTGAGCGCGCTCCGGCGTGTCCGTATCGCGGACGCGTCGTGTCATCCCATGGGACCAGGAGTACGGTGCCGACATGTCTCGCAGCATCAATCTCGCAGTGATCCCCGGTGACGGCATCGGCCAGGAAGTCGTGGCCGAAGGCCTGAAGGTCCTCTCGGCCGTCCTTCCGCAGGATGTGAAGCTGGAGACCAAGGACTACGACTTCGGCGCCACGCGTTACCACGCGACCGGTGAGACCCTCACCGACGCCGACCTCGACGCCCTGAAGCAGCACGACGCCATCCTGCTCGGCGCGATCGGCGACCCGAGTGTCCCCTCCGGCGTTCTGGAGCGCGGCTTCCTGCTCAAGCTCCGCTTCGCCTTCGACCACCACGTCAACCTGCGTCCCTCGAAGCTCCTGCCGGGTGTCGCCACCCCGCTGGCCGGCGAGCCGCAGATCGACTTCGTGGTCGTCCGCGAGGGCACCGAGGGCCCGTACACCGGCAACGGCGGCACCATCCGCAAGGGCACCGAGCACGAGGTCGCCACCGAGGTCTCCGTCAACACGGCCTTCGGTGTCGAGCGCGTGGTCCGGGACGCGTTCGCCCGTGCGCAGGCCCGCCCGCGCAAGAAGCTGGCGCTGATCCACAAGAACAACGTGCTGACCTTCGCGGGTCACCTGTGGACCAATGTCTTCAACAAGGTGGCCGCGGAGTTCCCCGAGGTCACCACCGAGTACATGCACGTGGACGCGGCGACCATCTACCTGGTCACCCAGCCCGAGCGCTTCGACGTGATCGTCACCGACAACCTCTTCGGCGACATCATCACCGACCTCGCTGCGGCCGTCTCCGGTGGCATCGGCGTCGCCGCGAGCGGGAACATCAACCCGTCCGGCGAGTTCCCCTCGATGTTCGAGCCCGTGCACGGCTCGGCCCCGGACATCGCCGGCCAGGGCAAGGCCGACCCCACCGCCACGGTCCTGTCCGTCGCCCTGCTGCTGCGTCACCTCGGCTACGAGGCCGAGGCCGCCCGTATCGACGAGGCGGTCTCCGTCGACCTCGCGGAGCGCACCGGCAAGCCGGCCCGCAGCACCTCGGAGATCGGCGACGCGCTCGCCGTACGCGTAGCCGGCTGACCCGCCGCGCTTTCCGCAAGCCGCCGGGTCACTCCGTACCCGGCGGCTTTCGCATGTCCCCGCCGGGTGCCACCATCATCCCCTGGGCCGCATTCACGCTGTTTTCGTCCATGGCTCCCCGCAAGCGATAATCGAACGCGGAGCCGCGGAATGAGGGAATGCTCGGACGTCCTAACACTGGCCACTGGCAGTACGGGCGTGAGCGCGGCCCGTCACTACAACCGGTGAAGGACACCACTCATGACGACGCCCACGACGATCGAGCTCAAGCCCTCCGCCAGCCCGCTCTCCGCCGCCGAGCGCGAAACGATCCTGGCCAACCCCGGGTTCGGCCGCCACTTCACCGACCACATGGTGACGATCAAGTGGACCGAGGGGCGGGGCTGGCACGACGCGCAGCTCGTCCCGTACGGGCCGATCTCCCTCGACCCCTCCACCCACGTCCTGCACTACGGCCAGGAGATCTTCGAGGGTCTGAAGGCGTACCGCCAGGCCGACGGCTCGGTCGCGGTCTTCCGCCCCGAAGCCAACGCCCGCCGCTTCCGCACCTCCGCCCGCCGCATGGCCATGGCCGAGCTGCCCGAGGAGCTGTTCATCGCGGCCCTCGACGCGCTGCTCGGCCAGGACGCCGACTGGGTGCCGCCGCACGGCGGCGAGAAGTCGCTGTACCTACGGCCGTTCATGTTCGCCACGGAGGCCGCGCTCGGCGTGCACCCCGCGAACGAGTACCTGTTCATGCTGATCGCCTCCCCCTCCGGCGCCTACTTCGCCGGCGGCGTCAAGCCGGTCACCATCTGGGTCTCCGAGGACTACGTGCGCGCGGTCCCCGGCGGCACCGGTGACGCCAAGACCGGCGGCAACTACGCGGCCTCCCTGCTGCCGCAGGCCGAGGCCGCGGCCAACGGCTGCGACCAGGTGGTCTACCTCGACGCGGTGACCCGCACCAAGGTCGAGGAGTCCGGCTCCATGAACATCGCCTTCGTCTACGGCGACCGCATCGTCACCCCGGAGCTGACCGGCTCCATCCTGGAGGGCATCACCCGCGACTCCCTCCTCCAGGTCGCCCGCGACCTCGGCTACAAGGCGGAGGAGGGCGTCATCACCCTCGACCAGTGGCGTGCCGACGCCGCCTCCGGCGACCTCACCGAGGTCTTCGCCTGCGGCACCGCGGCCGTGGTCACGCCCATCGGCCACGTCAAGACCAAGTCCGACGCCTGGACCCACGGCGACGGCACCCCCGGCCCGGTCACCCTCCGCCTGCGCGAGGCCCTGCTGGGCATCCAGCGGGGCGTGACGGAGGACAAGCACGGCTGGATGCACAAGCTGGGCTGACAGCCCCGCACTCGACGACGCTGCCCGTCCCGGTCCCGGGGCGGGCAGCGTCGTACGGAACGGGGGCCGCGTCGCGTCACCGTCCGCGAGCGGGGGCAAGTTTTCGGCCACGTACGGGAGTTCCGGTACGAGGCTCACCTCGCGGACGAACGAGGATGCGCCCGGGTTGTACTCAATTCAGGGGATTGACCCCGTGCTGGGTGATGCGTTTGCCTCGTGAGAAGCCCTCGGCGCGGGGCCGGGGGAGAAGCGCTCACGGGGAAGCAGGGGGAAGCAATGTTCAGAACCATGCGGGGGGCGTCCGTCGCGGTGATCGCGGGGGCGATGGTCGCGCTGTCGGTGACATCGGCGACTTCGGCGCCGGCACCGAAGCCGAAGACCGAGCGGGTCACCCTGTCGGCGACGGGGGAGCAGGCCGACGGCGACGCGGGCGGGCCGGAGTTCAGCGCCGACGGCCGGTTCGCGGTCTTCACGGCGGACGCGTCCAACCTGGTGCCCGGCGACACCAACGGGCACTCGGACGCCTTCGTGCGCGATCTGCGCAAGGGTACCGTCGAGCGGGTCAGCGTCGGCTCGGACGGCGCACAGGCCGACAGCTGGTCGTCCTCGCTGGCGATCAGCGCGGACGGGCGGTACGTCCTGTTCCGCTCCAACGCCAGGAACCTGGTCCACTGGGACACCCCGCCCACGAACGAGGCGCCGTACGACATCTATCTGCACGACCGGCGCACCGGCACCACGAAGCGGCTCAGCGTCGCCCTCGACGGGGGGTCCGCCTTCGCGGGCGGTGCCGTCATGTCGGCCGACGCCCGCTACATCGCCTTCAACGCCAAGGCCGACCGGATGGAGAACAACCCCGGCGACCTCTTCGGAGCCGTGTACGTCCTCGACCGCCGCACCGGCACCACCGAGCGGATCACCAACCGGGACCGCCCCACCGACCCCGCGCTCCTGCAGGGACTGAGTGCCGACGGCCGCTATGTGGCGTACACGCAGCTGGTGCCGCGCAGTTCGGTCGGGTGGACGTGGGTGCACGACCGGCGCACCGGCACGGAGGAACAGGTCAACGTCAAGCCGGACGGCACCCCGGCGGAGCGCTACGCGTTCCCCGCCTCGCTCTCCGCGGACGGCCGGACCATCGCCTTCGACTACTGGGGCCCGGACGAACTTGTCCCGGGTGACACCGCTGCCGACGACTCCACCGTCTATGTCCGCGACCTGCGCGAGAACGTCACCCGGCGCGTCCATGCCGGCGCCGCCGGCGAGAGAAGCGTCCGCCGGCCCCTGCTCAGCCCGGACGGCCGGTACGTGGCCTACGAGGCGGATCCACAGCTGGCGGACGGACGGCTCGGGCCGGACAACATCTACCTCCGTGACCTGCGCACCGGCGGCACCCGTCTGGTCAGCGAGTCCGTCACCGGCGGACCCGTGACGGACACCTACGTGTCGCTCTACTCGGTGAGCGCGGGCGCCCGGCGTATCGGCCTCGCCAGCCGCTCCGTCCAGCTCGTCCCCGACGACACCAACGGCCACTCCGACGGCTTCGTCCGCCGGCTCCGCTGAGGCTTCCGGCCCCGGCCGGGAGACGAGGGCCCCTGGCGAGAAAGATCAGGGGCTCGCATGCTGAGACGGGCGGTGAGCACGGGGGCGGATTGTGCCAGACTGCCCCCGTGCTCTCGTTCGCCATGATTATTGGCAGCAGGCGCGCCGGTCCGCAGTGACCGCCACGTACGACCACGTACGGGCGGACACCGTCGTCCTCGACCCGCGCGCAGACCTCTCGCACCCGCGAGAGGTTTTTCGCATTTCTGGCCCACCCGAAGCCGGAGGCGAGAGCGCGAGGGACCATGTGGGGGCGGTGGAGCCGGTCATTCCGGTAGACCGAGATCCAACACAGGAGCCTTGACACCATGACCGAAACCAGCGAGCTCGACGACTCGTTCCACGTCTTCGACACCACCCTGCGCGACGGCGCCCAGCGGGAGGGCATCAACCTCACCGTCGCGGACAAGCTGGCCATCGCACGGCACCTGGACGACTTCGGCGTGGGATTCATCGAGGGCGGCTGGCCCGGCGCCAACCCGCGCGACACCGAGTTCTTCGCCCGCGCCCAGCAGGAGATCGAATTCCGGCACGCCCAGTTGGTCGCCTTCGGCGCGACCCGACGACCCGGCGCCAAGGCGTCCGAGGACCCGCAGGTCAGAGCGTTGCTCGACTCGGGTGCCCCGGTGGTCACCCTGGTGGCGAAGTCGCACGACCGTCATGTCGAGCTCGCCCTGCGCACCACGCTGGACGAGAACCTGGAGATGGTCCGTGACACCGTCTCCTTCCTGCGCGAGCAGGGCCGCCGCGTCTTCGTCGACTGCGAGCACTTCTTCGACGGCTACCGCGCCAACCCGGAGTACGCGAAGGCCGTCGTACGGGCCGCCTCCGAGGCCGGCGCGTCCGTCGTGATCCTCTGCGACACCAACGGCGGCATGCTCCCGGCGCAGGTCCAGGCGGTCGTCTCCACGGTCCTGGCCGACACCGGCGCCCGGCTCGGCATCCACGCCCAGGACGACACCGGCTGCGCGGTCGCCAACACCCTGGCCGCCGTGGACGCGGGCGCCACCCACGTCCAGTGCACGGCGAACGGCTACGGCGAGCGGGTCGGCAACGCCAACCTGTTCCCGGTCGTCGCCGCCCTGGAGCTGAAGTACGGCAAGAAGGTCCTTCCTGACGGCCGCCTGCGCGAGATGACCCGCATCTCCCACGCCATCGCCGAGGTCGTCAACCTCACCCCGTCCACCCACCAGCCCTACGTCGGCGTCTCCGCCTTCGCCCACAAGGCGGGCCTGCACGCCTCGGCCATCAAGGTCGACCCGGACCTGTACCAGCACATCGACCCCGAGCAGGTCGGCAACACCATGCGGATGCTGGTCTCCGACATGGCGGGCCGCGCCTCGGTCGAGCTCAAGGGCAAGGAACTCGGCGTCGACCTCGGCGGCGACCGCGAACTGATCGGCCGGGTGGTGGACCGGGTCAAGGAGCGTGAACTGAGGGGCTACACGTACGAGGCGGCGGACGCGTCCTTCGAACTCCTCCTGCGCGCCGAGATCGAGGGCAAGCCCCTCAAGTACTTCGAGGTCGAGTCCTGGCGCGCGATCGTCGAGGACCGCCCCGACGGCACCCACGCCAACGAGGCCACGGTCAAGCTCTACGCCAAGGGCGAGCGCATCGTCGCCACGGCGGAGGGCAACGGCCCCGTCAACGCCCTCGACCGTGCCCTGAGGGTGGCCCTGGAGAAGATCTACCCCCAGCTCGCCAAGCTGGACCTCGTCGACTACAAAGTCCGCATCCTGGAAGGCGTCCACGGCACCCAGTCCACCACCCGCGTCCTGATCTCCACGTCCGACGGAGCGGGCGAGTGGTCGACGGTGGGCGTCGCGGAGAACGTGATCGCCGCCTCGTGGCAGGCCCTGGAGGACGCGTACACGTACGGGTTGCTGCGGGCGGGGGTGGAGCCGGCGGCGGAGTAGGGCTCTGGGGGGGGCACCGGTTCGCTCACGGCGTGAGGCAAGTCCTCGCTGCTCACCGGCCGCCTGCACGCAGGCGGGGGAGGGGCCGCCAGCGGCCTGGGCGCCCGGCTGCCCACCCGCCCGATTCCCGGCCCTTCGGGTACGTTCGAGGTATGAAGGCCGCGACACTTCCCCGAGGCCCCGTCGGACTGCTGATCGCTCTGGCGCTCGTCGTCCTGACCGCCGTGGCGGCCCTGACGGCGGGCGCCCCGCGTGCCTCCGCGGCAACCGGCGTCTCGACGATCGCCGCATCGCTCCGCGAGAACCCGGTCTACGTCGATCCGGCCGCGCGCGCACAGCTGTCGTCGGCGGACGCCGACGCGCTCGCCCGGCAGATCAAGAAGGCGGACAAGCCGCTGTTCCTCGCCGTGCTGCCCGCCGGCTACCCCACCCAGGACCTCTTCACGAAGCTGCGCACCGCCACCGGGATCACCGGCCTGTACGGGGTCCGCCTCGGTGACCGCTTCGACGCCCGGGCCGACGCCGCCGTCCTGCCGCGGGCCGCCGTGCACAACCTCGCCACCACCGTCGCGGGCGAGGACGCCAGGGCCCAGCTGAACGACTTCACCGACAGCGCCCTCACCAACATGGGCGGCTCGGCCCCCTCCACCTGGAACTCCTCCGGTGACGACGGCAGCGGCGTGCCCACCACCGGCCTGATCACCACCGGGATCGTCCTGGCCGTCGCGGGCGCGGGCGCCTACACCCTGGTCCGGCGCAACCGGCGCCGGCACGCGGAGGAGCAGCGGGCCGCGCTGGAGAAGCTGCGGGTGGTCGTCGACGAGGACATCACCGCGTTCGGCGAGGAACTGGACCGGCTCGACTTCCATCCGGCGGAGGCGGGCGCGGACGACACCATGCGCGCGGACTACGAGCGGGCGCTGGACGCCTACGACCGGGCGAAGTCGGCCATGGCGGAGGCCGGGAAACCGGAGGACGTACGGGCCGTCACCCAGGCCCTGGAGGACGGGCGCTTCTCGCTCGCCTCGCTGGCCGCCCGCCGCGAGGGCCGGCCGCTGCCCGACCGCCGGCCGCCCTGCTTCTTCGACCCGCGCCACGGCCCCTCGGTCGCCGACATGACCTGGACGCCTCCGGGCGGCGCGACCCGCGAGGTCCCGGTCTGCGCGGCCGACCGGACCCGGCTGGCCGACGGCCGCGACCCGGTGGTCCGCGAGGTCGACACCGAGTACGGCCGCCGCCCGTACTGGGACGCGGGCCCCGCCTACGGTCCCTGGGCGGGCGGCTACTTCGGCGGCGGCATCCTGCCCGGCCTGCTCGTCGGCACCCTGCTCGGCAGCATGATGGCCGGTCCGGCCTACGCGGCCGACTACGGCTCGGGCTACGGCGACTTCGGCTCGGGCGGCTACGAGGGCGGCGACCTGTCGGGCGCCGACTTCAACTCCGACGACTTCGGCGGGGGGTTCGGCGGGGGAGGGGACTTCGGTGGCGGCGACTTCGGTGGCGGCGACTTCGGCGGCGGGTTCTGACCCGCTGGACCAGGCGTGGGGACGCGGGCACGGGCCCGGCGCGGGACAGCGCCGGGCCCGTGGACGTCGTACGGGACTCGGGAGACGTACGCGAGGCGGCGCGCGTCAGAGTGAGGAAGCCGCCGAGGCGATCGCGGAGGCGAAGGTGGAGACCTCCGAGTAGACGCCGGGGGCGTTGGGGCGGGCGCAGCCTTGGCCCCAGCTGACGATGCCGACCTGGATCCAGGCGTTCGCGGAGTCGCGGCGGAACATCGGGCCGCCGGAGTCGCCCTGGCAGGTGTCGACGCCGCCGGCCGCGTAGCCGGCGCATATCTCGTCGCTCGCGACCAGACCGCTGTAACCGCTGTAGGAGCGGCAGGTGGCGTCGCTGATGAACGGCACGGTGGCCTTGAGCAGGTAGCGCTGCTGGGCGCCGCCCTCGGTGGCCGCGCCCCAGCCGGCGACCGTGAAGGTGCCGGTGTTGTACTGCGTGGTCGTGGCGATCTTCAAGGTCGGCAGGTTGATCGGCTGCGCGAGCTTGATGAGCGCCCAGTCCTTGCCGTTGCCGTTGTAGCCGGGGGCCCGGTAGACGTACGTGGACCTGACCTGGACGCGGCCGGTGGTGGACTGCAGGTCCGCGACCCCGGCGGTGGCGGTGATGCTGGTGTTGGCTCCGGTGCCGCTGACGCAGTGCGCGGCGGTGAGCACGATCTGCTGGGTGTAGAGCGCGCCGCCACAGCCCATCGAGAGCCGGACCATGAACGGGAACTCGCCCTGGGCGGCGCGGGTTCCGCCGATGACGGGCGAGGGGGCGGCCTGGGCGGCCGAGACGGGCTGAAGACTGGCGACCGCGAGGGCGACGGCGCCGACGGCCGCGCATCTCTTGAGGGCCGTGAGGAGCTTCTTCAACGTGGTGCCCTTCTGTGGGGGGTTGAGCTGCGGATTCGAGCAACCGGAACACAGAATTGACGTGCGCATGACAGTTCCGGCCATAAAGATTTGCCTATGGGCTGGCATGGGCAGGACAAAATCTGATGTTGGATTATGAGAACGCCGTGAGTGCTCACACAAGGGGCGGGATTCGGCCACCCCACTCCGGCCGCTCCACGCGCACCGCCTGGAACGCTGGGCCCCGATGCCGGCGGCCCTGTCCGTCCAGGCCACCAGGGACCTGGACCGCCTGCCGATCGGCCCCTGGCCAGGACTGGGAGTGCTGGCGGCCTACGCGGGAGTGCTGTGCGTGGGGGGAGCGGTGGCGCTCAGCACACGGGACGCCTGACGGCGTACACCTGCGCAAGGCGCGACGCCACCCACACACGCGAGCGCCCGCCTCCCATGCGGAACGGGGGGCGGGCGCGCTCAGGGGCGCGGTCGGCTGACCGGCGCCGACAGCTCACGCGTTCCTGATCGCCGAGATGTCGAAGTTCAGCTTGATCTTGTCGGAGACCAGCATGCCGCCCGTCTCCAGCGCCGCGTTCCAGGTCAGGCCCCAGTCGGAGCGCAGGATCTCCGCCTTGCCCTCGAAGCCGACGCGCTCGTTGCCGAAGGGGTCCTTCGCGGCGCCGTTGAACTCCAGGTCGATGGTGATCGGCTTGGTGGTGCCGAGGATCTCCAGGTCACCGGTGATGCGGTAGTCCTCGCCGCCCAGGGCCTCGGCCGACGTGGAGCGGAAGGTCATGGTCGGGAACTCGTCCGTCTTGAAGAAGTCCGCGCTCTTGAGGTGACCGTCGCGGTCCGCGGAGCCCGTGTCGATGCTGTCCATCGTGACGTCGAGGGAGGCCGTGGACGCGGACGGGTCGGTGCCGTCCAGGTGCAGCGTGCCGGTGAAGTCGAGGAACTTGCCCTTGACGTTGGTGACCATGGCGTGCCGGGCCGTGAAGCCGATCGCGGAGTGGGACGGGTCGATCGTGTAGTCGCCGGTCAGGGCGGCGAGGTCCGGGTTCACGGCGGCGGGCGCCGCGGTGGTGGTGTCGGTGCTGTCCTTGCGGCCGAAGATGCCCATGATGTGCTCCAGGGGAGAGGATGTTGAATCTTCAACGAGGTGAACGAGAATGACGGTAGACCTATTCCGGGCGCGGGGCAACGGCATCGGCGAAATGTTGGCGTGAAGACCCCGAGGTGGTAGACGACGTGGTCATGACTCCCGACCGGCGAGCCCTGCCCTCCACGAGGTCCACCCGCAGAGCGCTCCTGCTCACGGCCGCGTTCCTGGCGACGACGGCCGCGGCGGCCCCCGGATTCCGCGCCGGCGGCGATCCCCGGCAGCCCTCCGGCCCCGCACCGGGCGCCGGGGCCGACCCGTACGCCGTCCTGCGCCGCCGCTGGCTCGACATCTCTCTCGGCACCGGCTACGACCCGACCGCCGAGCCCTACGCCTCACGCCTCGCCGAGACCGGCGAACTCGCCCGCGGCTTCCGCGCCTCCATGGCCCCCGCCGCCGACCGGCTGTGGCCGGGCAACGCCTACGACCCGCCCGCCGGTATCACCCAGAGCTACGCCCGCCTGTGGACCATGACCCAGGCGTACACCCAGGAGGGCACCGGCTCGACCGGCGACGAGGGGCTCCGCACCGACGTACTGCGCGGCCTCGACCACCTCTCCGCCACGATCTACCACCCCTCCACCACCCGCTACGGCAACTGGTGGGAATGGCAGATCGGCAGCCCGCGCCTGCTCATGGACATCACGATCGCCCTGTACGACCACCTCACCGACGCCCAGCGGGAAGCCGCCTGCGCCGCCGTCGACCACTTCATCCCGGACGCGATGCTCGCCGACTACTCCGGCACCTCCACCGGCGCCAACCGTGTCGACCTGTGCCGTTCCGTCGCCCTGCGCGGCGTCCTGGGCCGCGCCCCCGACCGGATCGCCCTCGCCCGTGACGCGCTCTCGCCGGTCTTCCCGTACGTCACCCAGGGGGACGGCCTCTACGCCGACGGCTCGTTCGTCCAGCACACCCAGGTCGCCTACTCGGGGACGTACGGCCAGGTCATGCTCGACGGACTCGGCCGCCTCTTCGCGCTGCTCGCCGGATCCGCGTGGGAGGTGACCGACCCGAACCGGCAGATCGTCCTGGACAGCGTGGAGCACGCCTTCGCCCCGCTGATCCACGACGGGTTGGCGATGGACAGCGTCAACGGCCGTGCCATCAGCCGGGGTTACCTCAAGGACGACGACCGCCAGGTCATGCGCGGCGACCACTACCACGGCCAGGGCATCATCGCCGCGATCGCCCTGCTCGCCGCCGGCGCGAGCCGCGAGGAGCGGGAGCGCTGGTACGCCCGTGTCAAAGGCTGGATCGAACGGGACACGGTGGCACCGATCCTGACGGCCCGTCAGTACGGCGTCGCCGACCTGACCCGGCTGCGCGCGGTGGCCGACTCCCCGGTCGAGGCCGCCCCGGAACCCGTCGGTCACCGGCTCTTCCCGGCGATGGACCGGGCGGTCCACCGCCGGGACGCCTTCACCGCCGCCATCGCCATGGCGAGCGACCGCATCGCCTTCTACGAGTGCGGCAACGGCGAGAATCCGCGCGGCTGGCACACGGGCGCCGGGATGGTCTATTGGTGGCCCGCCGGTCGGGCCGGTCGAGCCGGTCGAGCCGATCGGGCCGGTCGGGCTGGTCGGGCCGATCAGTACACGGACTGGTTCTGGCCGACCGTCGACTGGTACCGCCTCCCCGGCACCACCGTTTCCACCAAGCGCCTCCCGGACCGGGCGGGCGGCGAGTGGGGCGAGCCCAAGCCCGACGTCCGCTGGGTCGGCGGTACCACCGACGGCGAGTACGCCGCCATCGGCCAGCACCTGAAGGGTCTGGGCTCCACCCTCCAGGCCCGCAAGAGCTGGTTCTGCGTGGCGGACGCGGTCATCTGCCTCGGCGCCGGCATCACCTGCGTGGACGGCGTCCCGGTCGAGACGGTCGTCGACAACCGCAACCTGGGGGAGAACGGCACCCAGACCTTCGTGCGCGGCCACGGCTGGGCCCACCTTGAGGACCACGGCGGCTGGATCCTCCCCGAGGGGACTTTGCGGACCCTGCGCGAGGACCGCACCGGCGCCTGGTCCGACATCAACACCGGCAGCGCCACCGAGCGCCGCACCCGCAGCTGGCAGACCCTGTGGCTGGACCACGGCACCGACCCTACGGACGCCTCGTACCTCTATGTCCTCCTGCCGGGAGCCTCCCGCCGCACGGTCGCCGCTCGCGCCGCCGACCGTCACTGGCTGTCGGTCCTCGCCAACGACGGCGCCTGCCAGGCGGTCCGGGTTCCCTCGCTCGGCCTCACGGCCGCGAACTTCTGGCGGGCCGGTACGGCGGGCGGGCTGACCGCGTCCGCCGGTGCGAGCGTGCTGCTCCGCCGCCGGGGCCGTACCGCTACCCTCTGCGTGAGCGAGCCGCCCCGTACGGGCGCACCCCTGCGGATCACCTGGGATCACCCGGTGCGCGAGGTGATCCGGGCGGACGACACGGTCGAGGCACACGCCACGGACGGCCGACTGGACCTGAGTGTCACTCCGGGGAGGGCATGTGCCACCCACGAATGTGAGGTGACTCTCAGCTGACGACTTTGTACGACCTCTACAAGCCCGATCCCCTCTGAGCAGTCGGAACGCCTGCATGCGCCTGCGGTTCTGTTCAGTGGTACCAGGAAAACGGTCCGGAGACTGTACGGAGTCGACGGCGAGCTTTTCTTGGTGGTGTTCGTAAGGTCGCTACATGACCGTTTTGGATGAGGCGCCGGGTGAGTCGACGGACGAGCTGACGAGTGAGCCGACCGACGCGCGTGGGCGGGTCGCCGAGCTGCACGGGATCCGTGAGCAGGCGCTGGCCGGCCCCAGCGAGAAGGCGACCGAGGCGCAGCACGCCAAGGGCAAGCTGACCGCGCGTGAGCGCATCGAGCTGCTCCTGGACGCGGGTTCCTTCCGGGAGGTCGAGCAGCTGCGCCGGCACCGGGCGACCGGGTTCGGCCTGGAGGCCAAGAAGCCGTACACGGACGGTGTCATCACCGGCTGGGGCACGGTGGAGGGCCGCACGGTCTTCGTGTACGCCCACGACTTCCGGATCTTCGGCGGCGCGCTGGGCGAGGCCCACGCCACCAAGATCCACAAGATCATGGACATGGCCATCGCGGCCGGGGCGCCCCTGGTGTCCCTGAACGACGGCGCGGGCGCCCGTATCCAGGAGGGTGTGTCCGCCCTCGCCGGCTACGGCGGCATCTTCCAGCGCAACACCAAGGCGTCCGGGGTCATCCCGCAGATCAGCGTGATGCTCGGCCCGTGCGCGGGCGGCGCGGCCTACAGCCCCGCCCTCACCGACTTCGTGTTCATGGTCCGCGAGACCTCCCAGATGTTCATCACGGGCCCGGACGTGGTCAAGGCCGTGACGGGCGAGGAGATCACCCAGAACGGCCTGGGCGGCGCCGACGTGCACGCCGAGACCTCGGGCGTGTGCCACTTCGCCTACGACGACGAGGAGACGTGCCTCGCCGAGGTGCGCTACCTGCTGTCGATGCTCCCGCAGAACAACCGCGAGAACCCGCCGCGCGCGGAGTCCACGGACACGCCGGACCGCCGTTCGGACGTCCTGCTGGACCTGGTCCCGGCCGACGGCAACCGCCCGTACGACATGACCAAGGTCATCGAGGAGATCGTCGACGACGGCGACTACCTGGAGGTCCACGAGCGCTGGGCCCGCAACATCATCTGCGCGCTGGCCCGCCTGGACGGCCAGGTGGTGGGCATCGTGGCCAACCAGCCGCAGTCCCTGGCCGGTGTCCTGGACATCGAGGCGTCGGAAAAAGCTGCGCGCTTTGTCCAGATGTGTGACGCTTTCAATATCCCGATCGTCACGTTCCTGGACGTGCCCGGGTTCCTCCCGGGCGTCGACCAGGAACACGGCGGAATCATCCGCCACGGCGCGAAGCTGCTGTACGCCTACTGCAACGCGACGGTGCCGCGGATCTCCCTGATCCTGCGCAAGGCCTACGGAGGTGCGTACATCGTCATGGACAGCCAGTCCATCGGTGCGGACCTGACGTACGCCTGGCCGACGAACGAGATCGCCGTGATGGGCGCCGAGGGTGCCGCCAACGTCATCTTCCGCCGCCAGATCGCCGAGGCGGAGGACCCCGAGGCCATGCGTGCCCGCATGGTCAAGGAGTACAAGTCCGAGCTCATGCACCCGTACTACGCGGCCGAGCGCGGTCTGGTCGACGACGTCATCGATCCGGCGGAAACCCGCGAGATCCTCATCCAGTCCCTGGCGATGCTGCACACCAAGCACGCCGACCTGCCGTCCCGCAAGCACGGCAACCCCCCGCAGTAACCCAGCGGAACATCTGCGGTACCCCCGCGGAAACCTCTCTCACGGAGACTGAGACCTATGAGCACCCCTGACATTCGTGTCGAGAAGGGCCACGCGGAGCCCGAGGAAGTCGCCGCCATCACGGCCATCCTCCTGGCTCGCGCGGCGGCCGCCCCGTCCGCCGCCCCGACCCGCCGCGGCCGCCCGAAGGCCGGCTGGCGCCGCCTGGAGCGCGAGCCCGGCTTCCGCGCCCCGCACAGCTGGCACTGAGCCATACGGACGTCACAAAGAAGGGCCCCTCTTCCGAGGGGCCCTTCTTCATGCCCGCGCCCTCGAAGGGGCGCGGGCACCGCGTCCGTGCGCCTACCGCAAGCGAGCCATCAACGCGTGCTCCACCAGAGTGATCAGCGCGGACTTGGCGTCAGCGCGGTGGCGGGCGTCCGTCGTGATGATGGGGGTGTCCGGGCCGATCTGGAGCGCCTCGCGCACCTCGTCGGGGTTGTACGGCTGCTGCCCGTCGAAGCCGTTGAGGGCGATGACGAACGGCAGGCCGCTGTTCTCGAAGTAGTCGACGGCCGGGAAGCAGTCGGCGAGCCGGCGGGTGTCCACCAGGACGATCGCGCCGATCGCGCCACGCACGAGGTCGTCCCACATGAACCAGAAGCGGTCCTGGCCGGGGGTGCCGAACAGGTACAGGATCAGGTCCTGGTCCAGGGTGATGCGGCCGAAGTCCATGGCGACCGTGGTGGTCGTCTTGTCCCCGGTGTGGGTCAGGTCGTCGATGCCCGCCGAAGCTGACGTCATGACGGCCTCGGTGCGCAGCGGGTTGATCTCCGAGACGGCGCCGACGAACGTGGTCTTGCCCACGCCGAAGCCGCCAGCCACCACGATCTTCGCGGACGTGGTGGAGCGGGAAGGCCCTCCGCTAGAGCTTGCGAAGTCCACTGAGCACCCTTTCGAGCAGTGTCACGTCTGGCTGGCCGCCGGCGTTCTCGTCGCCGCCGGGCTGATGGATGGCGACCAGGCCCGCCTCCGCCAAGTCGGCGACGAGGATCCTGGCCACGCCGAGAGGGATTGTCAGGAGGGCCGAGATCTCGGCTACCGACTTGATCTCACGGCAGAGGTGGCAGATCCGCTGATGCTCGGGCAGCTGGCCCTGCATCTGGTGCGGCTGCGCGGTGGTGTGCACCAGCGCCTCGATGGCGAGCTGGTAACGCGGGCGGGTCCGGCCACCGGTCATGGCGTACGGACGCACCAGCGGGTTGTTCGACGCCCCTGCGGGCGCGGGCTCAGGGTTGCGTCGCTGCGGCTGCACGGGCTGGATGCGCGGCGCCGGCGGCTGGTCGTACGGCGAGGGCCCAGGACCTTGCGGGTGCTGGGGCGCATACGGCTGCTGACGCCGCTGGCTCGGGGTGGAGGGGAAGTTGTAACGGTTGGGGTTCTGGGAACCGTCGCCCTGACCCTGGGCAGGGCCGTACGACCAGTTACCCGAAGGTGAACCGCCTGGGGGTGTTGCCACTTTCTCTCCTCCTCCGACTGTGCCGGGGCACCCAACGCTGTGGAGCCGCGTCCCGAAACCTTATGGCCTCGGGACGCCAAAACGCACCGTCTGTCTGTCAGTTGAGCAGGCTCCCCTGGAGCTCCGCACGCAGATCGGGCGTCAGGACCGTACCGGCACGGTCCACCAGGAGCGCCATCTCGTACCCGATGAGGCCGATGTCCGCCTCCGGATGCGCGAGAACCGCGAGCGACGAACCGTCGGAGATGGACATGATGAAGAGGAATCCCCGCTCCATCTCCACAACCGTCTGGTTCACGCTGCCGCCCTCGAAGATGCGGGAGGCGCCTGCCGTCAGAGACGTCAGACCGGAGGCGACGGCCGCGAGCTGGTCGGCACGGTCGCGCGGAAAGCCTTCGGACATCGCCAGAAGGAGTCCGTCGGCGGAGACCACCACCGTGTGGGACACCCCCGGGGTGTTGTCCACGAAGTTGGTGATCAACCAGTTCAGGTTCTGCGCCGCCTGGCTCATCGGGCTCACACTAACGCTCCTGGTTGTAGGTGCTGTCAGGACCGAAGCCCTGGCCGTTCGTTTCACTGCCTGCGTTACGTCCCCGCTGGACCCCTCGGCGCAGGTTGCTCAACCTGCCCCGGACGTCCTCGGGAGCGCGGGAGACCTGTGGGCCTCCCTGAGGGGTGGCTTCGGCGGCTCCCTCGACCAGGTTGGCCTTGGGCACCCGCCGCGGCAGACCGGAGGAGGTCACCCCGCCCGCCTTGGGCTTCCGGAGCTGCGAGGCCTGCTGCCAGCGCGCGTCGTTGGCCGAGCGCCAGGAGTCGGTGCCGTTGCTCTCCGGCGCGGGAGCCGACGGTTCCTGGGTCGTGTGCCGCGCGCCGCCCGAGCCGTTCACGCCGCTCGCGGTGGATCCGCGGCGGGGGAGCCCGGCATCGGTCAGCTCGTGGGCGACGGAAGGGGTCGGTCCCGGACGATCGAAGCCTACGCTTTCCTGCTCGCTCACGTCAGCGGCCTGCGCTGATTCCGTTTCCGGAGCGTACTGGTCCGGATACCCGTTGCGGTAGCCGTCGTTCTGCGGCAAGTCGTCCTGGTAGGCCTGCTCACCGAAGCCCGGGAAGCTCTCCGGGGCGGCTGCACGGGCCGACGCGGGCTCCTCCTGGACCGGCTCCGGATACGTGGGCTCCGGGTAGCCGCCGTTCGACGAGAAGCCCTCGCTCTGCGGCAGAGAGCCGTTCGGCGCGTAGTACGGCTCGTCGTACGAGGGGCGCTGCTGCTGCCCGTAGGAGCGCTGTGGCTCCTCGTACGACGGCTGCTGCGGCTCCTCGTAGGCCTGCTGACGCTGCTCCTCGTACGTCGGCTGACGGTCGAAGGCGTTCGGCTGCTGCTCCGGGAAGGCGCTCTGGCCGGTGTCGTAGCCGGACGGGGCGTCGAAGGCCTCCGGGTACGCAGGGGTCTCCTGAGCCTGCGAGCCGGGCTCCTGGTCCTGCGAGTGGGCCTCCAGGGCCGCCCGGCGCTCCTCGCGCATCAGGGAGCGGCCCACCGGGTCCAGCTCCCGGATGTCGTCCGGAACCTCGTAGCGGCTGTCGTCGAAGCCGAGCTCCGCGGCCGTGCGCATCGGCAGGCCGTTGTTGAAGTTCTCGCCGCCGAAGTTCTGCTCCGGGATGATCTGCGAGACCGTGAACTCGTCACGGTCCGGCTGGTGCTCGCCGCCACCGCCGTGGGTGATGGCGTCCGGCAGCATCACCAGCGAGGTGGTGCCGGCCTGCTCGCCGGAGGGGCGCAGCTGGACGCGGATGCCGTGCCGGTCGGACAGCCGGCCGACCACGAACAGGCCCATGCGCTGGGAGATCGCGGCGTCCACGGTCGGCGGGTTGGCCAGCTTGTGGTTGATGTCCGCGAAGTCCTCGGCCGTGAGGCCGATGCCCTTGTCGTGGATCTCGATCATGATGCGGCCGTCGGGCAGCCGGGTCGCGGTGACGCGGACCTTGGTCTGCGGCGAGGAGAACGTGGTGGCGTTCTCCAGCAGCTCGGCCAGCAGGTGCACGAGGTCGGTGACCGCGCGGCCGTGGATCTCGGCCTCCGGGACGCCGGACAGCTCGACACGCTCGTACTGCTCCACCTCGGAGGAGGCGGCGCGCAGCACGTCGACCAGCGGGACCGGCTGGTCCCAGCGGCGGCCGGGCTCCTCGCCGGCGAGGACCAGGAGGTTCTCGCCGTTGCGGCGCATACGGGTCGCGAGGTGGTCCAGCTTGAAGAGGTTCTCCAGCTGGTCCGGGTCGGCCTCGTTGTTCTCCAGGTCCGTGATCAGGGTCAGCTGGCCCTCGATCAGCGACTGGTTGCGGCGCGAGAGGTTGGTGAAGATCGCGTTGATGTTGCCCCGCAGCAGGGCCTGCTCGGCGGCCAGTCGGACGGCCTCGCGGTGGACCTGGTCGAAGGCGCGGGCGACCTCGCCGATCTCGTCCCGGGTGTTGATCGGGATGGGCTGGACGCGGGTGTCCACGCGGCCCGGATCGGTGCGCGAGAGCTGATCGACCAGCATCGGCAGGCGCTGCTCGGCGATGCCGAAGGCAGCGTTGCGCAGCTGGCGCATCGAGCGGCTCATCTGCCGGGCCACGGCACCGGCCAGGATGAACGCGAGGAGCAGGGCGACCACGACGGCGGCACCGGTGATGAGGGCGTCACGCTTGGCGCTGTCGGCGATGTCCGAGGCCTCGTTCACCGCGGTGTTGGACAGCTCCCTCTCGATGGCGTTGTACGCGTTGAACTTGAGGGTGGTGACCGCCCACCAGTTCTCCGCGGTGATGCCCTGCTGGGCCAGGGCGGCGCGCTCACTCGTGTCCGTGGAGGACAGCGCGGCGAGCTGCGTGACCATCGCGGTGGGGTCGGCGGGCGGCGGCACGTAGGCCGGGTTCTTCGCCTTGGCCTCCGCGGCCAGCTTGGCGCCGTCGGCCTTGATCTGCGTGCTGGCCGCCGTCAGCTTGGCGTTGTCCTGTTCGGTGCCGCCGCTCGTGTACTCCTGGATGGCGATGCCCTCCAGGTACGCGTACGAGGTGAGGGCGACCCGCTGCTTGGCCAGGTCCGAGGCCTTGGGGCCGGGCTTGATCAGCATGTGCATGCCGATGGAGCGGTCCAGGGAGACCGCGCCCTTGGCCAGCGAGACGGCGTAGACCGTACGGCCGTAGCTGGTGATGTTGCCGGTGCCCAGACCGAGTTCGTTGGCGAACTCCAGCAGCCGGTGCTCGGTGTCGACGTAGCCCTCTTCCGTCTGCACGCCGGAGAGCTGGTCGGTGTACGCGAGCTTGCGGAGCTTCGCCAGATCCGGCTCCACGTCACGGAAACGCTGCAGGCGCCGCACCAGGTTGGGCCGGTCCGGCATGTTCTGGACGGCCTCGTCGAAGGCGTCGGCCGCCTTGTCGGTGTTGGCGCGGGCCGCCACGACCGTCTTGTCCTTCTCGCCCTTGCCCTGGAGCAGGGGGGCCGCGGTCACGTCGCGCTCGACGAGCAGTTCGTTGCCGTAGGCCAGCGCGGCCCGTACCAGACGCGCGGTGTTCTCCGCGTCCTCGGCCTCCTGCCAGGTGTCGATCGAGCTCTTCACCTGGAAGCCGCCCATGATGAGGCCGACCAGCACGGGTATGAGCAGGATCGCGTTCAGCCGGGTCGGCACCCGCCAGTTGCGCGGGGAGAAACGGCTGCCGCTGGGCGCCGGCACGGCCGTTGGTTCCGATCCGGGCACAGGGGCGGGCGCCGCTCCGCGCGGCGGCGGGGTGAAGTTGCCCCGGGCCGACGGCTCGGGACCGTTCTTGCTTCGCCTCACTCGACCAACAACCTCTCGGCGGCGGGCACCAACGTTGTGCCGCAGTGTCTCAGAGCCCAACGCGCCATCGACTGGTGAGTACGTCTTTGACTATTGGGCAGTTCAGGCATTCCAGCACGCCGTCCTGCGCACTTCCAAACAGTGCGGAGTGAGGATTCGGAGTGATGTAAGCCCCAGATAAAACGGTCATAAAGAACGAGCCCCGCCAAAAGACGGGGCTTTCGTGCGCGCAGCGAGACCGGTTGACCGCGACGCGTGGCCATACCACCGGATTCCTCTGCCGAAACGTTATGAACACCGGGGCCGACCGTGTCAAAGGACACAGCCGGCTCCGGTACATCTACGCCAACGACCGTATGACACGGACGATTTGGGCGCTACCGCAGACGTGCCATCAAAGCGTGCTCGACCAGCGTGATCAGAGCACCCTTGGCATCGGAGCGGTGGCGGGCGTCGGTGGTGATGATCGGGGTGTCGGGCCCGATCTGCAGGGCCTCGCGGACCTCCTCGGGCTGGTACGGCTGGTGCCCGTCGAAGCCGTTGAGCGCCACGACGAACGGCAGGCCGCTGTTCTCGAAGTAGTCGACCGCGGGGAAGCAGTCGGCGAGCCGGCGGGTGTCCACCAGGACGACGGCGCCGATCGCGCCGCGCACCAGGTCGTCCCACATGAACCAGAAGCGGTCCTGGCCCGGCGTACCGAAGAGGTACAGGATCAGGTCCTGGTCGAGCGTGATGCGGCCGAAGTCCATGGCGACCGTGGTGGTCGTCTTGTCCCCGGTGTGGGTCAGGTCGTCGATGCCCGCGCTCGCGGACGTCATCACGGCCTCGGTGCGCAGCGGGTTGATCTCGGAGACGGCGCCCACGAACGTGGTCTTGCCCACGCCGAAGCCACCCGCCACCACGATCTTCGCGGAGGTGGTCGCCCGGCCTCCGTCAGAGCTTGCGTAGTCCACTGAGCACCCTTTCGAGCAGTGTCACGTCCGGAGCGCCGGTGCTCTCGTCGCCGCCCGGCTGGTGAATGGCGACGAGCCCGGCCTCCGCGAGGTCCGCGACAAGAATCCGGGCCACGCCCAGAGGCATGGCCAGCAGCGCCGAGACCTCGGCGACCGACTTCACCTCCCGGCACAGGTGGCAGATCCGCTGGTGCTCGGGGAGCAGTCCCATGAGCGCCGCCGGGTCGGCCGTGGTGCTGATCAGGGCTTCGATGGCGAGCTGGTAGCGCGGCCGGGTCCGGCCGCCGGTCATCGCGTAGGGGCGTACCAGCGGCTGGTCGCCCTCATCCTCGTACGGCTCCGCGTACGGATCATGAGAGGCGGTGGGCGGGGTCATGAGTCCTCCGGGCGGGACAGCAAGATCGATCGGTCAAGCCGTCTGAAGAGGCCGGTGGGGGGAATTGTGGCGGCCGGACGGTGATTTGGTGACACGGGTGGATCCGGTGCGGGTCAGTGGAGCAGACTGCCTTGGAGCTCGGCGCGCAGGTCGGGCGTGAGCACCGCGCCCGCGCGGTCGACCAGCAGCGCCATCTCATAACCGACGAGGCCGATGTCGCAGTCGGGGTGAGCGAGTACGGCCAGCGACGAGCCGTCGGAGACGGACATCAGGAACAGGAATCCCCGCTCCATCTCGACCACTGTCTGTGCGACGTCGCCGCCCTCGAAGATCCGGGAGGCGCCGGCCGTGAGTGAGGTGAGTCCGGACGCGACGGCCGCCAGCTGATCGGCACGGTCACGCGGGAAACCCTCGGACATGGCCAGCAGGAGACCGTCGGCGGACACGACGACGGTGTGGGACACCCCGGGGGTGTTGTCCACGAAGTTGGTGATCAACCAGTTCAGGTTCTGTGCCGCCTGGCTCATCGGGCTCAACTAACGCTCCTGCTGGTGAGTGGGGCTCGGGAAGCTCCCGGTCTGGCCGGTACCGGCCTGTCGACCTTGAGCGATGCCCCGACGGAGATTGGTCAGCCGGCCGCGTACGTCGTCAGGCGCACGCGAGACCTGCGGACCGGCTTGGTGCTGTTGCTGCTGAGCCGTGCCCGGGACGAGGTTCGCCCGGGGCACCCTGCGCGGCAGGCCGGAGGTGGTGACGCCGCCCGCGGCCGGCTGCCGTACGCGCTCTGCCTGCCGGACGAGTTCGTCGTTCGGCGAGCTGCGCCAGGAGCTGGCGACGGGACGTTGGGGGGCAGGGGGAGCCTGCGGCTGTTGCCGGGCCGCCGGAGCGGGAGCCGAGCCGTTGCTCTGCTGCTCGTTCTGCTGGCCGCTCTGCTGACCGTGGAACCAGTTGGTCTCGAGCGTGTCGTACAGCGGTGTACGGCCGTCACCGGGACCCGCGGGCGGCAGCGCCTCGGGTTCCGGGCGGACCGGCCGCTGCTGCGGACGCTGCGGAGCCGGCGGACGCGGAGCACCGAAGTCGGCGCCAGGCAGGCCGTTGACCTGCGGACGCTCGAACTGGCCGGTGGAGCCGCCGTCGTACCCGGGCCGGGCGAACTGGCCACCGGCGCCGTCGAACCCGGGCTGCGGGAACTGTCCGGTCGAGTCGCTGTCGTACGCCTGTGGGGCGGCGAACTGACCCGTGGTCGACGAGGTCGCCGGGTCGTTCTGACCGCCCGGGGCGCCGAAGACGTCGGAGCGGACGAACGAGCCGTCGGCGTTCTGGTCCGGCCGGTCGCTGCGGCCGTTCTGCCCGCCGCTCGTGCCCGGACGGGGGAACTGCCCGGTGTGCTGCGGGGAGCCCGGCGCCGGGGCGTCGAAGTCCGGACGGGGAAACCCAGAGGTGGACGCGGGACCCTGACGGCCGTCGAGCCGCGGGATCGCCGGCATCTCCGCCGTCGCGCCCGGGCCCTGCCGGTCGTCGATCCGCGGCATCCGGGAGGTCTGCGCCGAGTCCTGCTCGTCATGGCCGCGCGGGGCGTCCAGCGAGGCCCGCGGCACCGGCGGCTGCGCGTTCTCGTCGCTCCAGCTGGGCGTACGGGGCTGGTTGCTGCCGGGCAGTTCGGCCCGCGGACCACCGCGCCCGGGCAGCTGCGGCCGACGACGCCGGCCCTGCGACTCCGAGCCCTTGTTCGAGGACGGCGGCTGCGGGGGTACGGCACCCCGGGCGCCGCCGAAGGAGTCCTGACCGCTCCCGAAGGAGTCCTGACCGCCTCCGAAGGCGTCCTGGCCGCCGCCGAACGGCGCCTGGCCCTGCGGACCACCGGTGCCCGCGGCCTGCAGACCCTGCGGCGCGCCCGGCGCCGGAGCGCCGAAGCCGGCACCCGCCGGAGCGGGCCGGCCCTGCTGGGGCGCGCCCGGACCCTGCGGTCCGCGCGCCGCGCCCGGGGCTCCCGGACGACCGCCCGCGTCCCGGCCGGGCAGTGCGGCCCGCGGTCCCTGACCGGCGTTGAGGCGACCGCCCGTGGGGGCACCGCCACCCAGCGCACCGGCGCCGAGGGCACCGCCGCCCGGCTGGCCGTTGCCGCGCCGGGCCGCCGCCACACCGGCCGCCGCGGCGGCCATGCCGCCACCGGCACCGGCGCCCTGACCGGGCTTCGGCTGGGGCTTCTTGCCGCCCTGGGCGACATCGACGGGGAGCATGACCAGCGCGGTCGTACCACCGGAGTCGGACGGGCGCAGCTGGATGCGGATGCCGTGGCGCTGGGACAGCCGGCCGACTACGAACAGACCCATGCGGCGGGAGACGGAGACGTCCACGGTGGGCGGCGAGGCGAGCCGCTCGTTGATCGCGGCGAGGTCCTCGGGGGAGAGGCCGATGCCGGTGTCGTGGATCTCGATCAGGACCCGGCCGTCGGGCAGCGCGTGACCGGTGACCTTGACCTTGGTCTGCGGCGAGGAGAACGAGGTCGCGTTCTCCAGCAGCTCGGCGAGCAGGTGCACGAGGTCGTTGACGACCCGGCCGGCCACTTCGGTGGTCGGTACGGAGGCCAGCTCGATGCGCTCGTACTGCTCCACCTCGGACGCGGCCGCACGCAGCACGTCGACCAGCGGGACCGGACGGGTCCAGCGGCGCCCGGGCTCCTCACCGGCGAGGACGAGGAGGTTCTCACCGTTACGGCGCATACGGGTCGCGAGGTGGTCGAGCTTGAACAGCGAGGACAGCTGGTCCGGGTCGGCCTCGCGGGACTCCAGTTCGGAGATGAGCGAGAGCTGACGCTGGATGAGGCCCTGGGAGCGGCGCGAGAGGTTGGTGAACATCGCGTTGACGTTGCCTCGCAGAAGGGCCTGCTCGGCGGCGAGGCGGACCGCCTCGCGGTGCACGTCGTCGAAGGCCGCGGCCACCTGGCCGATCTCGTCCCGGGAGTGCACACCGACCGACTCCACGGACGTGTCGACGTCCTGCGGGTCGGACTCGGACAGCTGCTTGACCAGCTCGGGCAGCCGGTCCTGGGCGACCTTGGTGGCGGTCTCCTGGAGCCGGCGCAGCGAGCGGATCATGGACCGGGCGACGACGAACGCGCCGACCAGTGAGATACCGAGGACGAGCAGGATCAGGACACCGGAGATGATCGCGTCGCGCTCGGACTCGTTGCGCAGCTCGCGGGCCTTCTGCTCCATGTCCTCGAGCAGCGTGTGCTCGATGTTGCCCATCTGCTCGATCTTGATCGAGCTGTCGTCCACCCAGTCCTTGTAGGACCGCTTGTCCACCTGCTGCAGACCGCCCGCCTGACCGAAGGCACGGGTGGCGTACTGGTCGGTGGCCCGGATGGTGGGGTTGCCGTCCTCGACGGGCTTGAGGAGCTCGGTGGCGCGGTCCGTGCCGTAGATGCTGCGGAAGGTGGCGAGGTCGGAGTCCTCGCTCTCCTGCGCGCCGTCGGCGTACAGCCGGTCGTTCTCGCTGAGGTTGCCGGAGACGTTGTTGCTGGCGGGCAGCGCGGCCGCGAGGACCGCGCGCTGGACGGACGCGTACTCCTTGGCGGAGGAGAAGGCCGCCAGGGCGCGCGTGCGCGAGATCATCTCCGGGTTGCTGGTGGCCTCCGCCATGTCCTGCGAGAGGTCGAGCAGGTGGGTGATGAGGCGGTGGTAACCCTCGACGGTCTGCGAGGCGTTGTTCTTGGTCTCGTAGGCCGAGTTGCGGATCCTGGACAGGCCGGTCAGGTCGCGGACGAGGCCGACGAGGCTCTCGCGGACGCCCTGCAGGTCGGCGGAGTCGATGTCCTCCGCGGCGTTCGTGAACGACTGCACGGCCCGGTCGGTCTTGGTGCGGTAGCCCTTGACCGTGTAGTCGGTGGCCGCTCCGTGCGCCAGCGGGCCGGCCGACTGGTCGCGCTCCTCCTGGAGCGCGGCGGCGAGTTCGGTGGCCTGCTTGGTCATCTCGGTCAGCAGCTTCATGTTGTCGAGCTGCTGGATGTCGTCCATGGAGTCGTTGATGCGCACGGCGCCCAACGTGGTGGCCGCGACCACGGGGAGCGTCAGCAGCGCCACCAGACGCGTGGAGATGCGCCAGTTGCGCAGGGCTATTCGCGAGCCGGGTCCGGACACACCCTTCGGCGGCTTCACCGGCGGCGTGGTCGGAGCGGACGGGCCTGATGCCGTGGACGCGCCGGGGCGCCCGGAGCGCTCACCGCCGTCGCCGACCGCGGCCGGGCCCGGGTTCTGGGCGTGCTGGGGCGAGGAGCTGCCGGCCGTCGGGCCAGTCCCGCCATGCGGCTCCGGCTCCGCCGAAGCACTGCCATCCCTCTTGAAACGTCCCTGCACTAGCGTCGCAACCTCTGGACCAGGCGCCCTTCCGCGCGAACGGAAGGACGGTGTCGGCGTCGTAGGGGGCGTCCTGAAAACGCACCCTGATGGTCGTGAGTGACCGGCGCTGGCTCCCCCATTCTCGCCGCCACTCGGCGCTTCTGTGCGCCCCCTGTGCGCCGGCTCGATCCAGCGGCGGTCCGTGGAATTCCAGCACAGTGCCGGATCTCCAACAAGGCCGTGAGCCGAGCCGTGACCTACATGACAGCACGTGAGTACGAAGTCACCGGGTGTATCACTCGATCTCCTCCATAACGGACTTACCTCCGCGAGTCACCCGGAGGCAAGGGGTGTCCCAGTCGCGATGATCAGGAGCGGAATGATGGCTTCAGGTGGTCAATGTCCGTTTCGCGGGGGTGGGTTACCCGTCCGCTTTAACCCATTTGCCGGTACCTTCGTGAGCAAACTCACATGCGGGCCATGGGGTGTTCGCGGCTTCGGCGGGGAATGGCGTGTCTAGCCTGACGCTTTACAGGGATGGCACATCCGACAACCCGCGTCGGCCGCGGCGCCCTTCGGCCCGCCCGGCGCACGTACAGGACAGGTCTCGTAAGAACCGTGAAGACGACGATGATGTTCCACAAGATCGCCAACCCGCGGCGCACGACGCTGGCGCACCTGAAGGACGCCGACGAACTGCGGACCCCGGACCAGCCGGAGCACTCGGTCGACCTCCCCGAGCAGACCGCCAACCCCAAGCGTACGGTGCTGATGGAGGTCCCCGCCGCCCGGTCCTCCGCCGCTGAGTAGTCGCCGTAGACGCCGTGGTCGCCTTGGTAGCGCAGTCGTCGGCCGCGATGAGGCTCTCCGGGTGACCGGGGAGCCTCTTTCGTGCGGCACCTCCCCCTTTTCGTGCGGCGCCTCCCGCTTCCGTGCTGCGCCTCCCGCGGTGATCCCGATGATCACGCCCTGCGACCGGTTAGCCTGGAGCGTCCAGCGTCGGCTCGCGGGCACGCCGGTGGCCGACACGCACACCAGTTCTCAGTGAGGGGCGCAAGGATCCCGTGCGCATCGCCAGATTCTCCATCGACGGGAACGTCGCCTTCGGCGCGGTAGAGGGCGACCAGCCGGACGAGCTCGTCCTCGACATCATCAAGGGCATCCCGTTCACGGACTTCGAGCTCTCCGGTACGAAGGTCCCGCTGGCACCTTCCGAATCGGGGACCAGGGTGCGGCTGCTGCCCCCGGTGCTCCCCAACAAGGTCGTGGCCTTCGGCCGCAACTACGCGGACCACGCGCGCGAGCTGGGCAACGAGGTGCCCGACGCCCCCTTCGCCTTCTTCAAGCCGTCCACCTCGGTGATCGGCCCCGGCGACGAGATCCAGTACCCGCCGTTCTCCGAGGACCTGCACCACGAGGCCGAACTGGCCGTCGTCATCGGCCGCATGTGTCGCGAGGTCCCGCGCGAGCGCGTCAAGGACGTCATCTTCGGCTACACCTGCGCCAACGACATCACCGCCCGCGACGTCCAGAAGCGCGAGAAGCAGTGGGCCCGGGCCAAGGGCTTCGACACCTCCTGCCCGCTCGGCCCCTGGGTGGAGACCGACCTGGATCCGTCCGACCTGACCATCCAGCTCACCGTCAACGGCTCGCAGCGTCAGCTCGGCCGCACCAGCGAGATGATCCACTCCATCGAGGATCTGATCGTGAACATCACCGAGGCCATGACGCTGCTCCCCGGCGACGTGATCCTCACGGGCACCCCGGCAGGCGTCGGACCCCTCACCGTCGGCGACGAGGTCGCCGTCACCATCGAAGGCATCGGCACTCTCACCAACAAGGTTGTCAAGCGTGGCTAGCGCATCCGTCCCCGCCGTCCGAGTACGGTTCTGCCCCTCGCCCACCGGTAACCCGCACGTGGGCCTGGTCCGCACCGCCCTGTTCAACTGGGCGTTCGCCAAGCACCACCAGGGCACGCTGGTCTTCCGCATCGAGGACACCGACGCGGCCCGCGACTCCGAGGAGTCCTACTCCCAGCTGCTCGACTCGATGCGCTGGCTCGGCTTCGACTGGGACGAGGGCCCCGAGGTCGGCGGCCCGCACGCGCCCTACCGCCAGTCGCAGCGCATGGACCTCTACAAGGAGGTCGCGGGCAAGCTCCTGGACGCCGGCCACGCCTACCGCTGCTACTGCTCGCAGGAGGAGCTGGACACCCGCCGCGAGGCCGCCCGCGCCGCCGGCAGGCCGTCCGGCTACGACGGCCACTGCCGCGACCTCACCGCCGAGCAGGTCGAGGAGTACGTGGCCCAGGGCCGCACGCCCATCGTCCGCTTCCGCATGCCGGACGAGACGATCACCTTCACCGACCTGGTCCGCGGCGAGCTGACGTTCACGCCGGAGAACGTGCCGGACTACGGGATCGTACGAGCCAACGGAGCGCCCCTCTACACGCTCGTCAACCCGGTCGACGACGCCCTGATGGAGATCACCCACGTCCTGCGCGGCGAGGACCTGCTCTCCTCCACCCCCCGCCAGATCGCCCTGTACAAGGCGCTGATCGAACTGGGCATCGCGAAGCAGGTCCCGCAGTTCGGCCACCTGCCCTATGTCATGGGCGAGGGCAACAAGAAGCTGTCGAAGCGCGACCCGCAGTCGTCGCTCAACCTCTACCGCGAGCGCGGCTTCCTGCCCGAGGGCCTGCTCAACTACCTCTCGCTGCTGGGCTGGTCGCTCTCCGCGGACCAGGACATCTTCACGATGGACGAGATGGTCGCGGCCTTCGACATCGCGGACGTGAACCCCAACCCGGCCCGCTTCGACCTGAAGAAGTGCGAGGCGATCAACGCCGACCACATCCGCCTGCTGGACGTGAAGGACTTCACCGAGCGCTGTGCCCCGTGGCTGAAGGCCCCGTTCGCCCCCTGGGCCCCGGAGGACTTCGACGAGGCCAAGTGGCACGCGATCGCCCCGCACGCCCAGACCCGCCTCAAGGTCCTGTCCGAGATCACCGACAACGTCGACTTCCTGTTCCTCCCGGAGCCGGTGTTCGACGAGCCGAGCTGGACGAAGGCGATGAAGGAGGGCAGCGACGCCCTCCTGCGCACGGCCCGCGAGAAGCTCCAGGCCGCGGACTGGACCTCCCCGGAGTCCCTGAAGGAGGCCGTCCTGGCCGCCGGCGAGACCCACGGCCTCAAGCTCGGCAAGGCCCAGGCCCCGGTCCGCGTCGCCGTCACCGGCCGCACCGTCGGCCTGCCCCTCTTCGAGTCCCTGGAGGTCCTGGGCAAGGAGAAGACGCTGGCCCGCATCGACGCGGCGCTGGCGAGGCTGACCGCCTGACCCGTACGTCCACGAGGTGCGGCACCCCGATGTGGGGTGCCGCACCTTCGCCGTTCCGCCGGACGGACCGCGCGCGGCCGCGTTACCGTCGGATCATGAGCATCCTCGCCGTGGTCTGGGACGTCGACGACACCCTCTTCGACTACACCGCGGCCGACCGCGTGGGCATGCGCGTCCACCTCACCGCCGAAGGGCTGCTCGACTCGTACGACAGTGTCGAGCAGGCCATCGCACGGTGGCGGCAGATCACCGACCGGCAGTGGGCCCGCTTCTCGGCCGGGGAGACGTCCTTCGAGGGGCAGCGCCGGGACCGCGTACGGGTCTTCCTCGGCAAGGAACTGACCGACGACGAGGCCGATGCCTGGTTCAGCCGCTATCTGCGTCACTACGAGACCGCCTGGTCCCTCTTCCCGGACGTCCTGCCGGCCCTGGACGCCCTCGCCGCCAGCCACCGACACGCCGTGCTGTCCAACTCCAGCATCCACGTCCAGGACCGCAAGCTGCGCGCCCTGGGCGTGCACGACCGCTTCGAGGTCATCCTGTGCGCGGCTGAACTCGGCGTCTCCAAGCCGGAGGCCGCCGCGTTCCTGGCCGCATGTGACGCGCTGGAGCTGGCCCCGCACCAAGTGGCGTACGTCGGCGACCATCCGGAGATCGACGGACGGGGCGCCGCCGACGCCGGACTGCTGTCCGTGTGGATCGACCGCGGGGACGTGTACGCGACGGTGGAGCCGCCGGTGGGGCCGCGACGGATCGCCTCCCTCGCCGAACTCCCCGCCATCCTCGGCACGGATACCCGTTTTGGAGCCCCGTCCACCTTCAGGTAATGTTCTTCCTGCGCCGCCGGGGAGCGGGCCGAAAGGCCGGATCCCGGGGGAGCGAACTAGAACAAGATCCCCTCGGGGGATTGCGTTCCAGTGGCCTATGGTGTAATTGGCAGCACGACTGATTCTGGTTCAGTTAGTCTTGGTTCGAGTCCAGGTAGGCCAGCTCGCAGAGCTCATCTGCGCCAGTGGAGATCGATTCCACGAAGCCCCCGTTGTGTAGCGGCCTAGCACGCTGCCCTCTCAAGGCAGTAGCGCCGGTTCGAATCCGGTCGGGGGTACAGATCCTTCCCGCGGGAACAGTCAGGGTCGCACCCATTGTTTCTGAGACGCAGGATCGCTAGGGCCCCCGTTGTGTAGCGGCCTAGCACGCCGCCCTCTCAAGGCGGTAGCGCCGGTTCGAATCCGGTCGGGGGTACAAACTGGTCTAAACCACATTGGTCTATGGTGTAATTGGCAGCACGGCTGATTCTGGTTCAGTTAGTCTTGGTTCGAGTCCAGGTAGACCAGCTCGGATCTGCGGAAACGTACGATCCTCGCCCCCGTTGTGTAGCGGCCTAGCACGCCGCCCTCTCAAGGCGGTAGCGCCGGTTCGAATCCGGTCGGGGGTACGTGACAGTAGGGCCCTCCCTCGGGAGGGCCCTACTGCGTTCCCCTGTTTCTCCTGCTTCCCCTGTCTCTTCGTGTCCCGTCACCTGTCGCCGAACCGCCGGCGTGACTCCTCCGCCTGCGCCAGCCGGCGCAGGCTCAGCAGCACCGGCTCGTACAGCACGGTCAGCGCCACCGCGACCTCGACCTGCTCCTCCGGCGTCCGGTAGCGCTCCACCAGGTCGAGATCGGTGACGGCCAGCAACTCCAGTGCGCGGCCGTACGGCTCCAAGTCCTCGGCGGAGCACGGGTATCCGAGCCGGTGGAGGGCGGCGATCGCGGTCACCAGCATCCCGTACGCCGGCGCGGGGGGAGCTTCGCACGCGCGGCCGTAGCTCCAGCCGAGCCGGTCCATGAGGGCGTCGGCGGTGCGCCGGCCCACCTCGGTCGCCGGGTCGTTCTCGTCGGGCGCAGGTCCGTGCGGCAAAGCCCACACGGCGGTGCCCAGCCGCTCGTTCCGGTCGAGGTCCTCGTCCTGCAGGGCGGCGAGCACCTCCCGGGCCGAGGCCACCGGGATCCGCCCCACCTGGATCAACGCGCGCACCAGACGCAGGCGTCGCAGATGCTCCTCGTCGTACTCGGACTGTGTGGCCGTGACGCGGCGGCCGGGGTGCAGCAGCCCTTCGCGCAGGTAGTACTTGATCGTCGCCGTGGTGACACCGCTGCGCTCGCTCAGCTCCGCCAGTCGCATCCGACCTCGCACCCTCTTTCCTCTTGCGTCCCTCGTTGGAGAGTGCCACTATCCAAGCATGGATAGCGCAGCTATCCAACATTCGGATCACTTCCTGAGTGAGTGGGGGACGCGATGGGTGCCACGCCGATCGAAGGACGCACGACAGCGGCGAGCGAGGACGAGGTGGTCGTCTTCCTGATCGGAATGCGGATCAACAACTTCGCCGCGCCGCGCAGTTGGCTGCCGGTGGTCAGGGCCATGGGGCCGATGATCGCCGAACTGTCGCGGGACAAGGGCAGCGGGCTGCTCGGTCACCAGTTCCTGCTGGGCTTCCCGCGCGTGCTGTACGTGGTGCAGTACTGGGACTCGAAGGAGAAGCTGCTCGCCTACGCGTCGGCGCCGGACAGGAAGCACCGGCCGGCGTGGGCCGCCTTCAACCGGCGGCTGCGGGAGGGGAAGGGCAAGGTCGGCTTCTGGCACGAGACCTACGTCGTGCCGGCGGGATCGTACGAGTCGATCTACGTCAGCATGCCCGAGTTCGGCCTGGGGAAGGCCACCGGCGTCGTTCCGGTCGGCCGACGGGGGGACCGGGCGGCCGACCGGCTCCGGATCTCCTGAACGTGTCCGCTCGGGTGTGTCCGTCGCTCGCCGGCGTTCCGCCGGGAGGGGCCTGCCGCGGCGTTGAGGCCGGCCCTTCCCGGTGGTGCGGGCGTTCGGCGGTCAGCCCGTGCGGCGCAGGGCCTCCGAGAGGCGGGCGGCGGCGTCGATGACGGCCTGGGCGTGCATGCGGCCCGGGTGGCGCGTCAGGCGCTCGATGGGGCCGGAGACCGAGACGGCGGCCACCACGCGGTTGGAGGGGCCACGCACCGGCGCGGAGACGGACGCGACACCCGGTTCGCGTTCGCCGATCGACTGGGCCCAGCCCCGGCGCCGTACGCCCGACAGGGCCGTGGCCGTGAAGCGGGCGCCCTGGAGGCCGCGGTGCAGGCGCTCCGGCTCCTCCCAGGCCATCAGGATCTGCGCCGAGGAGCCGGCCTTCATCGTGAGCGTCGAGCCGACCGGGACCGTGTCCCGCAGGCCGGACAGCCGCTCCGCCGCGGCGACGCAGATGCGCATGTCGCCCTGGCGGCGGTAGAGCTGCGCGCTCTCCCCGGTGATGTCACGGAGGTGGGTGAGCACCGGTCCCGCGGTGGCGAGGAGGCGGTCCTCGCCCGCCGCTGCGGCCAGCTCGGCCAGCCGGGGGCCGAGAATGAATCGGCCCTGCATGTCGCGCGCCACCATGCGGTGGTGTTCCAGGGCCACGGCCAGCCGGTGGGCCGTGGGTCGTGCCAGCCCGGTCGCCGCGACCAGCCCCGCGAGGGTGGCCGGACCGGACTCCAGGGCGCTCAGGACAAGGGCTGCCTTGTCCAGAACGCCGACGCCGCTACTGTTGTCCATGAAACGATACTCGCGTCTCACTCTGTGAAACGCAAGTTCAATTTTCCGTGGAACACGCCACTCTGGAAGACACAGCGGCCCGCAGAACAAGGGGCCCGGCGGCGGATGCCCGGACGCGGGGACGAGGGCGCCGCTTCCGCAAGATCTCTAGTTGGGCCGGCGCAGGATTGCCGGCCGGAGGGAAAGCGATGGGTAGGACACTCGCGGAGAAGGTCTGGGGCGACCATGTCGTCCGGCACGCCGAGGGCGAGCCCGACCTCCTCTTCATCGATCTGCACCTGCTGCACGAGGTGACCAGCCCGCAGGCCTTCGACGGCCTGCGCAAGAGCGGTCGCCAGGTGCGGCGGCTCGACCTGACCATCGCCACCGAGGACCACAACACCCCGACCCTCGACATCGACAAGCCCATCGCCGACCCGGTCTCCCGGGTCCAGCTGGAGACGCTGCGCAAGAACTGCGCCGACTTCGGGGTGCGCCTGCACCCGCTGGGCGACGTCGAGCAGGGTGTCGTGCACGTCGTCGGCCCTCAGCTGGGTCTGACCCAGCCCGGCATGACCGTCGTCTGCGGCGACTCGCACACCTCCACGCACGGCGCCTTCGGCGCGCTGGCGTTCGGCATCGGCACCTCCCAGGTCGAGCACGTGCTGGCCACCCAGACACTGCCGCTGGCCCGCCCCAAGACCATGGCCATCACGGTCGACGGCGAACTGCCCGACGGCGTCACCGCCAAGGACCTGATCCTGGCGATCATCGCCCGGATCGGCACCGGCGGCGGCCAGGGTTACATCCTGGAGTACCGCGGCTCCGCCATCGAGAAGCTCTCGATGGAGGCCCGGATGACCATCTGCAACATGTCGATCGAGGCCGGCGCCCGCGCGGGCATGATCGCTCCCGACGAGACCACCTTCGAGTACCTCAAGGGCCGCCCGCACGCCCCCGAGGGTGCCGACTGGGACGCGGCCGTCGCGTACTGGAAGACGCTGAAGACGGACGACGACGCCGAGTTCGACGCCGAGGTCGTCATCGAGGCCGCCGAGCTGGCGCCGTTCGTCACCTGGGGCACCAACCCCGGCCAGGGCGCGCCGCTTTCGGCGAGTGTCCCCGACCCTGCTTCGTACGATGACGCTTCGGAGCGCCACGCCGCCGAAAAGGCCCTGGAATACATGGGGTTGGAGGCCGGACAGCCGCTGCGCTCCATCAAGGTGGACACCGTCTTCGTAGGCTCGTGCACCAACGGCCGCATCGAGGACCTGCGTGCCGCCGCCGAACTCGTGAAGGGCCGCAAAGTCGCCGACGGCGTACGGATGCTGGTCGTCCCGGGCTCCGCGCGGGTGGGTCTGCAGGCCGTCTCCGAGGGGCTGGACGTGGTCTTCAAGGAGGCCGGCGCCGAATGGCGGCACGCGGGCTGCTCGATGTGTCTGGGCATGAACCCGGACCAGCTGGCCCCGGGTGAGCGCTCCGCGTCCACCTCGAACCGCAACTTCGAGGGCCGGCAGGGCAAGGGCGGTCGTACGCACCTGGTGTCGCCGCAGGTCGCGGCCGCGACCGCGGTCCTGGGCCACCTGGCCTCCCCGGCCGACCTGTCCGACGCCGAGACCCGTACGCCCGCTGGAGTCTGAGAGTCATGGAAGCATTCACCACGCACACCGGCCGGGCCGTCCCGCTGCGCCGCTCCAACGTCGACACCGACCAGATCATCCCTGCTCACTGGCTCAAGAAGGTCACGCGGGACGGATTCGAGGACGGGCTGTTCGAGGCCTGGCGCAAGGACCCGTCCTTCATCCTCAACCAGCCCGAGCGCAAGGGCGCGACCGTCCTGGTCGCCGGCCCCGACTTCGGCACCGGTTCCTCCCGTGAGCACGCCGTGTGGGCGCTGCAGAACTACGGCTTCAAGGCCGTGATCTCGTCCCGCTTCGCCGACATCTTCCGCGGCAACTCGCTCAAGAACGGCCTGCTCACGGTGGTTCTGGAGCAGAAGATCGTGGACGCGCTGCAGGAGCTCGCGGAGCAGGACCCCACGGCCGAGGTCACGGTCGACCTGGAGGCCCGCGAGGTGCGCGCCCAGGGCATCACCGCGCCCTTCGAGCTCGACGAGAACGCCCGTTGGCGGCTGCTGAACGGGCTGGACGACATCTCCATCACCCTGCAGAACGAGGCGGACATCGCCGCGTACGAGGCCAAGCGCCCGTCGTACAAGCCGCGGACGCTCCCGGTCTGATCCGGTGGCCGGCCGGACTCCCGGACCGCCTCCGGAGTCCCCGGGCCACCCCCGGAACACATCCGGGACCAACTGAACAGGTCGAGTTTCGGCCACCGCGACACCCCCGCCGTACCCCCGATCAGCCCGATCGGGGGTACAGCTGTGTCGGCACCCGAACGGCCCTGCGCACCGCTGGGGGCCGAGCCAACTTCCCACGTTAGAAGGGTTGTTGCCGGGGTACGCGTGCTGTGAAGCCGTGGCTCCCACATGTGCCGGGAAGGCCGTTTGAGGTGGCAGTTGCACCCTGAGCAGGCGACAACTCGCCCCAGATGGCACAATCTGTGCATGGAACACGACGGCCAACTCCAGCTCTATGCGGCAGTCGCGGACCAACTCAAGGAAGCGCACGCAAGGGTGCGCGCACTGCAAGTCCCGGAGGGCGTACGGATGGCGCTGACCCGGAAGCTGCTGGTCATTACGGCCGCGGCCAAGCACGATCTCGCCGATGCGGCAAGGCGTCTGGAGGGGTTCGTGGCGGACCTCGACGCGGGTCGAATCCCCGATGAGGAACGCTGAACAAGTCCAGAGCAGCCGAGTTCGTTGCGGCGCACGGGTGATAAGCCCGTTTCGTGTTTGATTTGCGGTATATATCTGCCTAACGTGCGAAAACGCTTGAACACTCTAGTTCTGGCAATGTCTCCGAAGGGGAAGACGTGAACAAGGCGCAGCTCGTAGAAGCGATTGCCGACAAGCTGGGCGGTCGCCAGCAGGCCGCCGACGCCGTCGACGCGGTCCTGGACGCCATCGTCCGCGCGACCGTCGCGGGGGACCGGGTCTCGGTCACCGGCTTCGGTTCGTTCGAGAAGGTCGACCGTCCCGCCCGTTACGCCCGCAACCCCCAGACCGGGGAGCGGGTTCGGGTCAAGAAGACCTCCGTTCCGCGCTTCCGCGCGGGCCAGGGCTTCAAGGACCTGGTCAGCGGCTCGAAGAAGCTCCCGAAGAACGACGTCGCCGTCAAGAAGGCGCCCAAGGGCAGCCTGACCGGCGGGGCTTCCGCGACGGTCAAGAAGGCGGCCGCCAAGAAGGCCGCCCCGGCGAAGAGGGCGTCGGCCGCGGCGAAGAAGACCACCGCGCAGAAGACGACGGCCAAGAAGACCACGGCCACCGCGAAGAAGGCCCCGGCCAAGAAGGCGCCCGCCAAGAGCACGGCGGCCGCCAAGTCCACCGCGGCGAAGAAGACCACCGCGAAGAAGGCCACGGCCACCAACGCGCCGGCGAAGAAGGCGACGGCCAAGAAGGCCCCCGCCAGGAAGTCGACGGCTCGCACCACCACCGCCAAGAAGGCCACCGCCCGCAAGAGGTAGGGCTACAGGGGCACTCACACGCCGGGCCGGACTCCGCACGGAGCCCGGCCCGCGGCGTGTCCGCTTCTGCGGAGCGTTGTCAGGGCGCGCATCGCAGAGCGTCCGCAGAGCGTTCTCAGAGCGCACACAGAGCGTCTTCAGGGCGTTCGCAGAGGATCTCCAGACCGGCTTCGGGCCGGCTTCACAACGCTCTTCAGAACGTCCTCAGAAGGTCTGCAGCGTCACCAGCGTGATCCGGCGGGTCTCGCCCTCGCCCTCCGTCTCGATGCGCACCCGTTGCCCAGGCCGCAGCAGCCTCAGGCCGCCCGCGTCGAACGCCGGCGCGTCGAAGGGCACCGGGGTGCCGTCGTCCAGCAGCACCTGTCCGCTGCGGCTGTCGGGGTCGTACGTGTATGCGGTGGCCTGCATGACGGCAGCCTACTGCCCGGGAATCAGCAGCCGCGCGGCCTGAGCCGCCGTGCGGGGACCCACCCCGAGGGCCAGCGCGGCCCGCAGGTCGGCGCCGGTGTCCACGTCCTGCCGTACCGAATCCACCGCGTCGAGGGTGAGTTCGACCGCTCCGGAGGCGCGATGGCGGGCCCGGGAATCCGTGCCGAAGGCCGGCCGCAATTGAGCGCCCTCCCGGGCGGCCAGCAGAGTGGTGCCGATTGCGGCGGCGTCCGGGAGAAAGGCCCGGGGGAATTCCGCGGCCGCGTCCAGCACCCGGGCCAATTCCAGGGGGCGTAGCGCCGGCAGATCGGCGTTCAGGGCCGCCACGGCGCTTTCCGGGCGCGTTGCCCGTACGGCGTCCGCCGCGTGCGCCAGAGCGGCGTTGAGGCCGCCGTGCGGCTCGTCGGAGACGATATGGGCACCCAGCGCGCCCAGCTCACGGCCCGCCCAGGGGTCGTCCGTGACGACTGACACATCCTTCACGGCCGGGCAGGCCAGCGCGGCCGCCACGGTGTCCTGGGCGAAGGCGAGGGCGAGGCCCGGACGCAGCGCGTCGGCGGCGGTGTCCGAGAGCCTGCTCTTGGCCCGCGCCAGGGGTTTCACGGGTATGACCAACGTCCACTGCACGAGCGCTCCGTCCCTGTCCTGTCGCGGCCATTGTTACTCAGCCGTCACCGGGCCTCCTGGCGGTCACGGAGTCGGGGCGTACGGTGTTCTCGACAGACCGGCGGCCTGGCGCGACACTTGTGCGGCCCCAGGCCCTAGAGGAAGGTGTCCGCGTGCCCCGCCGCAGAATCGGCTTCTGGTACCGCCTGGCAGCGGTGCTCTGCAAACCGCCGCTGGTGGTTCTGATCAAGCGGGACTGGCGCGGAATGGAACACATTCCGGCTGATGGCGGCTTTATCACCGCGGTGAACCATAATTCGCACATCGATCCCTTCGCGTACGCGCACTTTCAGTACAACACCGGCCGCGTTCCGCGATTCCTGGCGAAGAGCGGCCTTTTCGGGAAGGGATTCGTCGGCGCCGCGATGCGCGGTACCGGACAGATCCCCGTCTACCGCGAGAGCACGGACGCGCTGAGCGCCTTCCGGGCCGCCATCGCGGCCGTGGAGCGCGGTGAGTGCGTCGCCTTCTACCCCGAGGGCACCCTCACCCGCGACCCGAACGGCTGGCCCATGACCGCCAAGACCGGTGCCGCGCGCGTCGCCCTGCAGACCAAGTGCCCGGTGATTCCGGTCGCCCAGTGGGGCGCCAACAAGGTGCTGCCGCCGTACGCCAAGAAGCCCGACCTCTTTCCGCGCAAGACCCACCAGGTCCTCGCCGGACCCCCGGTGGACCTGCGGCGTTTCTACGACAGGGAGATGACCCCGGAGCTCCTCAAGGAAGCGACCGAGGTCATCATGGCCGCCGTCACCCGCCAGCTGGAGGAGATCCGCGGCGAGAAGGCACCGGCCAGGCCCTACGACCCGCGCCGCGAGCGGATCGAGCAGCGGCGCCGGACCCGGGCGCAGACGCAGCCGGCCCAGCAGACCCAGCAGACACCGACCCAGCGGACACAGAGCCAGCAGCCCCAGACGCAGAGGAAGCAGGCAGAAGGGCAGGGCACGTGAGCAAGCCGGTCAAGGCGGCGGTCTTCAGCGCCGGTTCGTGGGGGACGGCGTTCGGCATGGTGCTCGCCGACGCGGGGTGCGAGGTCACTCTGTGGGCGCGCCGGGCACAGGTCGCGGAAGCGATCAACTCCTCCCGCACGAACCCCGACTACTTCCCCGGTGTCGAGCTGCCGGAGAACATGCGGGCCACCACGGACGCTGCCGAGGCCGCCGCCGACGCCGACTTCACGGTCCTGTCCGTCCCCTCCCAGACACTGCGCGCCAACCTCGCCGAATGGACGCCGCTGCTCGCGCCCGGCACGGTCCTCGTGTCGCTGATGAAAGGCGTCGAACTCGGTTCCGCCATGCGGATGAGCGAGGTCGTCGAGGACGTCGCCAAGGTGCCCCAGAACCGCGTCGCCGTGGTCACCGGGCCCAACCTCGCCCGCGAGATCGCCGCCAGGATGCCGGCCGCCGCGGTGGTCGCCTGTACCGACGAGGATCTCGCCCAGCGGCTCCAGGCGGCCTGTCACACGCCGTACTTCCGCCCGTACACCAACACCGACGTCGTGGGCTGCGAACTCGGCGGCGCGGTCAAGAACGTCATCGGTCTGGCCGTCGGCATCGCGGACGGCATGGGACTCGGCGACAACGCCAAGGGCTCGCTCATCACGCGCGGGCTGGCGGAGACGACCCGGCTCGGCCTCGCGATGGGCGCCGACCCGCTGACGTTCTCCGGACTCGCCGGGCTCGGCGACCTGGTGGCGACCTGCTCCTCGCCGCTGTCCCGCAACCACACCTTCGGCACCAACCTCGGCAAGGGCATGACCCTGCAGGAGACCATCGCGGTCACCCGGCAGACCGCCGAGGGCGTCAAGTCCTGTGAGTCCGTGCTGGATCTGGCCCGGCGGCACGGCGTCGACATGCCCATCACCGAGACGGTCGTGGGAATCGTGCACGAGGGCAAGCCTCCCGTGGTCGCTCTCAAGGAGCTGATGTCGCGCAGCGCGAAGCCGGAACGACGCTGAGCGACGCCGCTCGACGCCGCCGGGCGGACGCTGTCTCACGGCACTACCAACGGGTACTCTCATCGCGATATGAGCACCGATAACCTCCCTCAGAGCCCTGAGCAGCCGCCTCGTAAGCCGCGTGTGGCCGTCGTGTTCGGCGGACGCAGCTCCGAACACGGGATCTCCGTGGTCACCGCCGGAGCCGTCCTCAAGGCCATCGACCGGACGAAGTACGATGTCCTGCCGATCGGCATCACCCGGGACGGCCGGTGGGCGCTCACCGCCGACGAACCGGAGCGCATGGCGATCACCGAACGCCGCACGCCCAGCGTCGAGGAGCTCGCCGAGTCGGGCGAGGGCGGCGTGGTGCTCCCCGTCGACCCCACCAACCGCGAAGTCGTCTACGGCGAGTCCGGATCGGTGCCCAAGGTGCTCGGCGAGATCGACGTCGTCTTCCCGGTGCTGCACGGCCCGTACGGCGAGGACGGCACCCTCCAGGGCATGCTGGAGCTGTCCGGCGTGCCGTACGTGGGTTCCGGTGTGCTCGCCTCCGCGGTCGGCCAGGACAAGGAGTACATGAAGCGGGTGTTCACCTCCTTCGGGCTCACGGTGGGCCCGTACGTGGTGATCCGGCCGCGTGAGTGGGAGCGCGACGAGCGGGCCGCCCGCAAGAAGATCGTCGACCTCGCCGGCGAGCACGGCTGGCCGCTGTTCGTGAAGCCCGCGCGCGCGGGTTCGTCGATCGGCATCACCAAGGTCGACGACCTGTCGGGGATGGACGAGGCGATCGCCGAGGCCCAGCGGCACGACCCGAAGATCCTCGTGGAGGCGGCGCTGCGCGGCCGTGAGATCGAGTGCGGGGTGCTGGAGTTCGAGGACGGCCCGCGTGCCTCCGTCCCCGCGGAGATCCCGCCGCCGGACGCGCACGCGTACTACGACTTCGAGGCCAAGTACATCGACTCCACGCCCGGCCTCGTGCCGGCCCCGTTGACGCCCGAGGAGACGGCCGAGGTGCAGAAGCTCGCGGTGGACGCCTTCGAGGCGGCCTCCTGCGAGGGCCTGGTCCGCGCGGACTTCTTCCTCACGGAGGACGGCGAGTTCGTCATCAACGAGATCAACACGATGCCCGGCTTCACGCCGATCTCGATGTACCCGCAGATGTGGCGGGCGAGCGGGGTCGAGTACGGCGAGCTGGTGGACCGCCTGATCCAGGCGGCCATGCGCCGCTCGACGGGCCTGCGCTGACCCGGCGCGGCGCCTGGGCGCGGTTGAGCGCCCTGGGGCCTGTCCGGCGGATCAGGCCGGCGTCGTGGGGCCTGCCACGCCCGTCCGCGGTGTTGTCGTCGGCCACCGATTCCCCCACGCCCGGCTTCGCTCGAGCGGGGGACCGCCATCGCGTCGGCTTCCTCCGCGGCCTCGCCCCCGGACACACCCGGTCCCGCTCAGCCGCGCCGACGATTCAGCGCCGCCCACAGCCGGCCTGACCCGCCGGACGGGCCCTAGTCGTGATCAATACACCTAGTCTGCGATCCCCTCGGGGATCGCCTTCTTGATCGCCGGTGCGAGATCTATCAGCACACCCGAACTGTCCCGCCCCTTCGGCACCGTCACCTCGACGTACACCGTGCGGTTGGCCGTCGTGAAGCGGTACGCCCCGCCGCCCCGCTTCTCCATCAGCCAGTCGACGCCGTTCACCCCGCCGGCGACCGCGTCCGGGTCGTCTCCTTTCGCCACCGCCGGGTCGACCATCTTGGGCGGCTGGGTGACACCGCAGCGCAGTATGATCTCCGGGCCTCCCCAGCCCGCCGTCAACGCGGAGACGGGCTCGGGATCGTGGCGGCTCTCACCGTCCACCGCGGACGGCAGTACCTTGTCCAGATCCCGGCACAGCCGTGTCGCCTTCGCGTCCGGGCTGGGAACCGCCGCCGACGCGCTGTCGTCTGCTGAGGAGCAGCCCGCGATCGTGATCAACAGAGCGAACGCGGGCACGGCGAGGATGCGGCGCCGGTGGCGGAAGAACTTCACCGGCCAAGGGTAGACGGGGGCTACAGATGGACCACCGGGCAGGTCAGGGTACGGGTGATGCCGTCCACCTGCTGGACCTTCGCGACCACCATGCGGCCGAGATCGTCCACGGTGTCGGCCTGGGCGCGCACGATGACGTCGTACGGTCCTGTCACGTCCTCGGCCTGGATGACTCCAGGGATCTTGCTGATCGTCTCGGCGACGGTCGACGCCTTGCCGACCTCCGTCTGGATCAGGATGTACGCCTGTACCACGGAACCTCCAGGGCGGCCACGAGGATCATGTGGGGAAAAGGAACGCCACGGTATCGCGTCGCCGCTCGCCACGGGGAGACCCGCGCGGGCCGCGACTCGCGCGCCGTAGTGCAGGCACGACAGAAGTTGACGGTCACCTCGACCGTATCGAGGACACTGGTGACGCGCGAGCGGGCACGGACAGGGACAGAAGGGGCGTAAGGGCAATGAAGGGCACTGTTGGTGAGCTCGGTGAGTTCGGGCTCATCAGGGAGCTCACCTCCCGTCTCACCACCACCCCGGCGGTCCGGGTCGGCCCCGGCGACGACGCCGCGGTGGTCGCCGCGCCCGACCGCAGGGTCGTGGCCAGCACCGACATCCTCCTGGAGGGCCGGCACTTTCGCCGCGACTGGTCCACCGCCTACGACGTGGGCCGCAAGGCCGCCGCACAGAACCTGGCCGACATCGCCGCCATGGGCGCGGTGCCGACCGCCCTGCTGCTCGGCCTGGTCGTCCCCGGCGAACTCCCGGTGACCTGGGCGAGCGAGCTGATGGACGGACTGCGCGACGAGTGCCAGGTCGCGGGCGCGTCCGTGGTCGGAGGGGACGTCGTGCGCGGCGACACGATCATGGTGTCGATCACCGCGCTCGGCGACCTTCGCAACAACGAGCCCGTGACGCGCGGGGGCGCCCAGCCCGGCGACCTCGTCGCGGTGACCGGCTGGCTGGGCTGGTCGGCGGCCGGATACGCGGTGCTCTCCCGCGGCTTCCGCTCGCCGCGTGCCTTCGTGGAGGCCCACCGGCGCCCCGAGCCGCCGTACCACGCGGGTCCGGCCGCCGCCGGGCTCGGGGCGACCGCGATGTGCGACGTCAGCGACGGGCTGATCGCCGACCTCGGGCACATCGCCGAGGCCAGCAAGGTCCGCATCGACATCCGCTCCGGCGCGATCGACATCCCGTCCCAGATGAACGACATCGGGCAGGCCGTCGGCGTTGACCCCATGCAGTGGGTGCTCACCGGGGGCGAGGACCACGCGATCGTGGCGACCTTCCCGCCGGACGTGAAGCTGCCCGCCCGCTGGAAGGTCATCGGCGAGGTCCTCAACCCGTCGGCGCTGCCCCAGGTGACGGTGGACGGGGCGCCGTGGACCAAGAAGGGCGGCTGGGACCACTTCGGGGACATCGAGTCATGAGCGCGCCTGCTCGGGTGCTCACCGTCGCGGGCTCCGACTCCGGCGGGGGCGCGGGCATCCAGGCCGACCTGAAGACGATGCTCGCGCTCGGTGTGCACGGCATGAGCGTGATCACGGCGGTCACCGCGCAGAACTCCCTGGGCGTGCAGGGGGCTTGGGAGCTGCCGGTGGAGGCGGTGCGGGCCCAGTACCGCAGCGTGGTCGACGACATCGGCGTCCAGGCGGTCAAGACCGGGATGCTGGCGTCCGCCGAACTCGTGGAGGCGGTCGCGGAGTTGATCCGCGGGACGGACGCGCCGGCCGTCGTCGACCCGGTCGGGGTGTCCAAGCACGGGGACCCCCTGCTGGCCGCGTCCGCGCTGGACTCCGTACGGACGCGGCTGCTGCCGGTGGCCACCGTGGCCACGCCGAACCTGGACGAGGTGGCCCAACTGACCGGTGTGCGCGTCGAGTCGGAAGCGGACCTTCGGCGGGCCGCGGCGGCCGTACTGGCGTACGGCCCGCGCTGGGCGCTGATCAAGGGCGGTCATCTGCCGGAGGGCGCCGGGCGGGTGGGTGG
>JODI01000020.1 GCA_000720805.1 Streptomyces violaceoruber
AGCCTCAAGGAAGCCCTCTCCACCACCGCCTGACCCCCGACGGCGGCCGCCCCACCCCCGGCGGCCGCCACGAACACCCCCCAAAGAAGAAGCCAGCAGCGTTAACGCCCTGGAGTGCAGCATGAGCGAAGCACCGACGCCGACCGTGCAGGTCGTCGACAACGCCGCAGCGAACCGATACGAAGCGCGGATCGGCAGCGTAGTGGCGGGATTCGCCGAGTACATCCGTACGACTCGCCTCATCGCCTTCGTGCACACGGAGGTCAACCCCGGCTATGAAGGGCAGGGGATCGGCGCAGCGCTGGTGCGTACCTCGTTGGACGAGGCCCGCTCCGCCGACCTCGCCGTTCTGCCCGTGTGTCCGTTCTACTCCGGTTGGATCGCCCGCCATCCCGACTATCAGTCCCTGCTCTATACGGGCAAGAGCAAAGTCAGCGACTGATGAACGTGCCACTTCCCGGCGGTGAGGACCGCACGAACCGCGCGGCCGCCAAGCGCTACGAAGGTACTGGCATCACGGTCAGCTACGAGGCAGGTATCTGTCTCCATCAAGCGGAGTGCCTGCGTGGTCTGCCAAGAGTCTTCGACGTGGAGCACAGACCGTGGATCGATGTGAACGCCGCCCCTGCCGCTGCGATCGCCGAGGTGATCAGGCGCTGCCCCAGCGGTGCCCTGCAGTACCGCATGCAATCCGGGGCCCAGGAGGAACCGCAGCTGCCCACAGACGTACAGCGGCACTCCGACGGAGTGGTGCACATCCGCGGCGACCTTCACATTAGGACCGCTCAAGGAATGCGTCATGAAACGCGGGTCATGCTGTGCGGATGTGGACGGTCGGATAATCAGCCATTCTGCGACCATTCCGGGCCCTGCGGTCGAAAAGCTTGAGGAATCCGAATCAGCGGGGCCCTGTGGAACCGCCGTCTCGTATGGTGGACCAATGGATGAAAGACCTCCTCCGCTGTCGGTAATCGAAATGCGGGCATGGCGTAGCTTGCTGCAGATGAGTGCGCTTCTTTCCAGTAGAAGCGCACGACCCATTCAGGAAGAATTCGGCCTCTCCGAGGCAGACTGCGCTGTCCTGGCCGAACTCACGCAGACGGTGAACCCGGACGGCTGGATGCTCATTTCGCAGCTGGTCGCCTGCCTGGGCTGGGAAAAGAGCCGACTGTCCCACCACCTGGGCCGGATGGAGAAGCGTGGCCTGGTAGCCAGGAGGGAGTACGTCGACGACCGGCGCACAGCACTCGTCTCCGCCACTCAAGCAGGCCGAAAAGCAATAATTGAGGCAACCCCTCGGCAGGCCGAGGAAATTCGAAAACTCTTCTTCGATCATCTATCTCCGGGGCAAATAATGTGGCTCATGGAGATCGCGGAGCGCATTATCGAGAAGGTGCATGCTGCTCCCGAAACTCCGTAAGCCATTTACCCGAAAGGCTGGGGGGAAACGTGCCAGAGAAGACACAGTCGGCGCGGGCCGTCATCATGACCGTCGACGACGACCCGGGAGTTTCCCGGGCTATCGCCAGGGACCTGCGGCGACGCTACGGCGCCTCCCACCGGATCGTACGGGCCGAGTCCGGAGACGCGGCCCTCGAAGCGCTGAACGAATTGAAGCTGCGCGGTGACCAGGTGGCCGTCATTCTGGCCGACTACCGCATGCCCCACATGAACGGCATCGAGTTCCTCGAGCAAGCCATGGACGTCTTCCCCGGAGCCCGTCGCGTCCTGCTGACGGCCTACGCGGACACCAACGCCGCCATAGACGCCATCAACGTTGTGGACCTCGACCACTACCTGCTCAAGCCCTGGGATCCTCCGGAGGAGAAGTTCTACCCGGTCCTGGACGAACTGCTGCAGGTATGGCGCACCGGCGATCACCGGGCCGTGCCCAGCATCAAAGTCATCGGACACCGGTGGTCCGCCCGGTCCTCCGCGACGCGCGACTTCCTGGCCCGCAACCAAGTCCCCTACCGCTGGTACTCCACCGACGAACCCGAGGCCCAGCGACTGCTGCTCGCCGCCGGCCAGGACGGCCGGCGTCTCCCCGTGGTGATCACCGCGGACGGAACACCTCTGGTCGACCCCGAGCCGACCGAACTCGCCGAGCGAGCAGGCCTGGCGACCACCCCCACCACCGACTTCTACGACCTGGTCGTCATCGGTGGCGGGCCGGCCGGCCTCGGCGCAGCCGTCTACGGCGCCTCCGAGGGATTGCGCACCGTCCTGGTCGAGCGATCGGCGACCGGCGGCCAAGCCGGACAGAGCTCCCGCATCGAGAACTACCTGGGCTTTCCCGACGGCGTAACCGGAGCACAGCTGACCAGCCGCGCGCGGCGACAGGCGACGAAATTCGGAGCGGAGATCCTCACCGCACGCGAGGTCACAGGACTCGAAGCCAACGGTGCCGCCCGGATCGTACAGTTCTCCGACGGCTCCACGATCGCCGCGCGCAGTGTCATCCTTGCCACGGGAGTGTCCTACCGCCAGCTGCCCGCCTCCGGCGCCGACGTCTTGGCCGGCCGCGGTGTCTACTACGGCTCCGCACTGACGGAGGCCACCTCCTGCGAAGGCCACGACGTGTACATCGTGGGTGGCGCCAACTCTGCAGGACAAGCGGCCATACACATCGCGCGCACCGCCAAATCGGTGACGCTTCTCATCCGCGGGCCGTCCCTGACGGCATCGATGTCGCACTACCTGATCCAGCAGATCGAGCAGACAGCCAACATCCAGTTGCGCTGCCACACGGCCGTCGAGGCCGCGCACGGCGACGGGCACCTGCAGCAGCTCACCCTGCGCGACACCGAGACCGGCCAGAGCGAACTGGTGGACACACAGTGGCTCTTCGTCTTCATCGGCGCCGCACCGCTCACCGAATGGCTGCACGACACGACCCTGCGGGACAGCCGCGGCTTCATCCTGGCCGGACCCGACCTGACGCCCGACGGACGGCCGCCGGCGGACTGGGACCTGGATCGCCCCCCGTACCACCTGGAAACCAGCATCCCTGGAGTGTTCGTGGCCGGAGACGCGCGAGCGGAGTCCGCCAAGCGCGTCGCCTCCGCCGTCGGTGAAGGAGCCATGGCCGTCATGCTTGTCCACCGCTACCTGGAGCAGTCATGAGCAGCCACCTCATGCCGTGCCACACCCAGGAAATACGCAAGCTTTTCCTCTTCGAGCGGCTCGCGCCCGAACAACTCGACCGCCTGTGCGCCGACGGGCGCGTCGAACTCTACGAAGCCGGGCCCGTCTATGCGGAGGGACAGCCGGCGAGTTGCTTCTACGTTCTGATCGAGGGCACCGTCGTCATGTCCCGCCGCATCGGCCACGACGACGTCGAGGTCAACCGCACCTCGCAACCCGGCGTCTACGCCGGCGCCATGCAGGCCTATCTGGGAGAGCGGACTCCGCAGGTCTACAACAACAGCCTGCGTACGACCGAGCCGACACGTTTTTTCGTGCTGCCGGCCGACACTTTCGCGGCCGTCATGCAGGAGTGGTTCCCCATGGCCGTCCACCTGCTGGATGGCCTGTTCTTCGGAGCGAAGAACACACAGCAAGCCATCGGGCAGCGAGAGCGGCTCCTGGCACTGGGATCGCTGTCAGCGGGGCTCACACACGAGCTCAACAACCCGGCCGCGGCGGCCGCCCGCGCCGTCGCCACGCTGCGTGAACGGGTGGCCGCCATGCGGCACAGCCTCGCCGTCATCACCGAGGGCCCGTTCACGAAGGCCACACTCACCACGCTGGTCGACATGCAGCAGCAGACGGCCGACCGCGTCGCGATGGCGCCGTCACTCAGCCCGCTGGAAGCCGCCGACCGGGAGGACGCTCTCACCGACTGGCTGGAGGACCGAGGCATTGGTCATGGCTGGCAGGTGGCGCCGGCTTTCGTCCAAGCAGGCCTGGACACTTCATGGCTTGACCACATCGAAGGGATGGTCGGCGAGACAGTACTCCCGACCGCCATCGAGTGGCTCAGTCAGACCGTCGAGACCGAAATGCTGACCAACGAGATCGCAGAATCCACCGCGCGCATCTCCCACCTCGTTGACGGAGCCAAGCAGTACGCGCAATTGGACCGAGCACCCTTTCGTCTGGCCGACGTTCACGAACTGCTCGACAGCACCCTGCTGATGCTGGCAGGCAAGATCGGCCCCCACATCTCGGTCGTGAAGCACTACGACGACACGCTCCCGAAGGTTCCTGCCTATCCGGCCGAACTCAATCAGGTCTGGACCAATCTGATCGACAACGCCATCAGCGCCATGGCGCATACCAGAGCACCAGGCACGCTGACGGTACGCACAGCCCGCAAACAAGATCGACTCCTTGTCGAATTCCGCGACACCGGAAGCGGTATCGATCCCGAAATCCGCGAACGCATCTTCGACCCCTTCTTCACGACCAAACCGGTAGGCGAAGGCACCGGCCTCGGCCTCGACATCTCCTGGCGGATCGTGGTCAACAAGCACCACGGCAGCCTCCACGTCGAGTCCCACCCCGGGGACACCCGCTTTCAGGTCCTGCTCCCTCTCACCACCCCCGATCCCTACGCCAAGGACTACCAATGACCCAGGACGCCGCGATCGACCTCACCGTCCCGCCCAGCGGCAACGGCTGTGTCGAGTGCCTAGCCAGCGACGGCTGGTGGTTCCACCTCCGGCGCTGCGCCAGCTGCGGCCACATCGGCTGCTGCGACAGCTCACCGTCCCAGCACGCCACCGCCCACTACCGCGCAAGCGGACACCCCGTGGTGCAGAGCTTCGAGCCCGGAGAGGACTGGTTCTGGGATTTCAACCGCGGGGACGTTCTGGACATCGAAGTCGCCCTTGCACCGCCCGAGAGTCACCCCGCCGACCAACCGGTCCCGGGGCCGGTGGGCCGAGTGCCGCAGGACTGGGTACGCCACCTGAGGCGTTGACACCACCATAGGAACAAGTAGACCATCCTGGCCGATCTCACCACGACAGCGACCATGCGGCTCAATCCATAACTTATGCACTCAGGTTTGAGTGCATGCCAGATTTCGGTTGTGCTCCCGCAGAGTCAACGGCGACCACCGTGACGCGGGCACACGCTACGCCGAGGAGTGACCGTGCCTCCCGCCAACTCAACGATGACTGGGCAGACTGCCTGTAGCAAGGACGTTCGCAGTCCGCTGCGCACCTTTATGCGTACTGAGACCGCCAGTGCGGCGGCTCTGCTGGCAGCCACCGTCGCTGCGCTGGTATGGGCCAACACCGCACCCGGCACCTATGAGTCGTGGTGGCACATCCAGATGTCTCTGCGGTTCGGCCCTGCCGAGATCTCGCTGAATCTGCGTAATTGGGTGAACAGCGGGCTGATGGCCCTGTTCTTCTTTGTGGTGGGCCTCGAGGCCCGGCGCGAATTCGACCTTGGTGAGCTACGCGAACGCCGTCGGCTCACGCTACCTCTGGTAGCCGGGCTCAGCGGCATGCTTGTCCCCGTCGCCCTCTTCCTCACTGTCAACGCCGGCCATTCCTCGGTACATGGCTGGGGCGCCGCGATGTCTACCGACACCGCCTTCGCGCTCGGCATCCTCGCCGTCTTCGGTGACCGATTGCCCGGCCGCCTCCGTCTCTTCCTGCTTACGGTCGCGGTTGCCGACGACTTCATCGCGCTGGCCGTGATTGCGGTCGCCTACAGCGGGACCATCCACCTGCCTGCGCTCGCCCTCGCGGTCGGCGTGTTTGCGGCAATGCTGGCCCTGCGCCTGGCCGGCGTGCGCATCTCGGTCGTGTACCTACTGCTGGCTCTGGTGCTGTGGGGAGCACTGCTGCAATCCGGAGTGGACCCTGTGGTCAGCGGCCTGGTCATGGGCCTGCTGACGTACGCGCATCCGGCCGAGCGGCACAGTCTGGAGAACGTCACTGGCCTGTTCCGAAGCTTCCGCGAACAACCGACGCCCGAACTGGAACGCACCCTGCGCCGCGGGCTGTCCTCGACGCTTTCCCCCAACGAGCGGCTCCAGAGGATGTTCCATCCCTGGACGAGCTTCGTTGTCGTGCCGCTGTTCGCGCTGGCCAACGCCGGCATCACCGTCAGCGCCGGACAACTCGCCGACGCCGTCACCTCACCCGTAACCCTGGGCATCGTGCTCGGATACGTGGTGGGCAAGCCCATCGGCATTTACGGTGCCACCTGGCTCACCGTGCGCGCGAGCCGGGGAAGACTGCGTCCCCCGGTCGGCTGGGGTGCCGTCGCCGCCGGCGGCAGCCTCGCGGGAGTCGGCTTCACCGTATCGCTGCTGATCGCCGATCTCGCCCTCACCGGAGCCCGCCTTGAGCAGGCAAAGATCGGTGTCCTGGCCGCTGTCGTCTGCTCGTTTTTCCTTACGTGGATGGCCACCGGGCTGCTTGCGCTGCTTCCCCCACAGCGCAGGGCCCGTGCGCTGCTGGGGGAAGGGCAGACCATCGTCGACCTCGTCGAACCTGTGGACGTGGAGCGCGACCATATCCGCGGCCCCCTTGACGCACCGGTCACACTCGTCGAGTACGGAGACTTCGAGTGCCCATACTGCGGAGTGGCGGAGTCCGTGGTGCGCGAACTGCTCGCCAACTTCGGCGACGACGTGCGCTATGTCTGGCGCCATCTGCCCCTGCCGGATGTCCACCCCAACGCGCAGCTGGCCGCCGAGGCAGCCGAGGCCGCCATGCTCCAGGGCCGGTACTGGGAGATGCACGACCTGCTGCTGAGCCACCAGGGTGCCCTCCAGGTGAGGCACCTGCTGGCCTACGCGGAACAGATCGAGCTCGACGGCGATCAGTTCCAAGCGGATCTGCGCCGGCGGGTGGGTGCCGAACGGGTTGCCGAAGATCTGGAGTCCGCGGAACTGAGCGGCGTCTCGGGGACACCGACGTTCTTCGTCAACGGCCGTCGCCATCATGGTGCCTACGACATCGCCACCCTGTCGGCTGCGGTACGCACTGCCAGGGTGCAGGCCGCTTTGGCGGACAGGAGCGGTTGATTGTGGTGCGTGCCCGGCACAAGGCACCGGTGACGCAGCACCACATAAAGGGCTCGCGCGTGAGCACCTTTGGCAGTCCCCCGGGTTCGGCGCCTGTGGAGGACCCTCACCTCTACTGCGTTAAGGCGTTGCAACCGCCGTGAAGCATGCGGCTCGTTCCGCACGCGGTACGCGGAGAGGGCCGGTGACATACGTCGTCTGTGTAAGCAGACCCCTACGGGGGGTGCCTGAATATCGTCAGCCCGCGGACACGTCAGATGCTAGGACCACCCGGTACCGGAGGCCGCACAGGGGAACTGACCCGAGCGCAGGCTGCCCGACGGGAGTGTGGAGTGGCAGTACATGGCGCTGGTGGCAGCGCCGCGCAGAGTTGCTAATGGGGGGACAGCCATCGTGAACCCGGTGCCGGCGAGCCCCGGATCAGCACCTTGGCATCGCCCGGTTTCGCGCCTGGACCAGATTGCAGCGGTCTACGCGCCGGTTGTCCGCCCGGTAGTCAGTGCACTGCTGCAGGCGAGTAAAGTACCTTTTCGAAACCTTCTGTCGGGCGGTGTAAGGAGAATGGTGAGCACCAGGAGTTACCGCTCGCCGCGCCGCATGCAAGGAGCTGCTGAGACCCGAGCTGCGATCCTGCGAGCAGCGGAAGAGCTGTTCATCACCCAGGGATACTCAAACATTACTGTTGGGAAGATCGCCGAGACTGCTCAGGTGGCAGTGCAGACGGTCTACAGCAGCACGGGCGGCAAGGCCGACATCCTCATGGAACTGCTCACCCCCGCGATCGAAGACCCGAGCGTCGAGCGAACGATGCGCACGATCACCGAGTCTGCAGATCCGCGCGAGATCATCAATGCCACCGCGCAGGGGACACGGCAAGCACACGAGGGGCACTGGCGGATGCTTGAGGCCCTGGTGCCCCAATGTCATGCCGAGCCGACCGCCGCTGCGGTTCTCGCGGCCGGCAACGCCGAGTACGTGAAGGTACTGACGGTCATCGCTGAGCGTCTGCGTGACCTCGGCGCACTGCGTCCCGGCCTGGACATTCCCAAAGCCGCCGACCTGCTCTGGTTCCATCTCGGCCAGGACGCCTGGTTCAGTCTGGTCGGGCACCGGCAATGGAGCTTCGACGAGGCCGAGGAGTGGCTGGCCGGGGCGGCGCGGTGGGCCGTGCTCGCAGACCCTGAGGCGGGCCGGTAAGGCTCGGCCCGCCAGATCTCCGACGCCGTTCCGGGACGCCGGCTCTAGGTCAGGTCAGAAACTGGCAGTCGGTCGTCGACTTCGACAGGTCGAGATGGTGGAGCGCTTGGACGCGAAGGGCAGCCGCTGAGCAGGACGCAGATGACGGCCGCGAGGAGAATCCCAGCGGGTGATTCGTGCGTTCTGTGGTCCCCGCGGCCGCGCACTCGAGGCGGGATCAGTGGCTCCGTGATCTCCGGTGCCCCGGAACGATCCAACTGCACGTTCCCCGCCCCGTAGCCGCAGACCGAGTCCGCGTGAAGCACGTATGCCCCCGGCTCACGTGTTCCACGAACGGAACCAGGAGGCCGAGATCCAGGCGCTCAGCTCACGTCTTTGCACCGGAAAGAACCGCGAGCGCTGCACGGGCCTGTTCCCGCATGGCCGGCACGAACTCCAGTGCAGGAGCAGGCAGCCCCGACAAGATGAGAGCGACCTCCTCGGGCGTTCCGACCTCGTCGAAGAAGCCCACAGTCAGGTGCGCCGCCTCCATGGGCGAGGTGGCAATGACCTGCTGCGAGAAGGCCGCCCAGCTTTCGGGCGACACATGCTTCTCAAGCGCGGGGAACAGAATGGGTTCCTCGTGCTCAAGGTGACGATGAACGAGATCGCGTACGGCCTCGGCGGCCTGGTGCAGGCCCTCCCGGTCGGCATCGCTTTCGGTTGGTGCGGCCTCCAGCGCGTCGAGCGCCGCGTCCAGTTGGTCATGCTCCTTGCTGAGGACAGCGAGCTCTTCTGTCACCTCCGGTGCGACGGCGGAGATCATTGGCCACAGCTGATGATCCTCCGTCTCGTGATGATGGTGGAGATTCTTCACCAGGTAGCCACGCAGCTCGGCGACCGCCTCCAGGGGTACCGAACGGCGAAGGGCAGCCTCTGACAACAGGGTGGTGGCGCGACGGTGCAGGTCATGGGTCAGGCGCGTCTCGGTGACGGCGACTGCCTCTGTGTCGAAGGGATTCATGTTGGCTACTCTAATCGATAGATGGGTCACTGCCGAAAATCTCGTTTAGGTTTGAACCACGGTGGATATGTGCCGCCCACCGGGTACCGTTGCCCGGCGGGCACCGGGGAACATGCGCCACAGACACGTATCTGCAACTGCAAGATCACACATTCCGCACGGTGGCAGGTGGTCCCCGCACCCCCCTGCGAGCCCGTGCGGTGCACGACTCTCGTCCCTAGGTCGCGGTCAGCCTCCCCCGCCGGTGATCCGCCTTTGGCCCGGCAGCGAGGGGCCGTCGGCCGACGGCCCCTCGCCCAGCGCATCGGACGGAGTAAAGGCCGGTTCAGAGGCCCCAACAGGGCGGGGTAGATGGGGGAGTGGGGTCGGCGGCAGGGGCATAGATCGCCGCTATCGGGCAGGAGGGGCGTAGCAATGATCCCCCGTCGAACTGCACGCACTGTACGGGCTGACAAGGAGCTTCGAGCCGGCCGGTCCTCGGTCGACCGGCGAGGGGCCCGTGTGCTGCCCCCCTATAGGGCCCTGGCATGGGAGGAGTCGCTCACACACCGGGACCAGTCCAGCCGCGAGGCCGCGTTCAGTTCGGCCGGCAGGACCTCGTGCAATAGCTGCCACACTCCGGCCTCGTTCCAGTCCCGCAGCCGTCTCCAGCAGGTCATGCCCGAGCCGAAGCCGAGATCTTGGGCAGGTACCCCCACTGGATCCCGGTATACAGCACATACGAGATCCTGCACAGCCTCCCGTTCCGGCAACGGCTTGTGACCGGGATACCGGAACCGCCGCTCAGGCTGCGGCAGCAGAGGTTCAAACCGATCCCACAGGTCATCCGACACGATCCACGGCGACATCCTCACACCAGAACGAACGCACAAGGAGCTTGCAGACGGAGAATTCAGGTCACCTGTAGGATTCCGGACGCCAGAGTCGATGAAGTGAGGTGCTTGTAGCCGACACTCGCGAAGTAGACGAGAAGTTCATGGTCGTCCCGGCTGAGCAGCGTTCCCTCTCCCCAAAGATGATGACGTACGGGAGTACCTCCATTTCCTGCCAAAGGGCGCCAGGATGATATCTGCTGCGGAGTTTGATCGTTATCGCAGTTTTTGCATGGTGCCGAGTATGTTTCACCGAAGTATGCAAGCAGTTCCGCCCGGCGGCAGTGTGTGGTCTCGGCATAGTGCCGGGCCGCGCCAAGACGGCTCGCCATGACTGCCTGACGTTGTTTATCTCGTGACAGCAATCGACCTATCAACTCCGTTGACTTATGTCGTCCGTGCTGAGGCTCGACGATGCGTCGGCCACTGGAGCTGCGTAGCTCTACGACTCCCATATCTGCCAGTTCGTTGACAACGCGGTCGGCTACGTGGGAGGGAACACGGGCAGCTTGAGCCAATTCGTCCACGGCGATATCGCATCCCGCGTTCTCCATGGCATCGATGAAGCGGTGGAGCACCGGCTCACTTATGTGGGTGCGCGCTGCAAGGCTGCGTGGGATGCGAACAGTCCGCGCGTCGTGGACCAGGACCGCGATGGCGGGTTGCCCGTCCCGGCCCGCCCTGCCGATCTCTTGGTAGTACTCGTCGATGCTCGCCGGCACGCCCGCATGGATGACGGTCCGGATGTCAGGCTTGTCTACACCGAGGCCGAACGCACTGGTGGCAACTACCACGTCAAGGTCCCCTGCGAAAAAAGAGTCCTGAACGGTAGCCCGCGTTTTGGCGGGCAGAGCGCCGTGATACGCAGCCGCGCGCAGGCCCGTAAGTCGTACCCGTTCGGCAAGTGCCTCACAACGGGCGTGAGTCAGTGCATAGATGAGCGCGGGTGTCTCTTGCTGGACGAGAACCTCAGTACAGCGATCGTCGACGGCGCGAGCCTCGGAGCTAGCAGGTTCGGTGAGGCGCATGGACAGAGAGATGTTCGGCCGGTCGAAGCCCCCGACCACCACTTGCGGCGTACGCATCCCCAGGCGACGGGTGATGTCAGTCTGCACGGGCGGAGAGGCGGTCGCAGTTAGGGCGAGGACGGGCGGACTACCGAGGCTATCCACTGCGTCTGCGAGTCGAAGATATTCGGGCCGGAATTCCTGTCCCCACTCGCTGACGAGGTGAGCCTCATCGACGCAAAACAATCCGATGGTCCGCCTCCCATCGCGGATTGCAGTTGCCGTTTCGACGTTCGCAAGTTGTTCGGGGCCGACGAACAGGAAATCAAGGTCCCCCCGGGCCAGGAGGTCCAGAGTGTCGCGACGGTCCCGGACGGGCTGCGTAGAGTTCAAAAGGGCGGCAGCGACCGGACGCCTTGAAATGGAGCGCAATTGATCCCTCTGTAGCGCGATAAGCGGTGACACGGCTACGGTCAGACCGCCGATCAGCATTCCGGCCACTTGATAGATCGCACTTTTTCCACTGCCAGTGGGCAGGACAGCGAGGGTGTCTTTGCCAGCGACTACTGCGCGGACAGCCTGCTCCTGGGAAGGCCTCAGGGAGAAGCCGAAAAGTGAATGTGCCATCGACGACACTGAGCTTTCCGTCACAGGCATCAAGTGTGGCATCCTTTCAATTGAAATGAGGCCCCAAAGCACCTAGGGCAAAGCTCCTACTGGGTCAGGATCCGATGCCACCCCAGAATGCATGGCGGGTCTTCTCAGTGCCCCTCATTACTGGGCAAGGACCCCACGGATCAGGACGTGATGGTGTGCACCCCCGCCACGAAGGGGGCAAGGCCCTCAATACAAGCACAGCCATCACGTCAGGAGCTGCGAAGTCGTCACGCACCGACGTCCCGGGCGGTGATCACCGGGAAACGACACGTGAGGACGGGGACGGTGGCACCCGAGGTTCGCGTCCTCATCGCGAAAGCCCCCGCCGAAGCGGGGGCATGGAGATTCGCCATCGAGTCTGTGACGTCGCCTCGGCAGCTCAGATCTTGGCCGGCCCGCGGTGTCCGCCTGCCGGGTTCGGTTGTGACTGCGTAGATCTCGCGGGCGGTTGCGTGGAGTTATCCACAACCATCAGGTCGATAGATCCGATGATCAGCCGCAGCCCCCGGGCAAGCGCCCCTCTACGGACTTCGGGTCGGCGTCAGGGCGAGCGGGATACTGCGGTACGTCAAGCGCCTTGGTCCAGGAGATGCGGCGCGCCGTGAATATCTCCATGATCGGCGCCTTGACGCGTTCTGGGTCGTCGAGGCTGCCGAGCATCACGAACACCTGGCCCGGGAAACCCGAAAGCTTGTCGGTGAAAACCCGGTCGCCGCATTCAGGACAGAACCTGCGCTCCAGCGTGTTCCCGCTGTCGGCCACGTAGGGATAGGAACGAGGGTCGCCACTCAGGAGCTTGAAGTCGTCCTGGGCGACGCTAAAGTAGGTCGACATGACGCTGCCGGACGATCGCTGACAGTCCCTGCAATAGCAGTTCGCGACGAAGTCGGGCGCGTTGCTGAACTCGTATGTGACGGCGCCGCAATCGCAACGCCCTGTGAACTTCTCCGACATTCTTGCTCCCTCTATTTCATACTGGTGGCCCCCGCCGCACTGACCAGACTGCATCTTTGATCCGCGCGTCGCCCCTCAGTAGTGGGCAAGAATCCCTCGGATCAGGACGTGCTTCCCGGGATCGGTTTGAACCGCCTACGAAGGATCGCGGACAGCGCGGCCAGGGCGGCAGGCGCTTGCGACTGCTGACCCCGCGCCACCTCAACCCGCTGTGGCCCCCACCCGCGAGGGCTTCGGCGCCACGGACCTTGCGGTTCCTGCGCCAGGGTCTCCAGTCGGTTGTGGCCGGTTCGACGCAGGGCGGCAAGGGTCTGATAACCGGTCAGGAGGACCAGCGGGCCGGCGTTGCCCAGGTCGCGGATCGAAACCTGGCAGAGTTTCGGCTCACGATCGAGTTGGCGTATGACGCGAGAACGTCGACCCAAACCCTGCAGGCGCCGTCTTATGAGCGTGTCCATGAGAGGCAGGGCGTGCCGGTTGGTGGCTGACGAGGTGATGTCGGTGCCGCCGTGGGGTAGTCCACAGCCCCTCGATGAGACGCGAGCAGCCCGGCGGCCTGGTCACAGCTGAACCGCTGGTCGGGAACCCAGTCCAAGGTGGGAACAGATGGTGCGGAGGTCATCTGCGCGTGCCAGTTCGCTCGACTCCCCCGCGCGCAACTCCCACTGGACTTCGTAGTCGGAGGTCCGCGACGGCCAGGATTCCGCATCCAGGAGTGCTGCGTAGACGAGAGTGGAAGGCACCGATGAGTACGAGGTGGCAGTAACAGCGAGCGAGGGCACCCGGCAAGGCAAGACCGCGCCTCGCCATGGTCGTGCTACGAGTTCCTAGGGGCTCGGCCAGTGGTGCCCCTCCTTGGGAAGTTTCCAGCGAAAGGCGGCTGGCGGAGTCTCGCAGTCACAGGCGGTCAGCAAGTCTCAGATCCAAGAACCCGCCTCGGCAGACTGTCTCTTGGCTTCCGCCGTCTCCTGGTCCGCAGACGCGCGCTCACCGCAGGGGCGCAAACAACCCCAGGGACTTGACCAGTGGACACCCTGGTCTCCTGAGGGGGCGGTCGGGCGAGCATGTGAACGTTGGCATCAGAAGGTGTGTATTTTGCTCCTCTTTGAGTGACGAGGTGTCGGTGCGCGCGACGTCAGGCCAATCAAAAGAGACACCTCCAATCAATTGACACGTCACCTAGCTGATTCGTACGATCGCCGCATGAATGTACAGATACCGGACATAGTAGGTACGCGTAAAATCGCGATACTAGTGATCGATGGTGTATCCATGCTGGACGTAGCCGCTCCGTCGGAAGTCTTCGCCGAATCACGGCACGCAAGCAGCCACTATGACCTCGTCTTCTGCTCTCCTGACGGCAAGGACGTGAAAACGGGTAGCGGCCTTCTTCTGCACGCCGAGTCCAACGCCCACGATGAAGGGCCGATCGACACCGCGATCATCGCGGGCGGTTGCAGTTTGCCCACCCGCACCATCGCTCCGGAGCACATCTCGGCAGCACGCCATTTGGCAGGACGCGCACGACGGGTGGCAAGCCTGTGCACGGGTGCGTTTGTCCTGGGAGCCGCTGGCCTCCTCGACGGCCGCAAGGTCACGACGCACTGGAACCACAATCAACGGCTGCAGGACCTCTATCCGAAGGCCGAGGTCGTCCATGACAGCACGCTCGTTGCTGACGGAAACTTCATCACCTCGGCCGGAGAAAGCGCTGGCATTTCGTTGAGTCTGCACCTCCTGAAAGCGGACCAGGGTGATCAAGTCCACCGTGTGGTGGCTCGGGATCTCTTGGCCTATCAACCGCTGGACAACAGTCCTGCCGTTGCGTCAACACAAACACCCCACAATCCCCTGGTCCGTAAGCTGACCGAGGAGATTGTCGCCGACCCCTCTGCGCAGTACACACTGGCCGACCTCGCCAACCGTGCTGCCGTCAGTCCCCGTCACCTCTGCCGCCTATTCCAGGACGAAATGCAGATGACGCCGGCCAAGTTTGTCGAGCAGGTACGGTTCGACAGCGCACGTTCGCTGCTCGACAACGGGGAATCGGTTACCAACACGGCCTTCATGTCAGGCTTCGGAAGCATGGAAACCTTGCGGCGCACCTTCATCAGCCGCTTGGGAGTCTCACCGCGGGCCTACCAGAACCGGTTCAAAACGGTAGCGTAATACGTACCGCGGGCTGCTGCTGGCGCATCGCTGACTCTGCTTACAGGAACTGTGACTCAGTCCCGCATCCTCCCATCTTCGCCAAGCTGCACAGCACGAGCCGCTCCGAGGCCGCCGCGGTTCCCGCTGGGGCCGCCAACTACAAGCCGTGCACGCACGCTTAGGTGAGCAAGTGGTCCGAGGCTCTCGTGTCTCTGCCCAAGTCGGCGGTCGGCGTGCGACCAAGCTCAAGGGCCCGGCGCCTGAGGATCGCGTGCGTACCTAATCTGCGGCAAGGGCGGCACCGGCGCACAAGCCGCAACCGGGAACAGCTGTGACTGCTGCGACGACGACGTCGCGGTCAGCGTTTATCCGCCGACACAAGCCCTACGAGCAAACCGACCCTCGCGGCTGATGCATCAAGTACGTCACGGCGGGTGCATGCCGCCATGCGACATCGCCAAGCAGGCAAAAGGCGGCGCGCACGTCGTTCCGCCGACGGTCGCCGAAGCGGCGCCCGCGCCGCAACAGCCCGCAGCGCATTACTGACACGACGAAAGGGAAGCGTCCTTATGAACGACCAGAGACCGCAAGGCGGCCCCGAGACCCCAGACGACGGCTGCGCACCCGTGCTGCATACGACCCTCCGCCGCCTGTTCACCACGTCGACGCCGAACTTGGTGTCGTGCAGCTTTCGGTACAGCGTGCACGACCCATTCGCCGGCGGTATCGAAATGACTCTCGCTCCCGGGATCTCGGTTACTTGGACGGTAGCCCGAGACCTTCTCCGGGATGGCATGCAACAACCTTCCGGCGAAGGCGACTTCCGGGTGTGGCCCTCGAGCGCACAAGTGGACCCTGGCCAGCGTCTCTACTTCAGTCTCGATAGGCCCAGCGGCCATGTGACCTTCGAAGCGGACCGGGCCGAGCTACGGCGTTGGCTCGACGCCACGAACGAGACGGTGCATGCCGGCTGTGAGAGCGAGCTATTCGACTGGCAAGCCCTGGAAGCGAGCTTGCTGGGTACGGACTGACCGTTGCGGGGTGACACGAGTCACAAGGCCGGGTATGCGGCTGGTGGGGCAATGCTCGTGCTCATGCCGATTGCCAGCTCCACCGCGCAGGTCGGAAACACTGTTGGTCAGGCGGGATGCCGCTCGCCATGGTCTTCCCGGCGTCGTAGGCTCCGGGGCCCGCAGCGATCCTCTTTGCGATGACAATGCTGACTTCCGGGGCATCTGACTCGGTGGTCTGGTGCCAGGGCTGTGTCGTTCTCGTGGAAGGTCCGGTTTGATGGGTGGTGGGGCGGCTCGGGCGGCTTCGCGGTCGGTTGCCACAGGCTGGGGCGAAGGCAGGCACGGCTTCCGGTGATCATGGGGATCGAATCCCTGATCATCACAACGGAAGACTGTGTCTGCCCGCCCATCATTGCCCATCCCTACCGGACTGGGCCAACTCGCCGACGCCACAACGCCCTCGTCTGCCGACTCCGGACTGCTGGCCCGACTGGCGAGCGTGCCGGACCCGCGCCGTGCCCGCGGCCGACGCCACCCGCTCGTCTTCGTCCTGGCCCTGGCCGCCTGCGCCGTCCTGGCCGGCTCCCGCTCACTCGCGGCGATCGCGGAGTGGGCCGCTGACGCCCCGCCCGACCTACTGATCCGGCTCGGCGAGCCGTGCCGAGAACCGGACGCCGGGCCGTCCGCCCCCGCCGAGGCCACCGTGCGGCGCGTGCTCCAGAGAGTCGACGGCGACGCGCTGGACGCGGCGATCGGCGCCTGGCTGGCCGAGCGGCTCCGTGACGGCACGGCTGAGCAGGTCACCCCGTCCGCTTCCGGGCTTGCGGTGGACGGCAAGACCGTGCGCGGCGCACGCCGCCCCGACGGCACCCAGGTCCACCTGTTGTCCGCGATGAGCGGGGGCGGCCTCGTCCTCGCCCAGCGTGAGATCGCCGCCAAGACCAACGAAATCACCGTGTTCCAACCCCTGCTCGCCTCAGTGGAGCTGACCGGATACGTGGTCACCTTCGACGCCTTGCACAGCCAGCTCGACCACGCCCGCTTCCTGGTCGAGAACAAGAACGCGCACTACATAGCGCTGATCAAGGGCAACCACCCCACCCTGCACCGATACCTCAAGCAACTCCCCTGGAGGGACATTCCGCTGCTGGACAAGACTCGCGCCACCGCCCATGGCCGAGAAGAGATCCGCCGCATCAAGGTCGCCACCGTGGCAGGGCTGGCGTTCCCTCACGCCGGCCAAGCCCTGCAGATCGTCCGCCGCCGCCGGAGCATGACCACCGGCAAGGTCACCCTTGAACGCGTCTACGCGGTCACCAGCCTGGCTGCCCACCAGGCCCACGCCGCCGAGATCGCCCGCCGAGTCCGCGGGCACTGGGGCATCGAGAACAAGATCCACCACGTGCGCGATACAACTTTCGCCGAGGACGCCTCCCGCGTCCGGACCGGGACCGCACCGCGTGCCATGGCGACCCTGCGCAACCTGGCCATCGGCGCCCTCCGCCTGACCGGCTGCGACAACTTCGCCGCCGGACTGCGCAGACACTCCCGCGACACCACCCGGCCGCTCACCACCCTCGGCATCACGTGATCAAACCAGCCGTAACGCCACCGTCTGCCTGGCTGCACAGAACCAGGTCCGCCCGGCGATCTACGTCGGGATAAGGACGGTAAGCCATTCCGCTTCACGTGGCCGGTATCCGTAACGATCCCACAGCCCTGACACGATCGCCGGGACGTGGCCGGCTCCGTAGACGATGGCCACCCGGATCGGCTCGTCGCCGCGTTCCGAGTGGATCTCGCCGAGCGCGTCGAGCAACCGCTGGTCGCGCCGATCAGTCATCGCGTGTTCCACAGGGCTGTCGGCCATCATCTCCGCCCGCAGTGTCGACGGCAGATCTTCGACCACCTGGTCTTCGTCGAGGAAGGCGCGCGGACCGCGCAGCGCGAACACCAGGCCCATCACCGGGGCCACGAGCATGAGGAGTACGTACATCCACCGCGGCAGTGTCTTCAGGTCCGCGATCGCTTCGGCCGCGGTGACGTCCGGGTTGACCACCGGCACGCCTTCGGGAAGCACCAGCTCATCGCGCTGCTCCTGCAGGCCGTTGCGCCGCCGGCGCGGGGCGAACCGGTAAGCAAGCGTGAGGGCACTCACTCCGACCGATTTTCCTCGGATTCCCTCGACGACTATGAGGTCGCATTCCCTGAGCCTGAGGCGGACCTGGGAGTAGAACGTCGGCGAGGCCACATGCAGCATCGGGAAGATCACGAATTCAAGCGGCGGCCCCGTCCGCCTCATGGTGATCACAGCAGACCGGACGGCATACCCGGTCACCTCGACGATCTGCATGATTCCCCCGCGAACCTCGCCCGGCTTACCTTCCACCCGTACCAGGACACGAGCCCGCCTAGGGCCGTGGTTCCCTCACGGCGCAACCTGTCGCCGGACTGCACAGACACTCCGCGACACCACCCGACCGCTCACCACCCTCGGCATCACGTGATCTAACCGGCCACAACGCGAAAACGACGCAGCCCTGGGTCTGGTGCATCGTGCGGTTCATCAGGTCCTCGTACTCGGGAATTTCGGGATTGTAGGTTGCAGCGCCTAATTTCTTATGCCTGGCCAATGTTCTGCCCATGAATTAGCCCTCGAGCACCTCAAAAACGCGGTGGACGATTGAGTGCTGAGCTTCTGTGTCGTGGTCCGACACGCTGAGACCTGCGTCGATGCACTCTTTTACCCTCTTGTATCGGGATTTTGGTCAGCAAGGAGGCGACATGGGTTGCTGGCCCTCGCCATGGGCGTCGAACGAATCGGCAGCAATTCAGCGTCTAGAAAGTCAACTGGCGAGATCACTGTCCCTCGCCTTCCTGGACCAGCACACCGGTCCCCTTGCCCGCAGCCGCACGGGCCTTCGGTACTTCCAGGAGCGCCAACATGCAAGGCCCTCCAGGCCGATCACACGCAAGCATAGGATGGCTCTGAACAGGGGCTTGGCAGATGAAGGCGGTGAGAATGGATCGGCGAAGGCGTGGCGCAGGCCATGGCGATGGGGATGACCTGGTGTTGCTGGGGCGGGACGCGGAGCGTGCCGTTGTCGATCGGATGCTTGCGGCCGTCAACGCCGGTGAGAGCCGTGTACTGGTGGTGCACGGTGCGCCGGGAATCGGGAAGTCGGCGCTTTTGCGGTACGCGGAGATCGCGGCCGCAGACATGCAGGTACTCGGCGCGGTCGGCGTCGAGTCGGAGATGGAGTTGGCTTACGCCTCGCTGCATCAGTTGTGTGCTCCGCTGATGAATCGGTTGGAGCGCCTTCCCGCGCCTCAACTCGCAGCGCTGGAAACGGTGTTCGGGATGCGGGCAGGGGAGCCGCCCGAACGGTTTTTGGTAGGGCTGGCGGTACTCACTCTTCTGTCGATTGCTGCGGAGCAGAAGCCTTTGCTGTGCGTGATTGACGACGCCCAGTGGGTGGATCAGGCATCGCTGCAGGTGCTGGGCTTTGTGTCCCGCCGTCTGTTGGCAGAGTCAGTCGCTGTCGTCTTCGGGGTACGGGAGCGGCCTCAGGAGTTGTTCGGGCTCTCTGAGCTTGAGATCACCGGTCTACGGGACGCCGATGCACACACCCTGCTGAACTCGGTCACACACGGTCGTCTCGACAGGCAGGTCCGCGATCGGATCGTCACCGAGACCAGGGGTAATCCACTCGCTCTGCTGGAGCTACCGCGCGGGCTGACAGTGACCCAGATGGCGGGCGGTTTCGGCCTGTTGCGCGCCGACATGCTGCCGGACCGGATCGAGCAGAGCTTTCTGACCCGGATCGGCGCTCTGCCCAGTCCTGCCCGGCTATTGCTGCTCATCGCTGCGGCCGAGCCGGTCGGCGACCCCGTTCTGGTGTGGGGGGCGGCAAGCCGGCTCGGCCTGACGCCGCAGGACGCGCTCCCCGAGGGCATGCAGGAGTGGCTTTCATTGGACGCGCGCGTGACGTTTCGTCACCCACTCGTGCGGTCGGCGGTGTACCGGTCAGCGTCGCAGGAGGACCGCCGGGCCGTGCATCTGGCGTTGGCAGCAGTCACGGACCCGCAGGCCGATCCGGACCGTCGCGCCTGGCATCGGGCGTCCGCGACTGCCACGCCCGATGAGTCCATCGCCGCGGAGTTGGAACGATCTGCCGATCGGGCACAGGCGCGCGGTGGACTGGCTGCCGCTGCGGCGTTCCTGCAGCGGTGCGTGGCGTTGACGGAGGACTCCTCGCGGCGTGCTGAGCGCGCGGTGGCGGCTGCGGAAGCCACCTTGCAGGCCGGGGACCTCGACGTTGCGCGCAGGTTTGCGGAGATCGCCGACCGGGCCGCCGAGAACGAATTGCAACGAGTCCGGGCGCATCTGGTCCGGAGTCGGATCACGTTTGCGGCCGGTCTGAACCAGGAGGCGCCACCGCTGCTGCTGACAGCGGCACAGCGGCTTGGGGCCTTTGACGAAAACCTCGCGCGTGAGACCTATCTGGTGGCGTGGGGTGCAGCGGCGTTGCTGGCCGCGCACTCCGACAGCCTGCGGGCGATCTCGGAAGCGATTCGGGCGCTTCCGGCGCGGGCCGGGACACCACACGCCCTCGATATCGTCTTGGAGGGCTGTGCGCTGCTTGTCACCGATGGGCGGGCCGCCGCTGTGCCGGTACTGCAGCGGGCGCTGGCGGCGCTGACTGACCTCCCAGCAGGCGATGCGTTGATGTGGGGATGGGTAGCCAATGGCGTCAGCGCGGCTGTATGGGACGACCACGCCATGCGGGTCCTGGTCGGCCGGGTCGTGGAACAGGTGCGAGCTGCTGGCGCCCTGACCGAGCTTCCGTTCTGCCTGACATCGCTCGGGATCGCGATCTCCTGGACTGGGGAATTCACCGCGGCGGATGTGATCGTCGCGGAGATCGAGGATGTGTGCGCGGCTACGGGTGTGCCCATCGCGCCCCATGTCGAGCTCAGGTTGAGTGCACTGCGAGGCCGGGCGGCCGAAGCTGAGGCGCTGATCGCCGCCACAATTGAGGAGGCTGGCGCGAGCGGTCAGCTGATGGGGGTCACAGTCGCCCAGTGGGCGGCCTCGGTCCTGTTCAACGGTCTAGGGCGCTACGAGCAAGCACTGGCGGCGGCTCAGGTGTGCACCCGGATGGCCGAACTGTGGGTGTCCGTCTGGGCGTTGCCCGAACTGATCGAGGCGGCGGTGCGTGGCGGTAACGATGACATTGCTCGCGCGGCACTGCATGATTTGGCGGAAGCTACGACGCCGTCGGGCACGGATTGGGCTCTTGGCGTGCTCGCCCGCTCCCGGGCGCTTGTCGGCGACGACCCCTCTGAGAATCTGTACCACGAGGCGATAGAGCGACTGGGTCGAACAGAGCTGCGTCCCGAACTCGCACGTGCGCATCTTTTGTACGGCGAGTGGCTACGCCGAGAGCGCCGGCGGGGCGAGGCCCGGGAACAGCTGCGAACCGCGTATGGGATGTTCGTGTCGATCGGGATGGAGGCGTTCGCCGAGCGGGCCCGCGGTGAACTGGTCGCTACGGGCGAGCGCATCGGCGATCGCACAGTCGAGGCTTCATCCGGCGGGGAACTGACGGCACAAGAGCGGCAGGTTGCGCTGCTCGTGCGGGATGGTTTGACCAATCCGGAGATTGGCACGCGGCTCTTCCTCAGTCCGCGAACGGTCGAGTGGCACCTGCGTAAGATCTTCGCCAAGCTTTCGATCACCTCCCGTTGGCAGCTCAGAGATGTGCTGCCTCCTTACGAGCACGCCACCCCGCGGTGACGTTGCCTGTTCCTGGGATGTCGGAACGGTGTCCTGCGGAGCACCCAGGCATCTCCACCCGGTGTTGCGGCTGCCCGGTCAGCCGCTGGAAGTTCTTCCACCCGACGCTGGATGGTGACTTGAGCGCGAAAGCGCGGACGGTGGCCCGCCGTTCAACCCGCCCATACCGGCCCGCTAGGCCCTGTCTGACAATGATCGTGTTGTGGCGGGTCTTCTCTGTGGAATCGGCCGACTTCTCGTGAGAGGGTCCTGCATGTGATCAGTCAGGATGGCGTCCGGGTCCGCGAGCTCGTACTCGTGGAGGGAGTTCGCCCTGCGGACGTTGTGTGTGTTCATCGCGAAGCGCTTCACGTGCTGCGTTCGAGCATCGACGCAGGCCACATCGACGGCTACAGCGATGACGACTGGCCGACGGAAGTCCTGCACTCGTATGAGCATTCGACCTTGATGTCCGAGACGACGGGCAATTCAAGGTGCTGTCGGACTTGGCGCCCTACACAATCCACGCCGAAGGCTGGGGGGACGGCCGGCTGGTCTTCAGCGCCAGCGACTCGGGAACGGCCTTGTGGATTGAGGTCACGCAGGAACAGGAAGCAGCACCCCTGTCCCGATTGGGTCTGAGGTTCCCCCGGCGTGCGGGAGGTGCTGATCAGCAGGTCAGAGTGGGTTGACGGGGTTTCAGATTCGTTCGTTCGGCCGTTGCCTGGTCGGCGTAGTGCTTCTCCTCGAACTCGATCGGGCTGAGGTAGCCGAGCCGCTTCTGGATGCGCCGGGAGTTATAGAAGCCGTCGATGTACTCGAACAGTGCGAGATTCGCCTCGCCCCGGGTGGCGAAGACGCGGCTGCGGATGCACTCCGTCTTGATGATCATCCACAGGTTCTCCGCGAGAGCATTGTCGTAGCTGTCCCCGACCGAGCCCGTGGATGCTTCAACTCCCGCTCGCAGCAGTCGAGTTGTGAGCTTCACGGATGTGTATTGACAGCCGTGATCCGCATCACACGTCCTCGCACCGTCAGATGCCGTCGGCCCTCGCGGCGGCTTACCCCCGACTTCCGCCCGCGTCGCCGAGACTGCACCGCACACGGTGTTCTCCCTGTCCCGTCGAGGCTCAACGCACAGGAAACGGAGCACGAATGTCGAAACAGTCCGCAACCCGCAGGCCCCCCGCACAGCCGCCACTCGACGGGCCGTGGCGGTACGTCTCGCATCACGAATAACACGACTGCTCCGGCCACCATCAGAGCGCTCATGGCCCACCGCCGAATACGTTCCTTCCGCCGAACGCGTGCCCGACGCCTACCCAGCTCAGTCCCGTGCATCGACTCGATCAGAGGCTGACCGCGCTCTCGGAGGGCATTAACTCGGTGCTGTCGTCTCATGCCGTCGCTCAGCGGCAGTCTGGTCGGAGAGCTGCCGTAGGACAGGCCGAGAAGCGTGACGGCGCGCACACGATGGCCGTGCTCCCGCAGTACCCGCGCGACCGGGTGCCAGTTCCACTCCCCCCAGCCAAGCTCCCGGCACCAGGACGAACGTCGTTTCGTGCGTGGTGGTGCTCATTGTGCTTGCTCACTCCGGCTCGGCTGAAGGGTGTGAGTGCTGAGGCTGGGTGGTCAGGACAGCGGCGACGCGGCGGTCGGGTCGAGCGCTAGTTCCTCGACGTTGAGGATGTTGCTGGTGTCGAAGCCGTGCATGTCTGCTGCGAATTCGGGGCTGTCCATGTAGGCGGTGGTGACCTCACCGGGGTCGGCGTCGTCGGGGTAAGAGATCAGCGCGATCAGGCGGAGCGCCTCGGTGGCGTGGTCGGTCCAGATGCCGTGCGTGGTGACGCCGAAGGCGCGCAGGCTGGGGATGTGTCGCGGCCAGTGCACGGTCGCGTAGTCGTGGAGCGCTTCGGCCGTGCGCAGGGTGTAGATCCTGAGCTGGTACACGTTCGTCAGGGTCCTTTCGGTCTGGGTGGTGGACTGCGGCATGGGGCGGAGTGCAGGGTCAGCTGATGAGGCTTGCGCCCAGAGCGAGGACGGCCAGGCCCTGCAGGACGGCTCGGGGGACGATGATGCGGTCCCAGTCCCGCTGCAGGCTGCGGGCGTTGGCAGGGGTTTCGTGGGCGTCGGCGGCCGCGGTGAGTTGGCGGTTGATGGGTGCGCTGACGCGCAGGTAGAGCAGCACCCAGACCACCAGCAGCAGGAAGGCCGCTGCCGCGGTCGCCGATCCGGCGGGTCGGCCGGCCACGGCGGCGAGCACGGACGCGGCGGCGGCTGCGACGACGCCGAGGATTCCGGGGACTGGCATGCGCCCGTCGGCGAAGCGGTGCACGTTGCCCATGACCGCGGTAAGAGAAGTGTCATCGACGCGCTCGAGCGCGTCGCGCTGAACCAGCGCGCAGAACACGTCGGTGCCGTAGACGATCCCCGTGCTCAGGATCGCCAGCAACGCGGCGAGTTGCGAGAGAAGTGTCATGCCTTCGCCGCCGGGCCGTCGAGCGGCGGCAGGACGCCGATCTGCTGGAACATCTGCATCAGGTTCAGCTCGTCCCAGTGCTCGACGAACATGCCGTCATCGACGCGCCAGATGTCGATGCTGCGCATCTCGACGCTTTGGCCGCTGGCGGGGATGCCCAGCAGGTCCCCGGTGTGGGTGCCGCGGTAGACGAAGCGGCCGACGACGCGGTCACCGGAGACGATCAGGTCTTCCATCGTGACTTTCACGTCGGGCAGGCCGGTGAAGAACGCGGCCCAGAACTGGCGGTTGGCCTCGCGTCCGTCGGCGACGAAGTCGTTGTGGTTGATGTAGTCCCTGGCGACGAATCGGTCCACCAGGTCCGGGTTGTGGGTGTTGGTCATCTCGACGAAGAGCTCAGCAAGCTGGGGTCCGGAGGTGGTCACGCGGTCTCCTCATGGTGGTTGGCACCGCTGGCGGTCGCCGCGGCGAGGGTGGGGTAGTCGGTGTAACCGCGGTGGTCGCCGCCGTAGAACGTGGCCGGGTCGGCCTGGTTCAGCGGTGCGCCTGAGCGGAGGCGGGCCGGGAGGTCGGAGTTGGCCAGTGCCGTCGTGCCGACCGTGATGACGTCCGCCAGGCCGGCGTCGAGGTCGGCGACGCGCGTGTCGATGCCGGAGCCCGCACGGTTGAGGAACAGGGCCGTCGGCCACTGCTGCCGCAGTTGCCGCAGCAACTCCTCGTCGCCGCCGTGGATCAGGTGGAGGTAGGCGAGGCTCAGCGGTGCCAGGGCCGTGACGAGTGCCGGGTACAGGTCGCGGGTATCGTGCTCGGCGATGCCTGCTCGCTGCCGCGCGGGCTGGCCGTGGCGATCACGTGGGCACCGGTGTTCTTGGCCGGCTGCACCGCGTAGCCGCCGACCGCGCCCCCGGCGGCGCCGTTGATCAGCACGCGCCGCCCGGCGGTCAGCTTGCCGTGGTCGAACAGCGCCTGGTACGCGGTCAGTCCCACCAGCGGCAGAGCGGCCGCATCGGCCAGCGGGATGCCCTTCGGGCCGCCGCGGTGTACTCGCTGGTAGCGGGACTGTCCTATCTGGTCAGACAGTGCATTGCCCCTCGTGCCGGTGGCGTCCGAGGTGGACGACCACACCAGCGTGGTGGTGGGTCAGGCGACGAAGCGCTTGAACCAGTCGAGCATCGGCTGCGGGTTCTCGGGCAGGTAGTTGTAGCCGTCGAAACGCCGGTTCGTGCCCTCGACCCAGATGAGATCCTTCTGGTCGGTCGGCATGGCGTCAAAGATCGCCTGCACGTCGTCGGGCGTGGTCAGCGTGTCGTCGCGGACCTGCAGCAGCAGCGTCGGAATATCCACCGCCTTGGCGTATTGCGGCATGTCCATGTCTTTCAGTTCCATGCTGGTTGCGCGGCGCAGGGCGTCCGCGACCTCCGACAGCGCGTCAGGCATGCCCATGTGGCCGAGAATTGTGCGGTAGAAGGAGCTCAGCGAGATCGGTTGCGGCGCGACGATCGCCTGGACATCCTCGAACTCTTCCGGGTGCTTGGACATGCCGACCATCGTCGCGTTCATGCCGCAGCAGCGGCTGAGCAGGCCGATCTTCATGTTCTTGAGGTCGGGCTGCGAGCGGACGTAGCGCAGTGAGCCGATCACATCGCGGTACTCGCGAATGCCGTTGCCGACCGCGCCGCCGCTGCCGGCCGCGCTCTGGCCGAAATTACGCAGGTCGTAGGCCAGGATGTTGTAGCCGGCTTCGTGCAGGTGCTTGTAGTCCGGCATGAAGTTGACTTCGATGTTGTTGCCGCTCGCCTCCCAGGCGTCGCTGTAGGGCTTGAGGTGCCCGGGGAAGCCGTAGCGGTTTGCCCAGATGGGGTGGTTGGCGATAATCAGACGATCGCTGTCGGCCGGTATGAACCAGCCCTCGATCGTCACGCCGTCCATCGCGGGGAAGAAGACATCGGAGAAGGCGATGCCGTCGTCCGCCGGCGAGCGGAGGATCGGCGAGCGCGCCGGGTTCGCCATGGCAGAGACCAGACCGGCGACCAGCTCGGCGCGAGTGGGGAGAGTTGCTTCAGTGTCCGTAACTTGGGTCATGTGCTGTCCCTAAGAATGTGAGGCGGTCCGGGAGGACCGGGTTGTGGCTGCTGTGGTATGGCCGTTGATGGCTCGAAAGAAATGGCCGCCCGGTCCTCCGGGACGATCCGGCCACTGATTGAGAACTGCGGTCATCGCTGGTGAGGGACCTGTCGGTGGAGTGCTCTTCGGACCACGGCATGTGGATCACGAGGGATACGGAGCGACGAACTTGAATGCGCATCGTGGCCGGGGTGATGGGATCGCCGCGCAGGACCCTTCGTGTCACGGGATATCCGCCGAGTTCGAAGAGGTGGTCCCGTTCCCTCGGACTCAGGTGCAGTCCTCGGGCGAGTGCGGCGAGCATCTGCTGCGACGGCATGGGACCGCGTTGCTGCTCGATCCGGCCGTAGTAGTCGGCCGACATACCGGCCAGCGCGGCAACTTCCTCCCGCCGCAGCCCGCCGGTACGCCCCGGACAACTTGTCCGGGGTTAAGCATGCGATGCGGGAAACAGGGACACGACACGGTGGACAACCGAGCGCCGCAGTGTTCCGGGAAGCCCGGCGGGCTACTTCCGCACGGCGGTCAGGCGCTGGAGTTTCTCGTGGCTCGGTGAGCCGGGCGTCGCGGAGAAGACGAGCAGCTCCTGGGCCGCGTCGGGGTCCACCAGCAGCTGTGCGTACATCTCGAGCTCGCCGAGTTCGGGGTGCAGGTAGCGCTTGAGGTCGTGGTGGTGGGTGACGTCTATTTCGTGTCGCCGCCAGACTTCGCTGAACTCCGGGCTGGCTTGCAGCAGGGCCGCGACGATCTCTCCGGCCCGGCCTTGAGGGTCTGCGGTGTAGGCCGCCCGGAGTTCGGCGGTGAAGACCCTGCCGCGTAGTGCGTGGTCCTCGGGGGGATAGATGGCGCGCTGCGCCGGGTCGGTGAACCAGCGGTAGGCCAAGTAGCGTGACATGCCGCTGAAGCGGGTCCAGTCGCCGAACAGGGCGACCGCCGGAGGAGTCTGCAGGAGCGCTTCGCCGAACCGGGAGAACACTATGGCCGGGGTGTCGGAAAGCCGCTCGGCAACGCGCAGCATGGTGGGGCTGACGCGATCGTCACCCGGGCTCCGTGGCGGCGCCGCATGCCCGCCGAGCTCGAACAGGTGCTCCCGCTCACTGAGGCTGAGGTTCAGTGCCTGGGCGAGTGCGGCGAGCATCCGCTCCGACGGCATGGGACCGCGTTGCTGCTCGATCCGGCCGTAGTAGTCGGCCGACATACCGGCCAGCGCGGCAACTTCCTCCCGCCGCAGCCCGCCGGTACGGGAAAGGCCGCCCGGATCAGCGTTCCCATCTCATCCCACACGCACCACGCCGGGGTCTCCGGCCGCTACCGTCCCACTTCGCGTACGGGCAGGGACCACCGGCAGCGGAGCCGGATGGCCGCACGCGCCAGGGCCCGGTCGTCGAACTCCTCCTTCACCGCTCCGATGAGATGCTGTCTGCGCACCCACTGACCTTGTGGGCGCGGTGTTTTGTAGGACCACGACTCGCTCACGCCCAGGGCTCTCCAGCTTGTCACTCCGGCCGACCGGTGCGGACCCCGCCCGACGCAGGAAGCAGTATCAAGCGACACCGGCGCAGTTCGCACGCCGACCGGCCTGACGCCGAGCAACGGTGGCGGGCCGTGAACGCACCCCCCTCGTCGCCCTGGTCCGTGCCGGAGCCCGCTTCGAGCGTGGCCACCTCGTCGAACGCTCCGAGAGCCACGCGGCCTGGACGATCACAATTGATCCACGGGTCATGACTCCTTCCCCCTCAGCCCGGCAGCAGGCTGGCGCGTCGGGCCGATTAGTTCTGCCGGTTGGCTGAAGTCTCCCTTGTGACAAGCCCGCCCCGCGGATCAGGAAACGCCGGATCCCGGTGTCATGGAGGAGAGATAGAGTCCAGGATGAACAATCGGATTCGGCTGTACATGTCGATGTCGCTCGACGGCTACATCGCCGGCCCGGACGATCGGCCAGGGCAGAAGCTCGGACGCGACGGTGGACGGCTCTTCAACTGGCTCGACGACCGGGAGTCCGACGGTCCGAGCGGCCAGGTCTACCGCGAAACGCCGGCGACCGGCGCGGTGATCTCCGGCCGTCGGACCTTCGAACTCGCCGGGCGCTGGCAGGGCGACCATCACGACGGCGTGCCGAAGAGACGCCATCACCGGAGTTCAGCCGCGCGCCGTTACCTGCGTGCCCTTGCGTTGTGACCGCGATGGCCGTGCACGGGTACGGTGCCAGGTCGGTCGCGGAGCCGGAGGCTGATCAGCGCAGTGATCGTGAAGACGGCGACCTGGTAGAGCATGGCGTGCCGAAATGCGGTGTCCGCATCAGCGGCGGGGGCATAGTAGGCGAGTCCGGCCGCGGTGACTCCGATGGATCCGCCGAGCTGCTGTGCTGTGGGCAGCAGTCCGGAGACCGACCCGGCGGCAGGGCCGTGCACCCCGGCCAGGACCAAGGTGAACGCCGACGCGGTGAAGGCGCCGAACGCGGCGCCGCCGACGGCCAGCACGGGCAGTGCCGCCTGGCGTCCCGCCGCTGAGCCGATGAGCGGGGCCAGCGCCAGGCACATCCCGGCCAGCACCAGCGACGCGGCGGTGAGCACCGTCGGCCCGTGCCGGCGGGTGAGAGCGGGGGCGGCTGTGCTGCCGGCGGCGGCAGCAGCGGCGAAAGGTGCCGACGTCAGCGCGGCTGCCAGGGCCGAGTATCCGACGGCGGACTGAAGGTGGAGGAAGAGCAGGCAGGTGAAGGAGGGCACGCCTGTGTTGAACATGAACACCAGCAGTGTGCCCCTGCGGGCCGCCCGGTCACGCAGCACCGCGGGATGGATCAGCGGGTCAGGCCGGTGCGGGAGGCTCCGGACGAAATGGCACAGGGCGGCCGCAGCCACGGCGAACCCGGCCCATGTCCACCAGGGCCAGCCTGCTTCCCGCCCCAGCGCCAGGGGCAGGACCAGCGCGCCGGCTCCCACGGTGACCAGCAACGCACCCAGCTTGTCGACGCGCAGTCCGTCCGCCCCGCGGGTACGGGGCAGCGCGCTCGCTCCGGCCAGCGAGGCGAGCGCCACCGGCACGGTGAGGAGCATCACCGGCCGCCAGCCGAGGCCGAAGAGATCGGCGCTGAGGACGAGGCCACCGATCAGCGGCCCGGCCAGTGACGCGACGGCCATGGTGGCGCCGTACAGGCCCAGCGCACGCGGTCGGCGTGTCGCGGGGGTAGCGGACCGGATGAGCGACAGGACCTGGGGGGCGACCAGGCCGCTGCCCGCGCCCTGCACCAGCCGGGCCGCAATCAGTGATGCGGCGTCGGGGGCACACGCGCCGGCCACCGAGCCCACGGTGAAGACCACGGTGCCCGCCACGAACAGTCGGCGGTAGCCGTACCGGTCGCCCAGCCGTGCGGCGGGGATGAGCAGGCAGGCGTACGTCAGGGTGTATCCGGCCAGGACCAGTTGCACGGCGCCGGAAGAAGCGTCCAGGCCGGCCTGTATCGCCGGCGCAGCCACCTGGGCGACAGTGACGTTGAGCAGTTGCACGAAAGTGGCGCTGAGCACCACCGGCAGCACCAGTCGATGGCCGCTCACGGCAGCAGCGCCGCAGCGAGCTCACGGGGCCGGGCGGCGAACGGACTGTGGCTGCCCGGGAGGGTGCGCACGGTGAACGGATTGCCGGGCACGGCCCGGTCGGCTTCCGCGATCATCAAATCCTGCACGGCTGGCGGCAGCGCCCGGTCGTCCGCACAGCGCAGGAAGGTTCGCGGTATGCGCCCCCAGCGTTGCGGAGTCACGATGACGGGCGTGGCCGGGATCGCCAGCGGCAGATCGGGGCTCAGTGCCGAGCGCCAGCGGTCGAAACGGTCCACAGCGGTGTCGTGGTAGTGGGTCTGCCGCAGTTCCTCGACGTAGGCGGGATCCTGTGAGAGCGGGTTGATCCGCACGGCGCCCAGCTCCCCAGGGTCGCCGAGATTGAGACTCTGGCCCCGGGCCGTGACGTTCTCGGGCGAGTCGAGATAGTCGAAGAACCGCGACCGTCCGGCAGGCACGAAGGCCGAGAGATAGACGATCTCATCGACGAGTTCGGGTGCACGCTCGGCGGCCAGTGACGCGGGGCCGCCGCCCGCGCTGTGCGCGACGAGGACCACACGACGGTGGTGGCGGGCTTGGCGCAGCGTGTCCAGCACGGTCTCGGCGCAGTCGTCCATCGTCACGGTGGCGAGCGCGGACTTCTCGGTCAACAAGCCCGGCTGGCCCGGCTGGAGGTATCCGCTGGGCAGCGGTGAGTCGAAGCCGTGCCCTGGCAGGTCGACGGCCACACTCGCGGCACCCAGTGCGGCGAGTGCGCGCTGCGTCGCCGCCCACTGCCCGGAGCCGTGCCAGGCCCCGTGCACGAAGACGAAGACGGTGTCTGTGGAGGAAAAATCAGTCATGACCGCATTCCACGTGACCCAGCCCTCATCATCCAGCGAAAGATCTGACAGGATTCCCCGCGATACATTTGAGGTATGACTGGGAGGCTGGCATGGAGGCGCGGCACCTGCGGTACGCACTGGCCCTCGCCGAGCACGCACACTTCGGCCGGGCGGCCAGTGCGCTGGGCATCGCGCAGCCTCCGCTGTCCAAACAGATCGCCGACCTCGAACGGGAAGTGGGCACCCGCTTGTTCGATCGCACCCGCCAGGGGGTGTTTGCGACGGCTGCAGGAGAGGCCTTCCTGCCCCGGGCACGCAGGGCGCTCGACGAGATCGCGGCCGCTACGGTCGACGCGGCTCGGGCAGCGCGCGGCGAGACGGGCCGGCTGCGCCTGGGGTTCATCGCCTCGGCGCTGCTCGAACCCCTGCCAGACGTCCTTGGCCGGTTCGGCCGCGAGCGGCCCGACGTACGGCTGGAACTGCACGAGATGGCGACCAGGCGCAGCACGGCCGCGCTCGTCACCGGCGAACTGGACGTGGCCATCAGCCTCGGCCCGCCAAGAGGCGTCGGGGCCGAGCAGTTGGTGTCGGTCCCGATCGGACACGACCACCTGGTCGCGGTCGTGAGCAGCACGCACCCGTACGCGGGTCAGCCGTCGGTGGACGTGGACCAACTGCGGCGACAGCCGCTGATCGTTGCGCCCGGGGAGGACGAGCCTGCTGTTGTCACCGGGCTGCGGACCCTCCTGGGTAAGGACTCCCTGGCGCTCTCCGGCGCGACTGTCGCGAGGGACATCCACACCATCATCGGCCTCGCCGCCTGCGGGGTGGGCGTCGGTCTGGGACCCTCTCGCATGCTGACGGCCCCACGACAGGGCACGTGGTTCTGCGAGGTGACCCCACGCACGCCTCTGCCCGATCTCGTCCTGTCCTTCCATGCCCGGGACCGTTCCCCGGCACTGACCGCCTTCCTCGACGTCATCCGCACGAACTGCCCCGACGTCGGTGCCGCGCTCGACCACCAGCTCGGCCCACTGGGCTCACGAGGAGAAGACGACCACAAGTGATGCGGTGTGGGCATCGGTCCCTGTGCGCATCACGATCTCGGTCAGGACCTGGAGCCAGTACGTCGCGCCCTCCCCGCCGTCACCGATCCACAGGCCCAGGATGTCCCGGTGCCCCTCGGCGGTGACCGCCGGCTCTGGGACGCCGCCTGGGCGGAGTTCGTACCCTTCCTCCAGTTCGACGTCGAGATCCGGAAGATCGTCTGCACCACGAACGCGATTGAGAGCATCAACGCTCGGATCCGCAAGGCCGTGAGGGGCCGGGGACACTTCCCCACCGACCAGGCCGCCCTCAAATGCGTCTACCTGGCCGTCATGAGCCTGGACCCGACCGGCACCGGACGCAAACGCTGGACCATGCGCTGGAAGGCCGCACTCCAAGCCTTCGCCATCACCTTCGACGGCCGGCTCGCCGCCGGACGCCGCTGAAGAAATCCGACCGAGTTCCACCGTTCGCTACACAGACCCGATCATGGTGGTATGCGAAGTGCCAGGTTGCCGGGGTCGCCACACGAGCGCTGACGACTCCTCGCTGATGATCATCCCGGCATGGTGCGCGGCATCTTGACGCATCAAGTGACGCGCTGTCTGACGCGGTACGGGACGCACCACGTGACGCGCTGTCTGACGCCGTACGGGACGCACCACGTGACGCGCTGTGTGACGCGGTACGGGACGCACCACGTGACGCCCCTGGCTGGACTGGGTAGATACGTGTTGGCGCAGGTTCGCCTTCCCGACCGGGCCACCGATTCCGGAGCGGCTTACCGGCAGCACCCTTGTCATGGCGAGCGCCCGGAGCGGTGGGTGAGGCCGACAGCAGCCGACCTGCCGCATCGGCGATGACCCACCACGCCGAGCCGGGCTTGTCGGACATGGCGACGCCGGCCCGGCGGGCCCATCGGGCAGCCACCCGTGCCGAGCCAGTGCGGTCCAGGCGCCGGGCGATCGCGGTGGACGGCAAGTGCCTGCGCGGCGTGAAGCGACCGGACGGCAGCCGGGTCTTCGTGCTGTCCGCGGTCCGCCACGGAGACGGCGTCACGCTCACCTCGCGCGAAATCGGCGCGAAAACCAACCCGATCCCCGAGTTCGCACCCCTGCTCGACCAGATCGACGACACGGATCTCGCGGGGACCGTCGTCACCGCCGACGCCCTCCACGCTCAACGCGACCACGCCACCTACCTGCACGAACGCGGCGCCCACTGCCTGCTGACCATCAAGAACAAGCAGCGGGGCCAGGCCCGCCAACTCCATGCCCTGCCCTGGAAGGCCATCCCCGTGATCCACCGCGACGACGCGCGAGGGCACGGCCGCCACGAGCAACGGCTCGTGCAGGTCGTCACCGTCGCGGGCCTGCTCTTTCCGTAGGCGGCCCAGGTCCTGCGGATCCAGCGCCGTCGCCGCCTCCACGGCGCGAAGAAGTGGTCCAGCGAGATCGTCTACGCCATCACCGACCTGACCGCCGAAGAAGCGAACGCGGCCGAGATCGCGTCTCGGGCTCGCGGGCACTGGATGGTGGAAACACCGTCCACTGGGTCCGAGATGTCGTCTTCGGAGAGGACAACTCCCAGGTCAGAACCCACTATGCGCCCGTCGTACTCGCTGCCGTCCGTGACCTGATCCGCAGCGCACTCAAGCTCGCCGGATACGTCAACACCGCCGCCGGACGCCGGGCCCACACCGACCGCCCCCGCATCCTCACTCTCTACGGCATCACATGATCAAACCGGACCAGCCGGGCAAACACCGGGGCCCTGCGGTCAGGAACGGCCGCGCTACCTCTTTTGCCCGCACGCCAGTCGTCTCGGGGTGTACGCAGCGCCTGGCTGTGCGACTCGGTCGGCGCCCTTGTCTGTTCAAGCGTTGTGACCTCACAACGTGACGCCGCGAAGTCACGCCTTAAGGGTGACAGCATCCAACGACGCAGGAGGTCACATGCCGCGCACACGTAAGGACGAGGCCCCGATTCTCGTCGACGCGCCAGTCATCCAGGGCCGGTACGCCGAACTCGACGACTACACGGTCTCCTTCGAGACCTTCCCCGAGGGCGCCGACGGCACCTCGGCGTTCCGCGGGCTGCCCGAGGACCGGTGCCAGTGCCCGCACTGGGGCATGGTCCTTTCCGGTCGCCTCGTGCTGCGCTACCGCGACCGTGCCGAGACCTACGAGGCCGGCGACGTCTACTACGCGCCGCCCGGACACGTGCCCGTCGTGGCCGCGGGGGCTGAGACGGTCGATTTCAGCCCGTCCAAGGAGTTCCAGCAGACCATGGCGGTCGTGGCCGCCAACATGAGCGCCGCCGGAGGTGCGCGATGAGCAGCAGCCAGGCCACCGCCACCACCACCACGGCCCGCGGGCTGGCCGACAAGTTCGTCACCTTCCTGGAGACCGGCGTCGCTCCGGCGGGCCTGTTCACGCCGGAGGTGTTCTGCGACTTCACGATGCCGCTCTGGCGTATGCAGGCACAGGGCGTCGAGGAGGTCGTGGCGCTGCGCCTGGCCGGTCACCCCGGACCCAGCCAGGTGCCCCGATCCCGTTTCGATGCCACGACGACGGGATTCGTCCTGGAGGTCGAGGAGCGGTGGGAGCAGGACCGTGAGTCGTGGTACTGCCGGGAGTTGTTCCGCGCCGATGTTTCCGACGGGTCGATCTCGCAGCTCTCGGTGTACTGCACCGGCGACTGGGACCGCGCGCGGGTGGCCGAACACGGTCGGACGGTGCGGCTGCTCAGACCCTGACGGCGGACCGGAAAGCAGTATGATCTGATCATGGAGCCTGCGGTCGAGCGGGTCGCCGCCGTCCGGGCGGCGCTGCTGGAGGCCTACTACGAGGCCCGTGACACCGGTGACGCCGACCTCATGGCGGCGGCGGCACTCAAGCTGCCGACGAGCCAGCGGTTCGGTACTCATCCTGGTCAGGTACCGGCGTTGATCCACGAGGCGTACGCGGCGGCGGTCGCACCGGCGAGCCGCTGCCGCCTGGCCGCTGCGCTCGCCCGGGCCTGGGTCTACGGAGGCGACGCCCAGCGGGCCGTGACCTTTGCGCGGGAAGCGGTCGCCATGGCTGACGGTGTCGGCGATCCCGAGATCATCGCCGACGCCCTCGACGCCGCGCTGGTCGCGAACTGGGGGCCCGACGACTTCGCCGAACGGCTGGCCCTCTCGGCACGCCTGGCCGAGGTGGCGGCCCATCTCACAGATCCCACGCGGCGGTTGACCGCGCACCTGTGGCGACTGACCACCGCGTGGGAATGCCTCGACATGATCTCTGTGCAGCGCCAACTGCGCGCGCTCGACATGCTGGCCGAGGAGTCGGGCTCGCCACGCGACGCCTTCTTCGCCGCGTCGCGGCGGGCCATGCACGCCCTTGTCACCGGCGACGTCGAGGCAGCCGATCAGCTCATCGCCCTCACCGGAGACCTGGGTGCCCAGGCCGCCGAGCCCGACCTGGATGCGGTCGTGCACAGCCTGGCCGCAGCCCGGGCACACCAGGTCGGCGACATCGAGGCGCTGCGCAGCGAGGCGGTCGCGTTCGCCGCGTTCGGCGCCGCCGAGGGGGTGCCCTCGGTGTCGGCCGAGGCCGCAGCACTCTGGCTCGCCGCGGACGAACCCGACCGCGCGCTGCGGCTGCTGCAGCAGCTCGCCGGCACCGGGCTCGACACCGTGGCGCGCGATGTCGACTTCCTGCTCACCGTGACCTCTCTCGTCGAGGTCGCAGCTGCGCTGCACGTCGACGACATCCTCGCCGACGGGGTCCGCCTGCTGGAGCCCTTCGCCGGCCGGGCAGTGCTCAACGCGGGCGCGGTGACGTTCCACGGCGTGGTCGACGACTACCTCCACCGCGCCGAACAGACACTCGGCCGCCCCGTTGCGACACGCTGGCGCCACCGCGCGCAGTCCTGCTACGAGCGGATCGGCGCCAACTGGTGGCAAGAGCGGCTCCTCGCACCCCCGGTGCCGATCCCATCGCCCCGTCCGCTCACCGTGCACCTGTACCGGGACGGCAGCCTCGGCTGGGTCGTCGGCTCAGGCGGCGCCCCGGTCGTGCTGCCCGACCTCAAGGGGCTGTACTACCTGCGTGCACTGCTCCGCAGGCCCGGCGTCGAGATGAGTGCGCTCGACTTGTCCGCCGCGGCGCCGGGCCATGCGGGGACCGTCGTCGCCGATTCGGGTACCGGCGAGGTCATCGACAAGCAGGCACTGGCGGCCTACCACCACCGGTTGCGCGAGATCGACGTCGAGTTGGACGAAGCCGGGCCCTGGACTGCCCAGGCCGCGATCGACCGACTACGACTCGAACGCGACGCGTTACTCGCCGAGGTGCGCACGGCCACCGGTCTCGGCGGACGGCGGCGTCACTTCAGCTCGACCAACGAGCGGGCCCGAGTAGCGGTACGCAAGGCGATCGCGTCCACTCTCGACCGCATCCAGCGGCACGACACCGCCCTCTCCCGGCTGCTGCGCGACACCGTCCACACGGGTGCGTCCTGCCGCTACGACCCGGACCCTGCACGGCCGGTGACCTGGCTGCTCGACCCTCCGGAAGCGGAGCCGGAAACCGGGGCACAGACCGGCAGCCCATAGCCGTCGACCGCGTTGAACTTCCGTCCGGAGTTCCCGTTGCGGAAGTACGCACCCCAGCCTCGCAGCACGGGGTTGAGGTCGGCGGCCACGGCGGCCACCGGCCGTTCGGGTCGCGTCCCGCGTCGTGGTGTAGGGGATCGAGCATGGGGCGTTACGGTACGAGGCTCCAGGTGATCTTCGGCGATCTTGCGGTCCACGAGGCGTCTTGCTGGAGCGAGTTGAGCCGGCGCTGCGGGTGCGGCCGGCCGGAGTCCGCTCCCGCCGTCGGCCCAGGCCGCCGCCACTGCCGAGTATGGCCGCTGGGACGGTGTCCTGCCCGAGGTGACGCTGCTGGCCGAATGGCCCGAAGGCGCCGAAGCACCCGCCGACGGCGGCCTCGTGGTGCTCGCGTCCGGCGCCAGGGGTGAGGGCGACCGCGGTGTATAACCCGGTCTCGGGCTCGACGGCCAGGTGAGCCTTGAAGCCGTCCTGCTGATGGCTGCGGGTCTTGTGCACGTGCCGGGACTCCGGATCGACGGTGGAGACCATCCGGTCGTAGGCGGTGCCCCGGGTGATGCGCCACCGTCCGTCGCGTCCGTCGGAGTCCTCGGCCGGCTCCACGTCCTGACCGGCGACCAGGGCCAGCAGGCCGACCGCGTCCGCCGCCTTCTCACCCAGTTCCTGCTCGGGCAGATGTCCCAGCAGCCTGAGCGCGTCGGTGACCAGGGCGTCTACCAGAGTCTCCCGGGCGGCCTGGTCGTTCCAGGCGATGCGGGGCTTGTCCGGATCGGTGTAATCGTGGGCCGTGCACCGCACCGCTGCGACCTCGGCGGCCCGGGAACCTCGCGGGTCACCCTCATCGTCACGTCCGTCGCTACCGTCGCCGCCAGCAGGCAGGGCTGACCTCCCTGGTCAGCGTGCTGGTGGTCAGCGGGCTCTATGGTCCTCGGCATGCCAAGGACCGCGTTGCCGCGTTGCCGCGTGCTGGAGATCGGGAACGTCTGGCCCATGGTGGGGGCCGGTGCGGTAGCGGCCCGGAGAGATGCCGTACTCGCGGCGGAAGGCGGTGGCGAAGGAGAACTCGTTGGCGTAACCGGACTGACGGGCGATCGCGGTGAGTGGTGCGTCGGTCTCGCGCAACATGCGGGCGGCGGTGCTCAGCCGCACATCTCTCACGTAGGCCATCGGGGGTTTGCCGACGAGGATGGTGAATCGCCGGGTGAAGGCCGTGCGGGAGATTCCTGCCTGGCTGCTGAGGAGTTCGACGGTCCACGGCGCGCGAGGATCGTCGTGGAGGGAACGCACGGCGGCCGCGATGACCGGGTCGGGGACTGCCCATGCGCCGGCCGTCTCCACGTGGCGCAGCACCTGCACGACGAGGAGGCCGACCAGCGCCGTGCGGTTCGCGTCCGCGCCGGGCCGGTCAGCGGCAAGGTCGTCGCTCAGCAGGATGGACAGCTCGGCCAGCCGGGGGAGGCCACCGGTGACGACCGAGACCGGCGGCAGGCGTCGCAAAGCGGCATGTACTTGTGGGTCGGCAAGGTGGTAGCAGCCGGACAGCAAGGTGACGTCTTCGCCGTGGAGCGCGTGTTCTGCACCGGTGGGAAGGAAGATCACGTCTCCTGCGGCCGCCCGCTCCGGTGGTTTCTCCGCGGCCGTCAGCCACACGGTTCCGCGCTGGATGATGTGGAAGCCGATGCTGGTTTTGGACGGGAACCTCTGCCGCCACGGCCCCGGCTCGCCGATTTGGCATGCGAAGGCGCGACCGCCCCGGATCCGGCTGGCGATGTCGCTGAGTAAGTCCACCCGCTAGATGGTAGCGGGGGCGCGCACAACGGGACATGCACGGTGACCGTACGGACATGGCACCGTGACGGTCCACGGTCTTGACTGTCGATCATGAGAGTTGTGCTGACAAGCCTTGCCGTGCCGTCGCATCTGTGGGCCATGATCGCGCCCACGGCCCAGTTGTTGCAGGCCGCGGGTCACGACGTCGCGATCGCGACCTCACAGGAAACACTTTCCACCACGGCATGGACGATGTCCGCACCTTGACCGACCAGCAGCTCGTAGGGCAGTGGCTGGCGCACTCCAGCATCGATCCGACGGAACCATCGCCTACGCGATTGGACAATGCGGACTTCCTGCCCCGCCTGCCTGGAACTGTTGCATAACGCGTGGCGCCGACGAAGGTACGCGGACCGCTCGCCTCGTTGGACTCATGAATCGCTTGGAGAATTACTATGCCGGTTGATCACCCCACCGTTCCCTCGGCTGCCACCGCCGACCCGTGCAGCCGCGCCCGCACGGCTCGGGCGGTGCTCGCCGCGAACGCGGCGGCGACGGAAGAACAGGGAAGGCCCACAGCGGAGAGTCGGGCCGCTGCCGAGGAAGCGGGTGCGTTCGCCCTGACCACCCCCGAGAAGTTCGGGGGGCTCGACGCCGACCACCGCACGATGGTTCGGGTCTTTGCCGAACTGGGTGCGGGGTGCCCGTCGACCGCCTGGCTCGCGGCGGTGAGCGCCACCGCCAAATCGTTCTTCTTCGACTGGATGACGACCGAGGCGCAGGAGGCCGTGTACGCCGACCCGAACGTGCGGGTGTGCGGCACCGCCATGCCCACAGGCCATGCCCGCAGGGTGGGCGGCGGCTACCTGGTCGACGGGCGCTGGTCCTACGCCTCGGGTTGCCTGGAAGCCCGGTGGGCGATGGTGGGCCTGGGCATGATCGACGACGAGAGGACGGACCGCGTGTGTCTGGTCATGCTGCCCACGGAACAGTTGCAGATCGACCGGACCTGGGACCACGCGGTGGGGTTGCGGGGCACCGGCAGCCACACCCTGGTGGCCGAGGAAGTGTTCGTGCCGGACTCGTTCCTGATGACCCAGCCCGAGCACCTGGAGGGTCCGGGCATCGGCACGCGCCAGCTGTCGATCGTCCTGCACACGGTGGCACCGCTGCTCGGGGCGGCGAGGGGAGCGTTGGACCTGATCAGACCGCTGATGACAATCGAGCGCCCGGTGTTCGGCACCCCCTACACACGGCGCAGCCAGTCACCGTCGGCGCGGCACCTGTTCGCCGAGTCCAGCCAGCTCGTGGACACCGCCGAGCAGCGCACGCTGGGGGTGGCGGACATGCTCGATGCTGCAGACCTTGGTAACACCTCCTCGGCCACCGAAGCGGCGGGCGCGCGGATGCAGTTGGTGTGCGCCCTGCGGGACTGCCGTACGGCACTGGACATGTTGCTCGACCTGCACGGCTCCAGCGCGCTCACGGGGGGCAATGCGCTGAGCATGTTCTGGCGCGATGTCGCCATGGGAAGCCGCCACGGCGCGGTCAACCCATACGTGGTGGCCGACCAGCTCGGCAGCGCCCTGGCCCCCGAGAAGCTGCCCGCCGAGGACTCCTAGGTATTCCGGAGCGCGGGCACACAGCAGACCGTCAGCCTGACAAGACGTAAGAGGAACGGATCATGAGCGAGAGCACGACCGATGGTAAGCAGAACAGAAGCGGTGAGCATGCCGACCTGGTCACCCAGATCGACCGGGCCCGGCAGTCCTTGCGGGGGACCACCAGCGGCCTGAGCGACGAGGAAGCCCGCCGACGCACCACCGTCAGCGAGCTCTGTCTGGGCGGCTTGATCAAACACGTCACGGCGGTCGAGCAGATGTGGGCGAATTTCCTGGCGGAGGGCCCGTCTGGGCTGCCGGACACTGCCAGCCTGACCGAGGCGGACTGGGCCCGGCACGCCGAGCAGTTCCGCATGATGCCGGGCGAGACGCTGGATGCTCTGCTCGCCGGCTACGACGTGTCGAACCGCCGGTTCGACACGTTGATCGCCACACAGCCCGACCTGGACACCACCATCGCGCTGCCGGAGAGCCCCTTCTTCACAGAGCAGCACTGGACGGTCCGCCGAGTGCTGCTGCACGTCGCGCTGGACACCGCCCAGCATGCCGGCCACGCCGACATCATCCGCGAAGCGCTGGACGGAAAGAAGAGCACGCGCTGAGGAGGGGGCCCTGTCCGACCTGGCGCCCCTGGCCATCCCGGCCTGGCACGCCTTCGGTGTGGTGGCGGCCGGGGGCTCGGTCCTCGTCATATGGCTGCGGCTGCGCCCTCGGCCGGTGTACGCGCTGGGGCTCAGCCTGGCGGCCGTGGCCGCCCTCGGCCCGGCCATCCGCCCCTGGTACGCCCTGTGGGGGCTGGTCCTCACGAACAAGGAAGTCGCCCGATGACCGACGATCTTGTCGCTGGACTCCCACCCCGGACCTGGCCGAGCGTCCCGACGCCTACGCACACCAGCCCGCCCGACCTGCAGTTCTCACGATGCACACTGCTCTTTGATCGCGGTGCGGTCGCCCCGGAAAAGGATTGTCGAACGAGTGCTCTCCGACAACGGCCTTTGCCAGGGGCTCTCACGCCTGGCGCCACACCTGCACCGAGCTCGGCGTCCGCCATGAACGCACTCGAAGTCAAAGCGGCATCACGGAACTACCCGGATGAGTTTCGTGAGCGGGCGATGCCGCCACACGGGAGCACGCTGGGGGCGCGGCAGGGCGCAGTCGAACTCGGGTGGTTCTGCCGGACCCCCGGTTGAGCTTCCCCCTTCCTGCCCAAGCGTGCGTGTCCGACGGTAGAGCAGTCATCGGGCAAGCCATCACCGGAAGGTCGTCGTTCATGCGCGCAGTTGTCGTGAGAAGTCTCGGTGGGCCGGGCCAGATCGAGGTCATCGAGACGCCGATCCCCACTCCAGGGCGCCACGAGGTCTTGGTCCGGGTGGCGGCGGCACCGCTGCATCCGGCAGACTTCCAGGCCACCAGCGGGATGTATGTGAAGTTCGGCGTTGCCGCCGAGGCTGATCAGTATGGCGTGGGAATCGACGTCGCCGGCACCGTCGAGGCCGTCGGAGACGGCGTGTCGACCGTGATGCCCGGCCAGGCGGTCATCGGCTTGCAAGAACGACTCGACCAGCGCACCGCTTGCCAGGCCGACTACGTCCTGCTCGAAGAGTGGGCGGTGGCTCCCGCGCCGAAGGGCGTGCCGTTGAGCGAGGCCGCCGGACTGCCGCTGAACGGGATCACCGCCTGGCAAGGCCTGGACGTCCTGACGTTGCCCCCGACCGGCTGGGTGCTGATCACTGGGGCAGCAGGCGGAGTCGGCAGGTTGGCAGTCCAACTCGCTGCCATGCGGGGACACCGCGTGGTCGCCCAGGCCAGGGCGACCGACGAGCAGGCATTGCGCGATCTCGGTGCCACGGAGTTCGTGCCCAGCGGGGATTTCCTCAGTGTGGCGGTGCGTTCCCTTGTCCCCGGCGGCGTTAACGGCGTGCTGGACACCGCCAATATCGGGCCTGCTGCCATGGACGCCGTCGCACATGGCGGGAGTTACGTTTCCCTGCTGAACGGCGCACCGCAGTCCCGCCGGGACGTCAAGACCGTCAACTGGGCTTACCACACCGACCGTAGCCAGCTTGGCGTCCTATCGGCTCTGGCGGCATCCGGATCCCTCTCCGTGGCCGTCGCCGAGACCATCCCGCTTGCCGCCGCCCGCAGCGCGCACGAGCGTAACGCCGCCGGCGGTACCCGCGGATTGCTCGTCCTCACCACCTGATCCCGCCCTGTCTCACAGCTGTTCATCAGATCCCCATCCCTTGGCCGGAAGGCAGCAACGTGTCGAGATCCAACGAGATGATCCAGTGGGTACTGCCCGGCGGGTCGGCACACGGCGTCGAATCCCTGACCCGCCGAACCGTGCCGATCCCCGAGCCGGGCCCCTCGGAGGTGCGGATCAGGGTGCACGCGACCTCACTCAATTACCGGGACATCGTCGTCGCCAACCGCATGTACCCGGTCCCGGCGGCACCGGATCTCGTCCCGCTGTCAGACGGCGCGGGAGTGATCGACGCGATCGGGCCGGACGCGGGCCCCTGGTCTGTGGGCGACCGCGTAGCCAGTGTCTACTTCCGGAACTGGGAGGACGGGGCACCCGGTCCGGCGATGGGATTCGGGCTGGGGTCCGGGAGCGAGAACGGCATGCTCGCCGAGTACGTCGTCCTGCCCGCGGACCGGATCGTCCCCGTGCCCAAGAGCCTGAGCCTCACCGAGGCGGCGACTCTCCCCTGTGCGGCGCTTACCGCCTGGAGCGCCGTCCACGGCCGCCGCCCGTACCGCACGCGGTCGCTAGGCCCTCAAGACACGGTCCTGGTCCTCGGGACGAGTGGGGTGTCACTCTTCGCACTTCAGCTCGCGAAGGCCGCCGGAGCCCAGGTGTGGGCGACGTCCGGCAGCGACGACAAACTCCAGCTGCTGCGTCGGCTCGGTGTGACGGGCACGGTCAACTACCGGAGCACGCCGCACTGGGGCGACGAGGTTTTCGCGCAGACCGGCGGGGCCCAGCTCGTCGTGAACGCGGCGGGCACCGGTTCTCTCGACCAGGCCGTTGCGGCGGTGGCCTTCGGTGGCGACATCGCCTTCATGGGGCTGTTCGACCAAGCGGAATCCATGCCCGACCTCATGACGCTGATGGCCAAGTCCGCGACTCTCCGCGGTGTTGCGGTAGGCAGCAGAGCCGCTTTCGGTGATCTCGTGAACGCCATGGACGAGTACGCGATCGAGCCGATCATCGATCAGGTAGTGCCGTTCGACGACGCGCCGGAAGCGTATAGGCTCCAGGTTTCCGGTGCCCAGTTCGGGAAGGTTGTCATTGAGACGGTGGCCGCGACATGACTGATGACCCTCGGTCGGGATTCCCACCCACGCGCTCCGGTCTCACGTCGTTCCTGAAAGCGCGACGTGCCCGGATAGCACCCGAAAACGTCGGCCTCACGGCGTCGGGTCGTCGGCGGGTCGCCGGCCTGCGGCGCGAGGAACTGGCCGAGCTCGCCGGGGTGAGCGTCGACTACTACGTCCGGCTTGAGCAGGGGCGTAGTCCGCACGTGTCCGACGCCGTTCTCGACGCGGTCGCGCGAGCACTGGAACTCAGCTCCGGCGAAACCCGGCACCTGAAGATGCTCGCGCGGCCCAGTACGAGCGACGACGAGCCCGATCATGTCGTGCGAGGCCAACTCGTCCGCCTGCTCGAAGCGACCGACACGCCGGCGTTCCTCCTCGGCCGCCGCACCGACGTGTTGGCCTGGAACCCGCTTGGAGATGCGATATTCGGCTTCAGCAGGCAGGCCAGAGGCGACCGGAACTCGGCACGCTACGTGTTCACCAACCGCGAAGCAGCAAGGTTCTACCCGGACTGGTCAACCGTCGCGGCCGAGACCGTTGCATGGCTGCATCTCGACGCGGGACGCCATCCCCGGGACCCGGAGCTGGCCTCGCTCGTGGGTGAACTGTCAATCACGAGTCCGGAGTTCCGGAGACTCTGGGCCCGCCATGACGTGTACGACCGAGGCAGCGGCAAGAAGCGGGTCCGGCATCCCGAGGCAGGCCTTCTGGAGCTGGAGTACGAAGTGCTCACGATGCCCAGTGACCCCGACATGGTCATGTCCGTCCTGCTTGCCGTCCCCGGCTCGCCCACAGCGGACAACCTCCGGCTGCTCGCACTCAGTCGTTGACGGGACAGCAGGCGCACAGAGCACGCGCACGAGCTTGCCGCCTGCAACTGCCCCGACACCGATCTCGCCTTGAGGTTCGTGCACCTGTCCGCTGCTCGACGGGCGCAGCTGTCGGGACCTTAGTTGGCGGATTCGTCAGTCGTTGAACGTCTGCTGACCGATGGCGCGGAGGAAATCGAAGCTCTCCGCTGTGCTGGAGCCCGGCTGCGGCCGGAAGATCACCAGTCGATGTCCGGTCGTGGTGCTGAGCACGATGTCGCACTGCACCTCCAGTCGGCCCGCCCGCGGGTGCAGGAGGGTCTTGGGAGTGGATCGCAGCGGCTGGACGTGCATGTCCTGCCAGTACCGGGCGAACTCCGCGCTGGCGTCGAGGAGGTCGTCGACCAGCCGCTGCGCGGTGCGGTCGGAGCCGAGCCGTGCGGTGGCGGCGCGGAGATCGGCCGCGTATCCGCGGCCGATCTCCGCGTGCTCCTCGGGTGTGTTGAGTGCACGGGAACCCGGTTCCGTGAACCAGCGCCACGTGACGTTGGCGTCCCGACCCTCCAACTCGGCCCAGGATCCGATGAGCGCGCGGCTCAACGGGTTCTGCGCCTGTACGTTGGTGAGATCGTCGATGACGTGGGCCGGCACGGTGGTGAGCGCGTCAAGAAGGAACATCATCGAAGGGTCGACGTACCCGCCGTGCGCAGGGCGCGCGGGCGGCGGGCAGCCGGCCAGCCGGTAGAGGTAGTCGCGTTCGTCGACCGTCAGCCGCAGGGCGCGGGCCAGGTTGGCCAGCAGTGCCTCCGAGGGGTGCGAGCCGCGGGAGCGCTCCAGGCGCTCGTAGTAGTCCACGGAGAGGTTCGCCAGCATCGCCACCTCCTCCCGCCGCAGGCCCGGTGTGCGCCTGCGGCCGCCAGGGACGAGCCCGACGTCCTCCGGGCGCAACGCCTCCCGCCGGGCGCGCAGAAAGCCACCGAGGTCGTTGTCCGCCATGAGCTGCCTTTCGACTGGGATCACTCCTGGATCGACGCCATCGCCGGGGGAGCGTAGCGCTGGCCGACGACGGCGTCGGCGGGTACGGCCTCGTCGAGTTCCTTCAGGGTGGCCTGGTCGAGGACGACGCCGGCCGCCGCGACGTTCTGCTCGAGATACGTCCGGCGCTTCGTGCCAGGGATCGCAGTCACATGGTCGCCTTGGGCCAGGACCCACGCCAGCGCCAGCTGACCCGCCGTGATGCCCAGTTCATCCGCGACGGCTCGCACGCGGTCCACCAGCTGGAGGTTGTGCTGGAGGCTCTCGCCGGCGAACCGCGGCGCGGTGCGGCGGAAGTCGTTCTCCGGCAGGTCCTCGATTCCGCGCAGCCCGCCGGTGAGCAGGCCGCGGCCGAGCGGCGAGTAGGCGACGAAGCCGATGCCCAGTTCCTGGACGGTGTCCAGCACGCCGTTGGTCTCGACGGTGCGGGTGAACAGTGAGTACTCGGTCTGCACCGCCGAGAGGCGCGCGGTGGCGTGCGCGGCGCGGATCGATTCCGGCAGCGCCTCGCAGATGCCCAGGTACCGCACCTTGCCCGCGGCCACGAGCTCGCCGAGCGCTCCGAACGTCTCCTCGACGGGCACGTCCGGATCGACCCGGTGCTGGTAGTAGAGGTCGATGTAGTCGGTGCCCAGGCGGCGCAACGACCCGTCGACCGCATTGCGCAGGTACTCCGGCCGTCCGTTCGGGCCGCCGACGACCCGCCCGGAGTCGTCGAGGGTCAGCCCACCGAACTTGGTGGCGACGACGACCTGGTCTCGGCGGCCGGCGAGGGCGCGACCGAGGAGTTCCTCGCCGCTGAACGGGCCGTACATGTCGGCGGTGTCGAACATCGTGACACCCAGGTCGATGGCGCGGTGGACGGTCGCGACGGACTCGGCGTCGTCAGGGGTGCCGTACATCGCGGTCATGCCCATCGTGCCGAGGCCCTCGACGGAGGTCACCATTCCATGGCTGCCGATGGTGTGCGGCTTCAGAGTCATTGTTTCCCTTTTCCGGCTTCGAGTTCGGCGACGTCCAACCGCCTTGCAGAACCCAGTCTGTGGGCAACTCGCCCCGTCAAGGGCGCCCTCCTGATCCCCGGTCTGGTAGGGCGACCCAGGAAAGCCGGGCCGTCGGTAGCGTCGGCACCGTCCGGTACTCGACTTGCGCTGGCCGGAACGCGCGGGGCCCGGGTCGCGGAGCATGACACGGTCCGAGCGCAGGCGCCCGACCAGCACGACCGGCAGGTCGGCCAGGGCGTGGGTGAGACAGGCGACGTCGTAGCCGGCGTCCATCACGATCAGGATCTCCAGGTCGCCCGGCCGCCAGTGCCCGGCTTACGTCAACCGCCCGACGACGCCGCGCAGTTGGGCGGCGGTGACGACGCGCCGGGTCACCTCCCAACTCGGCGTCACCCAGCCGGTGCTCTACTCGGCCTTCACCCACCGACAAGCACTCATTGACGCCGTGGCCCTGAGCGGGTTCACCGAAATCGCCGAAGCACTCGAAGCGGCCGACGGCGACCCCATGGCACGCATGCGCGCCTACCTCGGCTTCGCCTCAGCACGGCCCCACCTGTACGAAGCCATGTTCTCGATGCCCTCGGACTTGGGCTTCGGGACCGCGAGCGCCCCCAAACCGCTACACGCGCCTTCGCGGCGACCCACGAGGTCTTCCCCGGCCCCGACCACACCAGAGGGGCACCCCTGGCCAGCTGCCTGAGCGCCGGCCGGTAACACGTTGATCATTGCTAACGGAGCGTTGGCATACCGTCCGGATCCAGACCATACGGCCACAGGGTATGGAGCGCCTCCTCCATACTGCGGCGGTCCAGCGGGCGGGTGTTGCCTTCGTCGGCGAGTTGCCGGTAGAGGGTTTCGGCACCTTCCTGGTCCCCGGCCCGCTCGCGCATCTGAGCCAGGTGGTACAGCGCGCGGGTGTCGCCGTGGCCGGCGGCCTGCCAGTAGAGGGATGTGGCACCTTCCTCGTCCCCGGCCTCTTCTCTCATCCGGGCCAGGTCGACCAGCGCGTCGGTGTCGCCACGGGCGGTGGCCTGGCGGGCCAGGTATTCGGCGCCTTCGTGGTCCCCGGCCTGCGCGCGCATCTTGGCCAGGTCGACCAGCGCGCGGGGGTCGCCACGGTCGGCGGCCTGCCGGGCCAGAGTTTCGGCGCCCTCCTTGTCCCCGACTTCCTCACGCATCTGCGCCAGGTGGTGCAGCGCGTAGGTGTTGCCGTAGTCGGCGTTTTGCAGGAACAAGTCCTCGGCGCCCTCCCGATCCCCGGCCTCCTCACGCGTCTTGGCCAGGCGGTACAGGAAGTGAGGCCTGCCGTGGTCGGCGGCCCGCCGGGCCAGGGCGGCGGCGCCTTCCTGGTCGCCGGCCTGCTCGCGTATCCGGGCCAGGCGGTACAGCGCGTCGGTGTTGCCGTGGTCGGCGGCCTGCCAGTAGAGGGTTTCGGCGCTCTCCTGGTCTCCGGCCTGCTCCCGCGTCAGGGCCAGGCGGTAGAGGGCGTGACGGCTGCCGTGTTCGGCGGCGCGGTGTCGGAGGTGGTGGGCCCATTGCAGCCGGTGCCGGTTCTCGGCCGCCTCGGTGAGGTTGTTCAGGTCGTCAGCGTTGGTGAGGTGGGTGAGAGCGGCGCGCCAGAAGGATGCGGGCGGGCAGAGCGTTCTGCGGGCGGTGCGGCCGTGCTGTTCGAGGTAGTCGGCGAGCCGGAACATCGGTCCCGCTGCTACCGGTGAAGTGGGCGGGGTTTCGGTGGGTGTGGGCGGTCGTCGTCGGGGCCGGAAGGTGGTGCTGCGCAGAGGGGACTGTTTGCCATGGACCAGTTGGGCGAGTTCGGCGTATGCCTGTTCGGCCCAGTCCTTGGCCAGCTGGTCGTAGTCGGTGTCGGTGAGGTAGTCGGCGGCAGCGTCGGTGAGGAAGGCCTGCGGCAGGTGGAGGCCGACACCGAGGCGGCGCGCGTCCATCGCCGCTTCCAGTACGGCTCTGGCCGCAGGCGTGGCTTGTTCGTAGCGTTTGAGGAGTTCGGGAGCACCGGCCAGGTCCTGGGCCACCCGCCCGCTGGCGCCGGCGCGGGTGAGGGCATCGGCCAGCAGGCGGTCACCGCCCCGGGCGAGGGCTGTCGTGGCGGCCAGTGCCTGGGCGTCGAAGGCGTCAGGAACGGTCAGCGTGCGGCCGGACAGGAGTTCCCGCACCCGGCTGTAGGGGTCCGGTCCGCCAGGGGAGGGCAGAGCGGTATACCGGGCGGCGTACTCGGGCCAGAGCGTCCCCAGCACCAGCACCGGACCGCGCTGCGCGGTGGTGAGCAGACCGTGGAGTGCGGCGGCGATGCGTTCACCGGCCTCCCGGTCGCCGAGGTAGTGCTGGGCTTCGTTCAGCCACACCACAGTCCGGGGGGCGACACGGCGCAGGTCATCGAGAGCCGCCGCGGCGCGGGTCGGGTCGAACGGATGCCACAGGCTCCACCCTGCGTCCGCCAGCGGCTGCACAGCCTCCCAGCACGCCCGGGTCTTCCCCGTCGACGAGCTGCCCACTAAAACCACCATCCGGCTGCGGCCGGCCGCAGCGTGACGTACCGCTTCGGCCAGCACCCGGTCATGCGCACGCTCCACGTACCCCGGCAGCCCTCGTTTCCCGGGCACATCGTCTCCGTATCCGGCCGGATGGACTTCCAGAGCGTGCGGCTCCCACTCCCCGATCGGACGTCCCGGCGCCGACCGCATCCCGCTCCCGCCCCCGGCCGCGTCACGCTACAACTCCAGCAACCCCTCGGCAGGCAGTCTCAGCGCGCGCCAGGGCCCCCACCGTTCTCTCCGAGGGCACCGGCTCGCCATCCTGCAACGCCTCCCACACGGTCGTGCGCCCCAGCCCCGACCGGCCGGGAAGATCCTTCTTGTCCATGCGGCTGCGGGCCAGCCCGTCGTTCAGCTTCCTGCGCAGCTCGGTGAGCGCCGGATTGACACCGCCGCGGTCCCGTCCAGACTGCACCGTCTTGCCCTCCCCCGAGAAGCCGTGTTCGCCCGTGTTCATCTTCCTCCGGCGGACCCTGTCGAACAGCATTCCCGCGACCTTCGACCCCAACAACACCCCACCCTGAACTGGGAGCTGCCGTGAGTGTCGCCGTCTCCCTCCTCACCACCGCACTCGTGATCGTCATCGCGCTGCTGGCCGCCGCCGGCGCGGGCAAACTCGCGCGGATGGACGGCGCCACCTACCCGACTGCCCTCACACGCGCCGCTGCCGCCTTCGCCGCGGTCATCACCCTCGCCGCCGCAGTTGCTGGTGCCCTCGCCGCCCTCTACGCCTGACCGCCATGGAGATGGCCGTAGCGATCGGCCGGGGTGAACCGCCGCCCGGTCTGGAAGAGCTCCTCAAAGTCCTCGGCGACGGTCCGGGACCTGAACGGCGCGCTGCCCGGTAAGACAGCGCGCCATGGTGGTGTCATGCCGGCGTGAGGAGCCGTGGTGCTGTGGTTACCGGCCGGGACGGGTACGGGTCAGCGGCGGATGTCGCCGCGGTGGTGCCCGCCGTCGCGGTGGCTGTCGCCGCCCCACGACTCGTCACGGTGGTGGCCGCCGCGGCGGTGGCTGTCGCCGCCCCACGACTGGTCGTCGATGAAGCGGCCGTGGTCGCTGCGCAGGGTGGCGGTGTCGGAGCGGTTGTCCCAGTCGGCACGAACCTTGTCCGGCCGGGTGCGCGGGCGGCCCGGCCCGGGCCGGGGCACCCGGATACGGCCCAGGACCACCTGGAACTGCGGGGGGTCACCGCGCTGTTCGCCGTGAAGACCAGCGACATCGGTTTCTGGGCCTGCTCGACCGCCAGGTGCAGCTTGGTGGTCAGCCCGCCCCGGGAACGCCCGAGCCCGTGGTCGTCGGGCTCGGTGAACACACCACCTGGCGGCTCGACCTGCAGAAGCGAGGTCGACGAGCCGGCGTTCTCCGGGCTGGTCGAGCGACACCGGCGGGAGCTGCACGTGCTCTGCTACCGGATGCTGGGGTCGTTCGAGGACGCCGAGGACACCGTGCAGGAGACGTTCCTTCGTGCCTGGCGACGGCGGGAGACCTTCGAGGGGCGGTCGACGTTCCGGGCCTGGCTGTACCGGATCGCCACCAACGCCTGCCTGGACCTGCTCGCCAAGTGCCGGCCGGAGCCTGCGACCGGCGGCGAGGTGCTGTGGCTGCAGCCCTACCCGGACCGGCTGCTCGACGAGCTGCCCGTGGGCGACGCGGACGAGCCGGAGACCGTCGCCGTCGCTCGGGAGACGATCGAGCTGGCGTACCTGGTCGCGGTCCAGCACCTCGCGCCGCGCCCGCGGGCCGTGCTGATCCTGCGGGACGTGCTCGGCTGGTCGGCCAAGGAGGTCGCGGAGATCCTCGGGGACTCCGTCAACTCCGTGAACAAGGCGCTGCAGCGGGCCCGCGCGGGCATGAGGGAGCACCTGCCCGCCGAGCGGCAGGACTGGACCGGCGGCGAGGAGGACCCAGGAACGCGCGAGCTGGTGCGCCGCTTCACCGACGCGAGCGTCGCCAAGGACGTCGACGGTCTCGCTGCCATGCTGCGGGACGACGTCCGCTGCTCGATGCCGCCCACCCCGGGCCTGTACGTCGGTGGCGACACGGTGGTGAACAGCTGGGTCGAGGACGGGTTCGCGGACCTGGGGCGCCTGCGCTGCGTCCTCACATCGGTGAACCGGCAGCCCGCCCTCGCCTTCTACCTCTGGCGGGAGCAGGAGGGCGCGTACCTGCCGCTGACGATCGACGTCCTGCGCATCACCGGCGGGGCGGTCGCCGAGATCGTCATCTTCCACGACGACCAGTTCCCGCGGCTCGGACTGCCGGAGCGCCTGCCGGCGGACGGCACGGAGTAGTCCCGGTGTGGACGCTCGCGCGCGGTGGAGAAGCCACGGGCAGGGATGCTGCCCGGGCCGGTGGCCTCGCAGCAGCGGAGCGGTCGTCGCACCGGGCGCGAGCGCCGTGGTGAACCTGCCTCACCACCGATGTGAGTACGGTCATAATCCAAAATCCGGTCAGGCCCTTGCCCACGGACCGACCCCCTGCTTATTGTCGTACGGTCGTAAGGTGAAGGATTCGGCGAGCGTACGGGCGCAGCGTCCTGCGAAACCGCTGACCAATGAGGCCCAGCAACACTCTCAGTCGAAAGGGACTTCCCATGAACGCGCTGGTCTTGCCGAAGGTGACGCCGGGGGCGGCGGACGAGGCGCGGGGTGCTGGACGGATGGGCGCCGAGTCGGCCGTGGCGCGACGGAACCCGGGCGCCCCCGGCCCGGTCGCCTCCTTCGCCCGGTTCGTCCTGTTCGGCGGCGGTGTCGGGGTCGCGTCCGGCGCTGCCGTGGCCGGGCTCGCCGGACTGATGCCCTGGGCTGTGGCGAATGCTCTGATCACCGTCGCCTCGACTCTGCTCAGTACGGAGCTCCACGCACGCTTCACCTTCGGGGCAGGGCATGCCGGATGGCGCCGGCACTGGCAGTCAGCTGGGTCGGCCATGGCCGCCTACGGGGTGACCTCCACCGCGGTGCTCGTCCTGCACCTCGTGCAGCCGTCGGCCGGAGCGCTCTATGAGCAGGTCGTCTACCTCGCCGCCGCCGGGCTCGCCGGCATCGGGCGTTTCCTGGTGCTGCGTGTGTTCGTCTTCGCCGGTGGCCGGACCCGGACCTCGACGGTGCGGGCCATGAGCTCGGCGCCGGCACGGGAAACGGGCGCCAAGGTGTCCCTGCCCTTCCCGGTACCGGCGCTGTGAGCGAACGGTCCGGCAGTGTCTTCCTGGCCGATGACCACCGACTCGAGTGGGCCCTGGAGGTCCCGCAGTCGAATGTTCTCGACCGTTGTTGACCAGGACGTCTATCCGCCCGAACCGCTCGATCACCTGCCGGACCGCCGTCTCGGCCGATTCGTCACCGGCCACGTCCAGGTCGAGGAAGCTCACCCCGGCCGGCGCGGTGAGCCCGGCAATGCCTAGCTTCGCCTGAAGAAGTCAGATGGAACCGTCAGACGGAACAGCGACGGCATCTTCGCCACGCTGCTCGATTCGGCGGCGGGCTGCGTCGTCCAGTCCACCCTCCCGCAGGGTATGGCGTGCACCTCGCTCGATCTGACCGTGAAGTTCCCGCGGCGGATCACCCTGGGCACGGGCCCGGTGCGCGCCATCGGCGCACTGGCCGGCAGTGGCCGTCGAACCGCCCTCGCGCAGGCGCAGTTGTTCGACTCGATGGACCGACTGCTTGCCCACGCCACCAGCAGCTGCATGCTGTTCCCGGTGCCTGCCCCTCAAGCGTGACTCCGGCGGTGCGGCCGGGGCGCCCCGCTGCCTCACGGACGTTTTCCCGTGCACCGCTCTTGAAGACCCCATCGATCCCCGCGTCTGGAACGACCTGGCCGCATTGGTCGGATTCGGCGCCGTCACCGCGGTCCGGACCGTGCCCGTCGGCTGGGAGGCCGAGCACAGCGGCGAGGGCTTCCAACTGGTCGCCACCGCGCTGTACGCCGCACCCGCACCGGCGCGGTACGGCTCGGACCCGCTGACGTACCCGGGATCCTCAGCCTGATCACCCTCAGCCGGCCGGGCCCCTTCCTGCCCCGTACCGTCGAGCTCGGCATCCGGTACCGGGCGGGCGGCTGATCGCCCTGGTCGGCGAACGCCTCCGCCAGCCGGGCTGGACCGAGAGCAGGGCCGTCCGCGCCCCCCAGGCCACCGCGGAGAGCGACATCCACGCGATCAGGCTCCACGAGTCCATCGGTTTCACCTGCGTCGCCGCACGCGGTTCCCGCTCGTCCGCACGCCGGTCAGGCGGCCGCAAACGCGAGGCTGGGACGGACAAGAAGCCGGACAGGGGGTCTGAGCCGTTGCCGCGAACCGCCTCCTACGGGCACCTGGCCCCCTGGCTTTATCATTGACAGTCAGCCGAGGTCGCCGTCAAGATCTTCCCCCGGGATGCCGACCGGCCCGCGTTCCGGGCCGCCCCTCCTGATGGAGCATGCTTACGGAGGACACCAGGGCCTCAGAAAGGAACCTCCATGGATGAGCAGGGCGAGCACTTCGACGTCGTCGTCCTCGGCGCGGGTCCCGGCGGATATGTCGCCGCCATCCGCGCCGCACAGCTCGGCAAGCGCGTCGCGGTCGTCGAGGAGAAGTACTGGGGCGGCGTCTGTCTGAACGTCGGCTGCATCCCCACCAAGGCCCTGCTGCGCAACGCCGAGCTGGCGCACGTCTTCACCCGCGAGGCGAAGACCTTCGGCATCAAGGTCGAGGGGCAGGTGTCCTTCGACTACGGCGAGGCGTTCCGGCGCAGCCGCAAGGTGGCGGACGGCCGGGTCAAGGGCGTCCACTTTCTGATGAAGAAGAACAAGATCACGGAGATCAGCGGGCGCGGCACCTTCCGCGACCCGCACACGCTCGACGTGGCCCTCTTCGACGGCTCCACGCAGACGATCGGGTTCGACCACTGCATCATCGCCACCGGCGCCACGCCGAAGCTCCTGCCCGGCACCCGCCGCACCTCCCGCGTGGTGACGTTCGAGGAGCAGATCCTGGCCGAGGACCTCCCGCAGTCGATCGTGATCGCGGGCGCCGGCGCGATCGGCATCGAGTTCGCCTACGTCCTGCACAACTACGGCGTGAAGGTCACGATTGTCGAGTTCCTGGACCGGGTCGCACCCCTTGAGGACGCCGAGGTGTCCGCCGAACTGGCCAAGCAGTACCGGCGTCTGGGCATCGACGTGCTCACCTCCACCCGGGTCGAGTCCATCGACGAGTCCGGTCCGCAGGTCCGCGTGACGGTCACCGGCAAGGACGGCAACCAGCAGATCCTGGAGGCCGACAAGGTGCTGCAGGCGATCGGCTTCGCCCCGAACGTGACCGGTTACGGCCTCGAGAACACCGGCGTCGCCGTCACCGAGCGGGGCGCGATCGACGTGGACGGGCGCTGCCGGACCTCCGTCCCGCACATCTACGCCATCGGCGACGTCACCGCGAAGCTGATGCTCGCGCACGCCGCCGAGGCGATGGGCGTCATCGCCGCCGAGACCCTCGCGGACGCCGAGACCATGGAGCTCGACTACGCGATGATCCCGCGCGCCACCTTCTGCCAGCCCCAGATCGCCAGCTTCGGCTACACCGAGGCCCAGGCGCGGGAGAAGGGCTACGACGTCAAGGTCGCGAAGTTCCCCTTCACCGCGAACGGCAAGGCGCACGGTCTGGGCGACGTGAGCGGGTTCGTGAAGCTCATCAGCGACGCCAAGTACGGCGAGCTGATCGGCGGCCATCTGATCGGACCGGACGTCACCGAACTCCTCCCCGAACTGACCCTGGCCCAGAAGTGGGACCTCACCGTCCACGAGGTGGCCCGCAACGTCCATGCCCACCCGACCCTGGGCGAGGCCATTCAGGAGGCCGTCCACGGCCTGGCAGGCCACATGATCAACATGTGAGGATCCCCGGAGATCCTGATGTGCGGGAGCGCGGCCTCGGTTCTGGGACGGGAGCGGGGTCGCGCCCCTGTGTCAAGCAGCCTGACGTGCTGGTGGGCACCGTGGTGGGACGTCGCTCTCAGCGGCGCAGCTCCTGGTGCGCCGTCTCCGGCAGCCGCAGGTACACCAGCGAGGACAGCAGGCACAGGGCGGCCACGTACCAGGGGAAGAACCCGGAGTGCCCCATCTCCTTGAAGAGCGTGCCGACGTACGGGGCCGTCCCCCCGAACAGCGCGACCGTCAGGGAGTAGGGGAAGCCGATGCCGGCCGCCCGCACCCGGGGCGGGAAGACCTCGGCGTTGACGGCCGCGCTGATCGACGTGAACCCGGTCAGCAGGACCATGCCCGCGCACTGCACCAGCAACAGCACCACGAACGAGTCGCGCAGGGCGTGCAGCAGCGGCACGCTGAGCAGGGCGAAGCCGAGGCCGAAGAAGAGGAGCAGGGGGCGCCGGCCGAAGCGGTCGGAGAGCAGTCCGCCGAGTGGCTGGAGCAGGCCGAAGAAGGCGAGGGAGACCGTGCCCGCGAGCAGGGCGTCGGACTTGTCGACGCCGGCGTTGAGTTCGGCGTAGGTCGGCAGGTAGGAGGTCCAGGTGTAGTACGCGATGGTGCCGCCCGCCGTGATGCCGCAGATGAGGAGGGACTCGCGGGGGTGGCGGCGCAGCGCCTCGAACAGGCCGGGACGCGGTGCCTCGCGCTGCTCGGCGCTCCTCGTCTCCTGCGCGCCCTGCCGGATCCAGAACCCGACCAGGCTGAGGACGGCACCGAACACGAAGGGCAGCCGCCAGCCCCAGCTGTTCATCTGCCCGTCGGTGAGCGTGTCCACGAGCAGGGTGGCGATCCCGGAGGCGACGAGCTGTCCGGCCGTCGTCGACACGTACTGGAAGCTGGAGAACAGGCCGCGCCGGCCGGGCCCTGCCGACTCCACCAGAAAGGTCGTCGAGGCGGCGAACTCCCCGCCCACGGACAGGCCCTGGAGCAGTCGCGCGAGGACCAGCACCACGGGAGCCAGGACGCCGACCGCCGCGTACGTCGGGGTCAGCCCGACCAGGAGACTGCTGCCGCCCATCAGCAGGATGGTGACCGTGAGCGCGGCGCGTCGGCCGTGCCGGTCCGCGATGGTGCCCATCAGCAGCCCGCCGACCGGCCGCATGAAGAAGCCCACCGCGAACACCGCGAACGTCGACAGCAGCGGCACCAGCGAGTTGTCGGCGCTCTTCGGGAAGACCTCGGTGGCGATGTAGGTGGCCAGGAAGGTGTAGGCGTACCAGTCGTACCACTCCACGGCGTTGCCCACGGAGGCCGCCAGCAGTTGGCGTACGGGCCGTTTCGTCGGGGTGGACGGCGACGTGTGGGTCTCTGTCATGATCGCGACCATCCCCCGATGCGGCGGCCCCACACCTCCCGTACCGACGACTTTCACATCAGCGCCACCACACCCTTCCCTGACGTTTGGTGCTCTTGGAACACTCGCAGCGCACGCATTCCGTCATTCCGTCACGTTCCGGCCATCCGCCCCCTGGATGAGAGGCACCACCCATGCCCGAGGTCAACCGGCGCAGATTCATGCAACTCGCGGGCGCCACCACGGCGTTCACCGCTTTGTCGAACAGCGTCCAGCGCGCCGCCGCACTCCCGGCGAACCACCGTACGGGGAGCATCGAGGACGTCGAGCACATCGTCGTCCTGATGCAGGAGAACCGTTCTTTCGACCACTACTTCGGTTCGCTGCGCGGCGTCCGGGGCTTCGGCGACCCGCGTCCGGTGACCCTCCAGAACGGCAAAACGGTCTGGCACCAGTCCGACGGCACCAAGGACGTCCTGCCCTTCCACCCCGACGCCGACGACCTGGGCATGGCCTTCCTCCAGGACCTCCCGCACGGCTGGAACGACGGACACGCCGCCTTCAACGGGGGCAGGTACGACAAGTGGGTGCCGACCAAGTCGTCGACGACGATGGCGTACCTGACCCGCGACGACATCCCGTTCCACTACGCGCTCGCCGACTCCTTCACCATCTGCGACGCCTACCACTGCTCGTTCATCGGCTCCACCGACCCGAACCGCTACTACATGTGGACGGGCTACACCGGCAACGACGGTCAGGGCGGCGGCCCGGTCCTCGGCAACGACGAGGTCGGCTACGGCTGGACGACCTACCCCGAGCGTCTGGAGAGGGCGGGGGTCTCCTGGAAGATCTACCAGGACGTCGGCGACGGCCTCGACGCGAACGGCTCCTGGGGCTGGATCAACGACGCCTACCGCGGCAACTACGGCGACAACTCGCTGCTCTACTTCAACCAGTACCGGAACGCCAAGCCCGGCGACCCCCTCTACGACAAGGCCCGCACCGGCACCGACCACACCAAGGGCGAGGGCTACTTCGACCAGCTCAAGGCCGACGTCAAGGGCGGCAAGCTGCCGCAGATCTCCTGGATCGTCGCCCCCGAGGCCTTCACCGAGCACCCCAACTGGCCCGCGAACTACGGCGCCTGGTACATCGCCCAGGTCCTGGACGCACTGACCGCCGACCCGAAGGTGTGGGCGAAGACGGCCCTGTTCATCACCTACGACGAGAACGACGGCTTCTTCGACCACCTGGTCCCGCCGTTCCCGCCGGCCTCGGCCGCGCAGGGCAAGTCGACCGTCGACCCGGCCCTGGACGTCTTCCAGGGCGACAGCGGCCATGCCGCCGGACCGTACGGGCTCGGCCAGCGGGTGCCGATGCTGGTCGTCTCGCCGTGGAGCAAGGGCGGGTTCGTCTGTTCCGAGACGCTCGACCACACCTCGATCATCCGGTTCATGGAGCGCCGCTTCCGCGTGCACGAGCCGAACATCTCGCCCTGGCGGCGGGCTGTCTGCGGTGACCTGACGGCCGCGTTCGACTTCTCCCGCAAGGACACCAAGCCGGTCGCCCTGCCGGACACCGACGGCTACGAACCGCCGGACCGCGACCGCCACCCCGACTACGTGCCGACCCCGCCGGCCAAGGCGGTCCTGCCCAGGCAGGAGCGCGGCCTGCGCCCCGCCCGCCCGCTCAAGTACGCGCCCCACGTGGACGGTTCGGTGGACGCGGCGAGCGGGAAGTTCACCCTCACCTTCGCCTCCGGCGCCAAGGCCGGCGCCGCGTTCCTGGTCACCTCCGGCAACCGCACCGACGGCCCCTGGAGCTACACCACCGAGGCCGACAAGAGCGTTTCGGACACCTGGAACTCGGCGTACTCGAAGGGGTCGTACGACCTGAGCGTGCACGGTCCCAACGGGTTCCTGCGGGTCTTCAAGGGGCCGAACAAGACCGCCGGCCCCGAGGTCACCGCACGGCACACCGGTGACGACGTCGAGCTGACCTTCACCAACAAGGGTTCCGCCACGGTCCGGTTGAAGGCCGCCGACGGATACGGCCGCCCGGCCCGGACCTTCACCGTGCGGGCCGGCGCCACCGTGCGGCACACCTTCGACCTCACGGCGAGCAGGCGCTGGTACGACCTGACCGTCACCTCCGAGGCCGACCCGGCCTTTGTACGGCGGTTCGCCGGACATGTCGAGAACGGGCGTCCCGGGGTCAGCGACCCGGCTGTCACGACGGAGTAAAGCCCAGCGGGGAACGGCCCCTTGGGGCTGGCCAGAAACCGATGGTCCCGGGGTAGTGTGCCCCGGTGACCACGCAATCGAACACTCCTGCAGGCTGGTACCCCGATCCGCACGGGGCGGCCCAGACGCTCCGCTACTGGGACGGCGCGCAGTGGACCGAACACACCAACGCGGACCAGCAGCAGGCGGTGCAGTCCGGACCGGTGCAGCAGGCGGCGCCGCAGACGCAGATGCCGCAGCAGCAGGCCGGGCCGGACGCGCGTGTGCAGCGTCAGGTGCAGCAACAGGCCGGGGTCGTCGCGGGCGGCCCCGGCGGCGGCAGCCTGTTCACCGAGCCGGTGCTGGTGGTGAACCAGAAGGCCAAGCTGATCGAGCTGACCAACGAGTACAAGGTCATGGACCAGAACGGCAATCAGCTCGGCTCGGTCGTCCAGGTCGGGCAGAGCGCGCTGAAGAAGATCCTCCGCTTCGTCGCCAGCATCGACCAGTTCATGACGCACAAGCTGGAGATCCGGGACACCTACGGGCAGCCCGTGCTGTTGCTGACGCGGCCGAGGAAGTTCCTCAAGTCGCGGGTGATCGTGGAGCGTCCGGACGGCTCTCCGGTGGGTGAGATCGCCCAGCAGAACATGATCGGCAAGATCAACTTCGCGATGAACGTGAACGGCCAACAGGTCGGCGCGATCAAGGCGGAGAACTGGCGGGCCTGGAACTTCGCGATCGTCGACCACACCGACAACGAGGTCGCCCGGATCACCAAGACCTGGGAGGGCCTCGCCAAGACGATGTTCACCACTGCGGACAACTACGTCCTGCAGATCCACTACCAGCTGCCCGAGCCGCTGCTGAGCCTGGTCGTGGCGACGGCACTGACCGTCGACACGGCGCTCAAGCAGGACTCCCGCGGACTGGGCTGAGCGCGCGCTCTCGGTCGGAGCGCGTGACCGGCGCGAGGTGATCATCGCGAGGTGATCAGAGCGATGACCGGCGCGAGTTGACCGGCGCGAGGGTATCAGAGCGAGGTGAGGTGCCCCGGCTCCTTCTGCCGGGGCAGCCGGGGTACCAGCGCCGGTTCGGTCGTCGCGGTGGAGGGCTCCAGTGCCAGGACCGCGGCCACCGGATGGTCGTCGTCCGCGGTGGCGTGCGGGGTCGCCCGGGTGAGCAGGAGTACGCCCCAGGACGCCAGGCCCGCTCCCGCCAGGGCGAGGAGCACGCCGGCCGCGCCGCCCTGCAGGCGCTCGCCGAGCAGGGTCAGGCCGATCGCCGCCGCGGCCATCGGGTTGGCCAGGGTCACCACCGCGAGCGGGGCGCCGAGGCCGCCCCGGTAGGCGGTCTGGGACAGCAGCAGTCCGCCGGCCGCGAAGGCCGCGACGAGCAGCGCCACCCCGATCACCTGCACGCTGAGCAGCGGGCCGGAGCGGTCCGTCGCGGCCACCGTGACGGTCTGGGTGAGGGCCGAGGCGACGCCGGAGGCGAAGCCTGACGCGGAGGCGTGCCGCAGGCCGGGGCGAGCTCCCCGCCGCGCCAGCAGGCCGATCGAAGTCGCGGTCACGCCCGCGACGGCCAGCGCCTCGGGCGTGCTCAGCACCTGCTCGGGGGCGGGTCCGGACGCGGCGACCAGGATCGCGGCCAGCCCGGCCAGAGTGAACGCGGTACCCCGCCACTCCAGCGCGCTGACCCGGCGTCCCGCGATCCGTGCGCCCAGCGGCACCGCCGCGACCAGGGTGAGCGCGCCCAGCGGCTGGACCACCGTCAGTGGACCGTAGGTGAGGGCGACGACGTGCAGCAGCGCGGCCGAAGCGTTCAGTCCGACCGACCACCACCAGGCGCCCGAGCCGAGGAGCCGCAGCAGGCCCGAGCCCGGGTTGCGGGCGGCGAGGCGTTCCTGGGCGACCGCCGCGGCCGCGTAGGCGACGGCGGAGAACAGGGACAGGACGACGGCGAGCAGGGTGGCGTTCATCGGGCCGCTCCGACCAGGACGTTCTCGTGGGCGTTCTCGTCGGCGGGTACGAGCTTGTCCTGTGCGCGTCCGGCCGTGGTCACCGTCCGGTGCGGGAGGTGGATCACCGCGAGGGCGAGCCCCAGGATCGCCCCCGCCACGATCGCGTCGAGCCAGTAGTGGTTCGCCGTTCCGACGATCACCAGCAGGGTCACCAGGGGGTGCAGCAGCCACAGCCAGCGCAGGCGCGACCGGGTCGCCACGATCAGCCCGATCGCCACCATCAGGGCCCAGCCGAAGTGCAGCGAGGGCATCGCCGCGAACTGGTTGGAGAGGTGGTCGGTCTGCGGCGGCCCGTACACCGAGGGGCCGTACACCCGCGCGGTGTCCACCAGGCCGGCCTCGGCCAGCATGCGCGGCGGGGCCAGCGGGAACACCAGGTGCACCACCAGCGCGGTGGCGGTCAGCGCTGCCAGGACCCGGCGGGCCCACACGTAGTGTGCCGGGCGCCGCAGATAGAGCCAGACCAGGAAGCCCAGGGTGGCCGGGAAGTGGACCGTCGCGTAGTAGGTGTTCGCGATGTGTACGAGCGTGTCGCTGGACAGCAGCAGGGACTGGACCGAGCCCTCGCCGGGCAGATGGACGGCCAGCTCCCAGTCGCACACGCGGTGGGCGTTGTGGAGCGCCTCGACGGTGTGGCCCGTCGCCAGCTGCCGGCCGAACTTGTAGACGAGGAAGAGCCCTATGACGAGCAGGAGCTCACGGACGAGCGGCGGACGCGCTGTCGCGCGTGGTGCCGCTTCTGAAGGCTCGGTGCGGGCATTCATCCCCCGGCCCTTTCGCTGACGGTGGTGCGTGTGCTGATGCCGGACCGACAGGTGACTCGTCCGGCACCCGGAACTCATCGATACGGGTGCGTACCGATACGCCAGTGTACCGATACGATTGAGTATCGGTACACTGGCGTATCGATTGACGTACGACACATTCGGACGACACTGGATGCGGGCCTTGTGGCCGCCGGACCCGAGCGAGGAGAGCACATGACGTCGCAGGCAGCGGACGGACCGGAGACGGTCGCCGCCTCGCGCCGCTCCAAGATCACGCCGGAACGTGAGCGGGAGTTCTTCGGCGCCGTCCTCGATCAGGTCCGTGAATGCGGATATGACTCCGTGACCATGGAGGGCATCGCGGCCAGCACCCGCTGCAGCAAGTCGACGCTCTACCGGCAGTGGCGGACAAAGCCCCAGTTCGTGGCGGCGGCCCTGCGCGCCAACCGGAGGGTGCGCTTCGCCGGCATCGACTCCGGTTCACTCGCCGAGGACCTGCGCCTGGCCGCCCGGGCCGCGGGCGCCTGGTCGACCAAGGACACCAAGCTGGTCCAGGCGCTCGGCCACGCGGTCACACAGGACGCGGAACTGGCCTGCGCGCTGCGCGAGGCGCTGGTCGAGCCGGAGATCGCCGCGCTCGAGGAGATCCTGCGCCGCGGCGTCGAACGCGGCGAGGTTCCCGCCGACCATCCGGCGCTGGCGTACATCCCCGCGCAGATGTTCGGCGTCCTGCGCGCCCGGCCGGTCCTGGAGGGAAAGGACGCGGACCCGGACTACCTGGTCTGCTTCGTGGAGGCCGCGGTGCTGCCCGCACTGGGCCTGACCTGAGACCGGGCCGCCGTCCACGGGATGACTGGACGGCGACCTGTTCGCGCCGCACCGTGGGGACGGGGGCGGCGCGCACCCCCCGGCCGGGTGGGGTTCCTCCTGAGCGGAGAGGTGCCCCGCCCGGCCGCCGCGTGTTCCGGCCGGTTCAGACGTTCTGGCCGCTGCCGCCGCCCTTCGACACCTTGATGCCCTTGGTGATGTCGTCGAGGACGGACTCCGTCTGGTCGACGTCGACGCCGAAGCGGACGACGACCATCTGCTGGGGGTTCGCGGGGGAGGGGAAGGCCAGCGACTGGACGAGCCCGTCGGAGCCCTTGCTGGTGACCGCCTTCCAGCGCACCAGGTAGCCCTTCTGCCCGGCCACGGTCACCGCCTGGGACTCCAGCACGTCGTGCGAGGTGATCTCGCCGTAGCCCTTGCCGTAGGACTGTGCGGCGTTGGCCGCGATGTCCGCCTTCGCCACCTCCTCGGCCGTGGTCCCCTTGGTCCCGAGCGCCAGCGCGGGAGTCGAGAACGCGCCACCCTTCGTGCACTTCTCGGTGGGCTCGCCGGGGCAGTCGTAGGAGTCGTTCGAGGAGACCTGCGCGCCGGCCGGGATCTGCTGGCCGTACCAGCCGTCCGGGATGGGCAGGCTGATCCCGTCGATCGCGTCGGTCACCGAACCGCTCTCGATCTTCGGCGCCTCGGACGGGCCGGGCGAGGGCGACCCGTCCGGATCCGGCGACCGGCCGCCCGGACCGCCGGACCCGCCGCCGAACGGGCCGCCCCCGCCGTCCTGACCACCCGGTCCCGGCTGCGAGTCGGCCGTGTTGCTGCTGCCGTCACCGTTGGACAGCGCGTACACGCCCACGCCGATGCACGTGAGGACCACGACGGCGGCCCCCACGGCTATACCGGTGCGCAGCCCGCGCCGCGGACCGGCCGGCGGCCCCGCCGGATACGCCGGATAGCCCGGATGCGCGGGATACGGTCCGGCGGCCGGCGGCTGCGTCGGGGGACCCCATGCGGCGGTCGATCCCGCGGGGCGGGTCTGGTCCGTCCACGCCTTACCGTCCCACCAGCGTTCGGTGGCGGGAGCGTCATCTGTCTGCCCGGGGTCGGGATACCAGCCGGGGGGAGTCACCTGCGTCATGCCCCCACCGTATGAGCACTCGGTGAAAGAGACATGAGAGGGCCCCGGCCCGCCTGCCCCGACCCGCCCGTCCCGGCCAGAGCAGCACCGGCCGCCGCCCCTTCACTCCGGGAGTCTTGAGCCGGGCACGCGCCCGCTCTCGGCCGGCGGGAGCGGGGGCCCGCGCCGGAGCCGGAGCCCCACCGCCCGCACCGGCGGTGCGGCCCGCGGCCGGAGCCCGCACCCGCGGCGCCCCTCGCCCGAGCGGCGGCGTCAGCGAGAACAGCACCTGTCTCCCTCTGGCGTGAAATGACCTCTCTCCCGCCGCCCAACACTTTCTGACGGACAGTCACGTCCGGTCGCCGCTGGTCGCGGGCATGACGCGTCGACCGTCGTACCGCACGTCACCCGTCAAGGCAACAGGTACCGGGACGGCCCTCCGTGTCGGCAGTCGTACGGCTACTCTCGAGTTCTGTACGTCGTTCGGGCGACTATGGGGAGGTAGCGGGATGACGGAGGTACGGCCCACAGCGGCCGCCTCGGCCTCCCTGTGGGAGCGCGACGCCGAAGTCGACGACGTCGTACGGGCGATCGAGGCGCTGGGCGCGGACAGCTCCTCCTCGGGCAGCCTGCTGGTGATCCGGGGCGAGGCCGGCTTCGGCAAGACCGCGCTGCTCGCCGAGACCCGCCGCATCGCCGAACGACGGGGCTGCACGGTGTGGTCGGCCCGCGGCGGCCAGACCCTCAGGTCCGTCCCCTTCAACGTCGTACGGCAGTTGCTGCAGCCCGCGCTGGTGTCGCTGATGCCGGAGGAGGCCCGCGAGTACCTCGGCGACTGGTACGACATCGCCGGTCCCGCCCTCGGCCTCACCGAGCCCGGCGAACGGCAGGCCGACCCGCAGGGCGTCACCGAGGGACTGGTCGCCGCGGTGCGCCGGCTGGCCCGGCGGGAGTGGCCGCTGGTGCTGCTGATCGACGACGCCCACTGGGCCGACCAGGAGACCCTGCGCTGGCTCGCGGCCTTCGCCGCACGCCTCGACGACCTGTCCGTGCTGGTCGTGGTGGCCCGCCGGCCCGGCGAGGTGAGCGGCGAGAGCGCCCGGCTCCTCGACGCGGTCGCCGCCACCGCGGGCGGCCCCGCCACCACCCTGAGCGCCCTCACCCCGCAGGGCACCGCCGGCCTCACCCGCGCCACCCTCGGCGAGCACGCCGACGCCCCGTTCTGCCGCGAGGTGTGGGCCGTCACCGACGGCAACCCGTACGAGACCGTGGAACTCCTCGCCAAGGTGCGCGACAGCGGACTGGAGCCCACCGAGAGCGCGGCCGGTGAACTGCGCGCCCTGAACCGCGCGGCCCGGGGCGGCGGCCTCGTCGCCCGCCTGGAGGAACTCGGCATCGACGCCACCCGGTTCGCCTGGGCGGCCGCCATCCTCGGCACCGGCATCTCCGTCGACCTGGTCGCCAAACTCGCCACGCTCAGCCGCGGCGAGGCGGTGCGCTGCGCCGAACTGCTGTGCAGCGCCCGCATTCTGACCTCCCCCGACCCGGCGAACGCCCAAGCGGACGGCGGTGAGCTGGAGTTCGTCCACCCGCTGATCGCGACCGCCGTCTACGAATCCATCCCGCCCGCCCTGTGCACGGCCATGCACGGCATCGCCGCCCAGATCGTCACCGACTCGGGGCGCGGCGCCGCGGTCGCCTCCCGGCACCTGCTCCAGGTCCACCCGGACGACGACGAGGAACTCGTGGAGCAGCTGCGCGAGGCGGCCCGCGACCACCTCGCCGTCGGCGCCCCCGACGCCGCCCGCCGCTGCCTCGAACGCGCCCTCATCGAGCCCCCGCGGCCCGAGGTCCACGCCCACGTGCTCTACGAACTGGGCTGTGCCACCCTGCTGACCGCCCCGGCCACGACCATAGACCACCTGCAGACCGCGCTCGCCATGCCCGGTCTCGACGGCGCCGAACGCGTCGACGCCGTCTTCCGCCTCTCCCAGGCACTCCTCCACAACGACCAGCTGGAGGAGGCCGTCCGCACCGTCGAGACGGAGGCGGCCCGGCACGAACCCGGCCCCACCCGGATGCGGTTGCAGGCCGTGCAGTACATGTGGGAGGGCATCCACGCGGGCGAGACGACCTCCCCGGGACGCTCCGAACGTCTCGCCGCGATCGCCAGGACCTGCGCCGGCCGGGACAATTCCGAGCGCGCACTGCTCATCATGCGCGGCTTCGACGCCATGACCCACGGTGAGAACGCCGAGGAGATCGTCGAGGCGTGCGACCGCTCCCTCGTCAACGGCCGCCTGGCGCCCGGACTCGGCTGGACCGACAACGAGTGGGGCCTCGAACTCCCTCTGATGCTGGCCTCCTCGTACGCCTACACCGACCGGCTCGACCGCGCGGAGAGCCTGTTCTCGGAAGCCCTGCGCGCCTACGACTCGGCCGGCTGGGGCGGCGGTCACCTCGCCCTCGCGCACGCCTACGTCGGTCTCGGGCACCGCAGGCGCGGCCGGCTCCAGGAGGCCGAGACCTCCCTGCGCGAGTCGCTGCGCATCGCCGAACGCGTCGGCCGCGGGCTGCCCCTGTACTGGTCGGCGACCTGCAACCTCGTCGACACGCTGCTCGCCCGCGGCCACGTCGACGAGGCCTGGGCCATAGCCGAGCAGTACGGCTTCGCCCCGCCGTACCCGTCCACCATCGTGCTGCCCGACCCCCGCTCGGTCCGCGGCCGCCTGCTCCTCGCGGTGGGCAGAGGCAAGGAGGGCGTCAACGAGCTGGAGGCCGCCGAGAAGGCCGCCGCCGCGCGCGGCCACCACAACCCGGTGGTCGTCCCCTGGGCCGTCGACCTCGCCCGCGCCCTCGCCGTCGACGACCCGGGTCGCGCCGCCCGGCTCGCCACCGACGCCCGCCGGCACGCCGAGCGCTTCGGTACGGACACCGCCATAGGGGAGGCCCTGCGCTGCGCCGCCGCCCTGGAGACCGGCCAGCGCGCGGTCCGCCTGGCCGCCCAGGCGGTCGCCTACCTGGAGGCCTCACCCTGTCAGTACGAACACGCGGCGGCCCGCGTCGAGTACGGCATCCTGTCCCGCTCGGCCTCCGAACTCAACAGGGGCCTGGCACTGGCCCGTTCCTGCGGGGCCGACGGACTGGCGGCGCAGGCGAGCGCTGCGCTGGAGGCGGGCCCGGGGCCGCGGTAGGCCGTGCCCGGACCCCGCTGTCGGCCAGGATGCTGTTGATCCAGGCCGTTCCGCCCTCGCGGTCAGGCGGCCAGCAACTGGTCGGTCACCGCCGCCAGCCGCTCGCGCACCTCGGGGTCGTACGTACCCTGGTGCGCCCGCGCCGCCCGCGTGCCGTCGAAGCAGCGCTCCGAGCCCAGATCCCGGCTCGCCAGTGCCGGCACACCGGGCGCACCGTCGGCGACCGTGTTCCAGGGACTGATGCCGCCCTCGCGGACCATGGCCGTGTCCATGTAGGTGGCCGGGTGCAGCACGTTCACCGCGACACCGCTGCCCTCCAGTTCCTCGGCGAGCGCGAAGGTGTACGCGGCGAGCGCGAACTTGCTGCGGCAGTACGCCGAGCCACCGCTGTAGCCGCGGGTCAGCTCCGGATCGTCGAAGGCGACGGGCTCCTGGCCGGCCGAGCCGACGTTGACGATCCGCGCGGGCACGTTGGCCCGCAACGTGGGCAGCAGAGCACGGGTGAGCGCGACCGGCGCCAAGTAGTTGACCGCCAGCCGCAGTTCGTGCCCGTCCGCGCTCACCTCACGACCCGCGTCCCGCCCGCCTGTGCCCATGCCCGCGTTGTTGACCAGCACGTCGAGCCGCGGGTGGGCCTCGGCCACCCGGGCCCCCAGTTCGCGCACCTGCCGTCAGCGAGGACAGGTCGGCGACGTGGCCGTACGCCTCGCCCTCGGTGCGCAACTCGTCGACGAGGCGTTCCGTACGGCCCGGATCGCGGCCGTGCGCGAGGACGGCATGGCCGGAGCGGACCAGTTCGAAGGCGATGTTCCGGCCGAGGCCGGAGGTGGCACCGGTGATCAGGATGGTGGACATATCGCCACCCTGGGCACGGAAGGCGGGCACGAGCGAGAACCTGCTGATCCCACCACCGCCAGGATCACCCTGCGCAGGGGCACCCCGTACCGGCGCCCCTGCGCTGCCGGCCCGCGGCTCGGTGGCTCTCGGACAGGCTCGGCCGCGACGCCGTCGCGGCGCGGCCACCGCCCGGCTCACTCGCCGCTGTCGTCCTCCTCCGCCAGCACCCGCTGGGCCGTCGCGAAGGCCGAGTTCGCCGCCGGCACCCCGCAATAAACGGCCGTCTGCAACAGCACCGCGCCGATCTCCTCCGGCGTGAGCCCGTTGCGCCGGGCCGCCCTGACGTGCATGGCCAGTTCGTCGTAGTGGCCGTGCGCGACCAGCGCCGTCAGCGTGATCATGCTGCGTTCGCGGCGGCTGAGCGTCGGATCGGTCCAGATCTCGCCCCAGGCGTAGCGTGAGATGAAGTCCTGGAAACGCGCGGTGAACGGGGCCTGCCGGGCCTGCGCCCGGTCCACGTGAGCGTCGCCGAGCACCTCGCGCCGCACCTCCATGCCTCGCGGGGCAGGCCGGCCGAGGTGCGCACGCAGCGCCGTCAGGACCGCCTCCGGGCACTGCGCGACCGCCAGATGCGAGGCCCCGGGGAGCTCGATCAGAGTCGCGCCCGCAACCGCGTCCGCGATCTCCCGCAGATGCGCCGGCGGGGTCGCCGGGTCCTGCCGGCCCGCGATCAGCAGCGTGGGCACGGAGATGCCGTCCAGCCGGTCCCGCAGGTCGAACGCGGCCAGCGCGTCGCAGCAGGCGGCGTACGCCTCGGGGTCGGCGTCCCGGTGGTCCCGCACCAGCCGCGGCACGGTGAACCCGGGCGTGAACCAGCGGGCGTCGGCGTTGTCCGCGAGCTGGTCCAGGCCCTCCCGCCGGACCTGCTCGGCCCGCTCCTCCCACGGCTTCGAGCCGTTGAAGTGGGCCGACGAGCAGATCACCGCCAACGACGACAGCCGCTGCGGATGGTGCACGGCCAGGTGCAACCCGACCGCGCCGCCCAAGGACACGCCCGCGTACGCGAACCGCTCGACACCGAGCGAGTCGGCGAGCGCCAGCACCAGGCCGGCGAGGTCACCGACGCTCGCCCCTGGCCCGATCAGATCGGCCGCGGAACCTCCGTGGCCCGGCAGGTCCCAGCGGACCACCCGGTGGGTGGCGGACAGCTCGGGCGCGACCTTGTCCCACAGGGCGCACGAGGTGCCCAGCGAGGGCCCGAGGAGCAGCGGGGGAGCGGACGTCGGCCCCTCGGTACGGTGGTTGAGCAGCTTCTCGGTCAACGTCGCTCCAGCGCACGGTCGGTGAGGGCTCCGGCGGAGCCGGTGTAACGGGCGGGGTCGGTGAGCTCGCCGAGGTCGATGCCCTTCAACTCGGGCTCATCGGCGAGAAGTTCGCGAAGGCTCCGGCCTTCGGTGTACGTACGCCGGGCCAGCTCCGTCAGCAGCTCCTTCGCGCGGGCCCGGCCCAGCACCGGCGTCAGCTCGGCGGACAGCCGCTCGGAGACGATCAACCCGTGGGTGAGGCCGAGGTGTTCACGCATGACGTCGGCGTGCACCCGCAGTCCCTCGGCCAGTTCGGCGGCGTCGCTGGCCGCCCCGCCGGTCAGCCGCAGCAGATCCCGCAGCGGCTCCCACTCGGCGTGCCAGGCCCCGGCCGGCCGCTCGTCCTCGGCCGCCAGCGACCCGTACAGCGTGGCCGCGAGCTGCGGTGCGCGCCGGGCGGCGGCCGCGACCAGCGTGGACCGTACCGGGTTCGCCTTGTGCGGCATGGCGGACGAGCCGCCGCCGCTGCCCTCCGTCACCTCGGCGATCTCGGTGCGGGAGAGGGTGAGCACGTCCGCGGCGACCTTGCCCAGCGCACCGGCCGCGAACGCCAGACATCCGGCGAGGTCGGCGACCGGCGTGCGCAGGGTGTGCCAGGGCACCAGTGGTGCCCTGAGACCCAGTTCCCGGGCGTACGCCGCGGGCAGCGCGGTCGCGTCCTGGGCGCCGTACGCGGAGAAGGCCGCCAAGGTCCCGGCGGCCCCGCCGAGTTGGGCGGGAAGAGAGTCTCGTACGGCCTGGACCCGGTCCCGCGCGTCCAGGACCAGCGACCGCCACCCGGCCGCCTTGAGCCCGAAGGTGGTCGGTACGGCGTGCTGGGTGAGTGTCCGGCCGGGCATCGCCGTGTCACGGTGCTCGGCGGCCTGCCGGGCCAGCGCCCGCTCGGTGCGGGCGAGGTCGTCGAGGACCAGGGCCACGGTGCGCCCGGCGACCAGCATCATCGCCGTGTCCATGATGTCCTGGCTGGTGGCCCCCCGGTGCACGTACGGGCCGTACTCCTCGCCGACGGCCTTCGTCAGGTCGGCCACCAGCGGGATGACGGGATTCCCGCCGCCCCGCGCGCGGTCCGCGAGCGACCGTGCGTCGAAGCGGGCGGCGTCGGCCGCCTCGGCCACCGCCGTGGCGGCCCCGTCCGGGACGAGCCCGAGCGAGGCCTGGGCGCGGGTCAGCGCGGCCTCCGCGTCGAGCAGCGCCTGCAGGAAGGCGCTGTCGCTCGTGGTGGAGGCCGCGGGGGAGCCTGCCCACCCGGGGGCGAGCAGGCCGGTGTCCGAGGCAGCAGATGTCACTGGAACTCCAGGAAGACCGTCTCGCCTTCGCCCTGAAGGCGGATGTCGAAACGGTACGTCCCGTTGCCCCCGTCCGTCGCGATCAGCGTGTCGCGGCGAACGGGCTCCAGCCGGGCCAGCAGCGGGTCCGCGGCGAGCGCCGCCTCGTCGCCCGGCAGGTAGATGCGGGTGAACAGGTGGACGAGCAGGCCGCGGGCGAACACGCACAGGCTGAGGTAGGGCGCGCTGTGTCCGCGTGCGCCGGGCCGCAGGGTGTGCGCGTACCAGTGGCCGTTGGCGTCGGTCTGGATGCGGCCCCAGCCGGTGAACTCCACGCCGTTGCGGCCCAGGTAGCCGCCGGTGGCCGGGTCGCGCCGGATCGAGCCGTCGGTCGTCGGCAGGTTGCCGTCCGGGTCCGGCCCCCACAGCTCCACGAAGGCGTCCGGCAGCGGCTTGCCCTCGCCGTCGAGGACGTATCCCTGGACGGTGATGGTGTCCGGGTGTCCGATCGGCGCGATGTCACCGCCGCCGGGGAAGGGCAGCGCGTACCCGTAGAAAGGGCCGACCGTGTGCGACGGGGTGGGCAGCACACTCTCCGGACTGCTCGTGTCGATCTTCGTCATGACAGGTCAGCGTCCTTCTTCGATCCAGGTGGCGTGCGGGCCGTCCAGCACGATGTCCCAGTGGTAGCCGAGCGAGAACTCCGGGACGGACAGGCTGTGGTCGTAGGTGGCGACCAGGCGCTGCCGGGCGGCGTCGTCCGTCACGGACTGCAGGATCGGGTCGTACGGGAAGAGCGGGTCGTTCGGGAAGTACATCTGCGTCACCAGTCGCTGCGTGAACGCCGAGCCGAAGAGGGAGAAGTGGATGTGCGCGGGACGCCAGGCGTTGACGTGATTGCGCCAGGGGTACGGGCCCGGCTGGACGGTGGTGAAGCGGTAGCAGCCGGCGTCGTCGGTGAGGGTGCGGCCGACGCCGGTGAAGTGGGGATCGAGGGGGGCGTCGTGCTGCTCGCGCTGGTGCGCGTAGCGGCCCGCCGAGTTGGCCTGCCAGATCTCGACCAACTGGCCGCGGATCGGCCGCCCGTCCCGGTCCAGCAGTCGACCGGACACGGTGATGCGTTCGCCTATCGGCTCGCCCTGGTGCTGCCGGGTCAGGTCGTTGTCGATCTCGGTGATGTCCCGTTCCCCGAACGCCGGGGACGACAGCTCCACCAGTTCCGGGTCCTTCGCCACGTCGATGGTGATCGGCGGCTGCTGCGGATGCCGGAGCACCGAGGAGCGGTACGGGGCGTAGTCGCGGCGCGGGTGGTGCTCGACGGGGGCGCCGTCGGCGACGCGCTTCTCGTACGCGGCATGCTCGGCCGCGATCTCCTGGTCGATGTCGTGCTGGGTGAGAGTCATGGGGTTCCTAACGCTTCCTGGCGCTCAAGGACGTGGGCCAGGCCCTGGCCCACGCCGACGCAGAGGTCGGCGACGCCGAATTCGCTGCCCTCGCGGGCGAGTTGGCGGGCGACGGTGCCGACGCACCGGGCGCCGGAGGCTCCATGGGGGAGGGTGACCGAGGGTGACCGAGGGTGATCGCACGGATCGGCACGCTCGGCACGCCCTGCAGCCCGAAGCCGCCCGCCTCGAGCGACGCGCCGTCCGGCACATCGGCCACGGCCCCCAGGGCCGTGGCGGCCACCTTGTCCATCCGTGAAGCCCCTCCCGTCCGAGCGCCCGGGCCACGTAATCAGTCAGTGCACTGAGTATTTCAGCGAGGTGCCCCTCACGCTGCCACTGGACCGGCAGGCCGTCAAGGCCCTGGAGAAATACGAGGTCACTTCGTGTGAGCAGGTGGGAGACAGTGCTGACGTCGGCCGGTATTGTTCAGTGCACCAACGAATTCGACCTCGGGAGCGCACATGGCCGCGGTGGACCTCTCCGCCCACCCCGGGCACCTGGCCCGACGGCTGCAGCAGGCGCACTACCTGTTGTGGAACACGATGGTCTCGGAGGAGATCACCTCGCCGCAGTTCGCGGTCATGAACGCGCTCGTCGCCGAGGCCGGTCTCGACCAGCGCACGGTGGGGGAACGGGTCGGGCTCGACCGGTCCACCGTCGCCGAGGTGATCAGCCGGCTCGGCCGGCGCGGACTGCTCGACAAGGTCCGCGACACGCAGGACGGCCGCCGTTTCCTGTTGCGCCTGACCGACGACGGCATGCGCACCCACCGCAGGCTGACCGTACGCACGGCCAGGATGAACCAGGTGTTCCTGGCCCCGCTCTCGGCCGAGGAGCGGACCGTCTTCTTCGACCTCATCCAGCGGGTCTCGGACGCGGCGGAGGAGCTCCGTAACCCCGAGGAACCCCTTGCGGTCTCCTCCTGACGGGCCACCCCCTCCGACAGGCCGCCCGCCCGTTCCGGACGGGCCTCACGCCTTGGTGAACACCACCCACACCTGACCGTCGGCGAAGTTCACCGGCGTACCGTCCGCAGTCGTGAAATCCGTGCCGCCGGTGGGCGTCGCACGCTTCCATTTCACGTCGTAGGACCGTCCGTCGCGCAGCACCTCCGCCGTTCCCGAGCCGACCGTCTCGGTGTACGGCGTGATGTTGCCGAGGAAGTCGTGGAAGCGGGACGCGCGCACCTTCACGTGCTGCACGACGACCGTCGCCGGGGCCACCCGCTTCCCGTCGGTCGTCACGGTCGGCCTGCCGTCCATCGACACCAGCCAGCGGTCCCGGTCCCCGGACCAGGTGAAGGTGAAGCGCGCCGCCGGGAAGCGCACGGTCCGTGAGGACTCGGGCCGCCCGCCCTCGGGTGCGGCGCCGAAGCGGAAGCCGGTCGTCAGCGCGTCCGTACCCGGGGCGTGGGCGAGCAGCTTCTTCGGGCGCAGGTAGAGGTTGTGCGGAGCCGCCTTGTCGGTGCCCCGGTAGTAGGCGCCGGCGACCTTCTCGGGGGTCTGCCCGTCCAGCGGTGCCTTGTCGATCAGCGGCAACAGCTTGCCCTGCGCCCCGGAGAAGGCGAGCGTCGGCCGGTCGAACTGGCGCAGCAGCTCCAGGTCCGACTCGCGGGCGCTGCGCACCGGCCCGACCGCCTTCGGGAACCTGGTCGCGTACACGGCCATCAGCCGGCTCAGGCCGCCCTCGACCTGCTCGGCGTACACGATGTCCGCGGCGTTCAGGCCGGTCTGCGGTCTGGCCGCGGGCGCGTTGTCGATCTTCACGGCGAGCAGGGAGGCGGTCGCCCTGCTCGCCTTGGGGCTGGGGCTGGGGCTCTGGTGCGGGCTCCGCGCCGGCGTCCGCGACGGCTGTCCGCTGCTGTCGTCGGCCGGGCCGTGTCCACCCGTGCAGCCCCCCGCCAGCGACATCGTCACCGTGGCGGCCAGCAGCGCCACCGTCGTAGTGGCACGCCGCGTGCGCGTCCTGTGTCTCATGCCCACCGTGGCCACCTGTCTCGTGTCTCTTATTGTGCGCTTATCAGTTCGTCGATGGCCATACCCGTTCGCTTCTGATTGCGCTCGTTGAATAGGCCGATCGGCCCTGGTGCGGCGGTTCGTCGCGGAGGGCTCGGGTACCCGGGGGCCACCGCAGACCGGAACACGCAGACCGGACACGCCGTGACCTAGGGAGTGGCGATGAAGGCAGTGACCTGGCAGGGCAAGCGGGACGTGCGCGTGGAGAACGTGCCCGATCCGACGATCCAGGAGCCGACGGACGCCGTCATCCGCGTGACCTCCACCGGGTTGTGCGGCTCCGACCTGCACCTCTACGAGGTACTGACCCCGTTCATGACACCGGGCGACATCCTCGGGCACGAACCCATGGGCATCGTGGAGGAGGTCGGCGCCGGGGTCCCGGACCTCGCGGCGGGCGACCGGGTCGTGGTGCCGTTCCAGATCGCCTGCGGCAACTGCTGGATGTGCATGACCGGCCTGCCCACCCAGTGCGAGACCACCCAGGTGCACAGCGAGGGCATGGGCGCCGCCCTGTTCGGCTACACCCGGCTGTACGGCGCCGTCCCGGGCGGCCAGGCCGAGTACCTGCGGGTGCCGCAGGCGCAGTTCGGCCCCATCAAGGTTCCCGAGGGGCCGTCCGACGACCGGTTCGTCTACCTCTCCGACGTGCTGCCCACCGCATGGCAGGCCGTCGCCTACGCCGACATCCCCCACGGCGGCAGCGTCGCGGTGCTCGGCCTCGGACCGATCGGTGACATGGCCTGCCGGGTCGCCCAGGTGCGCGGCGCCGGACGCGTCTTCGGCGTGGACCTGGTGAACGAGCGGCTGCGCCGGGCCCGCAGGCGGGGCGTGGAGACGTACGACCTCAGGAGCTTCGACAACGAGAAGGAACTGGTCCAGGCGATCCGCGACGAGACCGACGGGCGTGGCCCGGACGCCGTGATCGACGCGGTCGGCACCGAGGCCCACGGCAGCGCCGCCGCCAAGCTCGCCCAGCAGGCCTCGGCCCTGCTGCCCCGCAAGATCAGCGGACCGTTCGCGGAACGCTTCAGCGTCGACCGGCTCGCCGCGCTCTACACGGCCATCGAGCTGGTGCGCCGGGGCGGCACGATCTCGCTGGTCGGTGTCTACGGGGGGACGGCCGACCCGCTGCCGCTGCTCACGATGTTCGACAAGCAGATCCAGATGCGGATGGGCCAGGCCAACGTGCGGCGCTGGAGCGACGACATCATGCCGTACCTCACCGACGAGGACCCGCTGGGCGTCGACGAGTTCGCCACTCACCGGGTGCCGCTGTCGGAGGCACCGCACGCGTACGAGATGTTCCAGAAGAAGCGGGAAGGCGCGGTGAAGGTGCTGATGACGCCCTGAACCCGAGCCCTCATGGCGCCCTGAACCCCAGCCCCAAGGCGCCCTGAGTCGTCAGTCCCGGACGCCGAAGACCTCCGCGAGGTCGTAACGGACCGGCTCCTCCAGCTGGGCGTAGGTGCAGCTCTCGGGAGTGCGGTCCGGGCGCCACCGGCGGAAGCGGGCGGTGTGCCGGAAGCGCGCGCCGTTCTCCATGTGGTCGTACGCCACCTCGGCCACCCGCTCCGGCCTGAGCGGTACCCAGGACAGGTCCTTCTTGCCGGACCAGCGGCTCGGCGCCCCGGGCAGCCGGGCCGTCTCGTGCGCGGCCTCGTTCCCCCAGGCCGCCCACGGATGGCCCGTGACGTCGTCCATGCGCAGCGGCTCCAGCTCCGCGACCAGCTCGGCCCGGCGCTTCATGGCGAAGGCGGCGGACACGCCCACGTGCTGGAGGGTGCCCTGGTCGTCGTAGAGCCCGAGCAGCAGCGAGCCGACCACCGGGCCGCTCTTGTGCAGGCGGTAGCCCGCGACGACCACGTCCGCCGTTCGCTCGTGCTTGACCTTGTACATGGCGCGCTCGTCCTGGAGGTAGCGCACGGTCAGCGGCTTGGCGACGACCCCGTCCAGCCCGGCCCCCTCGTACTCCTGGAACCATTGCTGTGCCACCTCGACGTCGGTCGTCGCCGGAGCCACGTGCACGGGCGGGCGCACCCCGGACAGGGCCGTGGTCAGCAGAGCCCGGCGGTCGCTCAGCGGGACGTCCAGCAGGGACTCGTCCGCGAGCGCCAGCAGGTCGAAGGCGACGAACGAGGACGGTGTCCGCTCGGCCAGCATCCGCACCCGGGAGTCCGCCGGATGGATCCGCTCGGTCAACGCGTCGAAGTCCAGTCGCCCCTCCCGCGCGATGACGATCTCCCCGTCCAGCACACACCGCTCGGGCAACCGCTCCTCAAGCGCCGCCACCAGCTCGGGAAAGTACCTGGTCAGTGGCTTTCCGGTGCGGCTTCCCAGCTCGACCTCGGGCCCGTCACGGAACACGATCGCCCGGAACCCGTCCCACTTGGCCTCGTACTGCATGCCCGGCGGGATCGTCGCCACGGACTTGGCGAGCATGGGCTTCACGGGCGGCATCACGGGGAGGTCCATGCTCCGATTCTGCTCCGGAACGTCACGGAACGCCCGGTGTGCGAGGTGGGTGTGCTGCGCCTACCGTGGCTCGCATGGGTGCAGCGGTGGAACTTCAGGCGGGCGGCCGGACCGTACGGCTGTCCAGCCCGGACAAGATCTTCTTCCCGGAGCGCGGCTTCACCAAGCTGGATCTGGCCCGCTACTACCAGGCCGTCGGCCCCGGCATCCTGCGCGCCCTGCGCGACCGGCCCACCACCCTGGAGCGCTACCCGGAGGGCGTGACCGGCGAGTCCTTCTTCCAGAAGCGGGCGCCGAAGAACATGCCCGACTGGATCCCGACCGCGCACATCACCTTCCCCAGCGGCCGCAGCGCGGACGAGATGTGCCCCACCGAGGAGGCCGCCGTGCTGTGGGCCGCCCAGTTCGGCACTCTCACCTTCCATCCCTGGCCGGTGCGCCGCGACGACGTCGACCACCCTGACGAACTGCGCATCGACCTCGACCCGCAGCCCGGCACCGACTACGACGACGCCGTCCGTGCCGCCTACGAACTGCGCGCCGTCCTCGACGAGTTCGGGGGCCTGCGCGGCTGGCCCAAGACCTCCGGCGGCCGGGGCCTGCACGTCTTCGTCCCGATCGAGCCGCGCTGGACCTTCACCCAGGTGCGGCGCGCCGCCATCGCCGTCGGGCGGGAGATGGAACGCCGGATGCCGGAGCACGTGACCATCAAATGGTGGAAGGAGGAGCGCGGGGCCCGTATCTTCATCGACTACAACCAGACCGCCCGGGACCGCACGATCGCCTCCGCGTACTCCGTACGACCGCGCCCGCACGCCCCTGTCTCGGCGCCCCTGCGCTGGGACGAGGTCGGCGTCGCCCACCCCCAGGACTTCGACATCGCGAGCATGCCCGCGCGCTACGCCGAGCTCGGCGATGTGCACGCGGACATGGACGATCACCGCTTCTCCCTGGAAGCGCTGCTGGAGCTGGCGCGCCGTGACGAGCACGACCACGGCCTCGGCGACCTGCCGTACCCGCCCGAGTATCCGAAGATGCCGGGGGAGCCGATGCGGGTCCAGCCGAGCCGGGCGAGGGCCGCGGAGAAGCAGGTGGCGAAGAAGGCGGCGAAGAAGGCGGCGAAGAAGGCGGCGAAGAAGGCGGTGCCTCAGGCGGCCCAGCCGCCCGAGGCACCGCCCTCCGGACCTACAGCTCCTTGATCCGGATGTCCCGGTACGAGACCACGTCCGTGGTGCTGTGCACCTGGAGCCCGATGTAGCCGGAGGCGTAGCGCCGGCCGTCCGTGCCCGGGTCGTCGGCGCGCGGGGGCGTGAACTCCTGACCGCCGATGTTGTCGAACTCGTTGATCAGTACGCCGTTGCGGTAGACCGAGTAGTGCTGGTCGACCACCCGGATCTCGTAGTCGTTCCACGTGCCCTTCTGGGTGACGCCCGCGCCGGCGAGCCCCACCCGGTCGAAGCCGTAGACCGAACCCGTCTTGTACATGTCGCCGTCGGGACGGTCGAGCACCTGCACCTCGTGCCCGTACTTGATGGCGGCCCACTCCGGCCGCGGCTCCTCCGGGTGGTCGAGGACCCACGGGAACCGCACGAACACACCGGAGTTGGCGTTACCGGTGCCCGGGGCGTCGTCGCGCCACTGCAGCTTGAGCGAGAAGTCACCGTACTTGCGCTCGGGGAACCAGAGCATGCCGAGCCCGTCCCGCGTGGTGCCGGAGGTGATCGACCCGTCCGGGTTCAGCGCGAACGAACCGCCGCCCACCTGCTGCCACTTGGCGAAGGAGTCCGCGGTGCCGTCCAGGATCGTGCGGTAGCCCTCGGTCTGGCCGGGCTTGCCGATCCCCGACTGGCGGGCCGCCTTCTGGATCGCGTTGTACTCGCGCTGGTCGACGACCCCTTCCTTCAGGAGCTTGTCCAGGACCGTCTTCACATGCTTGAGGAACAGCGCGTGAGAGGTCCACTCCTTCTCGTCCTCGACCAACTCGTTGATCCGGCACCGGTTGTTGGTGACCCGGTTCGGCACGCCCGAGTCGACCGTGCCGACGATCACCGTCAACCTCTCGTCGAACTCCGGGCAGTTGGGCGCGGGCACCCCACCGCCGGCCACCACCGTGAAGCTTACCGTGCGGGCGGCGGAGGTGTTGCCCGACTTGTCGGTCGCCCGGTACGCCACGCTGTGCGCACCCACGCGGTCGACCACCACGGGAGCCGTGTACGCGAGATACGGTCCCGCGTCGAGCGAGTACTCGATCCGGTCGACCCCCGAACCGCCCTCGTCCGTCGCGCTCACGGTCACCTTGGCGCTGCGCACGTACGCCCCGTCGGAGTTCCGGGTGCCCTCGACGCTCACGCCCGTCACCGGCGCGGTGGTGTCCTGCGGGGTCGCCGCGACCACCGTGAACCCGACGCTCTTCTCGGCGGACACGTTGCCCGCCTTGTCGGTGGCCCGGTAGCGGACGGTGTGGGTGCCGAGCTGGTGCACCATCACGGGGGCGGTGTACGGCTGCCAGGCACCGGACCCGACCGCGTACTCGATGGTGTTGACGCCGGAACCGGTGTCGGAGGCGCTGACGGTGACCGTGGCCATGTCGACGTAGGTGCCGTCCGCGTTCTGCTCGCCGCCGACCGTCGCCGAGGTCTCCGGCGCCGTCGTGTCGTCGGTGTCCGGCGCGACGACCGTGAACTCGACGCTCTTCTCGGCGGACACGTTGCCCGCCTTGTCGAGGGCCCGGTAGCGGATCCGGTGGCTGCCGACCTGGTCGACGACGACGGGCGTGGTGTACGGCAGCCACTCGCCTGTGTCACCGACCGCGTACTGGACGGCGTCGACCCCCGAGCCGCCCTCGTCCGTCGCGCTGATCGCCACGCTCGCCGAGCCGACGTACTCGCCCTGCGTGTTCTGCGCCCCGGTGACCCGCGCGGCCGTCTGGGGCGCGGTGGTGTCCTCGCCGCCGCCCTCGGTCACCACGAGGATGCCCTGCATCTGGCCGTGGCCGGGGATCGTGCAGTGGTAGAAGTAGCGTCCCGGGGTGAGGTTGACCTCGGCGGTGTACCGGCCGCCCTGGTCGTCGTTCGGGTTGGCGAGGATGTTCAGCTGGACGTCGCTGTTGAACTCGGGATCCGACGTCACGAACGTCAGTGTGTGCGGCATCCCGATGGTGTTGCCGGTGGCCACGCTGTTCTCGAAGACGATCGTCGCCGCCCCCGCCACCGCGGTCACCGGCGCGGAGGTGTACTTGGTGATGTCGTCACCGGCGGTCCAGGTGAGCACCTGGGCCGCGGCCTGCTTCCGGGGCTGCTGCGTCTGTCCCGCCGCGGGCAGCGCCTGCAGTCCGAGCATCACGAGCAGCGCGGCCAGCAGGGCCGTGAGGATTCTTCGTCGGCGTATCACTGCGTCCCCCTCGCCAGCTGATCGGCGGCCGGTGTGGGCCCGCCGCCCTTGTAGGTGACCCGCCACAGCGCCGACTTGGTGTCCGAGGTGAAGAAGCCGCGGCCGTAGTCGAGGACGTACAGCGCGCCGTCCGGACCGAACTTCCAGTCCATGAGGTTCTTGATGCCGTCGTTGCCGATCGGCACGATCTTCTTCAGGGACTCCGAGTGCACCGGCAGACCGCCGTCACCGTGGGTCTTCGGGTCGGTGATCACGGCGTTGCGCGGCTGGTCGGCGTCGTAGAAGTCGCCGACGAACCACTTGCCGTCCCAGTAGGCGGGCCACTTCGTGCCGCTGGTGCTCGCGGCGTCGTAGCGGTAGACGGGCCCGTTCATCGCGGCCTGCCCGCCGCCCTTGAGCCAGGGCAGCAGATAGGTGGACTCCTCCTGCTTGTAGGAGGGGACGCCGTTCGCGTCGCGCGGGAAGTCGGGTCCGCCGCCCTGGGGCGAGTACCAGATGTTGTTGCCGGTGACCGGCGGCAGGTTGACCAGGCCGTCGTTGTTCGGCGACTCGTTCTTCGGGTGGTCGCAGTCGTACCAGCCCAGCGGCTTCGACGGGTCCGGCAGGTTGCGGTCCCGGTAGGGCTGCTTGTTGCCCATGCAGTACGGCCAGCCCCGGTTGCTCGCCTTGGTGATCACGGCGAAGGTGTCGTACTTGGCGGGGCCCCAGGTCGTCGACGGGGCGCTCGCGTCCGGGCCGACCCAGCCCGCGTACAGGGTGTCCGTCTGCTTGTCGACGGAGATGCGGGCAGGATTGCGGACGCCCATCACATAGATCTCGCCGCGTGTCTTGCCGCCGCCCTCGTCGGTCTCCTTGCCGGTGAAGAGGTTGCCCTCGGGGAGCGTGTACGTCCCCTCGGGCTCCGGGTGGATGCGCAGGATCTTGCCGTTGAGGTTGTTGGTGTTGCCGGCGGTGCGGCGCGCGTCCGCGAAGGACACGCCCTTGTAGTTCGGCTGCGGGTTGTTGCCCGAGTAGCCGTCGCTGAACCCACTGGAGTTGTTGTCGCCGGTGGCGATGTACAGGTTGCCCTTGGAGTCCCAGGCCATCCCGCCGCCGGAGTGGCAGCAACTGTGCACCTGCACCGGCCACTTGAGCAGCACCTTCTCGCTGCTCAGGTCCAGCTTGTTCGTGGCGAGGTCGAGGGTGAAGCGGGAGACCCGCCGCTCGGCCATGCGGGTGTCGCGGTTGAGCTGCGAGTGCGGTGTGTAGTGCAGGTACACCCAGCCGTTCTGCTCGAAGCGCGGGTCGAGCTCGATGCCGAGCAGGCCCTCCTCGACCTTGACCAGCTCGTCGCCGCCGCCCTTGTTGCCGAAGACCGTCAACTCGCCCGCGAGCGTCACCTTCTTGGTCGCGGGATCGTAGACGTGGACCTGCCCCTTGCCCTTGCCGATGTCGGGGTTGTTCCAGTCGGTGATCACGGGCTGGGAGGAGTCGGCACCGCCCCGGCCGATGTAGAGCACCCGGCCGTCCGGCGCCGTGACCAGGCCGTGCGGCTCGCCGATCTGGTCGTTCTGACCGGGCTGGTTGGGCTGGGTGAGCCGCTCGGCCTTGTAGTTGCCGTTGATGGTCGCCTTGCAGTCGGCCTGCACCAGGCGGGTGGTCCACAGCAGGGCACCGCGCAGATGTGTACGGAAGTCCGTCTCGTCGTACGACGACACCGTGCCGCCCATGCCGGTGTAGAAGGACCGGCCGCCGTCGTAGTCACGGCACCAGCTCACCGGGTGGTCCGAGCCGTTGGCGCCGGAACCCGGCTGGAACGTCGACTCGCGCACCCGGGCCACGGTGTGCACGTCGCCCGAGGGGTTCTTCGCCCAGTTGAACCACTGGTCGGTGCGCTTCCACTGGACCGGCAGGTCCTTGGTGGCCGGATGCCGCCGGTCACCGACCTCGACGGTCGCCCGCTGCGCGGCCGTCGGACTCGAGGCGGCCGGGCGGGCGCCGACGAGACCGGTGAACCAGTCCGAGTAGGGCTCGGCGCGCGCCGCGTCATGGATGCCGACGAAACCGCCGCCGGCCTCCATGTAGGCCTCCAGGCCCGCCTCCTGCTCCGGATCCAGGACGTCTCCGCCGCCGGTCAGGAACACGATCGCGTTGAAGCGGCCCAGTTTCGTCTCGTTGGTGAAGACCGAGGCGTCACTCGTCGCCTCGACCTTGTAGCGCTGGTTCGTCGGGCCGGTGAGCCCGATCTTCTCGATCGCCTCGATCCCTGCGTTCACGACGGGCGACTCGTCGCCGGCCGCGGCCGAACCGTGGAAGATCAGCACCCGTACGTTCGCGCCGCCCGGCGGCGACTTGACGGACATCGTTGTCAGGGTCGGGTTCGGGTCCGTGCGCGCGGTGGCGGCCGGGCCCGACAGCAGACCGGCGGCGACGACCCCGGCGGCCACGGTGGCCACCCAGGTCCGTCTTCTGGTGTTCCTCGCGCCTCTTGTGCTCAACCCTCGTAAGTGCATGGGCGCCTCCTCGGTCACAGCGACAGCCAAGGAAGCTAGACCCCTTTGCGCGACTCGCCAATACCTATGACCGCAATCCCACGAACTTTGTCCTGACTGTGGATAAACTGCCACGGGACCGCTAGCGTCTCACAGGTTCACCACAGGTACGTCTCCGCAAATTCCGCCTCGAGGTGGGGAGTTCCGCATGGACAGACGTGGGTTCAACCGGCAGGTGCTGCTGGGTGGCGCGGTCGTCGCGACATCGTTGTCCCTCGGGCCCGAGGCGACGGGCGCCCCCACGCGGGCCAGGACGGCCCCGGCCGGCGGCGAGGTCAAGCACCTCAAGCTGTACATCGAACGGCTCGCCGACGGGCAGATGGGGTACGGCCTCGCGAAGGGGAAGGCGACCGTCCCCGGGCCCCTGATCGAACTCAACGAGGGCGACACGCTGCACATCGAGGTCGAGAACACCATGGACGTCGCGGCGAGCCTGCACGTCCACGGCATGGACTACGAGTTCTCCAGCGACGGCACGAAGCTGAACAAGAGCCACGTCGAACCGGGCGGCACCCGCACCTACACCTGGCGCACCCACGCCCCCGGCCGCCGCGCCGACGGCACCTGGCGGGCCGGCAGCGCGGGCTACTGGCACTACCACGACCACGTCGTCGGCACCGAACACGGTACGCAGGGCCTCCGCAAGGGCCTCTACGGTGCGGTGATCGTGCGCCGCGCGGGCGACATCCTGCCGGACAAGACACACACCATCGTCTTCAACGACATGCTGATCAACAACAAGGCCGGGCACTCCGGCCCCAACTTCGAGGCCACGGTGGGCGATCGGGTCGAGTTCGTGATGATCACTCACGGCGAGTTCTACCACACCTTCCACCTGCACGGACATCGCTGGGCCGACAACCGCACCGGCATGCTCACCGGCCCCGACGACCCCAGCCAGGTGATCGACGACAAGATCGTGGGCCCGGGGGACTCCTTCGGCTTCCAGGTGATCGCGGGCGAGGGCGTCGGAGCCGGCGCGTGGATGTACCACTGCCATGTGCAGAGCCACTCCGACATGGGCATGGTGGGGCTGTTCCTGGTGAAGAAGACGGACGGGACCATTCCGGGGTACGAGCCGCAGGACCACGGCAACCACTGAGGGCCGCGCGCCGGTGGGCCGGGACTATCCTGACCGCACCCGCCGACGAGGAGCCCCCCGTGACCGAGACAGTCCCGCGCCCCACGCTGGAGGCCGTGGCCGCGCTGGCCGGCGTCTCGCGGGCCACGGCCTCGCGCGTGGTCAACGGCGGGGACGGAGTGCGGGAGCCGCTCGTGGAACGGGTCCGGCGGGCGGTCGAGGAACTCGGGTACGTGCCCAACCAGGCCGCCCGCAGCCTGGTGACGCGACGGCACGACGCCGTCGCCGTGGTGGTCGCCGAACCGGAGACCCGGGTCTTCGCCGACCCCTTCTTCGCCCTGCAACTGCGCGGCATCAGCAAGGAGCTGACCGCCCACGACAACCAGCTCGTGCTGCTGCTCACCGAGGGCCGCGACGACCACGCCCGGGTCGGCCGCTATCTGGCCGGCGGCCACGTGGACGGCGCGCTCGTGTTCTCCCTGCACCTCGACGACCCGCTGCCCGGACTGATCCGCCGGGCCGGCGTCCCGACCGTGTTCGGCGGGCGTCCCGGCTGGAGAGACGGCGAGCGCGGTGACGTCGTGTACGTCGACAGCGACAACCGTGGCGGCGCCCGGGACGCCGTACGCCACCTCGTCGGGCTCGGCCGCGGGCGGGTCGCCCACATCACCGGACCGCTCGACCAGACCTCGGCCGTGGACCGGCTCGACGGGTACCGGGACGTCATGGCGGACGCCGACCCGCGGCTGATCGTGCCGGGCGACTTCACCCCGGCGGGCGGTGAGCGGGCGATGCGCATGCTTCTGGACCACTGCCCCGACGTGGACGCGGTGTTCGCCGCCAACGACCTCACCGCCGCCGGTGCGCTGCGGGTGCTGCGCGAGCAGGGGCGGCGGGTGCCCGAGGACGTGGCCGTGATCGGCTTCGACGACATGCTGGCCGTCGCCGAACAGACCGATCCGCCGCTCACGACGGTCCGTCAGGACATAGAGGGGATGGGCGGGCTGATGGCGCGGCTGCTGCTGCGCGGTCACGGTGATCGCGTCACGGCTCAGGCCGCGGGGGAGGCGGCCGGGGCGGGTGCCGCGGAGGAGGCGGGGGAAGGACCGTCGGGTGTCGTCCTGCCGACGACACTGGTCCGCCGCGCCTCGGCGTGACCCCGGGCCGTCGCATCCGCACCCCTGCTCCCCCGACCCCGCCCCCTACCCCTGCTGCTGTGGCGGTGCGCTCTTGATCACCGCGAATCGGGCACCGTACGGATCGGCGAGCTCGGCGATCCGGCCGACGTCCGCCAGATCGGTGGCCGGCAGCCGGACCGTGCCGCCCCCGTTCTGCGCCGTGCTGACCGCCGCGTCGGTGTCGGGCACCTCGAAGTACGGCAGCCAGGTCCCGGACGTCGCCTTGCCGGGGGAGTCCTCCAGCGGGACGATGCCGCCGAACATGGCGTCCGCTTCGGTGCCCTGCGGGTGGACGGTGGTGTACGTGCCGCCGGCGAAGGTGAGGGCGGTGGTCTCCCAGCCGAACAGCGCGTGGTAGAAACCGGCCGCCGCGGGGAGGTCCGGTGTGTACAGCTCCAGCCAGCACAGCGAGCCCTGCTCCTGCACGACGTCCAGGCCTTTGTTGGCGGCGGGCTGCCAGATGCCGAAGGACACGCCCGCCTGGTCGGCGAGGATCGCCATGCGGCCCTGGTCCATGACGTCCATGGGCTGCATCAGCACCGTGCCGTGTGCCTGCTCGGCCGCCTTCGCGGTGGCGTCCACGTCCGGCGTCTGGAAGTAGACCGTCCAGGAGGGCGGGCCCTGCTCGGCAGTGGTCTGCATGCCGCCCGCGGCCGTCCGGCCGTCGAGCTGGAACAGGCCGTAGCCGCCGACCTCGGGCGGGCCCGGCTGGAACTGCCAGCCGAACAGGCTGCGGTAGAAGGTGCAGGCGCCGTCGATGTCGGGGGTGCCGAGATCGATCCAGTTCGGAGCGCCGGTGACAAAACGGGTGGTGAGCATCTTTGTGCCCTCCTTTGAAGGGTCCCGTTGCCTGTACCGCCGAGTCTCGCACCGCCCACTGACAATCGCGCGGGTTCCGTCCACGTTGCGCGCGCCGCCGTGCGCCGGGGCGCCCGGCCGGGTCATCATCGGGCGGCCGGTGGGCCGTGGACGGGGCGTTGATCCCGCGTTGATGGAATGTTTTTCGCCGCGCGGCACGATCTCGCGCATGCACATCGACACCATCACCCCGGCCGATTCCACCTGGCAGGCACAGGCCCTGTGCGCACAGACCGGGGCGGACTTCTTCTTTCCGGAGCCGGGCAGTTCGGTACGCGAGGCGAAACGCATCTGCGGCATGTGCGAGATGCGGTCCGCGTGCCTGGAGTACGCCCTGGCCCACGACGAGCGCTTCGGCGTCTGGGGCGGCCTGTCGGAGAAGGAACGGCTGCAGTTGCGACGTGCGCGACCGTGACGCGCCGGGTGGCGACTGTGGCCGGGCAGCCGTGAAGAGGCGACGCCCCGCCGAGGCTGTCCAGGCGCGCACAGCACAGCCCCCGGCAACAGCGGCCGGGGGCAGCGTCTGACGTCAGGAGTGGGATCGTGGCGCGGAGGCGGGCGGGCCGGTCGGTCTCCGTAACCGGAACACGCGGTCCGATCCCGGCCGCCCCGCCCCGCGTCCTCGTACGGCGGTGTCAGCCGGCCGCGCGGGCCGCCATCCGGGCCTTGCGCGCGGCCAGCTTCTCGTCGAACTTCGAGGCCTCCGCGTCCAGGCCGCCCATGTACAGCCCGAGTTCCTCCTGTGCCTTGAGGCCCTCGGGGCCGAGGCCGTCGATCTCCAGGACCTTCAGGAAGCGCAGGACGGGCTGGATGACGTCATCGTGGTGGATGCGCATGTTGTAGATCTCGCCGATCGCCATCTGCGCGGCGGCCCGCTCGAAGCCGGGCATGCCGTGGCCGGGCATCCGGAAGTTCACGATCACGTCGCGCACCGCCTGCATCGTCAGGTCGGGCGCCAGGTCGAAGGCCGCCTTCAGCAGGTTCCGGTAGAAGACCATGTGCAGGTTCTCGTCGGTCGCGATGCGCGCCAGCATGCGGTCGCACACCGGGTCCCCGGACTGGTGGCCGGTGTTGCGGTGCGAGACGCGGGTCGCCAGCTCCTGGAAGGCTACGTAGGCCACCGAGTGCAGCATCGAGTGGCGGTTGTCCGACTCGAAGCCCTCGCTCATGTGGGACATCCGGAACTGCTCCAGCTGGTCCGGGTCCACCGCGCGCGAGGTGAGCAGGTAGTCGCGCATCACGATGCCGTGCCGGCCCTCCTCGGCGGTCCAGCGGTGCACCCAGGTGCCCCAGGCGCCGTCACGGCCGAAGAGCGAGGCGATCTCGTGGTGGTAGCTGGGGAGGTTGTCCTCCGTGAGAAGGTTGACCACCAGCGCGATCCGGCCGATCTCGGTGACCTTCGACTGTTCCTTCTGCCACGCCTCGCCGTCCTCGAAGAGGCCGGGGAAGTTGCGGCCGTCGCTCCACGGGACGTACTCGTGCGGCATCCAGTCCTTGGCCACCTTGAGGTGCCGGTTGAGCTCCTGTTCGACCACTTCCTCCAGTGCGTACAGCAGGCGGGCGTCGGTCCAGGCGGTGGACGGGCTGCTGAGGTGCGGGGAAGTGATCGTCACGGGTACTCCATGGGGACGTGGAACAACAACAAGAGGGTGCCCGGCGAGCGGTACCGGGTAACTTACGGAATCGTAGGCTACGTATCCGTAGGTTACGAGACCGTAGGTTAAGAGCCGTGTAAAGATCCCAGATCAGCGGTGTTCGCCGAGCATGACAAATAGCTCACGGAGCCGCAGGTCCGGGGCCGGAAGCGGTCCGGCGCATGCGGTCAGGCATACAGCTCCCGCAACCGCACCGAGAGACATGTCACACAGCCCTCGAGCTTCTCGAACTCGCTGATGTCCACCAGGACGGGCTCGTGGCCGAGGTCGGCGAGCAGGTCCGCCGTCTTCGGCGCGCTCGCCGACATCAGCAGCTTGCCCTCGCCGAGCAGCACCACGTGCGCCCCGGACTCCTCCGGCACCGACAGGAAGCGCGGGAACAACGACGGCCTGTCGACCTTAGGGATGTGCCCGATGACCGTCCCGTCGGGCAGCGCCGTGACCGCCGACTTCAGATGCAGCACCTTGCTCACCGGCACGGCCACGACCTGCGCCCCCAGCGGCTCGAACGCGGCCCGCAGCTGCTGGACACCGGCCGCGTTGGTGCGCCCGCCCCGGCCGACGTAGATCGTGTCACCGATCTTCAGCACATCGCCGCCGTCCAGGGTGCCCGGCTCCCAGATCCAGTTCACCGAGCAGCCGAGGCGGGCCACGGCCTCCTCGACGCCCATGGTCTCGTCCTGCCGGGACTGAGCGCCGGGCCTGGTGATCAGGGACACGTTCTTGTACATGACGACGGTGTCCTCGACGAACACCGAGTCCGGGAAGTCGTCGGCCGGGTCCACCTCGATGGTCTCCCAGCCGTGCGTGCGCAGGGCCTCGACATATGCCTCCCACTGTTCGAGCGCCAGGCCGGCGTCGACCTTCTCGCGCTCGATGTGCGTCACCAGACCTTCGGCGAGGCGTGGACCGGGGCGGCGGACGAGGGCCTTCTTGCTGGGCACGAGCGTGACTCCGTATCGGATGGGCGTGTCGGGAGCGCGCCGACGGGGCTTCCGGGATCGCCGGAATCCGTAGGGCGTCAGCGGACCATCATGCAGCGCCGTCCCGGGTGACAACACCCCGGGGCGCCGGGCGGCAGGGCACCCCGCCGGTTCAGGGCCGCCCGACGGGTGGTCAGTCAGGCCCGGAGCGCAGGTGGTCGCGCAGGCGACGGGCGACCTGTCCCATGAGGGCCTCGGCGTCGGGCCGGCTGCCGGCGGCCACCTGCGACTCGGTCAGGGCGGCGACGGCGTAGGCCCGGCCGTCGGCGTGCTCGACGACGCCGACCTCGTGACGCAGGTTGAGCAGCGTGCCCGTCTTCGACGACCAGACCGAGGAGTCGGAGGCGAAGTCCGGGGCGAGGCGCTGGCGCAGCAGGTTGTCGGCGAGCAGACCGCGCAGGCGGGTGGCGACCTCCGGGTGGATCGCGGCGGGTCCGGCGCCGGGCCGGGGCCGCCAGAGCGCCTGGAGAAGGTCGACGAAGGCGCGCGCCGTACCGGTGTTGGCCCGCGAGACGTCCAGCTGCGGCAACCGGTGACCGCGCCCCGGGGTGCCGGAGTCGATCGCGAGCGCGTACGCGAGATGCGCCTCCGTCCTCGCGAAACGCTCCAGCGGGGTCTCGGTCAGCTCGCCCATGGTGTGCCGTACGGCGATGTCCCGCAGTCCGAACTCGTGCAGCATCGCCGCGACCCGGTCGGGCGGGGTGAGCGCGAACAGCGCGTCGGCGGCGGTGCTGTCGCTGACGCAGGTGCTGAGGTACAGCAGATCGTCCACGGCGATCCGGGCGGTGTGCCGGAACCGGCTCAGGCCGGTCGGCCCGGGTGTGGTCGTCCGGCCGGGCGCCACCTCGATCGCCGCGGCGCCGTCGAGTTCCCCGCGCCGGATGCGTTCCAGCGTCGCCAGGGCGAGCGGGACCTTGGTGAGGGACGCCACGGGGAACTCGATGTCCGGGTCGATGCCGATCTCCTCGCCCGTGTCCAGGTCGCGGACCCAGAAGGAGCCGCCCAGCCCGCCGTCGCGCAGCGTCCGGCGCAGTTCCCCCAGCAGCCGCTCGGTCCTCGTGCTCATACGGGTTCCTCCGGGTACTCCGTGGCGCCGAGGCACCGGGCGATCTCCTCCGCGCACTCCCGGCCCGTACGGGCGGCGTCGGCGTCCGCGTCGTCGGCCACGGCCAGGACGTACCCCCGCGCGAGGCCCGGGCCGAGTTCGCCGACGGGGCGCCAGTGCATGCCGAGTTCCCGGGCCTGGCCGGGCGAGCAGAGCAGCGCGTCGCCCAGGTTCAGCACGTCCGCCGCGGCGGCGGCAACGGTCCGGGCGACGGCCAGTTGGGCCGGGCGCAGCCCGACGGCGTCCCGCAACCGCACCAGGCGGTCCCGGACATGCGGTACGTCGTCCTCCGGCTGGAGCCACACGCGGCGCGGCCGTCGTGCACGGTCGGCCCGGCCGGGACGCAGGACGTCCAGGTAGAGCGGTCCGCCGCCCGGGTCCTTGGCGACCGCCAGGCCCAGGGGCACCGTCCAGGCCGCCTCACCGGGCGCCACCGCCGGCAGGGCCGCGCGCACCTGCCGGGACCTCACGAGCTCGGCGCGCTCGGCCGGCCCGGCCGGGCGCGGGTCGAGAAGGATTCCGTGCTCATGCGCCCGCGCGATGAGGTGGGCGAGGGCCCCGGTGGGGCAGACGGCGGGGACGGCGAGCCGCAGCGGCCGGTGCCGTGCGGCCTCCGCCTCGTGGTCGAGCCGGTCGGCCAGCTGTACGAGCTGTTGCGCCAGCGGCAGCATGTCCCGGCCGAACGGCGTCAGGGTCACCGCGCGGGCGGACCGCTCCAGCAGCCGCTCACCGAGGCGTTGTTCCAGCGCGGCGACCCGGCGGCTCACGACCGACTGGGCCGTCCGGGACGCCGCCGCGCCCACTGTGAAACTGCCGTACTCGCTCACGTCGACGAACGCACGGCACGCAGCGACAAGATCCACGCGACCACTATGCCAAAACAGCATGGGACAGCGTGTGGGCGTCTTGGACAACGGCTCGCTCCCGGCCGGAAGGTGGTGTGTGCCCAGGACGCCGTCCTGGCGTTTCACGAGCCCTCTGCGACCACCAGGAGGTCCATCCCATGACGTTCCCGCATCGCCTGCGCCGCGGTGCCGCCTGGGCGGCCGGCTTACTCGCGCTCGCCGCGCTTCCCGCGTGCGGCCAGACCGGGTCCGCGTCCGCCTCCTCCGCCTTCGAGCCGTCCGCCGAGAGGTCCGCCTCCGCCACGGCGGCACCGAAGCCCGCCGCCGGCGCGTTCCGGCAGCTGGAGCGCGAGTTCGACGCGCGGCTCGGTGTCTACGCCCTCGACACCGGCACCGGACGGTCGGTGGCCTACCAGGCGGACGAACGGTTCGCGTACGCCTCGACGTTCAAGGCGCTCGCGGTCGGGGCCCTGCTCCAGCGGCGTGGGCAGGCCGGACTCGACAAGGTGCTCACCTACTCGCAGGACGACCTGGTCGAGAACTCACCCGTGTCGGAGAACTTCGTCGGGACCGGGATGAGCCTGCGCGAACTGTGCGCCGCCACCCTCTGGTACAGCGACAACACCGCCGCGAACCTGCTCCTTGAAGAACTCGGCGGCCCGGACGGCCTGGAGAAGGCTCTGGAGCGACTGGGCGACGACGTCACCGAGATGGACCGCTACGAGCCGGACCTCAGCGACGGCACGCCGGGCGACCTCCGTGACACCAGCACCCCCCGCGCGATCGCGGGCGATCTGCGGGCGTTCCTGCTCGGCAAGGCACTGGAACGGGACGAACGCGCTCTTCTCAGGACGTGGATGGAGACCAACACCACCGGTGAGACGCTCATCCGGGCCGGTCTCCCGGACGACTGGACCGTGGCCGACAAGAGCGGCAGCGCCGGGTACGGGGGCCGCAACGACGTCGCCGTGGTGTGGCCGGACGACGGTGGCGATCCCGTCGTGCTCGCGGTCATGTCCAGCCGTGACACGCAGGGTGCCGAACGCCGGGACGCCCTGATCGCCAAGGCGGCGACGGTGGCGGTGGACGGCCTGGGACGCTAGGGCCCTTCTGAGCGGGACCGCCGGGGCGGGGCGCCCCCGACCCACGCCCCGCGTCCCGGCCGCCGCCTCACCGCACGGAGAGCACCCCCGCCTCCGCCACTGCCCGCCGCAGGTGATTCCCGGTGAACGATCCCGCGGTATCGAGGAGTTGGCGGGGCGTGCCCTCGAAGACCACCCGGCCGCCGTCCCGGCCCCCGTCCGGCCCCAGGTCGACGATCCAGTCGGCGCGGGCCACGACATCCAGGTTGTGCTCGACGACCACGACCGTGTTGCCCGTGTCGACCAGCCGGTCCAGCAGGCCGAGCAGCCCCTCGACGTCCGACATGTGTAGCCCGGTCGTCGGTTCGTCGAGGACGTACACCGCGCCCGTGCGGTGCAGTCTTGTCGCCAGCTTCATGCGCTGCCGTTCTCCGCCGGAGAGCGTGGACAGCGGTCGGCCGAGGGTGAGGTAGGTGAGGCCGACGTCCCGCAGGGCGCACAGCCGGCGCCGGACGCCCGGGTCGTCGAAGAACTCCAGGGCCTGACCGGCGGTCATCTCCAGGACGTCGGCGATGGACCGGCCGCCGACGGTCAGCCGCAGCACCTCGTCCTTGAACCGCCGCCCCTCGCAGTCCTGGCAGGTCGTCGTCACCGGGTCCATGAAGGCGAGGTCGGTGCAGATGATCCCGCGCCCCTCGCAACCGCCGCACGCCCCGGCCGAGTTGAAGCTGAAGAGACCCGGTTCGGTCCCCGTCTCGCGCGCGAAGATCCTCCGTACGGTGTCCATGATCCCGACGTACGTCGCCGGGGTGGACCGCCCGGAGATCCCGATGGACGACTGGTCGACGACCACGGCGTCCGCGTGGGCGGCGGTGAACTCCGCGACCAGCGTGCTCTTCCCGGACCCGGCGACCCCGGTCACCACGGTCAGCACGCCGGTCGGGAACTCCACGGTCACGTCCCGCAGGTTGTGCCGGTCGGCGCCCTTCACCCACAGTCCGCCGGTGGCCGTCCGGGTGTGCTCCTTGAGTGCGGTGCGCCGCCGCAGGCACCGCCCGGTCGGCGTGTCCGCTCCGGTCAGCTCGGCCGGCGTGCCCTCGAACACCACCCGCCCGCCCTCGGCCCCGGCGCCCGGCCCCATGTCGACGACATGGTCGGCCAGCGCGATGACGTCCGGGTCGTGCTCGACGACCAGCACCGTGTTGCCCTTGTCGCGCAGCCGCAGCAGCAGGTCGCCGAGCCGTCCGACATCCCGCGGGTGCAGGCCGACGCTGGGTTCGTCGAAGATGTACGTCATCCCGGTCAGGCTGGAGCCGAGGTGCCGCACGGTCTTCAGCCGCTGGCCCTCGCCGCCGGAGAGGGTGGCGGTCTCCCGGTCGAGGCTGAGGTAGCCGAGGCCGATCGCGTCGATGCGTTCGAGCGCGGTGACGGCGGCCCCGGCGATGGGCCCGGCCACCGGGTCGTCGATCTCCTTGAGCACGCCGATGAGGTCGGTGACCTGCATCCGGGCGCAGTCCGCGATGGAGAGGCCGTTGATCCGGGTGGCGAGCGCCGCCGGGTTGAGCCGTGCCCCGTCGCAGGACGGACAGGTGCCCTCCGCGAGGAACTCCCGCACCAGGTCACGGGTCTTCTGGCTCATCGTCGACAGATCCCGCTTCACATAGAGCCGTTCGAACCGGTCGGCGAGGCCTTCGTAGTCGGTGGTCCAGGTGCCGCCGGAGCCACTGATGGTGACCTTGCTGCCGGGGCGGCCGTGCATCAGGAACTCCCGTTCGGCGGCGGTGAATTCACCGACCGGCTGGTGCGGGTCCAGCTCGTCCGTGTTCGTGTACGCCTGTCCCTGCCAGGTTCCCGGCGCGAACGGCGGGAAGCGGACCGCCCCGTCCGCCAGCGAGCGCTCCGTGTCCAGGACGCGGTCCCAGTCGGGCCGTACCGCCCGGCCGAGCCCGTCGCAGGCGGGGCACATGCCCGCCGGGTCGTTGAACGAGTACGCCGTCGCCGGCCCGGCACCGGGGGTGCCGTGCCGGGAGAACAGCACGCGGATCACCGAGTAGACGTCCGTCATCGTGCCGACCGTGGACCGGGAGTGGCCCCCGACCGGCCGCTGATCGACCACGATGGCGGGCGTCAGGTCCGCCAGCGCGTCGGCGTGCGGCCGCTCGTACTTCGGCAGCCGGTTGCGGACGAACCAGGTGAACGTCTCGTTCAGCTGGCGCTGCGACTCGACCGCGATCGTGTCGAAGACGACGGACGACTTCCCCGACCCCGAAACGCCGGTGAACACGGTCAGCCGGCCCTTCGGGATGCGGAGCGTGACGTCCTTGAGGTTGTTCTGGCGGGCTCCGGTGAGAGTGATGAAGTCGGGCATGCACCCGACGCTAGAAGGGATACCCGACAGCTTCTGGCGTGATTTCCTTGAGTTCTCCGTCCTCCAGCAGCAGCCACCGCGTGATGCCGACGGACTCCAGGAACGGCAGATCGTGACTGGCCACGATCAGTGCCCCCTCGTAGGACTCCAGGGCGGTCGTCAGCTGCCGCACGCTCGCCATGTCCAGGTTGTTCGTCGGTTCGTCCAGCATCAGCAGTTGCGGCGCGGGCTCGGCCAGCATCAGCGCGGCCAGTGCCGCCCGGAAGCGTTCGCCGCCGGACAGGGTGGTCGCCTTCTGGTCGGCGCGGGCACCCCGGAACAGGAAGCGGGCCAGCCGCGCCCGGACCCGGTTGTTGGTGGCACCCGGCGCGAACCGGGCCACGTTCTCGGCGACGGTCAGCTCGTCGTCGAGGACGTCCAGCCGTTGCGGCAGGAACCGCAGCGGGACATGTGCCTTCGCCTCCCCGGAGAGCGGCTCCAGCTCCCCGGCGATCGTCCGCAGCAGCGTCGTCTTCCCCGCGCCGTTGCGCCCGATCAACGCGACCCGCTCCGGACCGCGCAGGTCGAAACCGCCCTCGACGCGCGCCCCGTACGCCAGGTGCAGGTCCAGGAGGGTGAGGACGGTGCGGCCCGGCGGTACGGCCGTGTACGGCAGGTCGACGCGGATCTCGTCGTCGTCCCGTACGGCCTCCACCGCCTCGTCGAGCCGGTCCTTGGCCTCGGCGAGCCTCTCCTCGTGCATGATGCGGTGCTTGCCTGCGGACTCCTGCGCCGCGCGCTTGCGCGCCCCCATGACGATCTTCGGCTCGCGTTTCTGGTCCCACATCTTCTGCCCGTACCGCTTGCGGCGGGCCAATTTGACCTGTGCTTCGGTAAGTTCGCGTTTCTGCTTCTTCAGGTCGGACTCGGCGACGCGGACCATCCGCTCGGCTGCCTCCTGCTCGGTGGCGAGCACCTCCTCGTACGCCGAGTAGGTGCCGCCGTACCAGGTGATCTCCCCGCCGCGCAGGTCGGCGATCTGGTCGACGAGTTCGAGGAGTTCGCGGTCGTGGCTGACCACGACCATGACCCCGGGCCAGGCGTCGACGGCCGCGTACAGCCGCCGGCGCGCGTACAGGTCGAGGTTGTTGGTCGGCTCGTCGAGCAGCAGCACGTCCGGCCGGCGCAGCAGCAGCGCGGCCAGCCGCAGCAGCACCGACTCGCCGCCCGACACCTCGCCGATGGTGCGGTCCAACTCGATGTGGCCGAGGCCGAGTTCGCCGAGGGTGGCGAGGGCCCGTTCTTCCACGTCCCAGTCGTCGCCGACCGTCTCGAAGTGCTTCTCGGCCACGTCACCGGCCTCGATGGCGTGCAGCGCGGCCCGCTGGGCGGCGATGCCGAGCGCGTCGTCCACCTTCAGCGTGGTGTCGAGCGTGACGTTCTGCGGGAGGTAGCCGACCTCGCCCGCGATCCGGATGGTGCCGTCGGCCGGGGCGAGCTCCCCGGCGATCAGCTTCAACAGCGTTGATTTTCCCGAGCCGTTGACGCCGACGAGGCCGGTGCGGCCGGGGCCGAAGGCGACGTCGAGGCCCTCGAAGACGGGGGTGCCGTCGGGCCAGGCGAAGGCGAGGGAGGTACAGGTGATGGCGATGGACATACGGGTCTCCGCGGTTGCTCGAAGCGATCAGGGGCAAACGCGTATCGAGACACCTGCGACCGTGGGGAGATGCCCGGGAACGAGAAAGGTCCTGTTCCGGAGGACGGCTCGCATGCCGAGGTCGCGGACAGCGCACACACCTCAGGTGTGTGACGCGGTGTCTCGGAACCTCAGACGAGCAACGTCCTACTCCTATCGACGGCAACAGAACCGCTGTACACCGTATGAACGGCTCCGACGGCTGTCAACGGATTAACGTGAGCCCCCTCGACCGCCCCAAGGAGACCCCGTGCCCCACGGTTCGCTCTCGCTCCCGGCCCGCCTGTGCCTGCTGGCCTGGGACAGCATGGAGGTCACCGGTGCCGGCCGGCTGCCCTCGCTCGTCCGGGCCGGGGCCCTCGTGGAGCTGGCCCAGCGTGGCCTGCTCACCGACGAGGACGGCATCGCCACGCCCGCCGACCTGGACTCCGACACCGGGGACCCCGTCCTCGACGGCCTCCTCGAACTGGTCCGCGAGTCCCGGCCGCACCGCTGGCACAGCTGGGTGAGCCTGCGGGCGCGGATCACCCTGGACGCCGTACGGGAACAACTGGCCGCCGGAGGCTACCTGCGGGCGGAGAAGCGGCGGGTCCTCGGGGTGTTCCCGACCGTGGAGTACGCCCTGGCCCGCGTCGCCGTCGTACAGGCACTGCGCACGGAGGCGCGGGCGGCCCTGCGGGGGCCGATGCCGGCCGCGGAGATCTCCGAACGGGACGCGGCCGTCGCCGCCCTGGCGGACGCCGCGGGCCTGCTGTCGCCCGACAGCCGTCCCGCACCGGCACGTGCCGAACAGCTGACGGAGCGCGCCGGGGAGACGGCGGCCGTGCTGCGGACAGTGGTCAGGGAGGTGCGCACGGCGAAGACGGCGGCTGTGGCGTCGTGAGTCTCCTGCCCATGCGGGGCGTCGCCTCACGAGACGCACGTACCCGGCGGACGTCGTCGGGTGAGCCGCACGTGCGTGGTGTCGTCCAGTACGCGCGAGGTGCCGTACGTCGCCGGCTGAGCTTCACGCCGAGGTCGGATTCCTGCCAGACCGTCCTGGTCGGCGGCTGGTTGAGTGACCGGCATGCCGCAGCCGAACACCCCGCGCGACCGCGCCCTGTCCTTCCGCTCCCTGCACGTGCCGGGACGCCCTCTCGTCCTGCCCAACGCCTGGGACACCGCGAGCGCCCGGATCGTCGAGGACGCCGGTGCCGCCGCGGTGGCGACCACGAGCGCGGGGGTCGCCTGGGCCCTGGGCGCGGCGGACGGCGACACACTGGACCGTGACCGGGCCCTGGCCGCCGTGGCCCGCATCGCCGCCGCGGTGGACGTGCCGGTCACCGCGGACGTGGAGAGCGGGTACGCGCGGGACGCGGCCGGGGTGGCCGCCACCATCCGCGCGGTGATCGCCGCGGGGGCGGTCGGCGTGAACCTCGAGGACGCCCGGTACGAGGGCGGCGGGGGCCCGCTGCGGCCGGTCACCGAACAGGCGGAACGTGTCGCCGCCGCCCGCGAGGCCGCCGACGCGGAGGGCGTGCCGCTGTTCGTCAACGTCCGCACCGACACGTTCCTGCGCGGTGCCGGGGGAGTGGACCTCACGCTGGAGCGGGCCGCGGCCTTCCTCGCCGCGGGCGCAGACGGGATCTTCGTGCCCGGGGTCGTCGGCCCGGGGACGGTCAAGCTCCTCGTCGACGGAATCGACGGGCCGCTGAACGTGATGGCCGGTCCCGGCGCGCCACCGGTCGCCGAGCTGGCCGCGCTCGGTGTCGCCAGGGTGAGCGTCGGTTCGGGGATCGCCCAGGCCGCGCACGCCGTGGTCCGCCGCGCGGCGCGGGAGCTGCTGGACGCGGGGACGTACGAGTCGTTGGCCGACGGGCTCGACTACGGCGAGCTCAACGCCCTGCTGGGAAGGTGAGCCCGGTGGTGTGGGGAGCCGGAGGCCTCAGCAGGCGTCCCGCATCAGCTCCGCCAGGTCGTGGTCCAGGTCCAGCTGGAGATGCTCCAGACCGACCGGGACCAGCTCGCCGGTCGCATCGAGGAAGCTCCGCAGCTCGCCCGAGCGGACGTGCACCACGGCGGTGCCCTCGGGGGCGTGGAACTCCAGGACCGTGCGGTCGTAGCCGTACGGACGCACCCGTACGTCGCCGTGGCCCTCGGGTCCGTGCAGGCCGGCCGACAGCAGCTCGCGGCTGAAGGTCCAGCAGACCTCGACGCCCTCGAGGGTGGCCGGGGCCGGGAAGGTCATACGGACGGCGAACGGGTCACGCCGGTCGTAGTGCAACGTCGCGGGGATGCTCGGCATCCGCGGCGCGGCGGCGACGAGACGGGCCTCGACGGGCTGCTCGATGAGGATGGACAACGCCTTGCTCCCTTGTGACGGCGGGACGGACTTCCGGGGATGAGGCCGGGCACTGGAAGAGACGCCGGAATGACTCAATCCGTGCACACGTCTATCGAGTGACCTCTGTCACCGCGTTCATTCACAGGAGTGACCCAGCTCATCGCCTGGGCCCAGAAGGGAACTTGGGGCGAGTGTGGCAAACCCTCACAGGGTGGACCGGTCGTCTGGACGGCACCTGGCTGGTGGGCTAGCTTCGCCCGCCATGAGGCGCTTGGGGAATACGCGACGGACGAGGCATGCGAGCCGTACGACGGGCGGGACGGGCCGGGTGATCGCCCTGGGAGCGTCCTGCGTGGCGGTACTGGCCGCCCTGACGGCCGTACCCGCACAGGCGGGGGAACCGCATCCCCTGAGCCCGGACGCCCGGAGCCCGCACGCCGCAAGTCCGCACTGGGAGCCCAAGGACACCGGCAGCCCCGCGGTCCGCTTCCGGGGACTGGCGGCAGTCGGCCGGAACACCGCGTGGGTCGCCGGAACCCAGGGCACCGTGCTGCGTACCACCGACGGCGGGGCGAACTGGCGGAACGTCTCGCCGCCGGGCGCCGCCGAGTTGCAGTTCCGGGACATCGAGGCGTTCGACGCGCGGCGCGCGCTGGTGCTGGCCATCGGCGAGGGCGAGGCGTCCCGCGTGTACCGCACCGAGGACGGCGGCAGGACCTGGACCGAGTCCTTCCGCAACACCGACGCGAAGGCCTTCTACGACTGCCTCACCTTCTTCGACTCCCGTCACGGGCTCGCGATGAGCGACCCCGTGGACGGGAAATTCCGCATCCTGTCGACCGGTGACGGCGGCCGCACCTGGAAGGTGCTGCCCGGTGCCGGGATGCCGGCCGCGCAGGAGGGGGAGGCGGGCTTCGCGGCGAGCGGTCAGTGCCTGGTCTCCTCCGGTTCCCGGGACGTCTGGCTGGCGACCGGCGGGGCCGCACGCGCGCGGGTGCTGCACTCGTCCGACCGAGGGCTGACCTGGACGGCCTCCGACGCACCGATTCCGGCGGGGGATCCGGCCCGGGGCGTGTTCGCGCTCGCCTTCCGCGACCGTGCGCACGGCCTCGCCGTCGGCGGCGACTACCGCCCGGACCAGACCTCCCCGCAGCCGGCCGCGCGTACCACCGACGGCGGCCGGGCCTGGCAGCCGGCCGACCGGCCGCCGCCCGCCTACCGCTCCGGTGTCGCCTGGCTCCCGCACAGCCGCACGGCCGCCCTCGCCGTCGGCCCGACCGGCACCGACCTCACCGTGGACGGCGGCCGTACCTGGCGGACCGTGGACACGGGCTCGTACGACACCGTGGACTGCGGCCCGGACCTCGGCTGCTGGGCCGCGGGGGAGCAGGGGCGGGTGGCACGCCTTGAGTGGTGACGAACCGGAATGCGGGTACCCGGTCACGGATGCGAAAGGAGTGAGCGACCATGCCCGCAGGTTCAAGCTCCAAGCGAGAGCGCCAGTACGAGCACATCAAGGAGAGCGCGCAGGACCGTGGCGAGAGCACGGGGCGCGCCAAGGAGATCGCGGCGCGGACGGTCAACAAGGAACGCGCCCGCTCCGGCGAGTCGAAGACCGCCAGCCGCAGCTCGACCAAGGACATGTCCTCCAGTAAGCGCGGCGGCCAGCGGTCGGGCAACCGGACGGGTTCCCAGGGCCCGACCCGGGACCAGTTGTACAACGAGGCCAAGCAGCGCGGCATCGAAGGCCGTTCGAACATGAACAAGGACCAGTTGCAGCGCGCGCTGAGCCAGAAGAAGGGCTGAGCCGCGCGAGTCAGCCGAGCGTCTCGCGGTAGTCGTCCAAGGCCGGCCCGGTCTTGGCGGCGGCGAACTCGGTGATGCGGTACGTGCACACGCCGCCGGTCGAGAAGGGGTCGCCGGCGGCGATCTCCTCGGCCTGCTCACGACCCTCGACGACGGCGAGGATGATCCCGCCGTCGCGGGGGTTCTTGGGCCCGGCGGCGAGGAAGACGCCCTTCTCGAAGTGCTGGTCCAGCCACGCCATATGGGCGTCCAGCAGGGCGTCGACGGCATCGGGCGGGGCGGTGTGGGTCAGCTCCAGTACGAACATGATCACGAGCCTACGCCGCCCGGCTCACGGGCCGTAGGCTCGTGACCATCATGACGACCGTGCGCATTCCCGCGGGCTGGCCCGCGACCGAGGACGAAGCCCGCGCCGTGCAGGACGAACTGCGGGGGCGGGTGGTGCTCGACGAGCCGGGCCCGCCGCCCGGCACCGGCCGGGTGACCGGCGTCGACGTGGCCTACGACGACGAACGCGACCTCGTCGTGGCCGCGGCCGTCGTCCTGGACGCGGCCGGCCTCGCCGTTGTCGCCGAGGCAACGGCGGTCGGCCGCGTCTCGTTCCCGTACGTGCCCGGCCTGCTCGCCTTCCGCGAGGTCCCCACGGTCCTCGCCGCCCTCGACGAACTGCCCTGCCCGCCGGGCCTGGTGGTCTGCGACGGCTACGGCCTCGCCCACCCGCGCCGCTTCGGCCTCGCCAGCCACCTCGGTGTCCTCACGGGCCTGCCCACGATCGGCGTCGCCAAGAACCCCTTCGCCTTCACGTACGACGATCCCGACGCCCCGCGCGGCAGTACGTCCCCCCTGCTCGACGGCACCGAGGAGGTCGGCCGCGCCGTACGTACCCGGGACGGCGTCAAACCGGTCTTCGTCTCCGTCGGCCACCGCGTGAGCCTCGACAACGCCTGCGCCCACACCCTGGCGCTGACCCCGGCCTACCGCCTGCCCGAGACGACACGACGGGCGGACGCCCTGTGCCGCGCGGCACTGCGGGAAGCGGCTGCCTAAGCGCTCCGCTGGAAGTGCCGGGACAGGTCGTCGATCGGCCGAGGCGCCATCGTGGCTGGTCGCGCAGTTCCCCGCGCCCCTTCAGGGCGCTGCCGAACCGCAGCGGACTTCACCCGACCTGCCTGGAGGCGGAGCGGTCTGAGTACGTCGTCTGAGTACCTGTACGGATGTGGGGCCGTCGTCCTGCTCGGCAGGCTGTGCCCCATGACTTCGCACCGTGCTCACAAGCCCCTCGCCGACCCCGAGCGCCCTGTCGAGCGTGCCGTGGTGGCCGGGTTGGTCCTCGCCACGCTCGTCGGGCTCGCCTGGATCGTCGGAATGATCTACACGGTCGTGCAGTGGCCGCTGTAGGCGCCGGGCGGCCACCGGGTCACCGGCTCGCGGCCACCCGGAACGTGATCCCGGCCCGCCGCAGCCGTTCCGTCAGCGCGTCGCCCATCGCCACCGCCGTGGTGACCTGACCGGCGGTCGGCGGCAGGTCGTCGAAGGCCAGGGACAGGGCCCCCTCGGCGAGTATCTTCGCCGTCTCGCCGTACCCGGGGTCGCCGCCCGCCACCTCCGTGTACACGCGCCGGCCGCCACCCTCACCGACGAAGCGGACCCTGAACCAGCTCTTGTCGCGCTTCTGCGGGCCGGGACCCTCCCCGGGCTTGACGCGCTCGGACAACCAGTGCCGCACCGGCGGCAGTTGGGCGGCCGCGACCAGCGCGCCCACGGCCGCGACCCCGCCCACCGCGACCGGCAGACGCCGGACCGCCGCGTAGTGCCGGTAGCGGAAGTCGGGCCCGTAGCGCTCCAGTGCCTGCGCGGACCGCCGCACGACCTGCGCGTCGATCGTCGGCAGGGGCAGCGCCCACGCGCCGGCCTCCGGGGCGAACCGGGGCACACCGGTCGGCGCGGAGACCCGACGGCCCACCAGCCGGGGCTCGTGCCGGCCGCGGTCCCGTGCGGCGGCCAGCATCTGCCGCCCGCGCGCGAACTGGTTGAGTGCCGAGCCGAACGTGCCGCCCGAGAAGGCAGCGTTCGCCGTCACGAAGCCGTCCACCGTCAGCGGCACCCCCTCCGGCAGCCGCAGGACCGTGAAGTACGCCCCCAGGTCGTGCGGCACCGAGTCGAAACCGCACGCGTGCACCAGCCGCGCGCCCGTCTCCCGCGCGCGTGCGTCGTGCCGGACGTACGTCAGGTCCACGAACTCCGGCTCGCCCGTGAGGTCGACGTAGTCCGTGCCGGTGTCGGCGCAGGCGGCGACGAGTTCCTCGCCGTAGGTCACATACGGGCCCACGGTCGTGGCCACCACGCGCGCGTGCTCGGCGAGACCGCGCAGCGAGGCCCCGTCGGACACGTCCGCCCGCAGCACCCCGATCTCCCCGCCGCCGGGCAGCCGCTCGCGCAGCTTCTCCAGCCTGGGCCCACTGCGGCCGGCGATGGCCCAGCGCAGCCCCTCGGGAGCGTGCTCGGCGAGGTATTCCGCGGTGAGCGTCCCCACGAAGCCGGTGGCCCCGAAGAGCACGAGGTCGTACGGACGGTCCGCTCTGCTCAGCCTGCTCATGACACCTCTCGGTCTCGCCGCACGCGCCGTTGTCCGTGGCCGAGGCTAGCGTGAGACGTGCGGAGCCCGACGGCGAGGCCGGGAGGCGGGCAGGTGGCTGTGGCGAAGAACGCCCTGAGGACGTGGCAGAAGGCGCGCGAGTTCGCCCTCGGCATGCCCGGCGCCACGGAGGACTTCCCCTGGGGCGAGACGGTCGCCAAGGTCAACCGGAAGGTGTTCGTCTTCCTCGGCGTCGACGACGGCAGCCATCCGCTGGGCGTCACGGTGAAGCTCACGGGCGAGGCCGCCCACGCCCACGCGCTGACCTGCCCCGGCGCCGAACGCGCCGGATACGGCCTGGGCAGGGCCGGCTGGGTGAGCGTCCCGCTGGAACCCCAGGGCGCCCCGGCTGCGGAGCTGGTGTGCGACTGGATCGAGGAGAGCTACCGCGCCGTCGCCCCCAAGCGGCTGATAGCGGAGCTCGACGGTCGCTGACCGGGCCGATACCGGCCACAATGGGCTAAGCGCTTGCTCGCTCGAGGCCTTGTGCCCGGTGCGAGCCGTTCCTAGCATCACTGGTGTTACAGCATTTGTGTCACAACCATGGGGGTCGAATGGCAACGACGCCGGGGCAGGGCCCGCTCAGCGGCGTACGCGTGGTCGAGCTGGCCGGTATCGGGCCCGGCCCGTTCGCCGCCATGCTCCTCGCCGACCTGGGCGCCGACGTCGTCCGCGTGGACCGGCCCGACGGCCCCGGACTCGCGATCGACCCGGCGTACGACGTCACCAACCGCAACAAGCGCTCGGTGATCATCGACCTCAAGGCGCCCGACGGCCCGGCCCGCGTCCTCGACCTCGCCGCACACGCCGACATCCTCGTCGAGGGCTACCGACCCGGTGTCGCCGAACGCCTCGGCATCGGCCCCGAGGCCTGCCACGCCCGCAACCCGAAGCTCGTCTACGGCCGGATGACCGGCTGGGGCCAGGACGGCCCTCTGGCCCCCCGCGCGGGTCACGACATCGCGTACATCGCGCTCACCGGCACCCTCGGCATGATCGGCCCCCCGGACGAACCCCCACCCGCCCCCGCCAACCTCCTCGGGGACTACGCGGGCGGCTCCCTCTACCTCGTCGTCGGCGTCCTCGCCGCCCTCCACCACGCGCGCGCCACCGGCACCGGCCAGGTCGTCGACGCCGCCATCGTCGACGGCACCGCCCATCTCTCCGCGATGATCCACGGCATGATGGCCACCGGCGGCTGGCAGGACCGGCGCGGCGCCAACCTCCTCGACGGCGGCTGCCCCTACTACGGCACCTACGAGGCCGCCGACGGCCGGTACATGGCGGTCGGCGCCCTGGAACCCCGGTTCTACGACACGTTCCTCGCCCTGCTCGGCCTCACGGACTTCGCGGACGCCCGCAAGGACTGGACCCGCTGGAGCGAGCTGCGCCAGGCGGTCGCCGCCCGCTTCAAGTCCCGCACCCGTGACGAGTGGACGGCCGTCTTCGAGGGCACCGACGCCTGCGTCGCCCCGGTCCTCTCGCTGAGCGAGGCCCCGCACCACCCGCACCTCTCCGCCCGCGGCACCTTCACCGACCACGACGGCCTCACCCAGCCCGCGCCCGCGCCCCGCTTCTCGGCGACCCCGACCACCGTCCGCACGGGCCCCGCCCGACCCGGCGCCGACACCGCGGACGTGGCCCGCGACTGGGACGTGCCCGACCTCATCGAGGGCCACGAATGAAGACCCACGGTGAAGGGCCACGCATGGAGGGCAAGGCATGAAGCGGCAGATCTTCGCCCCCGGAAACGACACCTTCCGCGAGACCGTGCGCGGCTCTCTGGCCGGCGTCTCCCGCCACGCCTGGCGCGCGGCCGGCAAGCAGGGCCCGCTCGGGCTCGCCGTGGACGAGGAGACCGGAGGCGGCGGCACCCCCGGCTTCCGCCGCGGCGTCGTCCCGGCCGAGGAGTTCACCTGCCGTCGCCCGGGCCTTCACCGTCGGCCGTATCCAGACCGTCTACGGCGGGACGACCGAGATCATGAAGGAGATCATCGGCCGTTCCCCGCTGGGCTGACCCTCACCCGAAAGGCTTGACCTGTGAGCACCGAAGCGTACGTGTACGACGCGATCCGCACCCCGCGCGGCCGCGGCAAGGCGAACGGCGCCCTGCACGGCACGAAACCCATCGACCTGGTCGTCGGACTCATCCACGAGATCCGCGCCCGCTTCCCTGGCCTGGACCCCGCCGCCGTCGACGACATCGTGCTCGGTGTCGTCAGCCCCGTGGGAGACCAGGGCTCCGACATCGCCCGGATCGCCGCCGTGGCCGCCGGACTGCCGGACACGGTGGCCGGCGTCCAGGAGAACCGCTTCTGTGCCTCGGGCCTGGAGGCGGTCAACATGGCCGCCGCCAAGGTGCGTTCGGGCTGGGAGGACCTCGTCCTCGCGGGCGGCGTCGAGTCCATGTCCCGGGTGCCGATGGCCTCCGACGGCGGCGCCTGGTTCAACGACCCGATGACCAACCTGGACGTCAACTTCGTACCGCAGGGCATCGGCGCCGACCTCATCGCCACCATCGAGGGCTTCTCCCGGCGGGACGTCGACGAGTACGCGGCCCTCTCGCAGGAGCGCGCCGCCACCGCCTGGAAGGAAGGCCGCTTCGACCGGTCCGTCGTCCCGGTGAAGGACCGCGGCGGCCTCGTCGTCCTCGACCACGACGAGCACATGCGTCCCGGTACGACCGCCGACTCCCTCGCCCGGCTGAAGCCGTCCTTCGCGGACATCGGCGACCTGGGCGGCTTCGACGCCGTGGCCCTGCAGAAGTACCACTGGGTCGAGAAGATCGACCACGTCCACCACGCGGGCAACTCCTCCGGCATCGTCGACGGCGCCTCGCTGGCCGCGATCGGCTCGAAGGAGGTCGGCGAGCGCTACGGACTCACGCCCCGCGCGCGGATCGTCTCCGCCGCCGTCTCCGGCTCCGAGCCCACCATCATGCTCACCGGCCCGGCCCCGGCCACCCGCAAGGCGCTCGCCAAGGCCGGACTGACCATCGACGACATCGACCTCGTCGAGATCAACGAGGCCTTCGCGGCCGTGGTGCTCCGCTTCGTGAGGGACATGGGCCTGTCCCTGGACAAGGTCAACGTCAACGGCGGCGCCATCGCCCTCGGCCACCCGCTCGGCGCGACCGGCGCGATGATCCTCGGCTCGCTGGTCGACGAACTGGAACGCCAGGACAAGCGGTACGGCCTCGCCACGCTGTGCGTCGGCGGCGGCATGGGCATCGCCACGATCGTCGAGCGCGTCTGAAACCCCGGCGGAATCCGGATCCGAATCCGTAGCCGAATCCCAGGCCGACTCCCGAGCCGATTCCCGAGCCGACTCCCGAGCTGACTCCGGATCCGCATCCGGACCCAAGAGACCTTGTACGGAGACCCTGTCATGACACAGAGCACCACCATCCGCTGGGAACAGGACCGCACCGGCGTCGTCACCCTCGTCCTCGACGACCCGGACCAGTCGGCGAACACCATGAACCAGGCGTTCCGCGAGTCCCTCGCGGTGATCACCGACCGCCTGGAGGCCGAGAAGGACACCATCCGCGGCGTCATCATCACCTCCGCCAAGAAGACCTTCTTCGCCGGCGGCGACCTGCGCGAACTCATTCGCGTCACGCCCGAGACCGCCCAGGAGCTGTTCGACGGCGGCATGGCGATGAAGCGGAACCTGCGCCGCATCGAGACCCTCGGCAAACCGGTCGTCGCCGCGATCAACGGCGCGGCCCTGGGCGGAGGTTACGAGATCGCCCTCGCCTGCCACCACCGCATCGCCCTCGACGCCCCCGGCTCCAAGATCGGCTGCCCGGAGGTCACCCTCGGCCTGCTTCCCGGCGGCGGCGGCGTCGTGCGGACCGTACGCCTGCTCGGCATCGCCGACGCGCTGCTCAAGGTGCTCCTCCAGGGCACCCAGTACAGCCCGCGGCGCGCCCTGGAGAACGGCCTGGTCCACGACGTGGCCGCCACCCAGGACGAGTTGCTCGCCAAGGCCCGCGCCTTCATCGAGGCCAACCCCGAGTCGCAGCAGCCCTGGGACAAGCCGGGCTACCGGATCCCCGGCGGTACGCCCGCCCACCCCAAGTTCGCGGCGAACCTGCCCGCCTTCCCGGCCACGCTGCGCAAGCAGACCAACGGCGCCCCCTACCCGGCCCCGCGCGACATCCTCGCGGCCGCGGTGGAGGGCTCCCAGGTCGACTTCGAGACCGCACAGGTCATCGAGGCCCGCTACTTCGTGGAGCTGGCCGCCGACCAGACCTCGAAGAACATGATCCAGGCGTTCTTCTTCGACCTCCAGGCGGTCAACTCCGGTGCCAACCGCCCCAAGGGCATCGCGCCGCGCCCGGTCCGCAAGGTCGCCGTCCTCGGCGCCGGCATGATGGGCGCCGGGATCGCCTACTCGTGCGCCCGCGCGGGCATCGACGTCGTCCTCAAGGACGTCTCCCCACAGGCGGCCGTCAAGGGCAAGGGCTACTCCGAGAAGCTGTGCGCCAAGGCCGTCTCCCGGGGCCGTACCACCCAGGAGAAGGCGGACACGCTGCTGGCCCGCATCACGCCCACGGCCGACCCCCAGGACCTGGCCGGCTGTGACGCCGTCATCGAGGCCGTCTTCGAGGACACCTCGCTCAAGCACAAGGTGTTCCAGGAGATCCAGCACATCGTCGAGCCGGACGCGCTGCTGTGCTCCAACACCTCCACGCTGCCGATCACCGCGCTCGCCGAAGGTGTCGAACGCCAGACCGACTTCATCGGACTGCACTTCTTCTCACCGGTCGACAAGATGCCCCTCGTCGAGATCATCAAGGGCGAGCGCACCGGCGAGGAGGCGCTGGCGCGCGCCTTCGACCTGGTCCGGCAGATCAGGAAGACCCCGATCGTCGTCAACGACTCCCGCGGCTTCTTCACCTCGCGCGTCATCGGTCACTTCATCAACGAGGGCGTGGCGATGGTCGGCGAGGGCATCGAGCCCGCGTCCATCGAACAGGCGGCGGCCCAGGCGGGCTACCCGGCCAAGGTGCTGTCCCTGATGGACGAGCTCACCCTCACACTCCCACGCAAGATCCGCACCGAGACGCGGCGGGCCGTCGAGGAGGCGGGCGGCACCTGGGCGGCCCACCCCGCCGACGCCGTCATCGACCGCATGGTCGACGAGTTCGGCCGCACCGGCCGCAGCGGCGGCGCGGGCTTCTACGAGTACGGCGAGGATGGCAAGCGGGCGGGGCTCTGGCCGGGCCTGCGTGAACACTTCACACGTGAAGGCGCCGAGATCCCCTTCCGGGACCTGCAGGAACGCATGCTCTTCTCCGAGGCCCTCGACACCGTCAAGCTCCTGGAGGAAGGCGTCCTGACCTCCGTGGCCGACGCCAACATCGGCTCCATCTTCGGCATCGGCTTCCCCGGCTGGACCGGCGGCGTCCTGCAGTACATCAACGGCTACGACGGCGGCACCGGGGGAGAGGCCGGCCTCCCCGCCTTCGTGGCCCGCGCGCGCGAACTGGCAGAGCGGTACGGGGAGCGGTTCACGCCGCCGGCGCTGCTGGTGGAGAAGGCGGAGAAGGGGGAGCGGTTCCGGGACGCGTGAGGTGGGCGACGTAAAAGATTCGTGGCCCGCTTGCCGAAACCGGCGACCAACGTGCCGGTTGACTTGAGGGACACGGACAGGTTGCCGTCCTTGTGGTCGCCCATGGGCCGAGGATCTCGACGACGGACGCTTTCGGCAGTAGAGGTCGTTGGTGTACTCGTGGACGAGGCGAGATGGACTTCGGCGAGGTGAAGGTACCCCTCCGGTGAGCAGGTCGCCGGCGGATGCGAGTGTTCGTGTTCGGGTAAGGCCGTGCACCGACCCTAGCCGCGGGAGCGGCGCTGGTCCGTGGCTCGCTGGTTCGACGTCATGACGGCCGGGCGCGACGTCGTCTTCTCACTGGCACTGGCCTGCACACTGGAACTGCCCCTGGCGATGTTGTGCGCTGCGGCCCCCAGGGGTGGCTTCCGTTCAGGCAGCCATGGTGCAACGGGTCACCGTCGGCTATGAAGGGACCTCGTCCCGTCCCAGGTGGCTCCGCGCCCTGGGACGGGACGCAAAGCCGCAGGGCCCCTGGCCGACGGATCACCCTACTTGCGGCCCCGACTCCTTCCCCTTGGCCCCCGCCCCCGTAGCCCACTCCCGAAGCTCCTCCCTCAGCGACCGCTGGAACGTGGTGAGCAGCGCCTGCACCACCAGCGGATGCATATGCGCCGACAGCGACTTCACCTCCTGCGCATCCCGCTTCGACACCTCCCCGCGGAACAGCTCCGCCAGTTCGTGGGCCGCCGCCCGCGAGTGCTCGAGGAGGGCCTTCCGGGACGCGAGGATCGCCTCCTGGGACAGCGGTACGTCGAGCAGTTCGACGCCGAGCCGGAGCAGCCCGAGATCGACGCGGTACACGCCGGCGTCGGCCCGGACCACGTCCATCGCGGCGAGCCGCTCCACGTCACTGTCGTCCAGCCGCCGCCCCGCCCGCCGCTCCAGCTCCTTCCGCGTCACCGTCTCCACCACGTCCGGCGCCCACGAGGCCACCACGGCCCGGTGGATGGCGAGGTCGTGCGCGCTCAGGCCGGCGGGCAGCCGCTGTACATAACGCTCGATGGCCGCGAGCGTCATGCCCTGCTGCTGCAACTCCTCGATGAGCGCGAGCCGGGCGAGGTGCTCCCGGCCGTAGTGACCGACCCGCCGGGGACCGAGCACCGGCGGGGGCAGCAGCCCCTTCGTGCCGTAGAAGCGGACGGTGCGGACCGTGACACCCGCCCGCGCCGCCAACTCGTCGATCGTGAGCGTCGGCTCCTCGGCGTCGGTCGTCATGTGCAGCAGTATCGCTGTCTCACCAATGGTGTGAAACCTCTGCCGTACCACTGTTCCGTACCACTGTTCCGTCCCCGTGTTCCGTACCGGTCTTCCGCACTGGTCTTCCGCATTCGTCTTCCGCGCCTCCGGGCGACCGTGTGAGAGCCTCGCGGCGACCGTGTGCACCTTCCGCGATGTGACGTGTGCCATCGCGTGCGACGCGAGGTGCGGGGAAAGCGCCCCCTTGGCCCGTGCCTCGACCGAGGGCACGGGCCCAGCACGTCCCCAGACCCGAGCGAGATCCGCCGGGGAGCACCAGAGAGTGGATTCACCCGTGAGCAAGGACGCCGTGGAATCGGCACAGGCCGCCTCCCGCACCGACACGGCCCAGGTGCCCGCGGACGCGGGCGACGCCGGGTACAGCAAGGACCTCAAGGCCCGCCACGTCAACATGATCGCCATCGGCGGCGCGATCGGCACCGGGCTCTTCCTGGGCGCCGGAGGCCGCCTGCACGACGCGGGCCCGGCCCTCGCACTGGCCTACCTCGTCTGCGGTGTCTTCGCCTTCTTCGTGGTCCGGGCCCTCGGCGAACTCGTCCTGTACCGCCCCTCCTCCGGCTCGTTCGTGTCGTACGCGCGTGAGTTCCTCGGAGAGAAGGGCGCGTACGTCGCCGGCTGGATGTACTTCCTGAACTGGTCGACGACCGGGATCGCCGACATCACCGCGATCGCGCTCTACACGCACTACTGGAGCCTGTTCACCGACATCCCGCAGTGGGTGCTGGCCCTGATCGCCCTCGCGGTGGTCCTGGTGGTGAACCTGATCTCGGTGAAGATCTTCGGCGAGATGGAGTTCTGGTTCGCGATCATCAAGGTCGCCACGCTCGTCGGCTTCATGCTGATCGGCATCTTCCTGCTGGCCACTCGGCATGAGGTGGGCGGCGGAACTCCGGGCGTCGGAGTGATCGCCGACAACGGGGGCGTCGTCCCGCACGGTGTGATGCCGGTCATCCTGGTCATGCAAGGCGTGATCTTCGCGTACGCCGCCCTGGAGCTGGTCGGCGTCGCCGCCGGCGAGACCGCCGAGCCGGAGAAGGTCGTCCCGCGCGCGGTGAACTCGATCATGTGGCGCGTGGGCCTGTTCTACGTCGGCTCGGTGGTCCTCCTCGCCCTCCTCCTCCCCGGCTCGGTCTACTCGGCCGACGAGAGCCCCTTCGTCACGGTCCTGTCGAAGATCGGCATCCCGGCGGCGGGCGACGTGATGAACCTCGTCGTCCTCACCGCCGCGATGTCGTCCCTGAACTCCGGCCTGTACTCCACGGGCCGCATCCTGCGCTCCATGGCCATGGCGGGCTCGGCGCCCAGGTTCACCGCTCGCATGAACCGCAGCCAGGTCCCGTACGGCGGCATTCTGCTGACCTGCGCGGTGTGTGTGCTCGGCGTCGGCCTGAACTACCTCATGCCGAGCCAGGCCTTCGAGATCGTGCTGAACATCGCCTCCCTCGGCGTCATCAGCACCTGGGTGATCATCATGGTCTGCCACCTGGTCTTCGTCCGCCGCGCTCAGGCGGGCGTGGTGACCCGCCCCTCCTTCCGTCTCCCGTTCAGCCCGGTCACCGAGATCACCACCGTCGCCTTCCTCCTGGCCTGCCTCGGCATGATGTGGAACGACGCCGAGGTGGGCCGCCGGACCCTCTTGCTCATCCCCGCGATCGCGGTCCTCCTGATCGCCGGCTGGTTCGGCGTCCGCCGTCGGGTGTCGCAGTCGACGGACAGGGAGCTGTCGGACTTCACGAGGTAGCCGGTCACACAGGTCGACACACACCGCGCCCGGCGGACGTCAGCGCCCGTGCACGTCGTTCGTCGCAGCGATCCTCTTCCACGACCTCGGCGGTACGGGAGCCGTCGCGGCCCGAGCGAGGGAGGCCTCCCGTGCCGCCGGCGCCCCCGGCTTCGACGGCTGGAACAGCCATGTGTCGAACAGCGCGGCCAGCGGCTTCCCGGAGACCTGTTCGGCGTACTTCTGGAAGTCGGCCACTGACGCGTTGCCGTACGCGTACCGCTGCGGCCAGCCCTTGAGGAGGGCGAAGAACGCCTCGTCGCCGATCTCGTTGCGCAGTGCCTGCAGGGCCAGCGCGCCCCGGTCGTAGACCGCGGCATCGAACTGGTTCTCCGGCCCCGGATCACCGGGCTTCACCGTCCAGAACGCGTCGTCGGCCGGGTGCGAGGCGTACACGTAGTCGGCGAGTTCCTGCGCGGTGCCCTCGTCCTCGTGCTCGGACCACAGCCATTGCGCGTAGCGCGCGAAGCCCTCGTTGATCCAGATGTCCTTCCAGCCGGCCACGGAGACCAGGTCGCCGTACCACTGGTGGGCCAGCTCGTGCACGACGACGGAGGTGTTCGACCCGTTCGCGAACTGCCGAGGGCTGTAGAAGGGCCGCGTCTGGGTCTCCAGCGCGTACCCGGTGGTCACGTTCGGCACGTACCCGCCGAGGGCGTTGTAGGGGTACGGCCCGAAGTAGCCGGTCAGCCAGTCGGCGATCTCCCCGGTCCGCTCGACGCTCGCCCGGGCCGCGCCGTCGTTGTCGCCGAGGTCCTTGCTGTAGGCGTTGACGACCGGGATGCCGCTCTCCGTGGTGCCGGTCGTGATGTCGAACCTGCCGACGGCCAGCGTCGCGAGATAGGTGGCCTGGGGCTTGTTGGACCGCCAGTTGTAGCGGGTCCATCCGGCCCGCGAAGTCGTCGACTGGAGTGTGCCGTTGGAGATGGCCTGGCTGCCGTCCGGCACCTGCACCGACACGTCGTAGGTGGCCTTGTCGAGGGGATGGTCGTTGCTGGGGAACCACCACCAGGCCGCCTCGGGCTCGTTGGCGCCGACACCGCCGTCCGGTGTCCGGTGCCAGCTGGTGAAACCGTACGCCTGCTTCGAGGACGGCACCCCGCTGTAGCGCACCACGATGGTGAGGGCAGTGCCCTTGTCCAGCGGGGACCTGGGGGTGATCTCCAGCTCGTGCTCGCCGGAGGTCGTGAACGACGCTTTCGCGTCGTTCACCCGGACCTCACTGACGTCCAGCAGGAAGTCCAGGTCGAACCGCGACAGATCCTGCGTGGTGCGGGCCTGCAGGGTCGCCGTCCCCTCCAACTCGTCCGTGCTCGGCCGGTACTTGAGCCGGAGGTCGTAGTGGGAGACGTCGTAGCCGCCGTTGCCGTAGTCCGGGTAGTAGGGGTCGCCGATGCCCGGGGCGCCGGGGGAGTGACTCGCGGCCGATGCCGGGATCGCCAGCAGCAGGGTGGACGCGGCGAGTACGCCCGGCGCGAAGATTCTGCGGTGCACGAAAGCTCCAAGTCGTGGGGAACCGAAGTCTGTTCGCACCCTATTCAGTCCCTGTGAGCCCTGGCGTGTCCACGGCCACCGCTGTCACAGGCATGTCATCCGGCCGTCACGAACACCGTTCCGGACGTCCCAGGCTCCTCACAGACGCGTTATTGCCCTCTTCTGTACGGGAGTTGACCGATGTACCGTCCGGCCCATGCCGACACGCATGCGCTCAACGACCTGGAGATCGCTCGCCTCGGTGGCCGTCGCAGCCCTGACGGCCGCCCTCCTCACCCCGGCCGTGGCCGACGCCGCGCCGCGAGAGAGCCGCCCGGTCTACTCGTACGAGAACGCCGTCCGCGAGGCCGTCTGGGTGGACACCGGGCTCGACGGCGACGGAGACGGGAAGACCGACCGCGTCGCCGCGGACATCGTCCGGCCACGCGAACCCGCCCGACAGGGCCGCAAAATCCCCGTGATCATGGACGCCAGCCCGTACTACTCCTGCTGCGGGCGCGGCAACGAGAGCCAGCTCAAGACCTACGACGCGGACGGCCGTGTCGTCCAGATGCCGCTGTTCTACGACAACTACTTCGTGCCCCGGGGCTACGCCTTCGTCGGCGTCGACCTGGCCGGAACCAACCGCTCCGACGGCTGTGTGGATGTCGGCGGACGCTCCGACATCCAGTCCGCGAAGGCCGTCGTCGACTGGCTCAACGGCCGCGGCAAGGCCTACACCACCCGCACCGGTACCACCCGCGCCAAAGCCACCTGGACCAACGGCAGGACCGGCATGATCGGCAAGAGCTGGGACGGCACCATCGCCAACGGCGTCGCCGCCACCGGCGTCGAGGGACTGAAGACGATCGTCCCGATCAGCGCGATCTCCACCTGGTACGACTACTACTTCTCCAAGGGCGCCCCGCTCTACGACTCCGGCCCCGACTGGCTGTCGGACTACGTCGACAGCCCGGACGCCCGCGCCAAGTGCGCCGCCGTCCAGCAGGAGCTCGTCGACGGGGCCCCGCGCACCGGCGACCGGACCCCGCTGTGGAGCGAGCGCGACTACGTCAGGGCCGCCTCGAAGGTGAAGGCGAGCGTCTTCCTGGTCCACGGCATGCAGGACCTCAACGTCCGTATGCAGCACGTGGGTCCGTGGTGGAACGCCCTCGCGAAGAACGGCGTCGAGCGCAAGATCTGGCTTTCCCAGACCGGCCACGTCGACCCCTTCGACTTCCGCCGCTCGCAATGGGTCGACACCCTGCACCGCTGGTTCGACCACGAACTCCTCGGCTACGACAACGGCGTCGACCGCGAGCCCATGGCCGACATCGAGCGCCACCCCGACCAGTGGGCCACATCGAAGGTCTGGCCGCCGAGCGGGACCGCCCCCACCACCCTGCGCCCCGCCGAGGGCACCCGGGAGGGCGTCGGCACGCTCGGCCTGCGCCAGGGCACCGGCACCGAGACCTTCACCGACGACCCGCAGCTGAGCGAGACCGACTGGGCGGCCCGGATCGACACACCCACCCCTGACAAGGCGGGCTTCACCACGGGCCCGCTCACGAAGGACCTCCGCCTGTCCGGCGCCTCGAAGGTCACCGTCACCGCCACCCCGACCACCTCGACGGCCCACCTGTCCGCCGTCCTCGTGGACCTCGGCCCCGACACCATCCGCGACTACGGCGCCGCCGGCGAGGGCATCACCACCCTCACCGACCGCACCTGCTGGGGTGCGAGCACGACCGGTGACAGCGCCTGCTTCCAGCAGACCCGGGCGAAGACCGCCGCCGTCGACTACACGGTGGTCAGCCGTGGCTGGGCCGACCTGGGCAACCACGCCTCCGACCTGAAGGGGGTCCCCCTCACACCGGGCAAGGCGTACACCGTCACCCTCGACCTGGGCGCCACGGACCATGTCGTCCCGGCCGGGCACCGACTCGCGTTGATCGTCGCGGGCACGGACAAGGACCTCATCGACCCGCCGTCGACCAGGCCCACGCTGACCGTCGACCTGTCCCGAACCTCGGCCCGCGTCCCCGTCGTCGGCGGTACGGCCGCCTTCGCCCGCGCCGCCACGGGCTCCACGCCCGCCGCTGCGGAGGCCACGGCCCTCGACGGCGTGACCGGACCGCGCGGCACCCTCCGCGTCCCGGGGAGCGGCCGATGATCCGCGCCCTGACCGTCACCACCGCGGCCCTGGCGGCTTCCCTGGTCGTCCCGTCGGCCTCCGCCACCCAGACCCCGCCCCGCACCGGCTTCGAACAGACGGACGGCGCCCGCTGGACGACCCAGTCCGAGGAACAGACCTTCCTCAAGGCGGTCGACCGTGCCGGGGCCCGGGTCTCCGTCGTTCCCATCGGTACGACGAAACAGGGCCGCCCCCTCCAACTGGCCCGGATCGGCGCCGCGCACGCACCGAACACGGTGCTGCTGGTGTGCAGCCAGCACGGCGACGAGCCCTCCGGCCGCGAGGCCTGCCTGACCACGATCCGCGACCTGGCATACGCGAAGGACCGTGAGACCCGCCGTTTCCTGGACCGCACCACCCTGCTCGTCGTGCCGACCGCCAACCCCGACGGCCGCGCCGCCGACACCCGGGGCAACGGCGACGGCGTGGACGTCAACCGCGACCACCTCGCCCTGAAGACCGCCGAGGCCCGCGCCATGGCCGCCGTGGTCCGGGACCGACGCCCGGACGTCATCTACGACCTGCACGAGTACGGAGCCACACCCCCGTACTACGACAAGGACCTCTTCGACCTGTGGCCGCGCAACCTCAACACGGACGCGGCCGTCCACGACGAGGCCGAGACCCTGTCCGAGGCGTATGTCCGTCCCGCCGCCCGCGGCGCCGGGTACTCGACGGGCACGTACGGCATCTGGACCGACCCTGCCACCGGCGAACCGATCCGGCAGGTCGCCGGGGACGGGCAGGAACGCATCCTGCGGAACATGTCCGGGGTGAAACACGCGCTCGGCCTGCTCATCGAGAGCCGCGTCGAACCACTGACGGACGTCGGTCAGGCGGTCAACAACCGGCGCCGGGTGAGCTCGCAACTGGCCGCGCTGAAAGGCCTGTTCAGGTTCACCGGTGAGCGGCGCGCCCAGGTCGAGGCGGCGACGACCGGGGCCCGGCTCGCGGGGTACACGGACGCCGGACCCGTCTACCTCGGCGGCGCCGACAACGACCCACCGGAACCGGCCGAGGTGATCCAGGACCCGCCCTGCGGCTACCGGCTCACCGCCGACCAGTACGCCGACGTCAAGGACGAACTCGCCCTGCACGGAGTGAAGTCGAAGGGCACCTACGTCCCGCTCCGCCAGCCCCTGCGCGCGCTCGTCCCGCTGCTCCTGGACGCGCGTGCCCCGTACCACCTCACGGCCGGTGAGCCCGTCACCGACTGCTGAGCACGCCCCCACGCGTCAGGAGGAGGCGGCCCCGTGCGCCAACCCGGCCGCCTCCTCCGCACACCCCCACGCCACCGTCACACCCGCACCGCCGTGACCGTAGTTGTGCACCACCACCCGTCCGTCGGGCAGCAGTTCACGCTCCAGCCGGACCGCGTTCCGCGCCGGCCTCAGCCCCACCCGGTGCCCCAGCACCCGCGCCCCCTCGATCTCGGGCCGCAGCGCCGCGCACCGCCGTACGATCGACTCCGCCACCGCCGGATCCGGCTCCAGTGTCCAGGCGTCCTCGTCCGCCGTCCCGCCCAGCACCAGCCGGCCCGGCTGCGGAAAGAAGTACGTCTTCGCCCCGGAGACGTCCGTGGCGACCAGCCAGGTCCTGATGCCGGGGTTCTCCACGAGGACCAGCTGCCCGCGCACCGGACGCAGCGACGCGTCCGGCACCAGCTCGCGGGCGCCGAGCCCGGTGCAGTTGACCACGACCGGTGCGTCGGCCTCGGCGAGGTCGGACACCGTACGGGTCTCGATCACCCCGCCCGCCGCCAGGAGCCGCTCCCGCAGCCAGGGCAGATGAGTCGACATGTCGATGAGCGGCAGCCGCGCCCACATGCCCGACCCGGCGTACTCCTCGGCCGTCGCCGCCCGCAGCCCCGGCACCCGAGCACCCGCCCACGCCTGTGCCCCGTCCAGATCCGCCTCGCCCAGTACCCCTTCGACCAGGCGTACGCCGGTCACCTCGGGCGAGGCCGCCGCCTCCTCGTAGACGTCCAGCGAGCGCAGCGCCCACCCGCGCGCCGACGTGACCGGCTCGATCGCGTAGGGCCACCACAGCGCCCCGGCGACCGCCGAGGTGGTCCGCTCGACCGGATCCCGCGTCCACACCCGCACCCGCCGACCGCGCTCGGCCAGCACCACGGCCGTCGTCAGCCCGATGACACCGCTCCCGACCACGACGATCTCGTCCGTCAGTTCGCTTTCCACGCGAGGACGCTAACGGAATATGTCATGCCGTGCTCACATCGGTCCCGCTGTGGGGATACTCACAGCATGTCTGTCGCATACGCGACCTTCGGCCTGGCACCGGCGATGCGTGCCGGTGAAGTCCTCGCCGACGGTGGCTACCAGGTACACCGGGATTTCGTGGACTTCGTCGTCGACGGCCGCCCGCTCCTCCACCAGCTCTCCGACCTCGACGCCGTCTCCCCGCTCGCCTCCGACGTCCCGCCCGCGATCTTCACCGCCCAGGTCCGCAGCCTCCTCCTGGAGACTCGGGCACCGCTGCCCGGCGGCCGGTACATCGTCTACGGCTGCCCCGAGTGCGAGGACCTGGCCTGCGGCGCCGTCACCGCGGTGATCCAGCGCGAGGGCGAGGACTTCATCTGGCGGGACTTCGCCTGGCAGACCGACGAACACGCCGACCTGACGCTCAACGGCTACCAGGGCATAGGGCCCTTCCGCTTCCGCGGCGCCGAGTACCGTCAGGCGCTGGCCTCCCTGCTGGACGGCGCCGCCCCGGCCGCACCCCGGCGCCGGGTCCTGCTGATCGGTGCCCGCGTCGCCCTCCTGGCCAAGCTCGCCGCCGCCCTGCGCACCATCGGCATCGGCGCCGACATCACCCGCGACGCGCACGGCGTCCTGGCCGAGGAACTGCGCGCCTACGGCGCCGTCGCCTTCGGCCGGGCGATCACCGAGGAGGAACGTGCCGCCGTACGCCGCACGTTCGAGGACGCCGGCGTCGAGGTGGCGTACGTCGACGGCCTCGCCCCGATCGTCCCGCTGCTGGTGGCCCAGATCGAGCACGCCCTGGACCCCAGCCCGGCGGCACAGCGCCGGCTGACGGGCCTGGTGGCCACCGACGGCGAGGCGGGCGTCGAGGTCAGCTCCCCGTGCCGGGTCCGCCTCACCGCGTACCGCCTCGACCGCCTCTACCGCACCCACACCCACGAACTCTTCGACGGCATCCTGGAACCGGGCCGCCACCGCATCGCCCTCGACGCCAAGGCGGTCAAGGGGGAGTCCTTCCTGGTGGCGCGGACGTCGGGGAGTGTGCTGGTGGAGGCGACGGCGCACGGGAAAACCGGGACGCGGACCGCTCCCGCCGCCCATTAGGATCGGCACTCTGATGACTGCCACCCTCGTCGCCAAGAACCTCGCCGCCGGGCACGGCGACCGCTCCCTGTTCGCCGGGCTCGACCTCGTCGTCGCGCCCGGCGATGTGATCGGTCTGGTCGGAGCCAACGGCGCGGGCAAGTCCACGCTGCTCAGGATGCTCGCCGGCCTCACCGCACCGGAGGAGGGGGAGCTCAGGCTGTCCCCGCCGACCGCCAGCGTCGGCCACCTCCCGCAGGAGCCGGAACGCCGGCCGGGCGAGACGGTGCGGGACTTCCTGGCCCGCCGCACCGGCGTGGCCGAGGCCCAGCGGGCGATGGACGAGGCGACTCAGGCCCTCGTCGACGGGGCGCCGGGCGCGGACGACGCGTACGCCACGAGCCTGGAGCGGTGGCTCGACCTCGGCGGCGCCGACCTGGACGAGCGGGCCGAGGAGGTCACCGACTCGCTCGGCCTCGCCGTCGACCTGGACCAGCCGATGACCTCCCTGTCCGGCGGCCAGGCCGCCCGCGCCGGCCTCGCCTCCCTCCTCCTGTCCCGCTACGACGTCTTCCTCCTCGACGAGCCCACCAACGACCTCGACCTCGACGGCCTGGAACGCCTGGAACGCTTTGTGAGCGGCCTGCGCGCCGGCACGGTCGTGGTCAGCCACGACCGCGAGTTCCTCACCCGCACGGTCACCAAGGTCCTCGAACTCGACCTCGCCCAGCAGCAGATCACCCTGTACGGCGGCGGGTACGAGGCCTACCTGGAGGAGCGGGAGGTCGCCCGCCGGCACGCCCGCGGCGACTACGAGGAGTACGCCGACAAGAAGGCCGCCCTCCAGGACCGGGCGCAGACGCAGCGCTCCTGGATGGACAAGGGCGTGAAGAACGCGCGCCGCAAGGCGAGCAACGACAACGACAAGATCGGCCGCAAGTTCCGCAGCGAGGCCAGCGAGAAGCAGGCCGCGAAGGCCCGCCAGACCCAGCGCATGATCGAACGCCTCGACGTCGTCGAGGAGCCCCGCAAGGAGTGGGAGCTGCGGATGGAGATCGCGTCGGCCCCGCGCTCGGGCGCGGTCGTCGCGACCCTGCGGGACGCCGAGGTCCGGCGCGGAGGCTTCGTGCTCGGCCCGGTCTCCCTGCAGATCGACTGGGCCGACCGGATCGCGGTGACCGGCGCCAACGGCGCGGGCAAGTCCACGCTCCTGGGCGCGCTGCTGGGCCGCGTCCCGCTGGACGCCGGTGCGGCCGCCCTCGGCTCCGGCGTCCTGGTCGGCGAGGTCGACCAGGCACGCAAGCTGTTCCACGGCACCGAGGCGCTGCTGGACGCGTTCGGCGCTGCCGTCCCCGACACCGAGCCCGCCGACGTGCGCACCCTCCTGGCCAAGTTCGGCCTCAAGGCGGAACACGTGCTGCGCCCGGCCTCGACCCTTTCCCCGGGCGAACGCACCCGGGCGGCCCTCGCCCTGCTCCAGGGCCGGGGCGTCAACCTCCTGGTGCTCGACGAGCCCACGAACCACCTCGACCTGCCGGCCATCGAACAACTGGAGTCGGCCCTCGACGCCTACGAGGGCACCCTGCTCCTGGTCACCCACGACCGGCGCATGCTGGACGCCGTCCACGTGACCCGCCGCTTCGAGGTGGCCGACGGCAAGGTGACCGAGCACTGACGCCTGGTGCTGAGGCCTGGTACTGACGCCTGGTGCTGACGCCGAACGCTGGGACGAGGCCGGCCAGTGGAGAGCCCCGTCGCCCCGTCGACCTGTGGGATCCGCTCACCGTTCACGGTCCAGTGGCCCCGGTCGTCGCGGCGCGGATCGAGGACGCGGGTGCCGTGCGGGGTGCGGCCTCCACCCGCAGACGGCGGGTGACGAAGTCGTCGGTCGTGTCGAGGGTGTACGCGATCCAGTACATCCCGGGCACGGTGCCGACCGCCCTGCCCGTCGCCCGAAGCGCCCGCTCGTCGAGGTCGACCCGGGCGGTCTCGGAGCCCCCGCCTCCGGACACGCCCCAGGTGATCGCACGTGATGTCCCCATGGCGCCACGTGCTGCCCGTGGGCTGCCACCGCCGCGGGCATCTTGAGGACGAACCGGTCCGGACCCTCCTGATGTACGGAGAATCCGGACCGAACGCCTCACACCTCACCGCTCAGCGGCCACTGCTCGACCGACCGCTCAGCGCCTGCCCTTCTTCGGGTCGACCAGCCCCGCCTTGCGCAGCGCGTCGGCCATCGCGCTGTTGGCGGGTGGCGGCGGAGCCTGACGGGAGCCGCCGCCACCACCGCCGCCGCGGTTCTGCCGCTGCTGCGGCGGACGGCCGCCCCGCTGCCGCCGCTCGCCGCCGCCCGGGCCCTGCTGCCGCTCCTGCGGCGTGGCCTCGTCGTCGAGCCGCAGCGTCAGCGAGATCCGCTTGCGCGGGATGTCGACGTCCAGGACCTTCACCTTGACGATGTCGCCCGGCTTCACCACGTCCCGCGGGTCCTTGACGAACGTCTTCGACAGCGCGGAGACGTGTGCCAGACCGTCCTGGTGCACACCGACGTCGATGAACGCCCCGAAAGCCGCCACGTTCGTGACCACGCCCTCCAGGATCATCCCGGAGGTCAGATCGGAGATCTTCTCGACGCCGTCCTTGAAGGTGGCCGTCTTGAACGCGGGCCGCGGGTCGCGCCCGGGCTTCTCCAGCTCCCTGAGGATGTCCGTCACGGTCGGCAGACCGAAGGTGTCGTCCACGAACTCCTGCGGCCGCAGCGAGCGCAGCACCGCCGTGTTGCCGACCAGCGAGGCGACCTCCTGCCCCGACGTCTTCACCATCCGCCGGACCACCGGATACGCCTCGGGGTGCACGCTCGACGCGTCCAGCGGGTCGTCGCCGCCCCGGATGCGCAGGAAGCCCGCGCACTGCTCGTACGCCTTCGGACCCAGCCGGGCCACGCCCTTGAGCTGCGTGCGCGACTTGAACGGGCCGTTGGCGTCGCGGTGCGCCACGATGTTCTCGGCGAGCCCGGAGGTGATACCGGAGACCCGGGAGAGGAGCGGGGCCGACGCCGTGTTGACGTCGACACCGACGCCGTTCACACAGTCCTCCACCACCGCGTCCAGCGAACGCGACAGCTTCACCTCGGACAGGTCGTGCTGGTACTGGCCGACCCCGATCGACTTCGGATCGATCTTCACCAGCTCGGCCAGCGGGTCCTGGAGCCGGCGCGCGATGGACACCGCGCCGCGCAGCGACACGTCCATGTCGGGCAGCTCCTGGGAAGCGAAGGCGGAGGCCGAGTACACGGACGCGCCCGCCTCGGACACCATCACCTTGGTGAGCTTCAACTCCGGGTGCTTGGTGATCAGTTCACCGGCGAGCTTGTCGGTCTCGCGGGACGCCGTGCCGTTGCCGATGGCGATCAGCTCGACCGCGTGCTCCTTGGCCAGGCGGGCCAGCTTGGCGATCGCCTCGTCCCACTTGTTCGCCGGGACGTGCGGGTAGATCACGTCGGTGGCCACGACCTTGCCGGTCGCGTCGACCACGGCGACCTTCACGCCCGTACGGAACCCGGGGTCCAGGCCCAGCGTCGCGCGGGTGCCCGCCGGGGCGGCGAGCAGCAGGTCCCGGAGGTTGGCCGCGAACACGTTCACGGCCTCGTCCTCGGCGGCCGTGCGCAGCCGCAGCCGGAGGTCGATGCCGAGGTGCACCAGGATGCGGGTGCGCCAGGCCCACCGGACGGTGTCCTGAAGCCACTTGTCGCCGGGCCGGCCCCGGTCGGTGATGTTGAAGCGGTGGGCGACGATCCCCTCGTAGGACGAAGGACCGTCCGTCGCCTCCTCCGGCTCCAGGACGAGGTCGAGAACCTCCTCCTTCTCGCCGCGCAGCATCGCCAGGATCCGGTGCGAGGGCAGCTCCGTGAACGGCTCGGCGAAGTCGAAGTAGTCGGCGAACTTGGCGCCCGCCTCCTCCTTGCCCTCCCGGACCTTGGCAGCCAGCCGCCCGCGCACCCACATCCGCTCACGCAGCTCGCCGATCAGGTCGGCGTCCTCCGCGAACCGCTCGGTGAGGATCGCCCGGGCGCCGTCGAGGGCGGCCTGCGGGTCGGCGACACCCTTCTCGGCGTCCACGAAGGCGGCCGCCGCGGCCAGCGGCTCCACGCCCGGGTCGCCGAGCAGCCCTTCGGCCAGCGGCTCCAGACCCGCCTCGCGCGCGATCTGCGCCTTGGTGCGCCGCTTCGGCTTGAACGGGAGGTAGATGTCCTCCAGACGCGCCTTGGTCTCGGCGCCCCGGATCCGCGCCTCCAGCTCCTCGGTGAGCTTGCCCTGCTCGCGCACCGACTCCAGGATCGCCGTCCGCCGCTCCTCCAGCTCCCGCAGATAGCGCAGCCGCTCCTCGATCGTGCGCAGCTGCGCGTCGTCGAGCATCTCGGTCGCTTCCTTGCGGTAGCGGGCGACGAACGGCACCGTGGAACCGCCGTCGAGCAGCTCCACGGCAGCCTTGACCTGCCGCTCCCGTACGCCGAGTTCCTCGGCGATCCTGCCTTCGATGGACCCTACTTCGATGGACCCGGGTGGTGTCACGATCCCGTACCGCCTTCTCCACTGAGGTTGCGCGGCAATTGTGGCAGGTGGCACCGACACTCGGGGGTCAGGGCGGAATCCCGGCGGGGCGGGGACGGGCCGCCGCCCGCGGCGCGCCGACCGCGGGGCGGGAGCGCGCCCCGCGGCTCAGGCCCGGCGGCTGCGGGTCGAGCTCGAGGCGCCGCCGAAGAGGCGGGCCAGCGCGCGGAACGGCAGGGTGACGACGGTGGCGATGGCCCCACCGATCTGGCGCAGTACGTCTGCGATCGCACGGAACACGAATTATCCCCTTTCCTCTCCCGGCCACGACGACCGAGAAGGACCGGGTACCTCGACAGCAGCCCTGCATGCCTGATGACCTCGGGACATGGTCGGCGGTGCCGACTCGGGAGACCTGCGGGCCCGCGGCTGACCGCCAGTCGGACACGCCCGCCGACCGGCGCCCAGGACCGGCCCGGGGGTCTTCGAGCCCCGCTCAGATCCTGGCCGCAGACCCGACCCCGGCCGGCAGTTCGTGGCTGCGCCGCCCGGTCTCGGGGGCGGGGGTCATGCGGGTGCGCCGAACCGGTCTCGGCCCGAGGTCCTGCGGGTGCGTCTCCCGGTCGTGGGCGGGGTATGACGATGCCTCGCTCAGTGGCGGGCCGGGGATCTTGCGGGTGGGTGGGTCGCTGGGCCTCGGGCCGGGCCGGAGGTCGTGCGGGGGCGTCTTTTGGTCTCGGGCGCGGGTGCCTCGCCTGGTCTCGGGTTGGGAGTTCCGCGGTGCCTCGCCTGGTCTCGGGTTGGGAGTTCCGCGGTGCCTCGCCTGCTCTCGGGTCGGATGTTCCGAGGTGCCACGCTCCGCACCAGCCCGGAAGACCGTCGCCCCGCTCCTCAGCCCGGGCCCGCCCCACCCGGCCCGGCCCGGCCCCTCAGCGCTTGCCGAGCAGGTCCGCCGGGAACGCCCCCGCGGTGAGTGCGGCGCGGGCGAAGGCGGTGCCGAGTTCCGTCAGGCGTGCCACGCTGTCCGGGCCCAGGTGGTCGTACGGGGCCCGGTCGAGCCGGTCGGTCTCCTGTTCGATCTCCTCGCGCAGCGCGGCACCCCGCTCGGTCAGCTCGCCGTCCTCCTCCAGCAGCCCGCGCTCCCGAAGCCGTCCGACCGCCGCGTCCCAGTCCTCCTGGCTCCAGCCCCGGGTGGCGAACACCCACTTCGGGGTCATGCCCCTGCCGGTCGCCGTATGGGTCACCAAGGCCTCCAGACCGTCCAGCCCCGCGGACATCAGCACGGCCAGGTGCCCGTCGCCCCGGTGCTCGCGCAACAGCGTGGCCGCGTGCCAGTACGCCAGGTGCGGCTCCTCGGGCACCGGCAGGTCGGCGTGCGCGGAGTACAGCGGCCGGGCGCTGCGCGAACACGCCTCCGCAGCGCGCAGGGCCAGGCCCGCGGCCTCCGCCATCTGGGGGGAGGACACCGCCTCCTCGCCCAGCAGGCGGCGCAGCGTCGCGTCGACCCCGCGCGCGCGTGCCGCCAGAACCCGCTCGGGCGGGGCCGTCTCCCACACCGCGGGCACGTGCGCGGCGACGAGTTCGTGCTTGTAGTTGTAGAACGCCGCCGTCACCGCGCCGGCCCCGACCGGCCCCAACGCGGCCGCCCGCACCGCGAAGTTGACGGCACGGGGGTGCGTGACGCCCAGCACGCCCAGTTCCCGGCCCAGGTCGGGGGAGAAGTAGTGCGTCGCGTGCAGGGAGTTGAGCGCGTTGTGGCAGCGGCGGCCCGCGCGCGGGTCCAGGGCAGCGGTAGTCATGACGAGCACGTTACCGACCGGTCAGTACCCGATCCAGGGGGCGCGGGCACCCCGACCCACCGGATGGCAGGAAAGGTGGGTTGCTCGTCATTGCGGCCACTCCACCCCTGCCCAAGAATCGTGGACATGGCGCAGCGAACCGTTCTCGCCGTCCTCTTCGACGGCGTCCAGAGTCTCGACGTCACCGGCCCTCTGGAGGTCTTCGCCGGTGCCGAGAAGCACACCCCGGGTACGTACCGCATCCGCACGGCCTCTCTGGACGGTGCCGCCGTGCGCACCTCCAGCGGCCTGACCCTCGTACCCGACGAGTCCCTCGCCGCCGTACCCGATCCGCACACCCTCCTCGTCCCCGGCGGTCAAGGCACCCGCACTCCCGATCCGCGCCTGACCGACTGGCTGCGCGAGCACGGCCCGCGCGCGCAGCGCCTGGTCTCCGTGTGCACCGGCGCGATCCTGCTGGCCCGGACCGGTCTGCTGGACGGACTGCGGGCCACGACCCACTGGGCGTTCTGCGACAAGCTCAGCCGCGACCACCCGGCCGTCGAAGTGGACCCCGACCCCATCTACGTACGCGACGGACGCGTCTCCACCTCCGCCGGCGTCACCTCGGGCATCGATCTCGCGCTCGCCCTGGTCGAGGAGGACCTCGGCCGGCACGTGGCCCTCGCCATCGCCCGCCACCTGGTCGTGTTCCTGCGCAGGCCCGGCAACCAGGCCCAGTTCAGCGCCCAGCTCGCCGCCCAGAGTGCCCGGCGCGAGCCGCTGCGTGAGGTCCAGCACTGGATCAGCGAGCACCCGGACGCCGACCTGTCCGTCGAGGCGCTGGCCGCCCGTGCCAGCCTCTCGCCGCGTCACTTCGCCCGCGCCTTCCAGGCCGAGACCGGCATCACACCGGGCCGCTACGTCGACCAGGTCCGCCTCGAACACGCGCGCCGCCTCCTGGAGGACACGAGCGACGGCATCGAGGAGGTCTCCCGCGCCAGTGGCTACGGCACTCCCGAGGCCATGCGGCGCGCCTTCGTCAGGGCCCTGGGCACGGCCCCGGCCGAGTACCGCCGCCGGTTCCGGCCGGTGCCCGCCCACTGACGGTGTCCGCCCGCACTTTTGTATGCGCTCACTGAAAACCGAAGGGGGACGCAGTGCAGATCGCCATGGTCGTCTACGACCGTTTCACCGCCCTCGACGTCGTGGGGCCGTATGAGGTCCTGAGCCGGCTGCCGGACGTGCACATCGACTTCGTGGCCGAGGAGGCCGGTCCCGTGCGTACTGACACTGGATTCCTCGCCCTCACCGCGGACAAGGCCCTTCAGGACGTGCCGCACCCCGACGCCGTCGTGGTGGCGGGCGGGCCCGGCACCTTCGCCCAGGTGGAGAACCGGGCCCTGCTGGACTGGCTCCGGTCGGTCGACGCGACCACCACCTGGACGACGTCCGTCTGCTCGGGCTCGCTGCTGCTCGCCGCCGCGGGCCTGCTGGAGGGCCGCCGCGCCACCTGCCACTGGCTCGCCGCGGACTTCCTGCGGCAGTACGGCGCCGAACCCACCGGCGAACGGGTCGTGACCGACGGCAAGTACCTCACGGCGGCCGGTGTGTCCTCCGGCATCGACATGGGCCTCGCCCTCGTCGGCAGGGTCGCGGGCGACGAACACGCTCAGGCCGTCCAGCTGATGATCGAGTACGACCCGCAGCCGCCCTACGACGCGGGCTCCCCGCAGAAGGCGCCCGCGCACCTCGTCGAGGAGTTCCGCACCGGCAGCCGCTTCACCCTGATGTAGTCCATGTGAAGCGCGGCTGCCTGCGCTCCAGGAAGGCGGCGACACCCTCCGCGGTGTCGCCGCTGCCGCCTGCCTGCTCGGCCCAGTGGGCGTCCCGGTCCGTGCGCCCGTCCGCGAACTCCTTCGCCGCGGCCTGGGTCAGCTGCGAGCGGGACACCAGGATCCGGGTGAACTCCGTGACCCGCTTGCCGAGTTCGCCCGCGGGCAGCACCTCGTCCACCAGTCCCGCGCGCAGGGCCCGCTCCGCCTCGATCAACTCACCGGAGAACAGCAGGTACTTGGTCGTCGCCGGCCCCACCAGCGACACCAGCCGCCGGGTGGAGGAGGCCGGATACACGATCCCGAGCTTCGCCGGTGTCACCCCGAACAGGGCGCCCTCCTCGGCGAACCGCAGGTCACAGGCCGCCGCGAGCTGCGACCCGCCCCCCACGCAGTGCCCCCGGACCGCCGCCACCGTCGGCTTCGGGAAGGCCGCGAGGGCGTCCTCGGCACGCACCGCGAGCCCCTGCGCCTCCTGCGGTGATCCCCGGAGGGTGGAGATGTCGGCGCCCGCGCAGAACGTGCCGCCCTCACCGGTCAGCACCAGGGCCCGTACGCCCGGATCGGCCGCCAGTGTGTCCAGCAGCGGCGGCAGCGCGCGCCACATCGCGGCGGTCATCGCGTTGCGCTTGGCCGGGTGGTGGATGACCACGGTGGCGACCGAGTCGGTGACGGCGTGCAGCAGCTGGGGCTCCATGCGCCGGATGCTATCCGCCCCGGCCACCACGCCGATCAAGAAGGGCCGATCCAGGAATCCGGCAAACCCGTACAACCCGAATAGTTCGCGATGTCCACGCAGGAGGGGCAGAAGCGGTCCCACATCTGACTCTGTCATACGCCAACGGTCACAAACGCTCGATACCAGCTGACTTCTGTTCAGTTCTCCGGACGGGAGGAGTCGATTACCAACACTCGATGCGTGGTGACAATCGAGCGCAAGGGTGGCGACCGGACGATGGAGAACCATGGGCGCGGGTCCGGTCCACGCCCAGTGGACGGAACGGACGAGCCTTTCGACCCGGGCCCACCGGACCCGCTGCCGTACGAGGGGGTGTGGCGCTTCACCGCCCCCGCCCTGGACGTCTCCGTCCCGCAGGCGCGGCACGCCGTACGGGACCTGTTGCTCCGCCAGGGTGTGCCGGTCTCGCAGGACCTGCGGCAGGGCCTGCTGCTGATCGTCTCGGAGTTGGTGACGAACGCCGTCCGGCACGCGGCGCTGCTGTCGCCGACGCTCGCCGTGGAGGTCGCCGTCGGCGCCGACTGGGTGCGGGTGTCGGTGGAGGACAACCACCCCTACCGCCCGACGGCCCTGGAGGCCGACCACGGCCGGACCGGCGGCCGCGGACTGCTGCTGGTGCGGGAGATCACCCGCGAGGCGGGCGGGATGTGCGACGTCGAGCACACCGCGAGCGGCGGCAAGGTGATCTGGGCCGCCCTGCCGCTCAGGCCCTCACCGGTGCCGTAGACCGGCCGCTCACCAGCCGGCGGACGGGCCCGTCAGCTCCCTGACCGCGGGACGGGCCGCGTCCAGCACGGTCATGAACCAGGACGAGAAGGTGTCCTTCGCGTGCCGTTCCGCCAGCTCGGCGGGGGTCACGAAGACCGTCTCGCCGACCTCCTCCGGGTCCGCCCGCAGCGGGGACTGCACCAGACCCACGAAGAGGTGGTTGTACTCCTGCTCCACCAGTCCCGAGTCCGGGTCCGGGTGGTTGTAGCGGACGGTGCCCGCCTCGGCCAGCAGCGACGGGGAGACGCCGAGTTCCTCGTACGTCCGCCGGGCCGCCGCCGCGAAGGGCGCCTCGCCGGGGTAAGGGTGGCCGCAGCAGGTGTTCGACCACACGCCGGGGGAGTGGTACTTGCCCACCGCCCGCTGCTGGAGCAGCAGCCGGCCCCGCTCGTCGAAGAGGAACACGGAGAAGGCGCGGTGCAGCCGCCCCGGCGGCTGGTGCGCGGCGAGCTTCTCCGCGGTGCCGATCGTCACACCGTTCTCGTCGACCAGTTCCAGCAAGATCGCGTCTGCGGTGCCGTTCGACGTACTGTGCGTCGCGGTGGCAGGTGTGATCGGCATACCCATCCTTCACATCGGTCTTCGCGCCCCAAGTGTGCCGTACGAATCCGACACTCCCGGCAGTTGATCGTGCCCGGCGCGGCGGCGACGGAACCGTCCGGGGCGGGGCTGTGAGCATGAGGACGCAACCACGCACCGGATCGCTGCATTCCGTCAGAACGTTGCGTGCCCGCTCGGCTCCGGCTGGAAGGCGCAGTATCCGGCACGTGGTGCTGAACACCGTTGCCATATGCCCTGACCTGCCGAAACGTCTTGCAGGTCAGGGCCGGTCGCCTGATCGGCGGCCGTGGTGGAGAAGCCAACCCCGCCACGCCGACTCGACCATCTCGCGCACCTCCCGCCGGGCGCGCCAGCCGAGCGTCTCGGCGGCCCGGGCGGCCGAGGCGACCGCGCGGGGTGCGTCCCCGGGGCGCCTGGCCTCGACGACGGGTGCGCGCCGGTCTCCGCTCACCTCACCGATCACCTTGATCAGTTCACGGACGGAGACGCCCTCCCCGCGACCGATGTTGACGGTCAGGTCCCCCTGCACCGCGCCCTCGGACAGCCGCCGCGCCGCCGCGAGATGGGCCTCGGCCAGATCGGCGACGTGAATGTAGTCCCGGACGCAGGTGCCGTCCGGCGTCGGATGGTCGTCGCCGAAGATCCGCGGGGCCTCGTCGCGGGTGAGCCGGTCGAAGACCATGGGGACGATGTTGAAGACGCCCGTGTCCGCCAGCTCCGGCGCGGCGGCACCGGCCACGTTGAAGTAGCGCAGGCACACCGTCGAGATGCCGTGCGCCCGGCCCGCCGCCCGCACCAGCCACTCGCCGGCCAGTTTGGTCTCGCCGTACGGGTTCACCGGGGCGCACGGAGTGTCCTCCGTGATCAGTTCGACATCGGGATTGCCGTAGACGGCGGCCGAGGAGGAGAAGAGGAAGCGTGTGATCCCGGCCTCGGCGACCGCTTCCAGGAGCGTGGCGAGAGTGCCGAGATTCTCCTCGTAGTAGTAGGTGGGCCGGGCCACGGACTCGGCGACCTGCTTGCGCGCTGCGAGATGCACCACACCGGTCACCGCGTGCTCGGCGCACACCCGCTTCAGCAGACCGGCGTCCCGCGCCGATCCCTGGACGACCGGGACCTCCGCGGGAAGCCGCGCGGGCACCCCGGCCGACAGATCGTCCAGGACGACGACGGGGACGCGCTCGCCGGCGTCGGTCATGGCCCGTGTCACATGGGCCCCGATGTATCCGGCACCGCCGGTGATCAGCCACGTCATGGTCGCCCACCCTATGCCGGGGCCACCGCGCCCAGCGCAATGTCCCGGATGCCCGGTCTGGGAACGCGCGTTTGTGGGCGGGGCCCGCGATCCCCGATGATGATCGCGGCAAAGGCCGGAGGAATCCCTGCCGATCGGCACCTGATCGGCGCTTGATCGGCAGCTGAACGGCCGGTGAACACCGGCTTCCCGGCATCCGATAGCCTCTGCCGACATGCCGCCCGCCCGGTGCAGTCACACCACGGCAAGGGGCGCCCCCACCATGTACATGCCCGGCGTGGACGCGTCGGCACCCAGGGAGTGAGTTCGGTTGTCGACCGCCATCCTCACCGGTCAGCCGGTCCCCGGATCGTCGATCGAGGGCGACCTGCGGTCCCTCGGCTTCGACGTACGGATCACCTCCGACGCCGCCGGCACCGAGACGCTCCTCGCCCAAATCCCCGCAGACCAGCGGGTCGCCGTGGTGGACGCCCGGTTCGTGGGCCACGTCCACGCACTGCGCCTCGGCCTCACCGACCCACGCTTCCCGCTCGCCGCGGTCCCTGGTGCCGTCACCGCCCAGCCGGCCGGGCGCCAGGCCCTGACGCGGGCGATAGCGCGCGAGAACTCCGCGGGCGGCGGTACCGCCCTCGCCGTGGACAGCCTCGCCGACCGCATCGTCGCCGCCCTCGACGCCGACGGCACCGTGGTGCACCGCCCGGAGCTCGGCAGCCTGGTCGCCGAGGTCCCGGCCGACCCGCAGGCCCGCAACGAGGCACGGCAGTCCGTCGCCGCCGTCGACGACGAAGCCGTACGCCTGAAGTCGGCCGTGAAGGCCCGCGACGGCTTCTTCACCACCTTCTTCATCAGCCCGTACTCCCGCTACCTCGCCCGCTGGTGCGCCCGCCGGGGCCTGACCCCGAACCAGGTCACCACCGCCTCCCTGCTCACCGCCCTGATCGCGGCGGGCTGCGCGGCCACCGGCACCCGGGGCGGCTTCATCGCGGCCGGTGTCCTGCTGATCGCGTCCTTCGTCCTGGACTGCACCGACGGACAACTGGCCCGCTACTCCCTGCAGTACTCCACGCTCGGCGCCTGGCTGGACGCCACCTTCGACCGGGCCAAGGAGTACGCCTACTACGCCGGCCTCGCCCTCGGAGCCGCCCGGGGCGGTGACGACGTATGGGCGCTGGCGCTGGGCGCGATGATCCTGCAGAGCTGCCGGCACGTCGTCGACTTCTCCTTCAACGAGGCCAACCACGACGCCACCGCCAACACCAGCCCCACGGCGGCCCTTTCGGACAAGCTCGACAGCGTCGGCTGGACGGTCTGGCTGCGCCGCATGATCGTGCTGCCGATCGGCGAACGCTGGGCCATGATCGCCGTTCTCACCGCGGCCACCACCCCGCGCATCACCTTCTACGTGCTGCTCGTCGGCTGCGCGTTCGCGGCGACGTACACGACGGCGGGGCGGGTGCTGCGGTCGCTGACGCGGAAAGCACAGCGCACGGACCGCGCCGCGCAGGCGCTGGCGGACCTCGCGGACAGCGGGCCGCTCGCCTCCGTTGTGGCGCGTGCCACCCGCGCCCGCCTCGGCGCCCCGCTTCTGGTGGCGCTCGGCGGAACCGCGGTCCTCACCGTGGCCCTCTTCTCCGGCGTCACCTGGGCGCCCGTCGCGGGCGCCGTCGTCTACACCGTCGCCGCCGGTCAGGCCCTGTACCGCCCCCTCAAGGGCGCCCTCGACTGGCTGGTCCCCCCGCTCTTCCGCGCCGCCGAATACGGCACCGTCCTGGTACTCGCGGCCCAAGCGGACGTGAACGGAGCCCTTCCCGCGGCCTTCGGGCTGGTGGGGGCGGTCGCCTACCATCACTACGACACGGTGTACCGCATCCGCGGCGACGCCGGAGCGCCCCCGGCCTGGCTGGTGCGCGCCATCGGGGGGCACGAAGGACGGACGCTGCTCGTCACCGTTCTCTATGCGGCGCTGACCGCCTCGCAGTTCAAGGTCGCGCTCACGGTTCTCGCCGTGGCCGTCGCCCTGGTGGTGCTCGTCGAGAGCATCCGCTTCTGGGTGTCCGCCCACCAGGGTGGGGCGCCCGCCGTTCACGACGAAGGAGAACCCGCATGATCGGCCTCGTGCTGGCGGCCGGCGCCGGACGGCGTCTGCGCCCCTACACCGACAGCCTGCCCAAGGCACTGGTGCCGGTGGGGCCCGCGGGTATAGAGGGCGAACCGACGGTCCTGGACCTCACCCTCGGCAACTTCGCCGAGATCGGTCTGAGCGAGGTCGCGGTCATCGTCGGCTACCGCAAGGAAGCGGTGTACGAGCGCAAGGCGGCCCTGGAGCAGAAGTACGGCCTCAAGCTCACCCTCATCGACAACGACAAGGCCGAGGAGTGGAACAACGCCTACTCCCTGTGGTGCGGCCGGGATGCCCTCAAGGACGGCGTGATCCTCGCCAACGGCGACACGGTGCACCCGGTCTCGGTCGAGAGGACGCTGCTCGCCGCGCGCGGCGACGGCAAGAAGATCATTCTCGCCCTCGACACCGTGAAGTCCCTCGCGGACGAGGAGATGAAGGTCGTCGTCGACCCGGCGAAGGGCATGACGAAGATCACCAAGTTGATGGACCCCGCCGAGGCCACCGGCGAGTACATCGGCGTCACCCTCATCGAGGGCGACGCGGCCCCCGAACTGGCCGACGCGCTCAAGACCGTGTGGGAGACCGACCCGCAGCAGTTCTACGAGCACGGCTACCAGGAACTCGTGAACCGAGGCTTCCGTATCGACGTGGCGCCGATCGGCGACGTCGACTGGGTGGAGATCGACAACCACGACGATCTCGCCCGTGGACGGGAGATCGCATGCCAGTACTGACCCGGCTGATCCCCTCCCCGCTCGTCGTCGACATCCGCCCCGGGGCCCTCGACGACCTGGGCTATGTGCTCGCCGACGAGCGCATCTCGCAGTCCGGCAAGCTCGCCGTCGCCGTCAGCGGCGGCTCGGGCGCCAAGCTGCGGGAGCGAATCGCGCCGAGTCTGCCCGGGGCCACCTGGTTCGAGGTCGGCGGCGGCACGATCGACGACGCGGTCCGGCTGGCGAGCGACATCAAGGCAGGCCACTACGACGCGATCGTCGGCCTCGGCGGCGGCAAGATCATCGACTGCGCCAAGTTCGCGGCGGCCCGCGTCGGCCTCCCCCTGGTCGCCGTCGCCACCAACCTCGCGCACGACGGCCTGTGTTCGCCGGTCGCCACCCTGGACAACGACGCGGGCCGCGGCTCGTACGGTGTACCGAACCCGATCGCCGTGGTCATCGACCTGAACGTGATCCGGGAGGCGCCCGTCCGTTTCGTGCGCTCCGGTATCGGCGACGTCATCTCCAACATCTCCGCGGTCGCCGACTGGGAACTCGCCAACCGGGTCAAGGGCGAGAAGGTCGACGGCCTCGCCGCGGCGATGGCCCGCCAGGCCGGGGAGGCGGTGCTGCGGCACCCGGGCGGTGTCGGTGACGACGCCTTCCTGCAGGTGCTCGCCGAGGCACTGGTCCTCACCGGCATCGCCATGTCCGTGTCGGGGGACTCCCGGCCGTCCTCCGGCGCCTGCCACGAGATCAACCACGCCTTCGACCTGCTGTTCCCCAAGCGTGCGGCAGCCCACGGCGAGCAGTGCGGCCTGGGCGCGGCCTTCGCGATGTACCTGCGCGGCGCCCACGAGGAGTCGGCCTACATGGCCCAGGTGCTGCGACGGCACGGGCTGCCGGTGCTGCCGGAGGAGATCGGCTTCACCCCGGACGAGTTCGTCCGCGCCGTGGAGTACGCCCCGCAGACCCGGCCCGGCCGCTACACGATCCTCGAACACCTCGACCTCAAGACCGACCAGATCAAGGACGTCTACGCCGACTATGTCAAGGCCATCGGTAGCTGAACTCCGTCCGGTCGTCCACCCCGCGGGGGTGAAGGACCGGCGCAGCGGTGAGCACTGGATGGGGCGCCTCTACATGCGCGAGGTGTCCCTGCGGGTCGACCGCTACCTGGTGAACACCCGGGTCACGCCCAACCAGCTCACGTACCTGATGACCGTCTGCGGCGTGCTCGCCGCCCCGGCCCTGCTGGTGCCGGGGATCGCGGGCGCCGTACTCGGTGTGGTGTGCGTCCAGCTCTACCTCCTGCTCGACTGCGTCGACGGCGAGATCGCGCGCTGGAAGAAGCAGTACTCGCTCGGCGGGGTCTACCTGGACCGCGTCGGCGCCTATCTGACCGACGCCGCGGTGCTGGTCGGCTTCGGCCTGCGCGCGGCCGATCTGTGGGGCTCGGGGCGCATCGACTGGCTGTGGGCCTTCCTCGGCACCCTGGCCGCGCTCGGCGCGATCCTGATCAAGGCCGAGACCGACCTCGTCGGCGTCGCCCGCCACCAGAACGGGCTGCCGCCGGTCAAGGAGGCCGCGTCCGAGCCGCGTTCCTCCGGCATGGCGCTGGCCCGCAGAGCCGCCGCCGCGCTGAAGTTCCACCGGCTGGTGCTCGGCATAGAGGCGTCGCTGCTGATCCTGGTCCTGGCGGTGCTGGACCAGATGCGGGGCGACCTGTACTTCTCCCGCCTCGGAGTCGCGGTACTGGCCGGCATCGCGCTGCTGCAGACCCTCCTGCACCTGGTCTCCGTCCTCGCGTCGAGCAGGCTGAGGTGACGGCCGTGGAGACAGGGCTGAAGGTCGGCGCGGTGATCATCACCATGGGTAACCGCCCCGACGAACTGCGTGCCCTGCTCGACTCGCTCGCCAAGCAGGACGGCGACCGCGTCGAGGTGGTCGTCGTCGGCAACGGCTCGCCCGTACCGGACGTCCCCGAAGGCGTACGGACCATCGAACTGCCGGAGAACCTCGGCATCCCCGGCGGCCGCAACGTCGGCATCGAGGCCTTCGGCCCCGGCGGCCGCGACGTCGACGTACTGATGTTCCTCGACGACGACGGCCTCCTCGCCGGCCACGACACCGCCGAACTCTGCCGCCGGGCCTTCGCGGGCGACCCCCGGCTCGGCATCATCAGCTTCCGCATCGCCGACCCCGAGACCGGGATCACCCAGCGCCGCCACGTGCCGCGCCTGCGCGCCTCCGACCCGATGCGCTCCTCCCGGGTCACCACCTTCCTCGGCGGCGCCAACGCCGTCCGTACGAAGGTCTTCGCCGAAGTCGGCGGCCTCCCGGACGAGTTCTTCTACGCACACGAGGAAACCGACCTGGCATGGCGGGCCCTCGACGCGGGCTGGATGATCGACTACCGGTCCGACATGGTGCTGTACCACCCCACGACCGCGCCCTCGCGGCACGCGGTCTACCACCGCATGGTCGCCCGCAACCGCGTCTGGCTCGCCCGCCGCAACCTGCCCACGCTCCTGATCCCCGTCTACCTGGGCGTCTGGATGCTGCTCACCCTGCTGCGCCGCCCCTCGCGTCCCGCCCTGAAGGCGTGGTTCGGCGGATTCCGGGAAGGCTGGACCACTCCGTGCGGACCGCGCCGGGCCATGAAGTGGCGTACGGTGTGGCGGCTGACTCGGCTGGGCCGGCCCCCCGTCATCTGACAAGCTCGTACCCGACAGCAACCGGGCCCCGCCGAGGCCCCGGGCCCGTGCCGTGGCTCCGGCTCATGCCACGCCCGCACAGGCTGCGCATCCCGAAGACGAAAGTTTCCACTAGTGAGTGAGACAACGCACGACGGCACGGTCGCGCTGAGCGCGTCGGTGTCGCCCGACGAGGGTCTGCCGGCGGCACAGCTCGCCGCCAAGTACGGGCTGGCCGTGAGCGGCGCCCGGCCCTCCCTCGTCGAGTACGTCCGCCAGCTCTGGGACCGGCGTCACTTCATCATCGCCTTCTCCCGGGCGAAGCTGACCGCCCAGTACAGCCAGGCCAAGCTCGGCCAGTTGTGGCAGGTGGCGACCCCGCTGCTGAACGCGGCCGTGTACTTCTTCATCTTCGGCGTCATCCTGAACGCCGGCAGAGGCATGTCGAAGGACGTGTACATCCCGTTCCTGGTCACGGGTGTGTTCGTGTTCACCTTCACGCAGAGCTCCGTCATGGCGGGCGTACGCGCCATCTCCGGCAACCTCGGCCTGGTCCGCGCCCTGCACTTCCCGCGCGCCTCGCTGCCGATCTCCTTCGCGCTCCAGCAGCTCCAGCAGCTGCTGTTCTCGATGATCGTGGTGTTCGCCGTGGTGATCGCCTTCGGGAGCTACCCCGACCTGTCCTGGGCACTGATCGTCCCGGTGCTCGTGATGCAGTTCCTCTTCAACACCGGCCTGTCGCTGATCATGGCCCGCGCGGGCGCCAGGACCCCGGACCTCGCCCAGCTGATGCCGTTCGTGATGCGGACGTGGATGTACGCGTCCGGCGTGATGTTCTCCATCAAGATCATGCTGGCCGACAAGCCGGTCTGGATCGCCAACGTCCTGCAGTGGAACCCGGCCGCGATCTACATGGACCTGATGCGTTTCTCCCTCATCGAGGGCTACGGCGCCGAGAACCTTCCCGACCACGTCTGGGCGGTCGCGGGTGCCTGGGCCGTGCTGTTCGCGCTCGGCGGCTTCGTGTACTTCTGGAAGGCGGAGGAGCGGTACGGCCGTGGCTGAGCACATCGAAGACCACATCGACGACCACCTCAGGGACCGCGCCGACGGCCAGCGGATCCCCACCGTCATCGCGGACGAGCTGCACATCGTCTACCGCGTCAACGGCGCCAAGACGGGCAAGGGCAGCGCCACCGCCGCCCTCAGCCGCATGCTCAGGCGAGGCTCCGACGACGCGGAGCGGGGCGTGCGCAAGGTGCACGCCGTCCGGGGGGTCTCCTTCGTCGCCTACCGTGGCGAGGCCATCGGCCTGATCGGCTCCAACGGCTCCGGCAAGTCGACCCTGCTGCGCGCGATCGCCGGCCTGCTCCCGGCGGAGAAGGGCAAGGTCTACACCGACGGCCAGCCCTCGCTGCTCGGCGTGAACGCGGCCCTGATGAACGACCTCACCGGCGAGCGGAACGTCATCCTGGGCGGGCTCGCCATGGGCATGTCCCGTGAGCAGATCAAGGAGCGCTACCAGGAGATCGTCGACTTCTCCGGCATCAACGAGAAGGGCGACTTCATCACCCTCCCGATGCGCACCTACTCCTCCGGCATGGCGGCCCGGCTGCGCTTCTCCATCGCCGCCGCCAAGGACCACGACGTCCTGATGATCGACGAGGCCCTGGCCACCGGTGACCGCAAGTTCCAGAAGCGCTCCGAGGAACGCATTCGGGAGCTGCGCAAGGAGGCCGGCACGGTGTTCCTCGTCAGCCACAACAACAAGTCGATCCGTGACACCTGCGACCGCGTCCTGTGGCTGGAGCGCGGTGAACTGCGCATGGACGGCCCGACCGACGAGGTCCTCAAGGAGTACGAGAAGTTCACGGGCAAGTAGTCCACCCGCACCCGGTCGAAAGAGACCACCCCGCTTCCCAGGGCCCCGCCGGAACTGCTCCGACGGGGCTCCGCGTGTGCAAAGGAAAGGTCAACTCGGGCCCGCGCCAGGAATCTTGGGACCAATCGGTGTGTTGTTGTGATGTGCAGGACACCCCAGCGAACCGCGCAGCGTTGTACAACGTAAGCTGTACCGGTCCCGAAACACGGCAAGTAGGGCGATAACGTGCGACGCCCTGCGCAGGGGTGGCCGCGTGGACGGCTGGGCGGCGTGTCCGAAATAGTGTGCGTCGGGTCGGCAGTGTAGAACGGGAGATGTGACGGCAATGGCTACGGAAACTCCCCAGATCCACGCAGCGTGCGCCGTCCCCGCCCCGGGCAGCCGGCCGTGAGGGGAACCGGCACGCCGCACGCCGGTGAGGCGGAGCGGGGCACCCTCGACAAGGCCGCGGCGGAGAACTTCCCCGTGGCCCCCTTCTTCCTGCCCCGGGCCTGGCGTACCGACCTGATGGCGGTCTACGGCTTCGCCCGTCTCGTCGACGACATCGGTGACGGCGACCTGGCCCCCGGCGGCGCCGACGCCCGGCTGCTCGGCGTGTCGCCCGCGGACGCCGAGGACCGGATGGTCCTGCTGGACGCCTTCGAGGCCGACCTCAACCGCGTCTTCGACCGGTCCGGTCCGGGGCCGCGCCACCCGCTGCTGCGCCGCCTCCAGCCGACCGTCCGCCGCCGCGCGCTGACCCCGGAGCCCTTCCTCGGCCTGATCGCCGCCAACCGCCAGGACCAGCTCGTCGCGCGCTACGAGACCTACGACGACCTCCTCGCGTACTGCGAACTGTCCGCGAACCCCGTCGGCCGCCTGGTGCTCGCCGTCACCGGCACCTCGACCCCCGAGCGGATCCGCCGCTCCGACGAGATCTGCACGGCCCTGCAGATCGTCGAACACCTCCAGGACGTCGCCGAGGACCTCGGCCGCGACCGCATCTACCTGCCCGCCGCCGACATGAAGCGCTTTCACGTTCAGGAAGCGGATCTCGCCATGAAAACCGGGGGCGCGTCCGTGCGCGCTCTGGTTGCATACGAAGCACAACGCGCCCGCGATCTCCTGAATGAAGGCGCCCCCCTGGTGGGTAGCGTCCACGGCAGGTTGAAGCTGCTGCTCGCAGGGTTCGTGGCGGGGGGAAGGGCGGCGATCCGCGCGATCGCCGCCGCCGAATACGACGTACTTCCCGGCCCGCCCGAGCCCGGCAAGATCCAGTTGCTGCGCGAGGTGGGCGTCGTTCTGCGAGGAGAGGGGTGATCCGGACCGTGGAGTCGGAACCGCACGCGTCCGCACCGGTACTCGCCGCCTACAGCTACTGCGAGACCGTGACCGGGCAACAGGCCCGCAACTTCGCGTACGGCATCAGACTGCTGCCGACGCCCAAGCGTCGCGCGATGTCGGCGCTGTACGCGTTCTCCCGGCGCGTCGACGACATCGGCGACGGAGCGCTGGCGAGCGAGGTCAAGACCGCGAGGCTTCAGGACACCCGGGCGATGCTGTCCCGGGTGCGCGACGGCGCGGTCGCCGAGGACGACACCGATCCGGTCGCGGTCGCCCTCGCGCACGCCGCGGCGACCTTCCCGATCCCGCTGAGCGGTCTGGACGAGCTCATCGACGGTGTCCTGATGGACGTCGGCGGCGAGACCTACGAGACCTGGGACGACCTGAAGGTGTACTGCCGCTGTGTCGCGGGCGCCATCGGGCGGCTCTCGCTCGGCGTCTTCGGCACCGAACCGGGAGCGCGCGGCGCCGAGCGCGCGCCGGAGTACGCCGACACGCTCGGACTGGCGCTCCAGCTCACCAACATCCTGCGGGACGTCCGCGAGGACGCCGAGGGCGGGCGCACCTATCTGCCCGCCGACGACCTCGCCAAGTTCGGCTGCTCGGCGGGCTTCAAGGGGCCGAAACCACCGGAGGGATCGGACTTCGCGGGCCTCGTGCACTTCGAAGTGCGTCGGGCCCGCGCCCTTTTCGCCGAGGGCTACCGGCTGCTCCCGATGCTCGACAGGCGCAGCGGCGCCTGTGTCGCCGCCATGGCCGGCATCTACCGCCGTCTCCTCGACCGCATCGAGCGAGACCCGGAGGCCGTGCTGCGTGGCCGGGTCTCGCTGCCCGGGCGGGAGAAGGCGTACGTCGCCGTGCGCGGCCTGTCCGGCCTGGACGCCCGGCATGTGACCCGCCGGACCGTCAGGAGGCGTGCCTGATGGACAATCCGGTCCAAGGTGATGTCGCCGGAGAAAAGCGGCACGCAACCCTCCGGCGGGGGACGGCGTCCCTGACTGCGACGGCCTGCCGTGCACTGTTCCACGGCGGCCGGGCGGGGGAGGACGCACGATGACCGACGGCACACCGTCCGACGAGCCGCTGGCCGGCACGCCGGAAACCTCCGGAAGAGACGCCGTCGTGATCGGCGGCGGGCTCGCCGGCATCACCGCCGCGCTCGCACTCGCGGACGCCGGAGTCCGGGTGACGTTGCTCGAGGGCAGGCCGCGCCTGGGCGGACTCGCCTTCTCCTTCCAGCGCGACGGTCTGACCGTCGACAACGGGCAGCACGTGTACCTGCGCTGCTGCACCGCCTACCGCTGGTTCCTCGACCGGATCGAGGGCTCGGCGCTGGCTCCGCTGCAGGATCGTCTCGACGTGCCCGTCCTCGACGTCGACCGGCCCGAGGGCAGACGGCTCGGCAGGCTGCGGCGCGACGCGCTGCCGGTGCCCCTGCATCTGGGGCGCAGCCTCGCCACGTACCCGCATCTCTCGCTCGCCGAACGCGCCGGAGTGGGCCGTGCCGCGCTCGCGCTCAAGGGGCTCGACCTCGCCGATCCGACCCTGGACACCCAGGACTTCGGCAGCTGGCTGACCGCGCACGGTCAGTCGGCGCGTGCCATCGAGGCCCTGTGGGACCTGGTCGGGGTCGCCACCCTCAACGCGGTCGCGGGCGACGCCTCGCTCGGGCTCGCCGCGATGGTGTTCAAGACCGGTCTGCTGTCCGACCCCGGCGCGGCCGACATCGGATGGGCGCGCGTCCCGCTGGGCGAACTGCATGACCGGCTGGCCCGCAAGGCGCTCGACTCCGCGGGCGTGCGTACCGAAGTCCGTACACGCGTCACCTCCATCTCTACTGACGAGAACGGGCGCCTACGCGTTCAGGTTCCCGGCGAGACGCTCCGGGCGGACGCCGTCGTGCTCGCCGTACCGCAGCGCGAGGCCCACGACCTGCTGCCCGCGGGAGCGCTCGACGCCCCCGAGCGGCTGCTGGAGATGGGCACCGCGCCGATCCTCAACGTCCATGTCGTCTACGACCGGACGGTGCTCACCCGGCCCTTCTTCGCGGCGCTCGGCACGCCGGTGCAGTGGGTCTTCGACCGGACCGAGGCCTCCGGGCTGCGTGAGGGGCAGTACCTCGCGCTGTCCCAGTCGGCGGCCCACGACGAGATCGACGAGCCCGTGGCCGTGCTGCGGGAGCGCTACCTGCCGGAACTGGAGCGGCTGCTGCCCCGCGCGCGGGAGGCCGAGGTGAAGGACTTCTTCGTGACCAGGGAACGTACGGCGACGTTCGCGCCCGCGCCCGGTGTCGGGCGCCTGAGGCCCGGCGCCCGCACCAAGGCACCCGGCCTGTACCTGGCCGGAGCGTGGACCGCCACGGGGTGGCCCGCGACCATGGAGAGCGCGGTCCGCAGCGGAGTGAGCGCGGCCGACGCCGCACTCGGCGCCCTGGGCCGGCCTCGCCCCCGCCACCTCTTCGAGTTCGAGGAGGCGGCCTGATGCTGGATCAGGACGGGATGGCGGGCTCCCGCCCCTCCGGTACCGCGACAAGAGGAGAGACTGTGCCCACTGTGCCCCCGGCCTCGACGGCCGCTCGGAGGACCGCGGTGGACGTGACCGCGCTCCTGGAGCGCGGCCGGACCCTGGCCACACCGGTGCTGCGGGCGGCGATCGACCGCCTGGCAGCCCCCATGGACACTGTTTCCGCCTACCACTTCGGCTGGATCGACGCCCAGGGCAACCCCGCCGACGGCGACGGCGGCAAGGCCGTGCGTCCGGCGCTCGCGGTGCTCTCCGCCGAGGTCACCGGCGCGGCTCCCGAGACCGGTGTCCCCGGCGCGGTCGCCGTCGAGCTGGTCCACAACTTCTCGCTGCTGCACGACGACCTGATGGACGGCGACGAACAGCGCCGACACCGCGACACCGTCTGGAAGGTGCACGGCCCGGCCCAGGCGATCCTGGTCGGCGACGCCCTGTTCGCCCTCGCCAACGAGGTGCTGCTGGAGCTCGGCACGGTCGAGGCCGGCCGTGCCGCCCGCCGTCTGGCCACCGCCACCCGTGCGCTGATCGACGGTCAGGCGCAGGACATCTCCTACGAGCACCGCGACCGCGTCAGCGTCGAGGAGTGCCTGGAGATGGAGGGCAACAAGACCGGCGCCCTGCTCGCCTGCGCCAGCTCCATCGGCGCGGTGCTCGGCGGCGCGGACGACCGCACCGCCGACACCCTGGAGAAGTACGGCTACCACCTCGGTCTCGCCTTCCAGGCCGTCGACGACCTCCTCGGCATCTGGGGCGACCCGGTCGCCACCGGCAAGCAGACCTGGAGCGACCTGCGCCAGCGCAAGAAGTCCCTGCCGGTCGTGGCCGCGCTCGCGGCGGGCGGCCCCGCCTCCGAGCGGCTCGGCGAGATCCTCGCCGCCGACGCCAAGAGCAGTGACGTCGAGAACTTCTCCGAGGAGGAGTTCGCGGCCCGCGCCGCCCTCATCGAGGAGGCCGGCGCCCGCGAGTGGACGGCCCAGGAAGCCCGCCGTCAGCACACCATCGCCATCGAAGCCCTGGACGCCGTGGACATGCCCGACCGGGTACGGGCGCAGTTCACGGCGCTCGCCGACTTCGTCGTCGTACGAAAGAGATGATCACTATCGGTCGGATAACCCTCGCGTAGTCGCCGGCCGGTGTCGCGGGACGTGACGCACCGGCCGACGGCGGACCCACAGCAGACGCACCGATTGCACACTGCACGAAGGGGAAGCCATGACAGCGACGACCGACGGAAGCACCGGGGCCCTGCAGCCCCGCGCTGCCTCGGCCAGCGACACCCACAGCACCACCCCCGTGGCGGCGGGGGCACGCGAAGCCGCCGTGCACGCAGTACGACGCTCCACCGAGTTTCTGCTGTCCCGACAGGATGCCGAGGGCTGGTGGAAGGGCGACCTCGAGACCAACGTCACGATGGACGCCGAGGACCTGCTGCTGCGGCAGTTCCTGGGCATCCGCGACGAGGCGACGACCCACGCCGCCGCGCTCTTCATCCGCGGTGAGCAGCGCGAGGACGGCACCTGGGCCACCTTCTACGGCGGTCCGGGCGAACTCTCCACCACCATCGAGGCGTACGTCGCCCTGCGCCTGGCCGGCGACGCGCCGGACGCACCGCACATGGCGAAGGCCTCCGCCTGGATCCGCGACCGGGGCGGGATCGCCGCCGCCCGGGTCTTCACCCGGATCTGGCTGGCCCTGTTCGGCTGGTGGAAGTGGGAGGACCTGCCCGAACTCCCGCCGGAGCTGATCTACTTCCCCACGTGGTTCCCGCTCAACATCTACGACTTCGGGTGCTGGGCCCGTCAGACCATCGTCCCGCTGACGATCGTCTCCGCGAAGCGGCCGGTGCGGCCCGCCCCCTTCCCGCTCGACGAACTGCACTCCGATCCCGCGCACCCGAACCCGGCCAAACCCCTTGCCCGCCTGGCGAGTTGGGACGGTGCCTTCGAACGGCTCGACAAGGCGCTGCACGTCCTGCGCAAGGTCGCGCCGCGCAGGCTGCGCAAGGCGGCGATGAACTCCGCCGCCCGCTGGATCATCGAGCGACAGGAGAACGACGGCTGCTGGGGCGGCATCCAGCCGCCGGCCGTGTACTCGGTCATCGCCCTCCACCTCCTCGGCTACGACCTCGAACACCCCGTGATGCGCGCGGGACTTCAGTCGCTGGACCGTTTCACCGTGTGGCGCGAGGACGGGGCCCGGATGATCGAGGCCTGTCAGTCGCCGGTGTGGGACACCTGTCTCGCCACCATCGCGCTCGCCGACGCGGGGGTGCCGGCCGATCACCCCCAGCTGGTCAAGGCCGCCGACTGGATGCTCGGCGAACAGATCGTGCGACCCGGCGACTGGTCCGTGAAGCGGCCGGGGCTGCCGCCGGGCGGCTGGGCGTTCGAGTTCCACAACGCCAACTACCCCGACATCGACGACACCGCCGAGGTGGTCCTCGCGCTGCGCCGGGTCCGGCACCACGACCCGGAGCGGGTGGAGAGGGCGATCGGGCGCGGGGTGCGCTGGAACCTCGGGATGCAGTCGAAGAACGGGGCGTGGGGCGCCTTCGACGTCGACAACACCAGCCAGTTCCCCAACCGGCTGCCGTTCTGCGACTTCGGCGAGGTCATCGACCCGCCGTCCGCCGACGTCACCGCGCACGTGGTGGAGATGCTGGCCGTCGAGGGCCTGTCGCACGATCCGCGCACCCGGCGCGGCATCGAGTGGCTGCTCGCCGAACAGGAGCTGGACGGCTCGTGGTTCGGGCGCTGGGGCGTCAACTACATCTACGGCACCGGGTCGGTGGTGCCCGCCCTGGCCGCGGCCGGACTGCCCGCCTCGCACCCGGCGATCCGGCGGGCGGTGACCTGGCTGGAGTCCGTCCAGAACGACGACGGCGGCTGGGGCGAGGACCTGCGCTCCTACAAGGACAGCACGAGGTGGAGCGGACGGGGCGCCTCCACCGCCTCGCAGACAGGGTGGGCGCTGATGGCCCTGCTGGCGGCGGGGGAGAAGGACTCCAAGGCCGTCGAGCGGGGCATCGAATGGCTCGCGAGCACCCAGCGCGAGGACGGTTCCTGGGACGAGCCCTACTTCACCGGCACCGGCTTCCCCTGGGACTTCTCCATCAACTACCACCTCTACCGGCAGGTCTTCCCGCTGACCGCACTCGGCCGGTACGTCCACGGAGAGCCGTTCTCCGGGGCCGAGGGGGGCTGATGGGCGGCCAGCCCGCTCCGGCACCGCTGCTGATCGCCTGCGCGCTCGGCATCGAGCACCTCGCCCTGCGCAGCGGCGACCGGGGCGGTGCCGACGGGCCGGTCACCGTGCTGCGCACCGGCATGGGACCGAAGGCGGCCGAGCGGGCCGTCACCCGCGCCCTGTCCGCCCCGGCGCTCGACGCGGCCGCCGTACTGGCCACCGGCTTCTGCGCGGGGCTCGCCCCCGGCATGCACCCCGGTGACCTGGTCGTCGCCGATGAGACCCGGGACCCGCGCGGCACCGTGCCGTGCGTGGGTACCGAACTGCTCGTCAAGGAGCTCGTGCGGGCCCTGCCCGGACGCACCGTCCACACCGGGCCGCTCACCGGTTCCGATCACGTCGTCCGCGGGCACGAACGCTCGGACCTGCTCGCGACCGGCGCGATCGCGGTCGACATGGAATCCGCGGCCACGCTCCTGAGCGCCGTACGCACGGGCGAGCGCCCGGTTGCGGCCGTCCGGGTGGTGGTGGACGCTCCGGAACATGAACTTGTCCGGATCGGCACGGTGCGCGGTGGAATATCGGCTTTCCGTGTTCTTCGTTCCGTACTTCCCGCTTATTACGAATGGCACCGTTCCTTGCTGCTCCCCAGGAGGTGAGCCAGATGGCCATGCCGCTGCGCCAGTCCATCAAGGTCGCTACATACTTGGCCGAACAAAAGCTCCGCAAGCGGGACAAGTTTCCGCTCATTGTGGAACTTGAACCTCTCTTCGCGTGCAACCTGAAGTGCGAGGGCTGCGGCAAGATCCAGCACCCGGCCGGGGTGCTGAAACAGCGCATGCCGGTGGCGCAGGCCGTCGGGGCGGTGCTGGAATCCGGTGCGCCGATGGTGTCCATCGCCGGCGGCGAACCGCTCATGCATCCTCAGATCGACGAGATCGTGCGGCAGTTGGTGGCGAGGAAGAAGTACGTCTTCCTCTGCACCAACGCCATGCTGCTGCGCAAGAAGATGGACAAGTTCACGCCCTCTCCCTACTTCGCCTTCGCGGTGCACATCGACGGGCTGCGTGAGCGGCACGACGAGTCCGTCGCGAAGGAGGGCGTGTTCGACGAGGCGGTGGAGGCGATCAAGGAGGCCAAGAAGCGCGGCTTCCGGGTCACCACCAACTCGACCTTCTTCAACACGGACACCCCGCAGACCATCATCGAGGTGCTCAACTTCCTCAACGACGACCTCAAGGTCGACGAGATGATGATCTCGCCCGCCTACGCCTACGAGAAGGCGCCCGACCAGGAACACTTCCTGGGCGTGGAGCAGACCCGTGAGCTGTTCAAGAAGGCCTTCGCGGGCGGCAACCGCAGGAAGTGGCGGCTCAACCACTCCCCGCTCTTCCTGGACTTCCTGGAGGGCAAGGTCGACTTCCCCTGCACGGCCTGGGCGATCCCGAACTACTCGCTGTTCGGCTGGCAACGGCCCTGCTACCTGATGAGCGACGGGTACGTGCCCACGTACCGCGAACTCATCGAGGAGACCGACTGGGACAAGTACGGCCGCGGCAAGGACCCGCGCTGCGCCAACTGCATGGCGCACTGCGGCTACGAGCCCACCGCCGTCCTCGCCACCATGGGTTCCCTCAAGGAGTCCCTGCGCGCCATGCGCGAGACCGTCTCCGGAAACCGCGAGTAGCGCCATGACCGCCGTCTCCTTGGGCGTCCCCGAGGTACCGGTCCGGCCGATCGCCGAGCGACGCGTGTCCCGGCAGATCCACGTCGGACCGGTGGCGGTCGGGGGCGGGGCCCCGGTGTCGGTGCAGTCGATGACGACGACCCGTACGTCCGACATCGGCGCCACCCTGCAGCAGATCGCCGAGCTCACCGCGTCCGGCTGTCAGATCGTCCGCGTGGCCTGCCCCACGCAGGACGACGCGGACGCCCTCGCGACCATCGCCCGCAAGTCGCAGATCCCGGTGATCGCGGACATCCACTTCCAGCCCAAGTACGTCTTCGCGGCCATCCCCCCGAGGCCCTGGTCGAGAGCGCCCTGTGGGAAGCCTCCCTCTTCGAGGAGCACGACTTCCGGGACATCAAGATCTCGGTGAAGCACAACGA
>JODI01000021.1 GCA_000720805.1 Streptomyces violaceoruber
GTTCGCCGTGAACCTCACCGCCACGCAGGCCTCCACCGCGCCGGTCTTCCTGGTCGGCTTCATCACCAACGAGGGCCTGTTCCTGGCCCGGCTGTGCGCCGCCGCCACCCTCGTCTCCCTGCCGGTCCTCATCGCCGGTTTCGCCGCCCAGGACAAACTCGTCCGCGGCCTGTCCCTAGGAGCAGTCAAGTGAGAGCCGCCGTCATCGAAGCCCCCGGCAAGGTCACCGTCACCACGGTGCCCGACCCGACTCCCGGTCCGCGCGAGGTCGTGGTCGACGTGGCGGCCTGCGGGCTGTGCGGTACCGATCTCCACATCCTCCAGGGCGAGTTCGCACCCACATTGCCGGTCGTTCCGGGCCACGAGTTCGCCGGGGAGGTCGTCGGCCTCGGCAGCGAGGTCACCGAACTCGCGATCGGCGACCGGGTCGCCGTGGACCCCTCCCTGTACTGCAACGAGTGCCGCTACTGCCGGGCCGGCCGCAACAACCTCTGCGACCGCTGGCGGGCGATCGGCGTGACCGTGGCCGGCGGCGCCGCCGAGTACGCCGTGGCGCCCGTCGCCAACTGCGTACGGCTGCCGGACCACGTGGGCCTCCAGGACGCGGCACTGATCGAGCCGCTGTCCTGCGCCGTACGCGGCTACGACGTGCTCAACAGCCGGCTCGGCTCCCATGTGCTCATCTACGGCAGCGGAACCATGGGCCTGATGATGCTGGAGCTGGCCAAGCGCACCGGGGCCGCCTCAGTGGACGTCGTCGACGTCAACGCGGAGCGGCTGGCGACGGCCGAGAAGCTGGGCTGTTCACAGTCGGCACTGTCGGCCGACGCGTTGGGGCGGCCGTCCGGCTGGGACGTGGTGGTCGACGCCACCGGCAACGCCGCCGCCATCCAGGACGGCCTGGACCGGGTCGCCAAGGCCGGCACGTTCCTGCAGTTCGGGGTCTCCGACTACGCGGCGACGGCCACCATCTCGCCGTACCGCATCTACAACCAGGAGATCACCGTCACCGGCTCCATGGCCGTCCTGCACAGCTACGAACGCGCGGCGGAACTGTTCGCCACGGGAGTACTGGACCCCCAGGTCTTCATCAGCCACCGTCTGCCGCTGACCCAGTACCCACAGGCACTGGACCAGTTCGCCGCCGGCCAGGGACGCAAGATCGTCGTACTGCCGTGAGCTGACCGCCCGCCGGCGTCCAGCGGCTGGTCGCGACGACCGATCCGCGGCCGACCGGTCGGTACCGCCCGGCTCACCTCGGACCTGTAGTGCGTAGGCACCAGGACAGGTGAGTGGCTGGTCCGGGTGCCCGCGCACTACAGGCCGGCCTGGCTCGGGGCGGGCTCGACCTGGAGTCCTCGGTGCGATTGCGGCGGGACGTCCCGTCGTCGGCCGTCCAGCGGACCTCGGCCCGGGCGGCGGCCCCGCCTGGCCAGTGCCGACGGCGTGCCGCAGGCGCGGGCCGGCCGCCGACCAGCATGGCGATCCGGTCGGCGAGGCGCTCGGCCTCCGCCATAGGTGGGTGAGCAGGACGGTGACGTCCTCGTTGCGGGCCAACCGCTCGACCAGGAACTGGAACCGTGCCGCGCCTGAGGGTCGAAGCCGGTGGTCGGCTCGTCCAGGAAGAGGAGTTCGGGACGGCCGACGGTGCCGAGCGCGGCGTCCAGCCGCCGACGCCGGCCGGCGGACAGCCGGTCCACCTGGCGCCGCCTTGGTCGGTGAGGCCGACCAGGGCCGGCAGGTCCGCCGGGTCGCGCGTTTTCGCCCCGCTCCGGGTCCGCGCGGAGGAACGCTCACCTCTCCGCGCTCCGGCGTCGCGCAATCGCACGCTCGAACGGAACTCCCGCGGCACCCCCGCGGCACCCCCGCGGCTCCGACGCCGCCCCGCCGATTCACGTCGGCTACACCTGGCTCGACAACTCCACCACCCGAGCCCTGGCCCTGGGCCGGAGTCCGGCTGACCTCACTGCCTGACCACACACCACACCCCCTGAGGACCACCGCCCACCTCCCACGAAGGCCTCCCCCTCACCAAGGATGAGCCCCATTCCGACCGCACACCCGACAGCCAACATCACCAACCTCCAGCCGACGGTGCGCCAGCCGCTACACTGTGGGCGGTGGCTCAGCTGCGGCCCAGCCCTGCCATCGCAACACTGTCGGCATCCTGTCTGCTTGAGGTCGGCCCACTCGGGCACCAATTTCAGACACGCTTCCGACAGATCCCCGCCTTCGTAGCTCAGGGGATAGAGCACCGCTCTCCTAAAGCGGGTGTCGCAGGTTCGAATCCTGCCGGGGGCACCAGTCAAAAGGCCCCGGACCGATCAAGGTCCGGGGCCTTTGACATCCACTTTTCACATCAACGAGGGCGATCACTCACGGTCGGGCCGCCTCTTGAGCAGCCGATCCATATGGCTGATGGCCTCCCGCTGGGTGTCCTGAACGACGTGCGTGTACACGTCCATGGTGATGCTGATCTGGCTGTGCCCGAGGATCTCCATCACGACGCGGGGAGCAACCCCGGCAGCGGTGAGCAGCGTGGCGCACCCGTGCCGGGCATCGTGCAGCCGGATCACGCGGAGGCCGGCGGACTGGGCGACCCGGGTGAAGGAGCGGTACACGTTGCGCGGCTCGACCGGACGGCCGGTCCGGGTGGCAAAGACGTAGCCGCCGTCATCCCACGACTCCCCCGCGCGCTGCTTGGCAGCTGCCTGCCGCATCCGATGCCAGCGCAGCGGGGCGATGCACATGGCCGGGAGCGGAAGCGCGCGGTTGCGGCGGTTCTTGGTGTCGTCGTCGTAGAGGACCCCGCGCCGTCGCTGGGTCTGCTGGCGGACGTGCAGGACGCGAAGCCCGGCCGGAGCCCGTGCCGCGCTCTGAGCAAACAGCGCACCTGCCGAACAGCAGCACCGACAGTGCCGATAGACACCGTCAGAACCGCAGGGGTTGCGTTCCTCCGGGATCGGAGGAACGTGCGAGGCTTTCCCGGATCACGCTGTCGCTGGCGCGCAGAGCCGCCGTCAGTTCTCCTCGCAGCTCATCCGGGAGGATCCCTGCGCCGAGGGCGCAGGCGCGTACCAGCGCGCGACAGTCCTGCACTTGCCGGTCCGCGGCGATCTCGGTGAACAGAGGGTGAGCCAAGTTCTCGCGGGCCGCGTAGCCGTCCTCGGCGTCCGTCGTCCTGCGGTGGAGGTCCTCGACGATGCGGTGCGCGGCGAGCGCCTCGGCGGAACCGATCGCGTCGAGGACTGTAAGTCCGAGCCGGGTGTCGAAGACGGTCATCCCGGGTTCGGTCTTCCGTCCGGAGTAGGCCGTCACCAGGTCCGCCAGGTGGCCGTCGATCGGCTGCCCGGCGTCGCGGCGGCATAGAACGGTCAGGCAGGCCGTGACGGCTTGCTCCCACGGATCGCCGGGCATCGTGTCGGCAAGGAGGACAGTGGCCCACGCGGTGTCGCCCGCAGCGAGGGCGGCGAGTACGGCGACCTGCCGACCGTCGAGCATCCGCTTTCCGATGCCATGGTGGGCTTCGATGTGCGCCAGGGCCTCGTCCCATCGCCCCTCGGTGGTGAGGGTGCGCGTGCCGTCGGCGAGGAGTACGCGCCACAGCCACGCGCGAACCTCCTGTCGGTCTTCGCCGGTCGCAGTGAGGTCCGAGGGCACCGCGACGCCCTCGAACCGGACGGTTGTGCCCGCCTCGACTGCCTTGTACAGGTTGAGGAGTCGCCGACGGCCCTCATCGGCATGGCCAGCGCGGATCTGGAGGCGAGCGAGATTGACGACCGGTTCCAGTCCTCGGATCGCGCTCATGCCGGGCAGGGGGCAGGCGTGGAGGTAGGCGGCGGCGTGCTGGTGGCACATCTCGCGTGCGAGGTCGGGGAGGTTAAGGTCGGAGGCGATGAGCGCGGCCTGGTTGTAGACGGCCGATGCGAGTCCCTGGTCGGTCTCTTTGACCGCGGTGTCGGCCAGGTCGACGAGCGCGCGTACGCGTTCAGGCAGGGGCAGGCAGGCGGGTCGGAATCGGGCGACGAGCGGGAAACGCTGAGCTATGGGTCCGTGCGGGTCCATGGATCCCCCGGTCGAGAGTGAGGGCTGCTGAGGCGACGGTGCCCGCCAGCCGTGTGTTGGCGGGCACTGTCCGCTACGTGTGGGGCGTCATTGCCAGTCGACGACGATGCGGTTCAGCGGCGTGTCGAGGGCGAAGAGACCGGGGCGCTGCTCGATCTCGGGGGCGTCGAGGGGCTGGATCTCGAGCGTGGCCTCACGGCCTCGGTACTCCCTGTCCCAGGTGCGGATGGCGTTGGCGACCTTCACGGCCAGTTCGTAGCTGCCTGGGCCATGGCCGATGACGCCGAACTCCCAGAGCCTGTCGCCCTCGGGGGTCTTCTCCTTCGACAGGCGCCGGGCGAGGTAGGTGACGGCCCCCTTGTCGACGGCCGCGGTCGACGAGGGGTAGGGGTCCTCGGTGAGCAGAGTGCCCTTGGCACTCCGGGGGAACAGCATCCGGATCAGACCGGAGGGCAGGGAGCAGGTGACGAACAGTTCCATCCACTCCGGCGACTCCATGGCGCGGACCGTCATGCCGGTCCACTCCTCGGTGCGCGGCTGGTCAAGTACGCCCGCGAGGGCATCGGCGTCGATGCTGAGCCCGGCGGGGGCCTGGAGTCGTACGGCGCCGTCCGTACTGAGCGGGATCACTCGGCGGTCGTCGTCAGCGATGCCCCGCCGCAGCGGCATGAAGGTGTTCATCTGGCTACCGAGGGACACCCACCGGCCGTCACGCTGCTCGTAGGCGATGGAGCGGGACACCGTGCCCTTGAGGCGCTGGGGGACGAGAAGCCGGCCGCCGGGTGCGAGCTGCTGCAACCAGGCATGCGGCACGCCGTGCGCGCCCACGGTGGCGATGATCCGGTCGTACGGCGCTGCTTCGGCGTAGCCGAGTGCCCCGTCGCGGGTCACGGCCTCGACGTTGGTGATCCCGGCGGCGGCGAGGTGGGCACGGGCGCCTTCCACGAGGTCGTCGTCAACGTCGAGGGTGGTCACGTGCCCACCCTCGCCAACGAGATGGGCGAGCAGACCGGCGTTGTAGCCGGTGCCGGCGCCGAGTTCGAGGATGCACTCGCCGGGCTGGGCGTCGAGCTGGTCCAGCATGAGGGCGACGACGCCCGGCTGGGAGGCGCAGGAGATGGACGTGCCGTCGGTGTCGTACTTGATGTGCACCGGTGCGTTGGCGTAGGCGTCTTCGAGCGACGCCTCGGGCACGAACACGTGGCGGGGCACACTCCGCAACGCGGTCTCGACGGCTGGCGTGCGAGCGTGGCCGTCCCCGCGGAGCTGATCGACCAGGGCGTTGCGGAGGCGCTCGGCGTCCGCCGTGGGGGTGGTGATCGTGTCGGTGTTCACCGCGCTGACGCTATCGATGTCGGCCGTTGCTTCGGTGGGCGACGCGGTGTTGTCACTCGTTCCCATGACTACCTCTCGTGCGATGTGGGACAGAGCGCTCTGGTCGTCCCAGAGGAGACCGGCGCGGTTGGCGTGGAAGATCACGTGGTGGGCGATGACGGCTCGCAGGCCGCGGGTGAGGGCGCCGCGGCCTGCGAGGTCGGCGAGCGTGGCGCCGACCCGTTGGAAGGCGGTCACCCATTCCTCGTGATCGTGGAGTGGGCCACCCGGGCGGCAGAGGCTGTGGGCGTCGGCGGTCATGAGCTTCCGCATGGCCGGAGCCAGTTCGGCGGCTCGTTCAGGTAGTGGTGGATTGATGGCCGGTCGAAGGGCCCCGACCTTCGCCCATACGTCGCCTTGTTCGAACCAGTCGAGTCCAGCGCCGCGCATCATGACGCTCGCCAGCAGGACGGCGGTCTCCCGGCGTCCCAAGTTCATCGGGCTCGGCTGGTAGGTGAGCAGGTGGCAAGAATCGTTGTGGAACAGTTCGTGGGCTGCGTCCATGGCCTCCGGGCCGCCGAAGGTGTCGGTCTCAGGCTCGTAGACGCATGGCAGGCACGACACGGCCACGCCCTCGCCGATGAGATCGCTCAGGAGCGACTCAATGGCTGGTAAGGGCTTGTCCGCGAGGTAACGCAGCGGCCAGGGCTGCTTGTTCATGAACCACCAGCCGGTGAGCTGCCCGTCGGCCTCGGCCTCGATCAGGGCGGGGCCGAGGCGTTCGGCGATGGTGCGCCGGGCGCTCTCCCGGTCGACGAAGGTGATGTTGTGCTGCTGCCAGCGGTCGGTAGGCATAGAGGCCCTTCGGTCGGTGGATCAAGCGATGAGGAAGCATGCGTCCCAGGCGGACCTGGGTGGTGCGGCGGTGCTGGGAGAGAGGAGGGCCAGGGCTATGCCGACGGCGCCGTCGAGTAGGCCGGGGCCGCCTTCCTCGTCCTGGATGAGCGCCGTGGCCATGAGTTCGGGGTCGGTTCCCGGTGGGATGACCGCAGCCAGGAGGGCCGGGATCGCGGCTCGGAGAGTTCCCGCTGTCGAGGGGTGGGCGTCGTCGGCCGTGCGCGCTGCAGCGTGGGCGAGGCCGGCGAACCCGTGGCAGAGGCCGTTGTCCGTCGTGGCCTTCAGCTGCTCGGGATCGGCGAGGGCGGCCACGAGCGCGTTCCCCGCGTCGATTTGGCGGCTGGCATCGCCGAGGGCCAGCGCGGCAAGTTGCTGGGCGCGGGCGAGACCGGCGGTGCCGTAGCACCAGGACGGCCGCCGGGGCGCGGACGGAGCGAGACGCCCCCTGCGCAGTTCGCCCTGAGTGACCCAGTACGGCCAGACCGGTCCGCCGTCAGCCTTCTCGTTCCAGCGGTCCAGCCAGGTCAGGATGGTGCGCAGTGCTGCATGGTGACCGTCGATGACGGCGCCGTTCCGAGCTGCGAGGGCCAGGAGCGCGAGCACGCCGCCGATGCCATGGGCCATACCGGTGTTGGCGTGCCCGCCGGGGAATCGGTCGTCCGGGCTACCCGAGGGCCCTGTCTCCGCCCACCAGCCCGGCAGAGTCACGCCGTGATGGGTGATCGGTTCGGTGAGACGCACGCAGTAGTCGAGAACGGCGCGCGTCATGGAGCTGCCAGGGTTTCGGCGCAGCAGATAGGCACCGTATCCGGTGATGCCCCGGATGGCGTCGAACTCAGCGAGCTGCGGTAGGCGTCCGGCGTCGATACGGCGGTGTGCGGTGTCGAGACGGCGTCCGACGTCGACTGCGATCTGTCCGTCCATCGTGTCGAGGGCACGCTGGTAGGAGCCGGGAAGGTGGTCGGCGGCGCAGCTCAGGGCGTGGGCGAAGGCGGGCACTCCGTAGAACGGATGGCTGTCCGGGCCGCTGGTGAGCGGCTGCCGGGAGGAGGCTGCTAGCCAGTCGTGGGCGCGGTGCCACGGACCGAGGCCGTTCGCGGCCAGCTCGATGTGCAGGAGCGCGATTCCGGGAGGGCCGTAAGCAAGGTGCTGCCGGTCCGAGGACAGCGTCTTGGAGCCGAGGGGCACGCTGTCGGGGTCGGCGAGCTGAGCGGCGATGGCGTCGACCAGGCTGAGCGCAAGGTGGGCCGTCACGAGGCCCTCGCCTTTGTGCGGGCGGTCCAGGCCAGGGCGGCGGCGCGCGCCAAGTAGAGGCATACCTCTTCCTCCGGGAAGTTCACGGCGACGTGGCGCACGAAGTGGACGTGCAGCAGGGAGGTCAGGACGTCGTCAACGGAGATGCCATGGGTGTCCGGGCCGGGCAGGTGCGCCCGATACGCGGCGAGCGCCGTATCCCGGTCGGCCCATCCGGACACGACGGCGTCTCCGCCCGGGACGCTACGCAGGGCCGACCAGTCGTCGCTCGGGTCGGCGAGCCGTACGGCCTCGGTGAACTGCGGGCGTGGAACGGGCACGGGGGCTGTCGGCGGGATGTGGTCGATCAGCCACTGCATTCCGGCCTCTATGGTGCCGAGGAACGCCGAGGCGATGGCGACCGTGTGGGCCGCTACCAGTGTGCGCAGTCCGGGGCGTTGTGGCTGCGTGAGCTGGGCCAGGATGGCGCGCGAGTCCGCCCGGAACACCTCCTCGGCCACCTCCCATGCGGTGCCGGATCCCCAACGGCCCATCTCCCGGTAGGAGGTGGGATAGCGCAGATCGGCCAGCAGGCCGATGCTTCGTAGCTCGTCGGCCCAAGCGCTCACCGTTCGGGCCGTGCCAGCGAAGCCTTCCGGGTCGGGGAGGGCGATGCGTACGCGGAGGTGTTGGTCCGGGTCGCGGAAGCGGATGAACCACCATGGCGGGTTGCCGAGTTGTTCGAGGAGGCCGGGCAAGTGCCGGGAGAGCAAGATGTCTTGGCGGCGGGGGTCGCCGTACAGGGCGGCCAGAAGAACTGATGAAGCGGCGGGCGTCTGCATCTGGGCCGCAGACAGGACACGGGCCCGGCTGGGGGCGGGCAGCAGCGGCCACGTCGGCGGTCGGGTCGCCTTGAGCGGAACTACCACTTCGTGGGCTCGCCCGCCGCACCAGCCGTACGCCTCCGGTTCCGGGGCCTCGACCAGCACGGCCAGGCGCGTGCGGTCGAGGTGCTGGCGCAGGAGCATCCGGTGGCCGGCCTCGTCGAGGTCGAGGAAGAGATGTCGGTCGTCCTCAACGAGATGAACGCGGCGCGGCAGCCTCCGCCGGGCACGCCAGTCGGCGAGCGCAGCATCCCACTCCTCCCGAGGGCGGACGTGGCCGGGCAGTTCGGGCGCTTCCAGCCGCCATTGTGCCGGGGCCAGCACGATGCGGCCGTACCGCAGACGTGGAAGGAACGGCATCGCCGCTGCGGCGCCCCAGTCGAAGACGGTGACCTGCGCGCACTGGGCGCGGGACAGCTCGGTGAGGAACCGCACCAGAGGCGGGGTGTGGGTGCGCAGGTTCAGCGCGTGCATCCCGACGGCCTCCACACGGTGGCCTCGTTCCGGGACCGCAAGGTACATGCGGCGGCCGTCGCACCCCACAGCCAAGTCCTCCGGGGTGAGGACGGTGTCCTGCGGGGCGCGGTGCTCCTGAAGGCTGATCACAGTGGGTAGTACCTGTGGGGAGCGGGTGACATGGGCACTCGCTGCGAGCAGGGGCGAGAAAGACAGCTGCGCAGGCATGGTGTTGCCGTCTGCGGCTGGGAGGTCGGCAAGCTCGGCTGCCAGGGCCTTCCGCTCGGCGGGGGCCAGCACGCTGAGGAACCGGCCCGTGGAGACGCCGACACCACGGGACACGCTCACGACCTCCAGCCGGAACCGCGCACTCTGCAACTCCTCCAGGCCGGCTGCATGCACCCGAACCCCGATCTCCAAGTGCGGCGGCAGCCGAGGCTCGTCGGGACCCACGTCCAGTGCCTCAATCTGTACGTCCGTGAGGATCACTTCGTCCCGGCCGTCGAGCGCTGCAGCCTGAGCCAGCCGTACGAGGGCGTCATCCCGAGCGGAGACACGGGGCCTGCGTGCACTGGCCGGAGCGCCTGGGTAGCCGTCGGGATAGCCGGTGCCGCTGTCCGCGACGGCCTCTACGAGCGGCACCATCGTGCCGATGCCGTACCGCTCGTAGAACCGCTGGTGGTACTCGTTCCAGGCGGCAGTCCCGTACGGGCGGATGCTCAGGCGGGTCAGGATGAGAGCGGCGCGCTCGATCTCTCGGGCGACCGCTTCCGGCAGAGCGATCTGCGCGTCCAGGCGGAGGTCGAGCGCGACAGGGTGGCGACGCAGGCCGGGGACCAGGTCTCGCATCCGCGCCGCGACGTTGTCCCGGCCGCCGTGCGTGGCGCACTCCTCCAGGCCCGCCCGGACCGCATGGAGTTCGCCTACGGTCTCCGCGACCGGGGCGAGGCTTCCGGCGTCGATCGTGTCGAGTTGGCCCACCAGATAGCCGAGGGCATCGGTCTCGGTGCTCGGAGCGTGCAGGCCCGTCATCAGCACCCGCCGCCGGATCAACTCCGCCAGCAGTTGACGCGCCTTCTCGGGACCGGCCTCGGGGAACTCCGCCTGGAGCTTGTCCACGAGGGTGCCGAACCGGATCGGCAGTCGGGTCGCGGCAAGGACCGCGCGCACCGGTCCGGTCAGGGCCAGAGACGCCTCGACCGCGCGAGTCCGGTCGTCCTGGACGTCGGGCTGGAACGGCACGATGAGCCGGCCTCCCCGGTACATCACGGTGTTGTTGATGACGACGGGCAGCCGTTCGAGGAGGTCCGGGCAGGACTCCAACCGTTCGACCAGGGCCGCCAGCCACTCTGCCCCCGCGCGGCCCACGGCCACGTGCTCCTCGCCCCAGTCGGCTTGCGCCTGCGGGCCGAACTCCGCGGCGGCCACGCCGGCGAACAGGCCGAAGGGTGTCGCGCGGTGCTGGGCCCGCAGCAGGTAGCGGGCCATGGACAGGGCCGCACGCTGCACATCCCGGAGGGCGGGATGCTCGGCCGTACACAAAGCCCCTACTTGCGCGGCCAGGACCGGGCTGGAGTGCTGGAGTGCCTCGGCGACGTCCTTGTCCGCCCAGACCGCGCGTAGCCACGCCACACGGGCAGACGAACCACTGGGCGAGCGGTCGTCGAGGTCAGGGCAAGGTGGAAACGGCAGCGAGGGTCGAGCCACGGCGCGCACGAGAGCTGTGGAACCGGTGCGGAACGCTGCGGGCGGAGCAACCACCAAGTACCTCCGTAGGTGACGGGGCGGCTGGTGCCGCCGCGTGGAGACGCGGCGGCACCAGACCGGGATGGCTTGGGGCCGGATCAGGCGACGTTGGTGGTGCAGGCGCCGCAGGTGGACCCGCAGTTGTCGTCGGTCAGGTTGACCAGGCCCGCCGGGTCGGCGATCTCGACGAGCGAGACGTCCAGGTCGAAACCGTCCGATGCCCCCGGGATCTGCGGGCGTACTTCGGTACGGCTGGGAACTACGGTGCTGCGCGTCATGCTTCAACTCCTCGTAATCGTTGTGGTGTTACTGGGCTGGAGCGCCCACCAGGTGCCGCCACGGGAGCGTTGCCGGACGGCTGCTCCCCGACGGCTCCTGGCCGCCCGGCACGAGAGGACGTGCTCCGCGTGGGAAGTCCTCGCGGGGTGCCTGCCTCACGCCGGGAAGTCGTGTGCCGGGAGTCTGATCAAGCGGATGCCGGTCTCCGCTCCATGAAGTAGGCGAGCGCCTGGGCCTTGAGGCGGTCGAGGCACGGCTCGCTCGCGTAGAAGGGGGCGTGCTGCCCGTCCCACTGCACCGGGCCGAGCCAGATCACCAGGACTCCGGTACGCCCGCAGCCGAGCCAACAATCACCGGTGATCCACGGCCACTCCATGGAAGGACGTCCCCTTTCTCAGCTGGTCGGGGTAGTCAATCTGGCGGCCTGGCAATTGGGAGCGCAGGCCCAGAGCTGGAACGGCAGGCCCCGGTGCCGTATCTCGCCCAGCCGTCGACCGCTCGCTCCCAGCGGCCGAGCGCAGAGGGCGCAGTCCATGGCCATCTGCTGGCGGGGCCGGAGTCGGGCGAGGTCCGGAAGGGGCGAGGGCGCCGTGGCCGGGATGCTCACTTGCCGTCCTCGGTACGGAGTTCCGCCCAGACCTCTTTGCCCCAAGGACGTCTGCCCGAGCCGTGCAGGTCGTAGCCCCAGCGGTCGGCGACAGCATCGACGAGGAGCAGCCCGCGCCCCGACTCGTCGTCGTCAGCCGCCTGGCTGAGTATGGGCAGACGCGCTGGTTCCCGGTCCACGACTCCGACACGCAGTCGTGTCGCGCTCGGCCGCCCAACCGTGAGGCGGATCTCGGAACACGGAGTGTGCCTGGAGGCGTTCGCGATCAGCTCCGTGACGATCAGCGCGGCACGGTCGGCGAGGCCGTCGAGGTGCCACACACCGAGGACGTCTCGGACGAGTTCGCGGCCGAGCTCGGCCGTGGACGGCTCGCACGGGAAGGTCTGGCTGTACGTGGGGTGGCCGACGGAGAGGGACTCAACTTGTGTTCTCAGACTCGTCATTTGGGGTGGAGCCTTCGTGTCGTCTCGGCGCCCGGCCCGCCCCGCGGGGCAACCTCAGGGGCGGGCTGGGCCGTCAACAGCCGCCCGCACGGTGGGGCGCGGTGGGCGACCAGCACCCAGACAACTCCCTTTCCCGGCAGGTTGGTTAGGACGTTCAGGCGCTCGGTCAACGGACCGACCTAGGGCGTTTTGGCCTCTCCTTTACCTGGCGGGGGGAGGATCGCGCGGGCTACCGTGCCCGCATGGACACCACCCGCAACACCGTTCTTGAGGCGTGGATGACCGAACACGGCTACAGCTCCAACAGCCTCGCCGAGGCCGTGAACAGGGCCATTGAACGGTTGACTGGGCGCCCTGGAGGACTCGACGGCGCGTCGGTCCGGGCATGGAAAGCGGGCCGGGTCACGTGGCCAAAGTCAGCTGCCCGCAAGGCACTTGAGGACGTCACCGGACTACCCGCCGTCGCTTTAGGGTTCGTGCCACGGGGCCGGCCTTCGTCCACCCCGGCTTCACCGCAGCAGGAGGATCCCGACATGAAGCGCCGCACCCTCGTCGGCAGCATCGCGGCGGCTGCCGCAGCCGCAGCCGCACCCGGCACCGCATCCCCGCGCCGTATCGGCATGAGCGACGTCAACCGCCTCAACAAGCGCTTCGCCGAGATCATCGCCAGCGACCACCGCCACGGCGGACAACTCGGCATCGAACAACGGGCCGCCGCCCTCGCCGACGAGGCACTCAACCTCCAGAACGCCGGCAGCGCCACCCAGCGCGTACGCAGCAACCTCTACGCCTCAGCAGCCGCCTTCCGCTCCTCCGCGATGTGGGCCGCCATCGACGGCCGACGCTACGACGTCGCCAAGGCGCACATGCGCGAGGCCCAGGCCCTCGCCGAGATGTCCTGCGACCAAACGATCAAGTTCCGCATCTGGAGCCACGCGGGCACCATGTACCGGCACATGGGCCGCCCTGCCGACGCGTTCGCCGCCAACGACGTCGCCCGCAACCTGCACCTCACCCGCCGTGACCCCTTGTTCGCCTCCCTCGGCCTGGCCCGCCAGGGCGCCATCCACGGTGCGGCGCAGGACCGCACCGGCACCCGCCGCGCGTTCGAGCAGGCGCAGGACGCCATGCTGCGCGCCGACCCCGCCGACTACCGGCCGGTGTGGATGCTCGCCTTCTACGATCAAGCCGAGCTGGACTCTCTGGCCCTCTCCGCGCACTTGGCGCTCGGCGACTACTTGACTGCCGAGTACCACGCCCACCGCTGCCTGTCTGCCCTCCGGCCCCACATGATCCGTTCCCGGGCCATCACCACGACCCGGCTCGCACACGCCCAGCTCGCCCAGGGCGCCCCCGACGCCGCCACGGCCACCGCGATGAAGGTCCCCGCTGAGGCTGCCACCCAGCACGCCCGGGTAACGCGCATGCTGCAGGAGTTCGGGGCCGCACTGCGCGCCACCGCGCCGGGCAGCTCCACCGTGCAGACCTGGACCGAGCACACCGCCACCTGGAGGATGGCCGCATGACCACGGCGCCCGCCATCGAACTGCGCACCTTCACCACCCTCGACACAGCCCGCGGCGACCTCCTCGACGTGTACGCCGACGTACGCGCCCCACTCCTCCACCTGCCGAACTACGCGGTCACCGCGTTCGGCGAACGCCTGGACCGGCACAGCAACGAGCCCGGGTTCACGGCCGTCCTCGCGTACGCGGACGGACACCCGGTCGGCTACGCCTACGGCAACACCATTGAGCACGGCGACCGGTACTGGCAGCGCACCAGCCCGACACCGGCGGAGAAGTACACCGAGCGCCCGGCTGTGGCCCTGAAGGAGATCGGCGTCCGGCCGACCTGGCGGAAGACCGGCACGGCCCGCCGCATCCACGACACCCTGCTCGCTGCACGCGACGAGCCGTACGTCACGCTGATGGTCAACCCGGCCGCCGGCGATGGCAAGGTTCACGCGCTCTACAAGTCGTGGGGGTACGAGGACATCGGGCAGAGCCAACCGTCACCGGCCTCACCGGTCCTGACCGTGATGGCCCGCGCCATCCGCTAATCGGAGCAGCGCCCCCTACAAAGCTGCATGATCATTGAAAGCATCTCTGCACGACCTTCCGTGCCAACGACAGAACATGACGAGGTCACACACCAACCGAACCATCCCAATACCGCCGAGGCGCCGCCCCTCCCGAGTCAAGTCATGCCGTAGACTGCCTCACCGCGTTCCCCACCAAGTCGGAGTGGATTGAGTGTGGTTGAGGCTCGCCATCTGAACCGCGCTGCCGCGCAACTCTTCTCTCTCGAGGGGCGACGCGAAGCGCCAGACATCGTCAATTTCGAAGATCTAAAGCCCTTCTGGAGAGCCTTGCGGGGTGAGATCTTGAATGATCTCGATCACTCCACCTGGGGTCCTGGTTATGTCGAAATAGTGGAGCATCCGAAGAATCCGCTATCCGTACGCCCGATCGCACGCTTCTCAATCAAGGATCGATTAATATATGACGCGCTAGCAGCTGTTGTGGCGGAATCGATTGAACCTCTCCTGTCGGACCGCGTATATAGCTACCGAGCTAACCGCCCGACTACCCACTCCATCCGCGCATGGGTGAAAATGCGGGAAAGAGCAAGAGCCAAGCTTCAGCAAGCTGGCACCCGAATGGCCCGCACCGACATCACCTCATTTTATGAGCATATAGATCTGGGCATCTTGTCGATGGACCTGGATTCTATAGGTGTAGACGCGAAGACCATCGAGCGATTGCAATATTTCTTGAACCATTTCTCGCACCAGAGTCACGCCTGGGGGCTTCCGCAAGGGGCAACAGCATCTGGAATTTTGGCAAACACGTACCTTCTACCAATTGACGAATGGCTGCTTCAAACAGAAATCGATTGGGTAAGATACTCTGACGATATATACCTCTTCAATCGGAACGAAGAAGAACTCAGGTCAATCCTGCTCGGCACAAATAGGACGCTTCGAGCCCGCAAACTTTCCATGTCCTCCGCAAAGACGGAGATTTTCACCAATAAGGGTGCGGAAGATTTCCTGGACGACGCAGAAAAAGATCTGATCAGCTACTTCCTCAGCCTGGGAAAACCTTGGGCGAAAAAACTACTACGAGACCTTTTCGCGCGCGCACTCACACAAGAGTCGCCAAACGAGCGCGACATCAAATTCTCTCTTCCACGTCTCGGCCGCATAAAAGATGATTCTGCTCTCGAGTGGGGCATGGATAACCTCAAGTCCCTGCATCACTTGTCGGAACAGATCCTTAGATACAGTGAGGCGCTACCCAGACACAGTAAGACGTTGGCGCAAACACTAGAGGCACTTACTGACTCCATGCCGAACAAAGACTACCCATACCTCGAAAGGAATATATTTCATAGCACCCTCCGAAAAAATCTTGAATCTGCGGCGATCAAATCTCACGCATGGCGCGTGCTACGGGATCACAACCGGCCCAACCTCCCTCGCGAGTTCGCCGCTAGATACATCGGTAGGTTCGCAAAGCCAGCCGATGGCCCCCTTCTCAGAATGGAGTACGAGAGCGAAGGAAGCGAGTATGTCCGACGCGCACTTCTCGTAGCCATGCACGAATCAGACTACATATCACCAACCCTTCTCGAAAATCTAACGCGCTCTCCTTCGCAACTCCGCTGGACAGCAGCCTATTTGCTTCGCAATCCCAGAATTCCGCACCCTAAGTAGTTGGTGGCCATGAAGAGACTTCTTTTCTACCTAGCATTGTTGCTGGCATGCCTCATTGTCGCATTCACACAACAGGGCAGCGCTCTGGGCGATCTAGCAAGTGGCGGGGTGGTGGGATTCCTCGTACCGGTCACAGACGGGGTGGTTTCCAATGCTACGCAGATACGTCACCGGTGGTACTCATTTCGTTACGCTAGATCCGATATTCGCATTTCCGCCTCTTACCTATTTCGCATCAAGGTCGACGGCCGCTACCTACTCATCCAAGGGCATCGCTTTCCCCAGTTTCAGCCCGTTGGAGGGGTTTACAAGATAACCAGAAGCGGCCGGGACTTCTTGAGTGGAATCGGTGCACAGGACGACGATCTCATACCCTTTGACTCGACGAGCAAAGACGACATACGTATTCGCATCAAGGGGAAGGAGCTACCCAAATTCTATAGCTGGTTCGAATCGCGAAAAGGACGCGAGGACTCCCCGTGGAGAGAGTTTTACGAAGAACTCGTAGAAAATGGCCCACTCCCACATGATGCCTTCCCTTATATATTTCACGACTACAGGCGACGAGATACTGACCCCATTCGATTCAGCGAGCACGCCAATTGCCTCGAAATCCTCGTCGCAGACATCTACGATTTGCTTCCTACAGAGGATCAGCTTTCAGCTTTGCAAAGTCTTATGGCTACTCATCCTGATTCGATACAGTGGGTCACGGAAGATATGATTCGCCGACGCGGGGCTATCCCAGGCGCTCCTCAGCGGTTCGACATAGCGCGGCATGCACAGCGCCTAATTCATTAGGAGACGGCGTCCCATCAAGGCTTCACAGTCTGTGTTGCGTCCCTCGACACGCGCAGGTGGAGATGGTCTGCAGGTGCCATGCGATGGTCTCCCGCCCGGTGTCCAGGCCCTGTTCGACCAGGTTCCTTGCGGGTGATGCCCCACGGAATTGTGGAGTCATGCAGACCATGTGCCTCTGCTCAGCGCTGCAGCGGACGCGTCGGCCGGCTCGCCTCCTCGGTTGTCCGTGCCCCTCGCGGGTGCCATCGTTGCCATGCGACGCGGAGCCGACTGACACTGCTCCCCTGAACTGCGAAGTAGCTGACAGCGCGCCGGCCTTGAGCCAGTCGCCATGGAAGTTGCTGCGGCGCAGATGGCCGGACTCCGGTCCGAGGAAAACGTGTCCGTCGCGAAAGTCGAGCCCGGCAGACGCAACCGAGCTGTCTCGCAGAAGCGGAACATTGCTCCTCGGCACAAGTCAGTGCAGTCCACGCGGCGAAAACGCCGGTCGGTTGTCGGCAAATCCGAAATACTTGGTACCTGCCGACAACACCCAGGGGGGAACGTGGCTCAGCTCGAACTCGAAGTGCTCACAGACGACGCACCCGAGGCAGCCGCCTTCGAGGCATACTGGCGGCTCAACCATGATGGCGAGACGTGGGCGCAGACTGTCACGGCCATCCGCACCGAGTACGGGCTGAAGCCGCAGCAGATGACCCGCATCGCCCAGGAGGCTGGCACGGCCTACCTGACCGACTTGTTGTGCGAGTCCTGCGAGGCCCCCTACCCCGTGTCCAGCCGCAGTGGCCTCGCTCAGGCCCTCCGTTTCGAAAGCTGGAAGTGCCCAAGCTGCCACGAACAGGAAGTGAAAGAGCACGCCGCGCGGGTCAAGGAACAGCAGGCGCGGCGCCGTGCCGAGGTCTACGAGCAGTACCCCGTCATGGATGGTCCCGATTTGGAGTCCGCCGACCTCACGCTCTTCGAGGCCATCGCGCTGCATGCCCTCTTCAGTGACCCAGCAGTCGAAGACGCCGGGCTGACGTCTCCCACCGACATCTGGCCGAAGGAGCGCCGTTGGGCTCCCGAGCAGCATCGGTACAACTTCGAACGTGGCCTTCTGAAGGCTGTGCCGCGTCGGCTCAAGGTGCACCCGCACTCGCACCTTGATGCCTTCGCTCTGGACGACGAAGGGGAACTGAGCGATTCCTTCTACCTCGGCCGCGTCAGCTACTACCTCATGGGCCAGGCCAACGAGCTCACTGATCGACATCCGCGACTTCTCCAGGGTCTGAACCGCACCTTCCGGGAAGGCCCATGGCCGGCATCCTGGATGGGCCAGTGGCGTGACCTCTGGGACGAGCTGGCGCTGGCGGACGCACAGGACTACCTCGCAATGAAGCTCGGCGAGCACCACCTTGAGATGAACCAGGGCGAGGGGACCCGCACCGCCCTCCAAGATGCCTTGAGCACCTTCAGCCTCGGACAGGTCTTCAACTTCATCTACCGGGCAGCCAAGGACTCCGCTGCCTACTACCAGCGTGGCGGAGTGAACAAGCGGCAAGCCGCAAACAGCACCATCGCGCGCATCAGCGCCAGCGCCGACAGGGCCCGCGCGAACGGCTGGGACGTCAAACCCTTCGGTCGGCCCTGGAATCTCCCTCTCTCGGCCATCGGGGAGACGTTCTTCAGCAAGGTGATGTGGCAGCCGGACATGATGCAGGTGGCATCGCGCGACGCGCAGATCCCCTTGCACGCCTGGCCCACTGAAAACGCCGCCGAGGAAACAGAAGACGAGGGCTCCGAAGAAGTACCGCACCCGGTGCCTGGCATCGATGAGGACGGTACCTGGATCGACCTCGGCAAGATTCCTGGCGCCACTCCGTGGCCGGAAGTCAACGACCTCCTGAAACTGGAGCCTGGGACAGTCACTGCGATCGTGTCCGTGCCGACTGCCGGCCGCTCGACGATGGCTCTGAACATCGCGCTGCACAATGCCGCAGCCGAACGGCTCACTGTCTTCAGCACCTGCGAGATCAATTCGGTCGCGATTGAGCGGAAGCTCGTCAGCGCTACATGCGGAGCAGATCTGCGATACCCCGCCGACACAGTGGACTTTGACTCCGTGCGTCGCCGCGCATCAGAGTCGTCAGTCAGGGTGCCAGGCTGGCACACCCCGACCATCGGGCTCCCGCTCGAACAGGTCTTCCGGGAAGCCGCAACTACGGTCATCCCACCGCACCATGGTCGCCTTGCCCTTTGGGTGGTCGACACGATCCAGAGCTACAGCGAGTTGGACGAGGAGGGCCTGGTATTGAGCATGGACGTTGCACGCCGTATTGCGGAGGAACATAGCCTCGCGGTTCTGATCACAGCTCGTGCTTTGAGCGAAGGGCCTGACGAGCCGCTTGAACTGCACCACGTCCCGACGCCTATCGCACGCGGCGCCGACACCATCGTTGAACTGCACCGCGACGGGGTCTACTGGACCAACCTTCCCGACGCCGACTCAGCCACCGTGCGGGCTTTGAAGGTCGGAGGTAAGCAGTGCAAAGAATCCGTCTCCCTTAACTTCGAGGCTTCCTTCTGCCGTTTCGTCCGAACTGACAGGTGACCAAGCCCAGGAGACCTTCAGCGGTGCTGGCCCGCGGCACACCGGGGCTCCCAGCCGGGTCAATCAGCGTGGCCGTGCGCGAACCACAGGGCAGTCCATACCGACTACTGATCTTGATGCAGGCAACCTCGGGCGCTATGAGCAGTGTCCTGGCTCTGCACCAGCGGACACCTGGTCGCTGCCGCCGACCACGCGTCTGGCCGAAAATTCCCGCTGAGGCAGGGGGAGTTCTCGCTGCCAGGGCCTATGCGCAGCCGCCCGGCGGCAGCCCGCAGGACCTGCCCGCTGAACCGCGACAGCACAGCCTGCTTACTCATCCAACTGCTGCAATGGGATGGGCTCATCGAAGACATCGACGACGAACTCCGAGGATCCGTTGCCCTCGAAGTCAACATCGCGGTTGCTGTGAAGCAACGTATGGATCCTTACCCAACGCCCCTCGGCACTCGCATCCTCCGCTACATTGAGCGCGCTACGAACAGGGCCTACGCCGCCGGTCAGCCGCTTACTCGTCCAGGTCTGCACGAGCTTCGCTTCCGCGGGAAGCGCCCATGTACGAGGCTCGGCGCTGGCTGGGACGGAGACCTCGTCGCTGAACAACTGCATAACCCAGTCGACGTCTCCATCACTGCCGCGCTCGTTCGACATGCGAATGCCGAGCCCGATCATGTACGCGCCTTCAAGGTACTCTTCTAGCTCGTCGTCGATATCGCTGAAATAGACGGCAGGGCGAACTACGTCGATCGGCCCGAAGCCAGTGAAGGCCCCAAGCATCGGTGCGCACTTGTCCTTGAGATATTGCTGTGCGGCCATGCGCACGGGCTTCGGGACTCGATCCAGCACCACTCCGAGAGAAGTCTCGTCTCGGTCGGCCAGGAAGCAGTTGAGGGCATCGACCAGTTCCCCCGCCAGATGAAGATCACCCGCTCCCAACGTGGTGACCGCTTCCAACTCGTCGCGCGGACCTTTGACAAGGGCGAATACTCTGCTGCGCCCCGGACTCGTGTGCGCGATGAACGAATGAATCATTTCCTGTCTCACATCACGTCTTAGAAGCGGTACCAGCACGAACACGCACCGATACCGCCATAAGTAATGGGGAACCCTGCCGATCGACGTGTCGTCTGAGCTACATGCTCATTCGCATGGTCAAAGGCGGGTTGCTGTCAGACCCAGCACCTCAGCCCGGGTCCGCATGGCTAGCGGCAGGTTACCCGGGCGCAGGCGAGGTGACAATGGCGCACAAAGTCGTGAGGCAGGCGCAGACAGTGCCAGGGCGTCTTCAACGGCAGACGGATCAAGTAGCGCAAACCGCCGGGCCAACGCAGGTATGCGGCAGCGCCAATGAGCCACTGTCACGCAGCTCCTCCTCGCTGCGTGATCGCAGTTCGCAAAGCCCCTTCGTCGAGTTGCGTCTCATGCCAGGATCACCTTGAGGCCCTGGTACTTGGCGGTCAGTGGGCCTGACTCCACCAGCCCGAAGGAGCAGCATGGAACCCCGCAGCGCAGCTGCTGTCGGCAGGGACTTCCCGTACACCGCGAAGACGCTGTGCTATATCGAAGTAGCCGAGGATGGAACGGTGTCCCACGGCGTTGATGCCGGCACTTACGAGCGGGCTCGCAGTGGGGAGTCCCGACTGTTCGCCGTATGGCCGGGTTCCTGGCGAAGCGACCTGTTCGTCGTCGACGATCTCGACGAGTATGCCCGCGCACACGGACTCCTTCACGATCAACAGCGCACCGGGCTCGCTGACCACGAACACGCCGTCCGCTGGACGCTGGACCCCAGCGAGAAGAAGCCGATGGGCAGCTACATCACTGTCCGCGTCCATCTGGACTGCGGATGCGCAATCAATGACCTCGACGCGTTCGCCAAGCAGATGCGCGCTCAGCGGGGATGGGACATCGCCACGACTGGCGGGTGGGGCGGGAGTACCACATCAGGAACCTACATGCGCGTGCGTCGCAAGAGTCTGGACTCCTGACCGTGCTCGCGTGCGTGCGCGATGCGTGAGCGGACGGTCCAGCACAGGGCGTCACGAGCCGGATAGGGTACGACGCCGCAGGGCGCTGATCAGGCAGAACAGCGTCCTGCGGCAGGGTGGAGCACCCCCAGCAAGGATCCAATCCCACTCCTGAAGCGGGTGTCGCAAGTTCGAATCCTGCCGGGGGCACCAGGCAAAAGGCCCGGACCGATCATGGTCCGGGGCCTTCGACATCCACTTCTGACATCAACGCGGGCGGGACGGGTGCATCCGGCGTGACGAGAGACGAGGCCCTCCATCAGTTGAGGCAGCTTGCACGGGCTCAGGCACTCGGACGTCACGTCGGCTCGGACCGCCTGATCCAAGCCGGCCTCGACGCTCTCCTGGCCGATGTCGATACCCCGTCGCTCGCCCTCCTGGCCGGCCTGGGCCGTCGTGAGGAGCACGAGGCACGGGAGCTGTTCGACCACGTCGTCGACGAGCTGGGGTTGGGTTTCGAGGCGCCCTCGGACCCGATCGCCGCCAAGTGGGCCCTGGCCTACTGGCTGGCCGCTCAGATCGTTGACGGTTCTTTGGACCCGGCGACCGGTGCCGACCTCATATGGGCCGAAGCAGCGATGGAACTCGACTATCCCGACCGCCTGCAGCCGATCGTCGAATGTGCCATCCAGTTGGCCGACTGGAACGCCGCTTGCAGCACTCCGCTGGAGCAGCTCAAGGAAGAGGTCCTCGTCGCCGCCCGCGCACTGGTTGAGCACAGGGGGCCCGAAGCCGACCTCTGAAAGGCCGCGGAGCCCCAGGACTGCCATAGCCCGAGGCTCCGCGTCTCATATAGGGACAAAAGCAGCGGTCAGTTCGAATCGGGGCGCCTCTTGAGCAGCCGGTCCATGTGGCTCATGGCCTCGCGCTGCGTGTCCTGCACGACGTGCGTGTACACGTCCATGGTGATGCTGATCTGCGAGCGGCCCAGGATCTCCATCACGACGCGGGGCGCGACCCCGGCCGCCGTCAGGAGCGTGGCCGTGCCGTGCCGGGCGTCGTGCAGCCGGATCACCCGGAGGCCGGCGGACCGGGCGACGCGGCTGAAGGAGCGGTAGAGGTTCCGCGGCTCGACCGGGCGACCGGTCCGGGTGGTGAAGACGTAGTCCGACTCCCGCCAGGTCTCCCCTGCTTTCACCCGAGCCGCCACCTGCCGCATCCGGTGCCAGCGCAGCGGCGCGATGCAGAGCGCGGGCAGCGGAACGGCACGACGGCGGCGGCTCTTGGGATCGTCGTCGTACAGCACGCCCCGGCGTCGCTGCACCTGCTGGCGGACGTACAGCACGCGGCCGTCGAGGTCGACGTCCGACCAGCGCAGGCGGACGATCTCTCCCCGGCGGAGGCCCATGGCGATGGCGAGCACGAAGGCCGCATAGAGCGGGTCCTTGCGGGAGGCCGCCAGGAAGTCGAGCGTCTCGTCCAGGGTCCAGGGCTTCAACTCCCGGTTGTCGGTGCGGGGAGGCTCGACGAGCTTGGCGACGTTGCGCGTGATCAGTTCCTCGCGGCAGATGGAGGACAATGCGGAGCGCAAGGGCGCCGTTTCCGCCCGCGGGCATGTAGTGGCGTGCGCGGGCAGTTCCCATCCCGTCCACCGCCGACCCAGGCGGAGCCGAGCAGACACGGCCCATGGCGTTCAGGTCGTTCGTACAGTGGCGCGCTCCACCTGGACGCCATGAACCAAGCCCCCTCCACGGTTGTGGGTCGACGGCGGACGGGATGGAAGCTGGGGTGAGTGGTGGGAAAACCAGGCCGGTGACGGACCGCGACGGGGGATGATCCGCTCATGCGCATACGACGAGAGGTCCGCTGGGTCTTGTGGGGGCTCTGGTTTGGGTGTCTGGTCTTCTCCATCTGGTTCTTCGCCGAGGTGATCACGTTGTTCCTGCAGGCCGAGTCCTGGTGACGCGGGCGGGGTGTCGTGCCACTCCCGTGCCAGAACGAACGGGGACTCACGGGGAGCCGGCCTGATCTTGTCGTGAGACCTGCTCCCCTCTATGGCTTCGCATCTGCCGGGGGCCGGGGAACCTGCCCGATTCATCCCGTAATGGGAGATCAGGACGACTCGCAAAGGCCATCTCGACGAAAAGCCCTCGTACTAATCTGATCACCCCTCAACGGCTTTTCGAAGCACGGCACAGGCGAGAGGTGACAGGCGATGTCGCTGAGCCCCGGCGATCCGGAGTCCATAGGCGGCTATGCGGTCGTCGACCGGCTCGGTAGCGGCGGTATGGGTGTCGTCTATCTGGGCCACTCGGAATCGGGACGGCGGGTCGCGGTCAAGGTCGTGCACGCGCAGTACGCGCAGGACGAGGAGTTCCGGACGCGTTTCAGACAGGAGGTCGCGGCGGTCCGCCGGGTGAGCGGGGCGTTCACGGCCCCGGTGGTGGACGCCGATCCCGACGCCGTACAGCCGTGGATGGCGACGCTGTATGTGCCAGGCCGCACGCTGTCGGACATGGTGGCCAAGGACGGCCCACTGCACGGACGCGAACTGCGCACGCTCGCACTGGGCCTTGTCGAGGCGCTGCGGGACATCCACCGGGCGGGTGTCGTACATCGTGACCTGAAGCCCAGCAACGTCCTGATGGCCGAGGACGGACCCCGTGTCATCGACTTCGGCATCTCGCACGCAGTCGACAATGAGGCCCTCACGGTGACCGGGCGGCTGATCGGCACCCCGCCCTTCATGTCCCCGGAGCAGTTCGCCACACCGCGGGACGTCACCACAGCCTCGGACGTCTTCTCGCTGGGGTCGCTGCTGGTGTACGCGGCCACCGGCAACCGTCCGTTCGACGGAAGCAGCCCATACCTGACGGGCTATCAGGTGATGTACGAGGCACCGGCCCTGGACGGAGTGGCCGAACCGCTCCGGAGCATCGCCGAACGCTGCCTGGGCAAGGACCCGGCCGACCGGCCCGAGCTCGCCGAACTGCAGCGGATGCTCCGGGCGTTGCGGGATCCTGTCGGGCCGGTCGGGCCGGTCGGGCCGGTCGGGCCGGTCGGGCCGGTCGGGCCGGTCGGGCCGGTCGGGCCGGTCGATCCGAACGCGCCGGTCGTGCCAGTCGGGCCAGTCGTGCCGAACGCGGCCGTCGCGCCCGAAGTGGTCGACGCAGCGGGAACCCACCTCCAGGCTTCCCGTAGGCCGTCCGATCCCCGAGACCTGGCCACCGCCGCGAGGACGAGGGGAAAGGACAGGTCCCGCACCGGAAACAGACGCCGAGGGCGGCACATCCTCGTCGCCCTCGCCGCAGCCGTGACCGTCACCGGGTTGAGCATCGCGGCCGTAAGAATCGGGTCGCACCAGACCGGCGGCTCTCCGTCGCCCACTGGCCACGCGTCCACGTCCGCGCCCGCCACCGCGGTGGTCCTACCGCCGAAACACGTGCCGTGGGATTACCAGATCGGCGGCGCGTACCCCCTGCCGACCGGTGTGCGGGTGGTCAGTCGCAGCCACGAGGATGCGGCCGCACCGCGTGCGTACAACATCTGCAACATCAATGCCTTTCAGGCGCAGGAGCACGCGGAGGGTGACTGGGATTCCGACCTGCTGCTGCGCGACGCCAACGGGGATGTCGTCTACGACAAGGACTGGGGCGAGGGGGTCCTCGACATCCGCACGGACGCCAAGCGGCAGCGCATCGCCGCCAAGCTGAACACGTGGATCGACGAGTGCGCGGCCAACGGGTACAAGGCCGTCGAGCCTGACAACTACGACTCCTTCGTCCGCTTCCCGAAATACCTCACAGCCGACCAGGCCGAGGCGCTCATGAAGCTGCTGGTGGCACATGCCCACGAGAAGGGTCTGGCCGTCGCCCAGAAGAACACTGCGGAAGTCGTGCGCGACCGAGCGTCGGTGGGCCTGGACTTCGCTGTGGTGGAGGAGTGCGGCCAGTGGGACGAGTGCGGCGAGTTCGCGGAGGCGTTCGACAACAACGTGTTCGTGGTCGAGTACACGGCGAAGGGCATGTCGAAAGCGTGCTCCAGTTGGAGCAGCCAACTGAGCATCGTCCGCCGCGACCAGGATGTCGCGGCCAGGGGCGCGAGCGGCTACCTCCGCAAGACCTGCTGATCAGAGCACACCTGAGCGCGGGAAACCCCGTGAACAAGCGAGAACCACGGCGGCCCAGGTCGCTCCGCGGCCGGAGGCGGTACGCCATGCGAGTCGGATTACGGATTCAGCCCACGTACCGTGCCCGAGGGATCCGGCTCGTCGTGCCTGGCGTCGTCCCCGGCGTCCTTCCCGGCCACGTCCTGGGCGTCGTCCTGGGTCGCGGGAAAGATCAGCTTGACGATGAGATGGATCGCCCCGAGAGCGGCCAGCATGAGGCCGTAGTACAACCACTGCATGGCGCCGTCCCAGTCGCGGGGAGGGCCGTAGAACATGTACACCGCCAGGCCGATGTCCACCACCAGGAAGATCCAGCCGACCGTACGGCGTAAAGCAGAACTCATACGGTCATGATCACCTGAGTTTCCCCGGCCGACAAGCACAATAACCGTCAGTGGCAGGCTCGTTGGTGCTTGCCGACACCTCACCGTTCAGGTGGGTGACATCTACGAACAGGACGGACTCGGTCGTGGAAGCACCCAAGCGACCGGACCAGTCAGGCCAGGGTGGTTCTGCTGGAGGATGAGGGGGGTGGGGATCTACGGCCTGGAACATAGTCCCGAGGTGGCTCCCGGGGACCTTTATGCCCACCCCCCTTGACCGCGGACCTCGAAGGTTCTCTGACCGGTCTCACTCCACCAGGCAAACTAGCAAGTGGTACTGACAACGGTCCGGGCCCGGAGGAGCGACGCCATGGGCCGCGTCTGCTCGGCTCCCCCCGGGGCGGTGGTGAACGGGATGGAAGCTGGGGTGAGTGGTGGGTGGAGGAGGGAAGCCGGTGCGGCCTCCACCACACCGGAGGTCTTCGCCGTGATCAAGCCCGGCAAGTGTCAACAACGCTCGTGATCAATACACCTGGGGCCCTTCGGATGGATCTCCGCGGCGTCGCGACGCCCGGCACGCACGCTCACCGCACGGCGCGAAGGGCCAGGGGGCGGCCGCAGGTGGTGCAGGTACCGGTCCAGCGCCTCTGCGGGTCCTGAAGAACGTCGAGGACCTGGTAGAGGGTCAAGGCCGGTGTGCGGACTTTTGGGCCGAGCCGCCTGAGGGTGCGTGACAAGATCTGGGCGTGACGACGTTGTTCCTGACGGTCGGTCTGCCAGGGGCCGGAAAGACCACGAGAGCGCGGCAGTTGGCCACGGAGCACAGCGCGCTGCGGCTGACGCCGGATGAGTGGATGATCCCGCTGTTCGGCGATCCGCAGCCTGATGGGAAGCGCGATGTGCTGGAAGGACGGCTGCTCTGGCTTGGACTGGAGGCGCTGAAGCTGGGAACGAACGTGGTCCTGGATTTCGGATGCTGGTCTCGTGACGAGAGGTCCGCGATCCGCTGGTTGGTGATGTCTGTGGGCGCGTCCTGTCACCTTGTGTACGTGCCGGTGGACCATGAGACCCAACGTGCTCGGATCGCCCATCGCCAGTCGACCACCCCTGATCAGACCTTCGCGATGAGCGAGACGGACCTCGTGCACTGGAGGACGCTGTTCGAGGAGCCCGACGCCACGGAACTCGATGGACATGAGGTTGGAGGTCCGCCTCCTGGGTGGTCAGGATGGCTGGAGTGGGCCGCCGTTCGGTGGCCGTCGCTCGCGTGACTGTCCGGCCGGCCTTGGTGCGGCCCAGTAACGCAGCTCCGGCGTATGACGGACCCCGAGGTGCTGGAGCGGATCGCCGCGCGACGCGCGGAGCTGGACGGACGCGAAGAGCAACTGGCCAAGCAGCTGACCGAGGTGCGGGCTGAACGGGACGAGCTCGCCGTGGCCGAGCGAGTACTGCGGCGGATGAGCGAGCAGATGGCCGACGAGCGGGCAGAGGCCGTGCCGATGGTCGCCCAAGTAGCGGGCCGGCCGGTGCGGCTGGTCCCGGACCGAGGGCGGGGTGTGGCCGAGGATGCGCTGCCGCCGGAGTATCAGCGCGTCCTGGCCGCCGTGCGGCAGTCCGCAGGCCCGGTGACGACCGGCCGCCCGTCGCCACGGCGGGCCGCACCCATCACGGGAGCCCGGCTCTCTTCATGCCAGGGACGACGCCGCGTGCCCGGCCAAGGAGGACGACGGGGACGGCGGGGGCGGCGAAGGCGGCGCCGAACCGCTACTGGGAGTGCGCGGATCGCCCCTCGCACAACCCCGTCCGGACGACGGCTTCCATGTCGTGGTCCTGCGCGTCCGTTCCACCCGGGTCGACGTTCGTCATGACCGTCGCCTGCCTGCCGTCGGCTGTGGCGCCCCCCGCGGTCTGGTAGCCGAAGATGTCGCCGCCGTGGCCCCAGTACAGGCCGCCGCAGGGCAGCGGCCGGCTCTCCAGGCCCAGACCGTACTCCCGGCCGTCGTCACTGCCGGTCGGCCGTGTCTTCGTCATCGCCTTGAGCTGGGCCGGGCGCAGCAGCCTGCCGCGAACGAGGGCGTCCAGGAAGGTATTGAGGTCGGTGCCGCTGGAGATCATCTCGCCGGACGCGCCCGCGACGGAGGGGTTGAACGCGGTGATGTCCATGAGCGGCGCGTCCTCGACTGGGCGTACGTACCCGCGCGGGTGCGGTCCCGGGATCGACGTGGCATCGCCCGGCACGGACGTATCGTGCAGGCCGAGCGGCTCGATGATGCGCCGGCCGATCTCCTCGCCGTACGCGTGTCCGGTCACCTTCTCGATGAGCATGCCCGCCAGCAGGTAGTTGGTGTTGGAGTAGTGCCACTCGGAGCCGGGCATCGCACCGGGCTTCTCGAAGGTCGGCGGGTGGGCGAGCGCGAGGTTCACCAGGTCGCGGGTGTCGTGGTGGGCCAGCGGGTCCTTGAGGATGTCCCGCGGGTTGAGGTGGTCGAGGTAGTCGGGCAGGCCGCTGGTGTGCTGGAGGAGCATACGGACCGTGATCACCCGGCCGTCGTTTCCGTGGCCGCGGACGACCCCGGGCAGGTAGCGCTCCACCGGGGCGTCGAGATCGACGCGGTGCTCTCCCACCAGCTGGAGCACGACCGTGGCCACGAAGGGCTTGGTCATGCTGCCGATCCGGAACCTGCTGTCGCCGCGCACCGGCGCCTGGCTGTCCACGTCCGCGACGCCGCTGGTCAGCACCGCGCTGCCGCGTCTGTCCCGCGTCGCGACGAGTGCTCCGGGCGCACCGTCCGCGGTGGTCAACCGGTGCATGAGCGCGCGCAGCCGAGCGTCGTCGGCAGCGTGGGTGGACTGTGCGGTGGTGGTTTTGGCCCTGGTCGCCGCGGCGGCGTCACCCGGCAGGCTGCCCCCCATCACACCGACTGCCACGGCCAGCGTGAGTGCCCCACCCAGTGCACGCTTGTGCTTGATCACGTGTCCCTCCTCCGTCGTCGTAGCAAGATCGCTGCTGCGGAGGGCTCATCGCACCCCGCCCTCTCGTCGCCAGTGCACGATGCCCGAGTGGTGCGGGCCGACGCGATGGGGCGATCATCCGGAACGGCAGTGGGGATAACCCCCGGCGAGGATCGATGACTGAGCCTGCGTCATCTTGAAGTGCCTGGTCAGGGGGCCTGGCGTGACGCTGCGCGCGGGTGCTGGTCGTGGGCGGCGGACTTCCGTGTGGATCATCTGTCAGCGGCGCACTTCGAGTCGGCGTTGTCCCCGCCGGCACCCAGCCGCCTCGCACGAGCCCGCCACCCCGCCACCCCGCCACCCCGCTACCTGATTTTGGTCTGAACCCGGTCTTGGGGGGTCAGCGGGCGAGGGAGACGGCGAAGGGCTTGAAGCCGTGTCGGCGCAGAACGTGGGGCACGACCAGGATCATGGCCTCGGTGGCGCGGGCCGTGGTGATGTCGCCGAGGTCCTCGATCCGTTCTGGCTGCCAGCCCAGGTCGCCGAGCAGGCCGGTGACGGTCCTCTTCGCGTCTTCGTCGTTGCCCGAGAGATAGGCGGTCGGTGGGTCGGCCAGGGTTTCGGGAGCGGTCATGACCGTGAAAAGCATGGTGTTGAGGGTCTTGACCACATGGGTCTCGGGGAGCGCCGCCTGAAGCTTCTCGGCGAGGCTGCTGCCGGGATAGCACAGGCCGCCGGGCAGGCCGTCACCGTCGTCGCGGGTGGCGTTGGAGACGTCGACGAGGATCTTGCCGGCGAGGTCGGTGCGCAGGTCGGTGAGGCGGTCCAGGGAGCTGTCGCCGGGCGTCGCGTTGATCACGATGTCCGCGGTGCGGGCGGTGGCGCGCTGGTCGGCGAAGGCGATCCGCGGGGCGAGCCCGGCGGTGCGGACGGCGGTGTCTTCGGGGCTCCGGACACCGAGGGTGACATGGTGTCCGGCTGCGGAGAGCTTGCCGGCGAGGTTGGTGCCGACGCGGCCGGCGCCGAGGATGCCGATGCTGGTCATGCGGTGATGCTCCTTGCGGTATCGGGGCGGTATCGGGGTGAGGAGGAGCGGAGCTTCCGGTCAGGCGGTCGGCGAGAGGACCTTGAGGGCGGCGCCGTGGATGCCGGGGGCGGCGGCCAGGAAGTCGCGGCTGCCGGTGTTCCAGGGTTCGCCCGTCAGGTCGGTGACGGTGCCGCCGGCCTCGGAGACCAGCAGGGCGCCGGCGACCAGGCCGGAGCGGACGTCGGAGAACTGCCAGAACGCGTCCATGCGTCCGGCGGCGACGTGGATGAGCTGCATCGTGGCGGGAACGGACACACGTACGACCAGGCCGTTGATGAGCATCGCGGTGACGGAGTCACCGATCCGCCGGAAGGTGTGCTCGTCCTCGCCGGGCTTGGCCTGGCCGGTGCCGATGAGCGCCGCTCCCAGGTCGGTCTTGGCGGACACCTTCAGGGGCCGGTCGTTGAGGCGGGCACCGCCGCCGGCGACCGCGGTGTAGGTGTCGCCGGTCAGCGGCAGGTGAACGACGGTGAGTACCGGCTGGTTGTCGCGGACCAGGGTGGCGGTGACGGCCCAGTCGTCCATGCCGTGGACGTGGTTGATGTTGCCCTCGGCGGGGTCGACGACCCACCACTCCCCGGGCGGGAGCGCGCCGCCGGCCAGCTCGTCCTCGGCCCACTGCGACCCTCGCCGAGCCCGCAGCAGCGGTTCCCGCAGCACGTCCAGCACCGCGTCGTCGTTGGCGTGGATCTCGGCCACGACCTCGTCCAGACTCACACCCCGGGCGTGCGAGGTGTAGCGGTCGCGCAGCGTGACGCCGGCGGTCTTCACCGCGGCTGTCACGTCGGACAGGAGCGTCGTACCGGCGTCGAAAGGCATGGCTGTGCTCATGGTGGGCTCCCTGGGATCGGTCGAAGCGGGGTGGTTGTCCCGCCCCCGCAGTTCGAAGGTAAGCCGCCCATTCATTAACAACAAGTGCATGCTTGTCACTTGTAGAGTTACCGGCATGCAACTGGATCTGAACCTGCTCACAGCCCTGGACGCCCTGCTGGAAGAGGGCAGCGTCGCCGGCGCGGCAGCACGCCTCCACGTCACGGCACCGGCGATGAGCCGCTCCCTGGGCCGCATCCGCAAGGCCACCGGCGACCAGATCCTGGTCCGCACCGGCCGCAGCATGGTCCCCACCACCCGCGCGCTGGCCATGCGCGCCGAGGTCCACGCCCTCGTGCAGCAGGCCCACCGGCTTCTGTCCGCGCAGCAGGAACTCGACCTGGCGGCTCTGGACCGGGTGTTCACCGTGCGCTGGCACGACGCCCTGACCGCCGCATGCGGCACCGCCTTGACCACGGCCGTCCACCATCAGGCCCCCGGCGTCCGGCTGCGCCTGTCCGCCGAACCAGGGTCGGACGACGCCGAGTTGCGCCGGGGTGAGGTCGACCTCGAATCAAGCTCCAGCGCTCCGACGCTCCCCGACATCCGCCACCGCCTCGTCGGCAAGGACCGGCTGATCGTCGCCGCCCGCCCGGGCCACCCGCTCACCGCAGGCCCGTTGAGCCTCGAGCGTTACGCGGCCGCCGAACACCTCACCGTTTCGCGGCGCGGAAGCCTGCGCGACCCGATCGATGACGCCCTGACCGCACACGGCCTCGAACGACGCGTCGTCGCCGTCGGTCCCACCGCCGCCTTCGCACTGCAACTCGCCCTCGACACCGACCTGATCGTCACCCTGCCCGACGCGGTCACCCGCACGGCCCGCAAACAACTCGGCCTGGCCACACTGCCGCCGCCGCTCCCGCTGCCCGACGTACCCCTGTACCTGCTGTGGCACCAGCGCTACGACAACGACCGCGCCCACACCTGGCTGCGAGACCTGGCCACCGAAACCGTCCAGGCACTGTTCACACGGCCGACCGCCAACGCTCCGAAGAGGAGCACATCGCGGTGACGGACGACGAGCGGCAAGCAGCACTGGGACCGCGTCGCCGCCATCGGCGGCTTGCATGACGAGCAGCGTCCGGATTCGAACGTGCCTTGAGCCTCACCAGCGGATCGAAGACTGTGCGCGCTGTCCGGCCTGCGAAAAAGGAACACGGGAAGTGTTCACTCGCCGCCCTCGGGCTCCTGTGCCACCCGTTCGGCATCGGTGGTGGCGCGGCCGGTGGCGGCGAGGAGGGCGAGCAGTGCGAGTACGGCCAGCAGGACGACGACCAGCAGCAGGATGGTCAGGGCCGTCGGGTGGTTCCAGAGCGCGAAGACCAGGGCCACGATCAGCAGGGCGGTCAGGGCGATCCACCGGCGGTGGGCCTGGGTCCAGGTACCCACTCGGCCGGTGCGGACCTGGTGGGCGTACGTCGGGCCGCGGAGCCCGCGGCGCGGTCCGATGTGCTGCGGATGGCGCGCGGGAGCCGGCCGGGGCCGATCAGGTAGGCGCCGAGCGCGATGACCACACCGAGCACGATCGCCGTGAGCAGGCCGGCCCTCAGGAAGCGCAGCAGGGTGTCGAAGACGGCCGCCGCGGCGGCCTCCGACTGAACCTGGGGCGGGAGGTGGTCCAGGTAGTAGCGGCGGGCGATGACGAGGACGACGGCCACGACCAGGCAGGCGAACGACGCGCCGAGAGCCGTACGGGCCAGGGCACGGCGGCGCCGGTGGGCCAGCAGCACGCCGGCCGCGCCGATCACCACGACGAGCACGGGAAGCCAGTTCCCGATCACGTCCAGCAGATGGGCGCCCTTGCGGATCTTCTCCAGCTCGTCGGACTGGAAGAGCACCATCTGCTTGTCGATCTCGGGGATCTTGGCCGCCGGGGACAGCCCGGCGTCCACGAGCGCCTGTTTGACCTGGTCGACGGCTTCGCCGAGGTCGAGGGTGACCGTTCCGCCGTCCACGCCCACGGCGCCGCGGCCCTCGCCGGTGAGCGCGTGCACGACGGTGGTGTGAGCGGCCCGGTTGGCGTTCGTCCAGATCCGCTCGAAGCGGTCGCTCTTCACGAAGCGGGTGGCCGCCTTCTCGACGGTGTCGTCGACCGCGGAGTCGAGTTGTGGGCCCAGCCCCTTCACGGCCTGCGCGGCGCGCGGTGGCAGGCCCAGTTTCTGCAGCCAGGCGGCGATGTCCGAGGCGGCCTGGCCGCCGTCCACCCGTACACCGGCGGCATGAGTGATGCGCTTGACCGCCGCATCCTCGATCGCCGGATCCGAGGCCAGCGGCGTGACCGTCTCCACGTACCGGTCGCTGTCCAGCGCGATGTCGTGCACCCACACCGTGAGCAGGGCGACCGGCACCAGGACGCAGGTGAGCACGATGAGCACCGCGGAGACGGCGTTCCGGGTGATCCGCGTGGCGGCCGAGCCGTGCTCGGGCCCGCTCCCCGCCGCGTCGCCCGCGCCCGCCTCGGGGACGGCAGCGGGCCCGGACGGCTCGTGCGCGCTGGTCATGGGTGCTCCACGGCTCCTTGGGGGATCGACCTGTCTCCATTTCCGCCGCTTTACGGCGAAACGGCCCGCCCGGGTGGGCCGTTAGGGCGCCATGGGAAGGGCATCGCCACGCCGGAAAGGATGCGGCCGGACGGCAGGCAGGTGTTCGGCGAAACGGTGCACGGTCGCCCCGCTCGTGCGCACGCCGGGCTCGGCTTCCGCATCGGTGCTGGTGAACGGCCCTGTGGTCCGGCGTGTCGCGCGCCGGGGCGGGGAGACTGGGATGCTGGAGGAGGGAACGCCGCCCGTGACGTGCCCCTGGCGGACAGGGTGGTGAGCGCCGTGGCCGAGCCCTACGAGAACACCCAGGGACCGACGGTTCCGACGGCTCCGGCCGTCCCGTGCGCCGATCCCCAGGGAGACCCGTTCCTGCGCACCCGGTTCGCCCTCCCGGCGAGGCCCGTCACGTTCCTGCGGCGGCAGCGGCTCGTCGACCACCTCGACCGGGCTCGCGGCACGCCGTTGACACTGCTCAACGGGGCGGCCGGGGCCGGCAAGACCCTGCTCGCCGCCGACTGGGCCGCCGGACTGCGGCCGCCGGTCGCCTGGCTCACCGTCGAAGCGGGGGACCGGCGTCCCGGGGTGTTCTGGGCGTACGTCCTTCAGGCACTGCGCGCCTGCGATGCACCGGCATCCGACGCGGTCGGGGTCCCCGCGGACGCGACCGGGGTGGACCAGAGGCTGCTGGCGACGCTCGCCGCCGAGCTGAACGATCGCGACCGGCCCGTGATCCTCGTGCTCGACGAGTACGACCGCGTGACCGCTCCGGAGGTCGCGGAGCAGCTCGGTTTCGTCCTCCGGCACGCGGGGCGTGGTCTGCACCTCGTCCTCGTCACCCGGACCGAACCGCTGCTGCCGCTGCACCGTTACCGGGCTGCCGGCGAGCTGACGGAGATCCGCGCCGCCGAACTGGCCTTCACGTCGGATGAGGCCGTCGCGCTCCTCGAGCTGCACGGTCTGAGCCTGCCGGTCCCTGCCGCGCGCGCCCTGGTGGACCGCACCCGGGGCTGGGCCGCCGGCTTGCGCCTGTCCGCCCTGGCCGCTCTGGAGAGCGCCGACCCGGAGCTCTACCTGAAGGAGTTCGAGGCGGACCGCAGTACGGTCGCGGACTTCCTGCTGGCCGAGGTCCTCAAGGGGCAGCCGGAGGAGACGCAGGGCCTCCTGCTGCGTGTCAGCGTCCTGGAGCGTTTCTGCCCCGAGCTGGCCAACGCGCTGACCCTGCGGACCGACGCCGAGCCCGTTCTCGCCGGGCTGCACCGCGACAACGCGTTCGTCGAGCACCTCGGGCACTCGTGGTACCAGCTCCACCCGCTGTTCGCGGAGATACTCCGGGCCCATCTGCGCGAGCGTCTGCCCGGCCTGGAGCCGGAACTCCACCGGCGGGCCGCGCGGTGGCTGCGTCGTTCCGGATTGCTGCCGGAGACACTCGTCCACGGCGCCGCCGCGGGTGACTGGGATTTCGCCGCCGGTGCCCTCGTCGACGACCTCGCGATCGGACAGCTTTTCACCGGCCTGCGCTCGGGTGCCCTGACCGAGTTGTTCTCCCACATGGGGCCCGAGGCCAGGAGTCCGGCGACGGACCTCGTACGCGCGGCCCGCGACCTGTCCCGGCACGACCTCGGCCATGGTCTGGCACGCCTGCGCCGTGCCGAGGAGCATCCGACCGGCGACACGCCCGAAGCGGCGCCCGAGCCGGCGGCCGTCCAGCTGAGCTGTGCGCTGCTCGAGGCACTGGCCGCACGGCTGACCGGATGCCCCCAACAAGCCGAACGGGCCGCCGAAGCGGCCGATGAACTGCGGCAGCACGTCCCGGCGCACCTCCTGGACAGGCATCCCGAACTCACCGCTCTCCTGCTGACCCATGTGGGATCGGCCCGGCTGTGGGCCGGGCGCTTCGAGGACGCCCGCGCCGCCCTGACCACGGCGGCCGGCGCTCCCGGCGGGGCCTCCACCGTGCTGCCTCGGGAGGACTCCATGGAGCAGCTGGCCCTGCTCGACTATCTGAGCGGCTGGCCCGGCCGGGCGGAGCGCAGGGCCCTGGCGGCGGTGTCCGAGGCGGAACGGGTCGGCCTCCCCCAGCCGTCCGGCTCCGGCATCGGGCAGCTGGTCCTGGCCGCCGTGGCCGTCGAGCGCCACGAGCTGGGCCGGGCCCAAGCCCTCCTCGAGGAGGCGGCCCGGCTCCCGGCGGGAACGCGGGATCCCGTGACGGCGGCGGGACGAGCCCTCGCCACAGCTCGCCTCCTTCTGGTCAGGGGCAAGGCACGAGCCGCCGTGGAGGCGGCCGACCCAGCGGTCCGCACCGCCGTGGTCTCGCCCTGGGCGGCAGGTCATGAAGCACTCGTCGCCTCCGCCGCCCACCTGGCCGAAGGACGGCCGGACGAAGCCGCCGAGGTGCTCAAGGGCGTGTCCGGGGACCAGCCGGCGTGTGCCGTGGAGGCCGCGGCGATCCAGATCGCCGCGGGCCGTACCGGGGCGGCGATCGACCTGCTCGACAGCATCCGCACCGGGGGCCGGGCCGGGCCGACGGTGACCGTGAGGGCAGCGCTGGTGAGGGCTCAGGCCGCTCAGAGGGCGGGAGACACCGCCGCCGCCCGCAGCCTCGTGGCACAGGCGCTCCTCGACGCCCGGCGGGAGCGGCTGCGACGTCCGTTCCTCGACGCGGGAACGTGGATCCGGCCTCTCCTGGCCACAGCTCCCCTCCACGAACTGGCAGCGGGCTGGCTCACGCCCGGCTCGCCACGGCCTGGTGAGCAGCCGCCGCCGGAGTCGCCGCCCTCGCCGCTCGTCGCCGTGGAGCTGAGCGGACGCGAGCGCGACGTCCTGGAGCGGCTGGCCAGGATGATGTCGACGGAGGAGGTCGCCGCCGACCTCTACGTGTCGGTGAACACGGTGAAGACCCACCTCAAGAGCGTCTACCGGAAGCTGGCGGTGAACCGGCGAGGCGACGCGGTGCGCCGCGCGCGCGATCTCCGGATGCTGTGAACGCGCGTCGTCGAGAAGGGGCGGTGCCCGCCTCCCCCACCGGCAGGCACCACCGGGGCGCAGCCCTTCCCCCGTGGCGGGTGAGGCACGGGGCGCGTGCTTCGGATGCGATGAGAGGAGCGGCGAGGCGTGTGCCGGCCCACCGCCCCGCCGACTCCGGCGACGTATCCGTAGGGACAACTCTGCGAGGTGGACACCGTGAAGCACTGGCGGGCTCTGATCGTCCTCGGTACGGCCCAGTTCCTCATGGTCCTGGACACCTCGGTCATGAACGTGTCCATCAGTCAGCTGGTCGAGGACTTCGACACGGAGGTCACCGCCATCCAGGCCGTCATCACTCTGTACGCGCTGGTCATGGCGGCATTCATGATCATCGGTGGCAGGTTCGGCGACATCCTGGGGCGTCGCCGCATGTTCCTGCTCGGTCTGGTCGTCTACGGCGTGGGGTCCGCCCTGACCGCCGCGGCACCCACGCTGTGGGTCCTCACGCTGGGCTGGTCCGTCATCGAGGGGCTGGGAGCCGCCATGGTGCTGCCGGCCATGGCGGCCCTCGTCGCGGAGTCGTACCGCGGGCGGGACCGGGCCGTCGCCTACGCGGTCATCGGCGGGCTCGCCGGCGCCGGGATCGCGGTCGGCCCGCTGCTGGGCGGCTGGGTCACGACGTACCTCACCTGGCGGCTGGTCTTCGCCGGCGAGGTCGTGGTCGTCGTCGCCGTCCTGCTGTGCCGACGGGTGATCGCGGCGTCCGCCCCGACCGGCCCGCGCCCCCGGCTGGACGTGGTCGGTGCGGTGCTCTCCGCGGCCGGACTGGGGCTGGGCGTGCTCGGCGTGCTGCAGAGCAGCACCTGGGGATGGGTGCAGCCCCGCAACCCTCCCTTCACCGTCCTCGGCTTCGCCCCCACGCTGTTCGTCGTCGGGGCCGGGGCGGCTGTCCTCGCCCTCTTCCGGTACTGGGAGCGGCGGCGGGAGCAGCAGGGCGCCGACCCCCTCGTGCACCTGTCCCTGCTGGGCAGACCCGTGCTCCGGTCCGGCCTGATGACGCTGCTGAGCCAGAACCTCATCCTGCTGGGGCTGTTCTTCACGATTCCGCTGTACCTGCAGGTGGTTCAGGGATTCGACGCCTTCCAGACGGGGCTGCGACTGCTCCCGGTGTCCGCCACCATGCTGGTGACCTCCCTTTCCGCGTCCTCGCTGGGACGGGTGTGGGGGCCGCGCAGGGTGGTGCGGCTGGCCCTGGTGATCCTGGCGGCGGCCATCGTGTGGCTGCTGGCCACCATCGACCCGGTCATCGACGACGCGCAGTTCGCCGGAGCCATGGCCCTGCTGGGCGTGGGGGTCGGCCTGCTCGCCTCGCAACTGGGCAACGTCGTCCAGTCCGGCGTCGGCGAGGAGGAACGCAGTGAGGCCGGAGGGCTCCAGTTCACGGCACAGAATCTGGGCTCCGCACTGGGCACCGCGCTCATCGGGTCGATCCTCATCGGTGCGCTGGCCCACGCCTTCACCTCGCAGGTGGCGGACAACCCGCAGCTGTCCGGACAGACCCGTGAGCAGGTCGGTGTCGCTCTCGAGGCCGGGATCACCTTCGTCTCCACCGATCAGGTGCGCTCGGCGGCCGAGCGTGCCGGGTTGCCGTCGTCCCAGGTCGACGCGGTCGCGGACTCCTACGCCTCCGCCCAGTTGGACGGCCTGAAGGCGGCCGTCCTGGCCACGGGCGGCATCGCTCTCGCCAGTTTCCTGGTCACACCGCACCTGCCGACCGCCCGGGACAGCCGTCCGCGGCAGCCGGACGCCGATGCTCCGGCCGGCGTGACCGGCCCGGCGCACTGAGTCCGGAGGGAGTCACCGGTGTCCAGAACCAGGACCGCCCCGGCCACGGCCCGCGGGGAGCGCCGGGCCGAGCGCCGGGCCCGCGCGGACTACACGGGCGGCGTCTACGGATCCATGCTCGCGGCCTCCGTGGTCATCGGCGCCGGCTCCCTGGGCTCGTTCCCCCGCGCCGAGCTGGTGCTGCTGCTGTTGCTCACCGGTGTGGCGTTCTGGGTCGCGCACGTGCACGCCCAGTTGTTCGGGGCGCGGCTGGCGCAACAGGCCCCGGACCGACGGGTCGTGCTGCACGTGTGCCGTGACGAGTGGCCGATCGTGAAGGCCGCCGTCCCGCCGGCCGCCGCGGTGGCCGTCAGCCCGCTCCTGGGCCTGGACGTGCGAGGGGCCCTCTGGTTCGCTCTCTCGGTCGCCGTGGCCGGGCAGGTGGGCTGGTCCGTGGCCGCGGCACGCCGCGCCGGTGCTTCGCGGCGGCTTGTCGCAGCGACCGCATCGGTCAACCTGCTGCTCGGTCTGCTGATCATCTCCTTCAAGATCGTTCTCAAGCACTGAGCGCGCGTCGCCCCGTGGGGTCCGTCACCGGGACACGAGTCACCTGTACCGGGTGAGGTCCGCAGGAGCGCAGCGGCGAAAAATCGCAGGGAAGGGCACAGTGCGCCTGGCTCAGGCAGTCCATGGGAGGTCAGCCCGTGCGCTACGAGATCCGAGTCGAGGGACACCTGTCGGAAACGCTGGCCAAAGCCTTTCCGGAGCTGGGCCATGTGGTGATGTCCGGCCAGACCCTCCTGTTCGGCCCCGTAGTGGACGAGGCACACCTGTACGGGCTGCTGGCCCGCTGCCAGTCCCTGGGCTTGCGTGTTCTGGAAATGCGGCAGCTGCCGGAGTGACGGGAGCGGACGGCGAGCGTACCGGCCGGCCTGCCGCGCGTCGCCGGGTGCCGGATCACCCGTGGCGGGTGATCCGGCACCCGGCGACAGGCGTGACGCTGAAGCGGTCAGGTCCCCGCACACTGTGCCCGTACCCCCGTACCCCCGTACTCCCAGCCCCGTACCCCCGTACTCCCAGCCCCGTACCGCCGTATCCCCGTACCCCCGTTCACCGTCCCATCGGCAGTCCGGAGCCGACCGCTCGATCACGGGGTCGCGGGTCCCCTCCGAGACGACGGACTGACACCGCGCCGGCCGCTGTGGTGGGCGCGATGTACACCCCGGAGCCTGTCCGGCGTCCACGACGAACCGTCACCGCCGGAGCGGTGTACACGGGCCGGAGCGGTGCACACGAAAAGGAGCACCCATGGACCCGCGCCCCACCTGGGACTCGCCGTACTCGGCAGACTCGGTGGACTTTGGCAAAGCCTCCCCCCGCCACCACGTCATGACCGCCGTGGAGCGGGCGGACGGGGCGGCGGTCCTCGCGGCCGCCGTGGACCCGACCGCCGGGCACGAGGACCCGGCGGCGGCCCCGTGATCCATGGCCAAGCACCCCGCCCCCAACCCGGCGTCCCGCCCCAACCCGGCGTCCCGCCCCGCCCCGGCGTCCCGCGGGCACACGACCTTGGAGCGGGCCCTGGCGGGTCTGCGGTCCGGTCCGGTGGCCCGGCTGCTTGCCCACCTGTCCGCGCTCAACGTGGTGGAGGGCTCCGTGAGGCTGGCCGCGCAAGCCTTCATCACCGCGCTCCCGCTGCTGATGACCGTCGCGGCGTTCTCCCCCCGCGGGGTGCAGGACCTGCTGACCGACTCCCTTCGTGCGGTTCTGGGGGCGCGCGGCGACACCCTCGACGAGGTACGCCGTACCTTCACCGCCACCGGCACACCACGGGACGCAGCCGGAGCCGTGGGCGTGGTGGTGACTCTCGTGTCCGCCACGGCCTTCAGCCGGGCGCTTCAGGCGGTCTGCGAGCGGTGCTGGCACCTGCCCCGGACACCGGTGCGGGCCGCCCTCTGGCGCTGGCTGCTCTGGCTGCTGGTCTGGCTGGGTGTCCTCCTGGTCCAGGCACCGCTGCGCAGCGGGTTCGGCGGCGGCGCGGTGGTCGGAGGGGTGCTTTCCGGGCTGTCGGCGACTCTGCTGTGGTGGTGGTCCCAGCACCTCCTGCTGGGCGGCAGGATCGGCTGGCGGTACCTGCTGCCGGGAGCGCTGCTGGCGGGCACGGGCACGGTCGCCCTGAGCTGGGCCGCCGGTCTGTTCATGCCCACGGCCATGGAGCGCAGCCTGCGGGATTTCGGCCCGCTGGGGCCCGTCTTCACGTTCCTGTCCTGGTTGATCGCCGTGTTCCTGGTGGCGGTCTCGGGCCTCGCCGTCGGCCAGTACGTCGCCTCCTCCGACTGGTACCGGACAGCCGCCGTCCCCCGCCGCACGCGGGCCGAACCCTGATCCTGCCGCGCGGGAGCGCATCCATCGAGTCGCCGGGGGCGCCCGCCGGGCTCACCCGCGTCGGGTGAGGCGACCGGCGCCGGACGTGCCCACGCTGGGGACAGCACGCAACGGCGGCTGGGCGAGCGCCCGGGACGGAGTGAGACATGAGCGCGCAGACTTACCTGGCGTACGACTACCCCTTGCTGAGCGTCTTCTGGAGCATTCTCCTGTTCTTCCTGTGGATCATGTGGTTCGTCCTGCTCTTCCGCGTCGTCGTCGACATCTTCCGCGACGACGAGATGAGCGGGTGGGCGAAAGCCGGCTGGCTGGCGTTGACCATCCTGCTGCCCTTCCTGGGTGTCTTCGTCTACGTGATCGCCCGCGGCAAGAACATGGGCCGCCGGGAAATGGCGCAGGCCCGAGCACAGCAGGAAGCCTTCGACGCCCGCATCAGGGAGGCCGCGGGCGGCGCGGGCCGAACCAGCAGCATCGACGACCTCGCCAAGCTGTCGGACATCCGCGCCCGTGGCGACATCACGGACGAGGAGTTCCGCAGGGCCAAGGAACTGGTCCTGACCGGCCACGGCCCGGCGGAGCACGTCGGCTCCACCACCCGGCCCCCCGGTCACTGAGCATCCGCACAGTACGAATCGAGGCGCACGATGACCGCGACACACACCCGGCCGGCACACACGGCGAAGCAGGAATGGGCAGGCGGCCTGACGGCCTTCGCGGCCGTGATGCTCTTCCTCGTCGGCCTGCTCGGCATCTTCCGGGGCATCATGGCCGTCGCCGAGGACGAGATCTTCGTCACGACCCGCAATTACGCGTTCGAGTTCGACCTGACCGGCTGGGGCTGGATCCACCTCGTGCTGGGGGCGCTCGCCGTGATCGTCAGCATCGGGCTGCTCAAGGTCTCGGTGTGGGCGCGCGTGTCCGGTGTGGCCATCGCCGGGCTCGTCATCATCGCCAACTTCCTCTCCCTGCCGTACTACCCGGTGTGGTCGGTCGTGATGATCGCGCTCTCGGGCTTCATCATCTGGGCCCTGTGTGTGGTCCGTGGCGACAACCTCTTCGACCTGTCCGAGGAACGTCCAGTGCCCGAGGAGCGCCCGTCGCACAGGGCGTGAGGCGGAAGAGAAGGGCCGGCAGGTGGGACCACACGGCGGCGGGAACGCGAGCGGATCGGGCGAGGCAGGGACCGCGACGGTACGCGAGGGCAGTGCGGGACGGGCTCGCCTCGCGCTGCTCGCTCTGCTGGGCAGCATCCTGGTGCCGCTCGTCGCCGCCGGTCTGCTGAGCGTGCTGTGGGCGCTGGCCGGCATCGCCGGACTGGCGCTCGCCGCCGTCGGTGTGTGGTGGACCCTGGCGCACACCGGTGCGCTCCGCGCCCTCGGGGCGGCCCTGTCGGTGGCCGCGCCGGTCGCTGTCCTCGCCCTGTATGCCTCGTTCGGCATGCTGGGGCCGGCGTTGCTGTCCCTGGGCCTGTGGCTGCTGGCCGTCACGTCGGCACGTACGGCCCTGGGCTCCGGGCACACCGCCTCCGAGCAGTCCGAACAGACGGTCGCCGAGGCGCCCCGCGCTCCCTGGGTCCTCATGAATCCGCGCTCCGGTGGCGGCAAGGTGAGCCGCTTCGACCTGGTGGAGAAGGCCCGGGCCGCGGGCTGCCGGGTGGCGCTGCTCGACGTGGGCCGGCACCAGGACGTCACCGGACTGGCCCGGCAGGCCGTCGCCGAGGGAGCCGACCTGCTGGCGGTGGCGGGCGGCGACGGCACCCAGGCGCTGGTGGCCGAGGTCGCGGCGCGCCACGACCTTCCCTTCGTGGTGATTCCCGCCGGTACGCGCAATCACTTCGCCCTCGATCTCGGCCTCGACCGTGACGATCCGGCGGCCGCCCTGGAAGCCCTGACCCGCGGCGTCGAACTCCGCATCGACCTCGGGTACGCCGCGGACCGGGTCTTCGTCAACAACGCCTCGTTCGGGACGTACGCGTCCGTCGTCACCGACCCCGCGTACCGGGACGCCAAGGCCCGCACGACCCTGCGAACCCTCCCCGGTCTCCTCGCCGGCGAGGAGGCGCCCAGACTGCGGGCGCGGGCCGACCAGACGTACGTCGACGGACTTCAGGCGCTGCTCGTCAGCAACAATCCCTACGGACGCGCGGTCGACGCGGCCCTTCCGGGACGCAGAGAGCGGCTGGACTCGGGACTCCTCGGCGTGGTGTGCGTGCGGGTGGGCAACACCGCTCAGGCGGCGCGCATCGTGCGCGGTCCACGCTCCGGGGGCCTCATCCGGCTGAGCGCCGGGGTGGTCGTCGTCGAAGCCGACACGGACACGCTCCCGGTGGGCATCGACGGAGAACACGTCGTTCTGCCGTCACCGGTCGTGTGCCGCAGCGCGCCCGGGGCACTCCGGGTCCGCGTGCCGCGCCGTCGCCCCGGTCCGCCTCGGACGGCCGGGGCCGCGGCCGACTGGCCGCGCGTGGCCCGACTGGCGCTGGGCCGTCGGTCCCCGGCCCCGGGGCAGCACCGACTCTCCGGCTCAGGGCTGGTTCGTGACGGCCGCGACAGCTGACTCGGCCAGGCCATGGCCGAGTGACCCGGTGCAGCGGTCGCGCAGCGGCACACCGGGTACGACGCAGTGAACTGACCTTTGAGCGAGCGGGGTAGCCGCCGCGCCCGAACCGGCGGCGGCCGCGCAGCGGCAAGGCTCACGCCGATCGCCCACGGCCCACACATGTAGGCCGCCGTCCGGGTGCTTCCGGCCGTGGCTCACCGTCCCCGTGCTGACTCCGCGCTTAGCGTGCTGAGCACTCCTGTCTCCGGAAAGGGAGAATCAACGTGCTCAAGGGCTTCAAGAACTTCCTGATGCGCGGCGACGTCATCGTGATCGCCGTCGGTCTGGTCACGGCGCTGGCCTTCTCCACCCTGATCAAGGCGTTCACCGACTTCGTCATCAACCCGATCGTCTCCCGGTTCCAGGGCGGTGGCTCCGCCGGACTGGGCTGGCAACTCGGGGAGAAGGGGAACGACGCGACGTACCTCGACGTCGGGCAGTTCATCTCGGCGCTGATCTACTTCCTCATCTTCATGGCAGTCGTGTACTTCCTGATCGTCGTGCCGTACAAGCGTTCCGAGGCTCGCCGAGGTGTCACCGTCTTCGGGGAGCCACTGCCGGTGAAGACCTGCCCGGCCTGTCTGGCCGAGGACCTCCCCGAGGCGGCGAGCAAGTGCCGCTACTGCGCCACTCAGCAGCCGCCCGCGGGTGCGCCCGCCTGACAGGGCCATGGTTCGAACCTGGTCGGCGGTCCTGACTGAGCGGCACGGCGATCTCCTCCAGTGAAAAACTTTTGCGCGTGCCGGCGGCCGGATGATGAGGTGGCACGGTGATCAGCCGCGATGAGGGGGCGGCCGTTCCGCCGTCGACACTGGCTTGGGTGAGCCGGCAGTTGGCGGACGGTGAACGGATCGTCGGAAGCGAGGCGCTGCACGGCGGTATCACTGCCGAGATGCGCAGGCTGACTATCTTTACGCCGGACGGAGGCACCCGTCACCTGGTGCTGCGGAGTTACGTCGACCCGTTCTACGTAGAGCACGCCGAGGACTGGCTGGGCAGGGAGGTCGGCGCCCTGACCCTGCTCACGGGGACCGGCGTACCGGCTCCTGGACTGGTCGCGGTTGATCCGACCGCCGCGCACTGCGCGTATCCGTCGCTCCTGATGACACATCTGGCGGGCCGGACGGTCCTCGACGACGAGGGATTGGAGACGCGCGTTCCTCTGCTGGCCCGTCAACTCGTGGCGATCCACGCGCTGCGCCCCGCCGAGCGGCCCCGGGAGTATGTGGCGTTGACGACCGCCGACACCGTCGTGGTTCCGGAGGGCGCCGACGCGGCGGTATGGGCCGCGGCGATCGACGTGATCCGCGGGCCCGTGCCGCCCTGGGAAGGGCGGTTCCTGCACCGGGACTTCCAGCCCGGCAACGTGTTGTTCGACGTCCTGCCTTCAAGGCCGGCAGGTGCCCGGATCACCGGCGTCGTCGACTGGGCGGCCACCTCCTGGGGCCCGGCGGATCTCGATGTGGCGCACTGCTCCGTCAATCTCGCACTGCTGCACGGCCCGGCGTGGGGTCTGCGGTTCGCCGAGGCGTACGAGGAGGCCGGCGGGGTGCTGGCCGCGGCCGCGAGCGAGCGGCTGTACTGGCGGGTGCGAGACGCGCTGGCGTCCTCGGAAGAAGTCCCGTCGGTGCCGCAGCCATGGCGGGAGGCGGGGAGGACAGAGCTGACGACGCGAGCCGTGGAGCAGCGGCTGGACGCCTATGTCACCGCCCTGATGGACACGCTGGGCTGAGCCGAGGCGGTCCGGGGCGCGGGGCACGGAGGGGAGCGCCGGGCCCGGCTTCCACGCCCGTCCGTCAGGCCGTGTGGTAACCGTCAGGTGCCTCAGTCACTGAAAAGTGCGTTCTTCCATGTCAGCGCACACTCTCCTACGGTTCCTGAGTAACCAGCAGAGACCGGACAACAGGGAAGTGGACAGCATGGCTATCAGCCTCGTGAACCCGAGTGGGCTGCCGGAGATCGATGTCTACCGGCAGGTGGCCGTCGCGACCGGCTCGAAGCTGGTCTTCATGGCCGGGCAGGTCGCCTGGGACGCCAAGGGGGTCACGGTCGGCGAAGGGGACCTCGCCGCTCAGGTCGAGCAGTGCTACCTCAACGTCGCCACCGCACTGGCCGGGGTCGGGGCGTCCTTCAACGACGTGGCGAAGCTGACCGTCTACGTCGTGGACTGGACCCCGGAGAAGATGCCCCTGTTCCTGGACGGGGCCGCCCGGGCGGCCGCGAAGCTGGGGGTCACGCCGGTGCCGCCCGCCACCCTGATCGGCGTTGCCGCGCTGGACGTACCCGAGCACCTGGTCGAGCTCGAGGCCGTCGCGGTCATCGACTGAGGGTGACCTGCGGCTGCCAGTACCGCCCGGCACTCGTCGGGCAGGTCACCCCGGACGCCGCTCCTTCTCCCACGGAGACCCATCAGAAGGGCCCTAGTCGGCGACCGTACGACGGGGCAGAGGGCCGTGCTCCGGGGCCGGTGCGCTGTCCGGGGCTCGGCGTCGGCCCGTCGCCGCCAGGGCCAGGGTCACCGTCACCGACGCCGCCGCCATCACCGTCATTCCCGTGGCGGGGGAGGTGAGTTGGGCCGTCGTGCCGGCGAGGGAGGCGCTCACGCCCTGGAAGGTGAGCCTGCCGGCGGAGTCCAGGCCCAGGGCGTGGCCGGTGAGTTCGTCGGGGACGAGGGTCATCAGGTGTTCCTGCTGGACGAGGCTCGCGCCGAAGCCCACGGAGGCGACGGTGACGGCGGCGGCCGCCGGCGGGAGGGCCGGCCCGAGCGCGAAGAGCAGGTACGGGACGGCCAGCAGCAGGAGCAGGGGGACGCCGAGCCGGGGGCGCCACGCGGGCGGTACGAGGCGGCCGACGGTCACGTCGCCGACGAACATGCCGAGTGCCGCGCAGGCGAACAGGGTGCCGGCGTCGTGCGGGGCGTAGGAGACGTAGAGCGATTCGCAGCCGACGATCAGGCCGTTGGGGATCCACAGGGCGAGGTAGAGACGGCGGCGCGGGCCGGAGGACCACAGGCGGGCGTTGGCGCGCCAGGTCGCCCTCACCGAGAGGCGGCCCGAGGCGCGGGGCGGGCGGGGGGTGAGACCCAGGCGGGCCGTCGCCGCGGCGAGCACGTACAGCCCCGCCGCGAGCAGGAGGCAGGTGCGCGGGGAGAGGACGGCCAACAGGGCGCCGCCGGTCGCGTAGCCGGTGATCTGCATGATCCCGCTCATCATGTTGAACACCGAACGCCCCAGCAGATAGCCCTCCTTGGCGAGGATCTCGTTCAGCAGACCCCACAGGACCCCGCCGCCCAGTGAGGCGACCAGTCCTTCCGCGAGCACGACCGTGAAGACCGCCCACACCGGCAGACCGGGCAGCGCCAGCACCGCCGTACCGGCCGCGAAGGCGAGGGCGACGCCCGTCGTCGTCGCCCGCGGGGGCAGTCGGTCGGCGCCGGAGAGCAGGAGGGTCGCGCCCAGCACCTGCGCCAGCGACGGACCGAACATGCTCACCGCGGACAGCAGCGGCGAGCCGGTCGTCCGGTACACCAGCGTGCCGAGCGCCAGCCCGCTCATCGTCTGGGCGACCGTCCTCGCGGAGGAGGAGAGGAAGAGCGGCGTGAACTCCGGGGTGCGGAAGAGGTGTCGGTAGCTGCGCATACGCGGAGTCTGGGCGGGCCGGGGAGGGGTCGTTATTGTTTCGCGGGAGCGCGAAACGATCCCGCGTGGCAGGTCGCAGGTCGTAGCCGATAGGCGGCCGTGGGCCGTACGTACAGGCCGTACGGCGTAGGCGTACGAGGAGGACGTATGGGCTGGTGGCAGGTGAACGCCGATACTCTCGCCGCCAGCCGGTTCGTGCTCTCCCCGCTGGCCGAGACGTTCGCCTGTCTGCAGTTGCTGCACCAGGGCGAGCCCGCGCACCCGGGCGAACGGGCCTGGCTGCGTGCGCATCTGCCCGGTTACCGGGCCCGTCTGGCCGCCGACCCGGTGACCGCGCTGCTCGTGCGGGCCGGGCTCGGGCGGGAGTGGCTGGCCGACTTCCTCATGCCCGCCCCGGCGGACCGGGAGACCTTCGAGGAGGGGGTGGCGCGGGTGCGGGCGGCCCGCCCGGAGGACGCCCGCGCGGACCTGCGGATGTCCCTCGCCGGACCGGTCCCCGCCGAGCTGCACCGCGACGACCTGCCGGAGCGGGCGGCCGGCCTCCTGGAGTACGTGTGGGCCGAGACCGTACGACCGGACTGGGACCGGCGTCGGCGGGTGCTGGAGGCCGATGTCGTCGCCCGGACCGCGCAGGTGAGCCGGGGCGGCTGGGCGGCGGTGCTGGACTCGTTGCGGCCGGGGCGGACGCGCTGGCTCGGGGAGAACCGGCTCCAGGTGAACCTGCACGAGTATCCGCCCCGCGAGATCTCGGGCGCCGAGCTGGTCTTCGTACCGGTCACGCCCCGGTGCGGCTGGGTGTCCTGGGAGGAGCCCAGCCGGTACGCGGTCGTCTACGCGTGCGCCGGCGCGCTCGCCGACCCGGGCGGGCGGACCGTGTCCGCGAGCCTTGGCGCGCTGCTCGGGCCCGCCCGCGCCTCGGTGCTGGTTCTCCTCGGCTCCCCGCTGAGCACCAGCCAGCTGGTCGCGGTGACCGGGCAGGGGCTCGGGTCGGTGGGGCGGCATCTGAAGGTGCTGCTGGAGGCCGGACTGGTGGAGCGGCGGCGGGCGGGCCGGTCGGTGCTGTATTCGCGGACGGCCGCGGGCGAGGTCGTCGTCAAGGCGTCAGGGTCCGGTCGGGAGCGCGGCGGCCCGCGGGGCTAGCATCCGAACATGACGACTGCAGACAGCAACGGCAATTCTCCCCTTTCCCCCGTCTCCCCCCTCTCCTCCCCCTCTCCCCTCGACACCGAGATCGGCGCCCTCAAGGGCGGTTCGGCGGACCTTTCGCAGTACGCCGGGCAGGCCGTGCTCGTCGTGAACGTGGCCTCGAAGTGCGGGCTGACCCCGCAGTACAACGGGCTGGAGCGGCTGCACGAGCAGTACGCCGAACGCGGCTTCACCGTCCTCGGGGTGCCGTGCAACCAGTTCATGGGGCAGGAGCCCGGCAGCGCCGACGAAATCGCCGAGTTCTGCTCGGCGACGTACGGCGTGACCTTCCCGCTGACCGAGAAGGTCGAGGTCAACGGCGAGGGCCGGCACCCGCTCTACGACCGTCTGGTCGGCTTCGCCGACGCCGAGGGGCACAGCGGCGACATCCGCTGGAACTTCGAGAAGTTCCTGATCGGACGGGACGGCACGGTCGTGGCCCGCTTCTCCCCGCAGACCGAGCCGGAGTCGGCGGAGGTCGTGGCCGCGGTCGAGGCGCAGCTGGCCGGTTGACCTGCCCCTGAGAACCCGGGGGTACGGGAGCACTGCGGTACCGGGCAGAGCCGAGCCCTCTCGGCAAGGACGGCGATCTGGTCGAGAGGGCTCCTCACATGGCGCTGTGCAGTAGTGCGTGCAATTGTGTGTGCGGTTGTGCGTGCAGTTGTATGTCTGATTGCCTGTGCAGTTGTGTGTGCAATTGTCGGTGACGCATTTCGGCTACGGATGAAGCCAGTGGGAACTTCTCCCCTACGCCTTGACCGAGGCCACGAAGACGTTCCACGCGTCCGCGGGGAACCTCACCTTGATCCCGTCGGGGCCGACCTTGGTGTCCCCCACGTCCAGCGACGTCTCAGTGGTCGACCGGACCATCACACAGGCGCCGTTGTTGTTCGTGTACGAGGACGTCAGCCACGTTTCCGTGGCACCCAGACGAATTGCCATGTTGTTTGCTCCATTAGGCAGTAGCACTGTTCGGTTTCCGCCAACCTTCACTGATCGCTGGCGTGATCGACGCTACTCGCCACCCCCTCCTTTCGGAGCAGCCGTTCACTCTTACGTGCGGCATATTCCAGGTGAGTCTTCCGGCCAAGGCGTGCCGCAGTGTAAGATCCGCCTCTTTTTACTCAGAAGGGCTCAACGGTCGTACCCCTGGGCGTACTCCTTCGCCACGTCCTCGATCAGCTGACGCGACTGGTCGACGTTCAGCGCCTGGGCCCGCAGGTGCTCGTACATCACCGTGTACTTCTGCACGTCGTGCGCCTTCTCCAGGTACAGGTCGCTGGTGACGCCCTCGATGTACACCACGCTCGAGTCGGCCGCGTCGGAGAACTCCAGGATCGAGTACTGGCCGTTGATGCCGGGATGCGCGCCCACGTCGAACGGCAGCACCTGCACGGTGATGTGGGGCCGCTGGGACAACTCGGCCAGGTACTCCAGCTGTTCACGCATCACCTGCCGGCTGCCCACGACCCGGCGCAGCGCGGCCTCGTCCAGAACCACCCACAGCCTGAGCGGCTCCCCCTCGACGGCGATACGATCCTGCCGTCGCAGCCGGACCTGCGCGCGCTTGTCGATCTCGGAGTCCGAGGTCTCCGGCGAACCGCCCCTGATGATGGCCTCGGCATAGGCCCGGGTCTGCAACAGCCCGGTGATGATCTGGGGTTCGTAGACCCGCAGCGACTCGGCGTCGGTCTCCAGGCCGATGTACACGCTGTACGGGATGTCCCCGAACGCGTGCCACCAGCCCTGCTGCCGGGAGTCCTTGGCCATCTGCATCAGCGACTCGACGATGCGCTGGTCCTCGACCTCGTAGACCCCGCACAGGTCGCGGACGTCGCGCTGGCTGATACTGCGCCGCCCGTTCTCCAGACGGCTGATCTTCGACTGCGAGACCAGCAGTCGCTCGGCGACTTCCTCGGCCGTCATGCCCCTGAGCTCACGGAGTCGGCGCAGCTCCTGGCCCAGCCGGCGCCGCCTGACGGTGGGATTGACATTGGACGCCACGGGACGTGCACCTCCGGCTGCGTGCCTCATACTTGCCACTTTGTGTATCTGCTGTTGAGCAGACTGCCACCAAGGGGCTTCCTACCGCTGGGAAACGGTGGATATGCGCTGCGTGCACGGGGGGTGACGGTTTTTCGCCATACGTCGCCAGGTGTCGCTCCAGGTCACTTCGCGCCGGCGAGCGTCGCCACGCGTCGTCACCCTTCCTCGCACCTGTCACGCGTCGCGAACGGTCGTCACACCTCCGGGCATGCGGCCGCGCGGGGCGGCGGGACCGTTCTTCGTCCGGTGGCCCGGACGTACGGTCCCGTCACCCCGCGCGGACCAGCGGCTCCCGGACCGGGTCTTGGGGACTGCGGTGCGGCGGCTCGGTACAGCGTGGTGCGTGTGCGTGGTGCCCTGTCGTGCGTCGTGCGTGGTGCGTCGTCGCTCGTCGTGCTCGTCGTGCGTGGTGCCGTGGGACCGCGGCTCAGTGGGCCACGGCGCGCGCCATGGAACCGCGGCGCGGTTGCATCGGAACGCCGCGGGCGGGTTCCGGTGCGGGCCTGGCTCCGGGAGCGGCCTGACGGCCGGCCGCCGGTGCCGGGCTGCGGCGTGGCTGTGCCCCCACGCCGTTCTGGACGTCCATCACGGCGTGCGCGACGAGACCGCCCATGGGGTCGTGCCTGATCAGATCCCTGAGCCGGGAGCGGGAGGACCGCCCCTCGTTCCCGGGGTACAGATGCTTGCCGAGGCCGACCGCGTGCGCCAGTGCGGCGAGCGCCGCGGTCCGCGGGTCCGGCGGTACGCCGGTACGGATCGCGGAGTCCAGTCGGGTTCGGATCTCCCGGCTGATCTCGGTCTGACTCGCCTGATAGCGAGTCGTCGGCAACACCCCGCACATCTGACCCGCCACGGCATGCACCATGCCGCACCGCTCCAGATGCGAGAGGTAGGTCTGGCGGAGCCCGAGACGCGGCCCGCCAATCCAGTTGACCGCCCGTACGGGAGCGCCACGCCTTCGCAGCAACTCCAACGCGCAGTCCAGTGTCGGATCTCCTGTCGGCCGTGGGGACACCACGGCGATACGATCCCCGTCTGGGGCTATCCGTCCGGCCAGCGCCAGCTCCACTAGCTGCGCTCCGGCCAGACCAAGGTCGAGCGACTGCGGCTGTGCGGTGGTACCCGTGGTCGGGTCCAACGCCAGCAGAAGAAGCTCCTCCGGAATACTTCTGCGGCTCCTGCCCATCCATGCCTCCCCGCGTGGATGAATGACAGGGTGACCCCTCTCACATTGGTCTGTCGAGGGTGCGTGACCTGTTTGTAAGGGAACCGGTAGGTATGTCGTTCTCGTCTACCGGTTCAGCCAAGCCCGCACACAGGACACTGGTACATGGTTCGGACATCGCTTCCCAGCGGTGTCCCGGGCGGCTTTTCACGGTTCGGTAGCCGCACGGAGGTCGTGTGGCGCATGGAGGAGGCATCGGTGGCGGGCGAGTCCCCCGACAGGTCGAAGCAGCACGAGTCGTCGGCAGAAGCGACGTCGGGGAGCGCGGGTCCGGTTCCCGAGGCCAGGCACGAGACGAGCGCGCCCCGCGACCCCCGGCTGGCGGTGGCCCGCGAGTCGTCGCCGAGGTCGGCGTCGAGTTCACGGGGAGGCGTCGATACGGCGACGAGGGTGCTGTCGGTGCGCGAACTCGCGGAGGCGACGGAACACTCCGTGGGAGCCGGAGCTGCCACGGACACCGAGGCGGATGCGGATGCGGACGCGGACGCGGATTCCGCCGAGGGCGGCTCGGGCGCGGCTGATGCCTCCGGCGACGGCTCGGACGCTTCCGACGCGCGGGGCGCGGACGAGGACGGGGGCGGGGACGGGGACGGGGACCGTGACGGTGCCGACGTGGAGACGGCTGACGCCTCCGATGCCGCCGCTTCCACCGCTTCTGGGGCTTCCGAGGGCCGCGACGATGCCGATGCGGGCGGGGACGACCGGCTGCGGGACGCTGTGGCCGCGTGGGTGAAGTCGGCGGACGAGAAGCCGACGGCTGCCACCGAAGACGCCGACGAGGCGGCCACGGGGGCCGTTGAGGGCGAGCAGGAGGCTGCTGGAGCCGCTGAGGGCGCTGGGGAGGTCCAGGAGGGCTCCGAGGAGTCCCAGGGCGCGCAGGACGCCGTAGCGCCCGTGGAGGACGGTGTGGAGCCCGAGGCCGAGGACTCCGGGGACGCCGACGCGGCAACGGACGCCGACGCGGACGCGGGTGCGTCTCCGGCCGAGGGTGCCAGGACGGTCGCACCGGCGGCCGCGGCTGCGGACTCGGCGAAGGCCGATCACGAGGCCGCCGCGGACTCCGAGTCGACGACCAGTGCGGCTGCGGAGGCCGCCGCCACGCCGGATGAGGCAGAAGCCTCGGCCGACACCGAAACCGAGGACGACAGCGACACCGCAGCCGAGGACGACGACACCGACGCCGGGACTGACGCGGCAGGCGACACCGAGCCCGAGGCCGGTACCGACACCGAGACCCCGGCCGACGCCTCCGCCGACACCGACAGCGACACCGCAGCCGAGGACGACGACACCGACGCCGGGACTGACGCGGCGGGCGACACCGAGCCCGAGGCCGAAACCGACTCTCCTGGCGCCGACGCCGACACCGGGACCCCGGCCGACAGCGACAGCGACACCGCCCCCGAGGACGAGCCCGGCGATCGGGTAGGCAAGGACTCCGCCTCCGCCGGCACGGAGGACGCGGACGCAAAGATCGCCGACGCAAAGACAACCGAAGCCGACACCGACACCGATACCGAAGGCGAAGGCGAAGGCGCCGACGCCGCCGAACGCGCCGAAGACCCCCGTGTCCCCAAGGACGCCGTGTCCGACGCCCCGCCCGTCGATCAGCCCACCGCCGTCTTCAAGGCGCCCCGGCCCTCCGCGCCTGCCGTGGATCAGCCGACGACCATGCTGAAGTTCGGTGGGGCGGGTACGGCCGAGAAGGGCCAGGAGGCCGACAAGGGCCGTGAGCCCGAGCCGCGGCCCGTGCCCGAGGCCGAGCGGACCAGTAAGTTCGTCGCGTTGAAGCCGTTGGACGATCCCGCGACGCGCAAGCCGAAGGCGGCCGACGCCACCACCGCGCTGCCGCGAGTACAGCGGACACCCGACGTCACCTCGCCCGTGCCGCAGGTCGGGCCGGAGCGGACGACCCAGCAGCCGTTGCCGCCGAAGCCGCCGCTGGATCTGCTGGCGGAGCTGACGAACACGCCGCCGCCCCCGGACACGCCGGTCCGTACGGCGATCCGCCGGGTCAAGATCTGGACCCCGCTGGTGCTGCTGCTGGCGGTCGTGTTCGCGGTCGCGCAGGCCGCACGCCCGCTGCCGACCCCCGAGCTCCAGCTCACCGCCGAGGACAGCTACACCTTCCAGGGCGCCAAGGGCGACCTGCCCTGGCCGGCCGACGGGCAGGCCGCTCTGGACGTGCAGGGCATCGGCAGCTTCGGCTCGTCCGGTGAGCAGCGGCCCGTGCCGATCGCCAGTGTCGCCAAGGTCATGACCGCGTACCTCATCCTGCGTGACCATCCGCTGAAGAGCGGTGCCGCCGGTCCGAAGATCCCGATCGACCAGGCCGCGCAGGACCAGTCGAAGGCCGGCCAGGAGTCGACCGTCGACGTGACCAAGGGCGACTCGCTCTCCCAGCGGGAGGCCCTGCAGAGCATCCTGATCGCGTCCGCGAACAACATCGCGCGCCTGCTCGCCCGCTGGGACGCCGGTTCCGAGAAGGCGTTCGTGAGCAAGATGAACGCCGCCGCCAAAGACCTCGGCATGACCAACACGACGTACACCGACCCGTCGGGCCTGAACAACACCACCGTCTCCACCGCCGTGGACCAGGTGAAGCTGGCCAAGGCCGCGATGACGGAGCCCGCCTTCCGCGAGGTCGCGGCGATGATGTCGTACGACGACTACAAGGGTGTCAACCACTCCAACTGGAACCAGCTGGTCGGCAAGAACGACGTCGTCGGCATCAAGACCGGCACCACCACCTCCGCCCTCGGGAACCTCGTGTTCGCGGCGAAGAAGGAGGTCGGCGGGGAGACCCGGACCATCGTCGGCGCGGTGGTGCGGCAGCCCGCGGGTGGTCCGGAGAACACCATCCTCAGCGCCGCGCTGGACGCCGGCGACAAGCTCATCCGGGCCGCGCAGGGCGAGCTGAAGTCCGCGACGATCCTGAAGAAGGGCGATGTCGTCGGGTACGCCGACGACGGGCTCGGCGGCCGGACCCCGGTCGTCGCCACCAAGGACGTCACGGCCGTCGGCTGGGCCGGCCTGACCGTGAAGCTGACCTTCGCCGCCGACGACCTTCCGCACACGGCGAAGGCCGGCACCCAGGTGGGCTCGCTCACCGTCGGTGACGGATCCGGCAGCGCGGTCAAGGTCCCGGTCGCCCTCCAGCAGGACCTCGTGGAGCCGGGCTTCACGGACAAGTTGACGCGCCTCGGCTGAAACAGGTGAAGAAAGCCCGCCTCGCACCCCGTCGACCGGAACCCGTCCCGGTTCCCGTCGGCGGGGTGCGTGCTAGCGTCACGAAACGGGCCAGTAGCCGCTGACGGGACGCGGTCACAGAACCCGGGAAGACGCACGCGGCCGGCACCACACGGGGACGGGACACGGCCGGGAACAGAAGACGGGACCCACGGGGAGTGCCTTCAGGTGGCCACAGCGGAGCCGACACGCGCCGACGACACCGAACCGGGCCCGGGAGCCGGCCCGCGAATACGCATGCCCGAGGCCCCGAGCGACAACGGCGGTACCGGTACGGACAGTGCCGACAGGCCCGGTACCGATGGTGCCGACACCGGTAGATCCGGTCTCGACATGCCTGGTACCGACAGGCCCGGTACCGGGAGCGCCGGTACCACCAGCGCCGACACGGGTAGTGCCGATGCCGGAAGTGCCGACTCCGGAAATGCCGATGCCGGTGGTTCCGGCACCGGCGATGCCGAGGGCGCCCCGGCCGCCGCGTCGGGGTTCGTCGCCGGTCGGGTCGCCGGCCTCGCCGCCGCCTTCGACGGCCTCCGCGCGTGGGGGCGGAGCCATCCGGTCCTCTTCCTCACCGCCCTCTCCGGCGTGCTGCACATCGTCTGGTTCTTCACCTTCGCGAACAGCGGCGGCGATCTCGCCGCGCAGGACGCCTGGGCCGAGTTCGTCGGGCGGCACCCGGACTCGGCGTACAACCTCGCCTGGTACGGCGGCATGCACCCGGTGTCGTACAGCGTGGTGTCGCCGTATCTGATGTCGGTGCTCGGCGTCCGTACGACGATGATGATCGCGGGGACGTTCTCGGCGACCCTGCTGATGCTGATCCTCGTGCGCAGCAAGCCGGTCAGGCATCCGCTGTGGCCCGCCCTGGCGGGCGTGTTCGCCTTCCTCTGCAACGCGGTGTCCGGGCGGGTGACCTTCGGGCTGGGCACGATGTTCGCGCTGGGCGCGGTCGCCGCCGTGTTCTGCTGGCCGTACCACTTGCGTTACAAGCGCTGGGCCAAGGCGTGGTGCGCGGCTCCGCTGGCCGCACTGGCCACCATGTCCTCGCCGGTCGCGGGCCTGTTCGTGGGGCTGGTGGCGGTCGCGCTGTTCCTGCAGAAGCGGCGGCCGGGCGCCTGGGCACTGGGCCTCGCGCCGGCGGCCGTCGTGGCGGTGTCGGCCTGGCTGTTCCCGTTCTCCGGCACCCAGCCGATGTCGTTCTTCACGGCACTGCTGCCGCTGGCGTACGCGGCCGCCATCTACGCCCTGGTGCCGCGCGAGTGGACGACCGTGCGGATCACGTCAGCCGTGTACGGGCTGTCGGTGCTGCTGGTGTGGCTGATCAGCTCCCAGATCGGCTCGAACATCACCCGGCTGCCGATGCTGTTCGCGGGGGTCGCGCTGTTGGCGGCGCTGCCGTTCACGGTGCCGCGCTCGCGCAGGTGGTACGCGATCGTGGTGGCCTTCGCCGGGTTCGTCGTATGGATCGGGGTCAAGTCGGTCATCGACATCATTCACACGACCCCGGCGGCGTCCTGGGCGCGTGAGCTCGCGCCGCTGGTCAACGAGTTTCAGGAGGTCGGCGCGGAGAAGGGCCGGGTCGAGGTCGTGCCCGCCCGCTCGCACCGCGAGGCCTCCGCGCTCGCCCCGTACGTGAACCTGGCCCGCGGCTGGAACCGGCAGGCCGACATGGAGCGCAACCCCCTCTTCTACGACGACACCCTCAACTCCGCGAACTACCATGACTGGCTGCAGCGCTGGGCCGTGCACTTCGTGGTGCTGCCGAAGGACGAGCCGGACGGTGACGGCGGCGAGCGGGAGCGGGAGCTCGTGCAGCGGGGGATGCCGTATCTGAAGCAGATCTGGGGCGACGCGAACTGGCAGCTGTTCCGGGTGACCGACCCGGCGCCGCTCGCCGAGCCGAACGCGGTCGTGGATCGGGCGGCGCAGGGTGAGCTGACCATGCACGTGAAGAAGGCGGGCCGGATCCGCATCAAGATCCCGTATTCGCCGTGGCTGAGCATCGTCGACGCGGAGGGCAACAAGCTGAAGCCGCCGCAGGAGACGAAGGCGTCCAAGAACCGTCCCGACGGCTCCGTGAAGACGTACGACAACGTCAATGGGTGTCTGATGGAGACGGAGGAGGACGCGGAGGGGGATCAGTGGACGATGCTGGTCGCGCCGAAGGCCGGGACGTATCGGTTGGCGGCGCCGTACACCCTGCCGCGGGGCACGCCGTGTCCGGACGAGTTGAAGTGACCGTCCCTGTCGGGCGGGGAGCGGCCGCTCGGCACTTGAAGGTCACCGCAGCTGGTCCACGTACCGGTCCGTCCCCGGAACCGTGGGGATGAACGGCGCCAGGAGCTCCAGCCGCCCCAGCCCCGACTCCCCCACCGTCTTCTCCAAGCCGCCGAAGTGGTCCTCCCAGCACTCCCGTGGATCCGTCTCCAGGAACCACAGCAGGGTCAGGCGGGTGTCGACGCCCTCGACCTGTTTGACGTACGTCATGCGGTCGCCGGGGAGCGGGGTGGGGCGGAAGACGGTCACCAGCGCCGTCGGGGAGCCCGCCAGCCGTTTCGGGAGGTGGCGGGAGACCAGCCACTCCAGCAACCGGGCGCGCTGCTCGGCCGATTCCGTGTCGACCACCTGGAGGACGAGTCCGCGGTAGGGGTGGTCGAGGGCGTGGAAGTCCCTCGGCCCCGCGGCTCCGTCGCGGTAGACCGTCGCCTCGTGGTCCTGGAACGCGGTGAAGACGTGGGTGCGGTCGCGGTAGACGCGGCCGTCGCGGTTGAGGCGTTTGTTGATGGCGACGGTCCAGCGCATGTGGTCGTCGTAGCGGCCGTCGGTGACCCAGTAGGTGGAGAGGTAGCAGCCGGCGGTGACCGGTTCGGCGACGGCCGACTTCTCGGGGCGGCGCAGGAGTTGCAGGTCCCGGGTGGCGACCCAGCGGCGGCCGGCGTACATCCAGGGCATGGCCATCGCCCCGGCGTAGTAGTGGTCGTCCTCGTACCAGCGGTTGTACGCGTACTCGTGGCCCGGGTGCGGCTCGACCATGGTGATCAGAGCGTGGCCGGGGCGGACTCCGTACGGTCCTACGGCGGCCAGGTCGGCGTACGTCTCGCTGCGGGTGTCCTCGCTCATGCCCTTCCCCTTCCGTCCTCCTCCACTGGCCCATACTCTGACGCTCCGTCAGATAATGCGCCAGAGCCGGGAGGTCTCCGATGTCACTGCTCGCGGGCAGGACCGTCGTCGTGTCAGGGGTCGGGGCCGGACTCGGTCACCAGGTCGCGGCGGCCGTCGTACGGGACGGGGGGAACGCGGTGCTGGGGGCGCGCACCGAGGCGAACCTCGCGAAGAGCGCGGCCGAGATCGATCCGGTCGGGACGAACACGGCGTACCGGGCGACGGACGTCAGGGACGAGGGGCAGTGCGAGGCGCTGGCCGGGCTGGCGCGGGAGCGGTTCGGGCGGGTCGACGCGGTGGTCCATGTGGCCGCCTGGGACAGCTACTTCGGCGGGCTCGAGGACGCCGACTTCACCACCTGGCAGTCGGTGATCGACGTGAACCTGCTGGGGACGCTGCGGATGACGCGGGCCTGTCTGCCGGCGCTGAAGGCGGCGGGCGGCGGGGCGGTGGTGTTCATCGGGACGCAGTCGGCGGTGGCGGCCCCGTCGCAGGTGCGGCAGGCGGCGTACGCGGCGTCGAAGGGGGCGTTGACCAGCGCGATGTACTCGCTGGCACGGGAGTTGGGCCGGTACCGGATCCGGGTCAACACCGTGCTGCCGGGGTGGATGTGGGGGCCTCCGGTGCAGGCGTACGTGCAGTTCACCGCACAGACGGAAGGGGTGCCGGAGAGCGAGGTGCTGGACCGGCTGGCCGGGCGGATGGCGTTGCCCGAACTGGCCTCGGACGCGGATGTGGCGGACGCGGCGGTGTTCCTGGCCTCGGACCGGGCGCGGGCGATCACCGGGCAGTCGCTGCTGGTCAACGCCGGGGAACTGATGCGCTGACCTGACCTTTTTCAGCCATCCTCAGGGGATGACGTTCAGCCTCCTGGTTCATATGTGTGAACGCTGGACACCACACCGAACTATTTTACTACCTCTTGACCTTCCTCTTTCTTGCCGTGAGCATGCCCCCCAACCCAGAGTTCACATGCCTGATCCTGGCGGCGGACCCTGGAAGGAGGCCCATGAACAGTCTCGACTGGGCCGTGCTCATCGGCTACTTCGGTGTGATGGTCGCGATCGGCCTCTGGTCGCACAAACGCGTGGACAACGTCAGCGACTTCTTCACCGCCGGCGGCAAGATGCCCTGGTGGCTGTCCGGCATCTCCCATCACATGTCGGGCTACAGCGCGGTCATGTTCACCGGGTACGCGGGCATCGCCTACACCTATGGCGTGACCTCCTTCGTCACCTGGTCCTTCCCGATCGCCCTCGGCATCGCGATCGGCTCGAAACTGTTCGCGCCGCGCATCAACCGACTGCGCTCGCGCCTGCATGTTGCTTCCCCGCTCGAGTACCTGAAGAACCGTTACGACCTGAAGACCCAGCAGGCGCTCGCCTGGTCGGGCATGTTGCTGAAGATCGTGGACGTGGGCGCCAAGTGGGCCGCGATCGCGACCCTGTTGTCCGTGTTCACCGGGGTGTCCCTGAACCAGGGCATCCTCATCACCGGCGCGATCACCGCCGTCTACTGCACGATCGGCGGCCTGTGGGCGGACGCGCTGACCGAACTCGGCCAGTTCATCATCCAGTTGCTGGCCGGCGTCTCGATGTTCGTCGCGGTCGTCCTGAAGCTGAACGACAAGGGCATCAGCTTCTTCGGCGCCTGGGACGAGCCCGCCCTGCAGGGCCACGGCAAGCCCCTGGTCGGCCCCTACGGCACGATCTTCCTGCTCGCCTTCCTCTTCATCAAGCTGTTCGAGTACAACGGCGGCATGCTCAACCAGGCCCAGCGCTACATGGCGACGAGCAGCCCGCACGAGGCCACCCGCTCGGCCCGGCTGTCCGCAATCCTCTGGCTGGTCTGGCCGGTCGTCCTCTTCTTCCCGATGTGGATGTCCCCGCTCCTGGTCCACGCCCAGAAGCCGGACGGCTCCGACTCGTACGGCCTGATGACCGAACAGCTTCTCCCCCACGGCCTGTTGGGCCTGGTCATCGTCGGCTTCTTCTCCCACACCATGGCGATGTGCTCCTCCGACGCCAACGCGATCGCCGCGGTCTTCACCCGGGACGTGGCTCCGGTGCTGTCGTCGCGGGCCCGAGCGTGGGGCTCACGCTCCGGCCTGATCGCGGCCCGGGTGACCACGGTCGTCTTCCTCGGCCTGTCCATGGCGGTGGCGACGCAGGTCAACTCCCCGGCGTTCAAGGACATCATCACCGTCGTCATCAAGTGGGTCGCCGGGCTCATGGGCCCGATCGCGATCCCGATGATGCTCGGCCTGCTGCGTCCCTTCCGCCGCTCCGGACCGACGGCGGCGCTCACCAGCTGGTCGATGGGTCTGCTGGCCTTCTGGCTGGTCAACTACCCGATCAACTGGAGCATCGACGGCGGCGTCCCGCTCGAGTACCAGGTCTCGATCCCGCTGGCCGTCTCCCTGGTCCTCTATATCCTCGTCGGCTTCCTGAAGCCGGAGGACACCCCGGACCGCCTGGCGATCATCGAGAAGGTCAACACGGACGGCGACAGCAGCGCCGCGGCCGCGGTCCCGACGCCGGCGCCGGCGGGGGACGACGTGGTGGGGACGACCCCGGTGAAGGACTGACCTACGGGTTCAGGCTTCGGGAACCTCGGGCTCCCGGACGGCCCTCCAGCTCGGCCGACCCGGCCGGCGGGAGGGCCGTTTCGCCGTGCGGGGCGCGGAGGGGAGGTGCGGGTCCCGGCCGGGGCCTGCCGGCCCGGCGGTCAGGCGGTCAGGCGGTCAGGCGGTCAGGGCCTGCCGGCCCGGCGGGCGGGCGGGCGGTCGGGCGGTCCCGCTCAGGCAGTCAGACCGGCGGATGGCCGACGCGGCCGTCAGGCCCGCGGGTAACGGGCCAGCCACCCCGGTGACGACCCCGCAGGCCCGTGCAGCGCCGGGCCCTGGGTCATCTCCATCGCGAAGTCGTCGGCCAGCTCCAGCAACGTGGGACGGCCCTCCAGCTCGGCCAGCCAGGCCGGCGGGAGGGCCGTCTCGCCGTGCAGGGCGCCGAGGAGACCGCCGGTGAGGGCGCCGGCGGCGGCCGAGGGTCCGTCGTGGTTCACGGCGAGCCGCAGCCCGTGCCGTACGTCCTCCCCGACCAGCGCGCAGTACACGGCGGCCGACAGCAGCCCCTCCGCCGTGTCCTCCGCGAGGAGCTCCTCGACCCGGCCCGGGGTCGGCATCCCCTGCCGTACCGCGCCCAGGGCGTGTTGCAGCGCGTCCGAGACGGGCTGGTGGCCGGTGCGGGCGGCGAGCAGCGCGAGCGCCCGCTGGACGGCCGTGTCCAGGCTCTCGCCGAGGGCGAGGGCGTGCACGATCACGGCGTACGCGCCCGCCGAGAGGTAGGCGGTCGGGTGGCCGTGGGTCTGCGCGGCGCACTCCACGGCGAGCTGGACGACCAGCTGCGGTTCCCAGCCGACGAGCAGCCCGAAGGGCGCGGACCGGGCGGCGGCCTCGGGCCCGGTCTCGGCCGGGTTCTTGGGTGACTCCAGCGTGCCCATCTTCTCGTCGCCGAGCCCGAGCAGGAGGGAGCGGGTGGGACCCCGCCGGGCGTACAGCCACTCCTCCCGCGCGAGCCACCCGTCCCCTTTGCGGCGCTCGTCGGGCCCCCAGTCACGCTGGGTGGCGGCCCAGCGCAGATACGCCCGGTGCAGATCGGTCGGCGGGTGCCAGGCGCCGGTGTCGCGGCGGACCTGGGCGCGTATCAGCCCGTCCACGGTGAACAGGGTGAGCTGCGTGAGGTGGGTGACGGCACCGCGCCGCCCGTACCCGAACCCGAGGTCGACGAGCCCCTCCGCCCCGTACGTCTCCCGGATCTCCGCCAGCCCGAGCCCGTCGACCGGCGCGCCCAACGCGTCTCCGACGGCCGCCCCCAGCAACGTGCCGCGCACCCTGCTCCGGAAGTCCTGCTGCTCGGCCCGCCCCCACACGGCCCCGGCTGTCGCACCCACCAAGACCTCCCACGGCACCGTCCGGACGTACGACAGCTCAAGACTGTAATCGAACGGGGACGGTGGGTTCAGGGGGCGGATCTGGATGCGGGGTGTGGGGAAAGTGGTCACAGGTGATCCCGGCTGGGCCCTGATCGGTCCGATATCAGCCGTACCAGGGCACATTGCAGAGGCACAGCTCACCCGCCGACTGCCGGACGAGGACCACGGTGAGGTGACCGCACCGTGAGCCCGAAGCGCGGCGATGATGTCGCTCCACCGCCAGTGGGAACGCAATGACGGCTGCGATTCGCCACGAACGAGGCGGCGAAGGGATGGGCGAGCTGGGCGCGGAAGCGCCGGGGAACACCCGGCGCTGCTTCGAGGCACTGCGCGGCGCCCCTGAGTCCCGAGCGGATCCCGACCGACAGCACCGCCTGCGCGGTCGCCTGGCCGCAGGCAATCTCGGCGGTCTGGAGTATCCCCCGTGGGAGTACGAGGTGACAGCAGGCGGTCGTGTGCGCTACCTCGTCGACGAAGCCCGGCGCACAGTCCATATCGTTTACGCGTCCACCCGCCACCCCAAGGACGCCGAATAGCCCCAACTGCGGTTCTGTTCTGGCTCATTGCATGCTGCACACCCCCTCGCCGGGTGGAAAATGATCGGCATGTCCACGACCCCCCGCACCCCCCGCAGCGCCCTTTCCCTCGGCGCCACCCTTCTCACCGCAACCGTCGCCCTCTACATGGCCCTCGTCGCCTTCGGGAACATCACCGACTTCGGCACCAACCAGCAGTTCGTCAGGCATGTCCTCGCGATGGATACGACGTTCAAGGACGACGACCTGATGTGGAGAGCCATCACCAGCAAGGGCCTTCAGGACGCTGCGTACATCGTCATCATCGTCTGGGAGACGCTTGCGGCCCTCGTCCTCGTCTACGGCACCTGGCTCTGGGCGCGGCACGACCAGGACCGTGCCCGCCGGTTCTCCACGTACGGCCTGCTCATGGTCATGCTGCTGTTCGGCGCCGGGTTCATCGCCATCGGCGGTGAGTGGTTCTCCATGTGGCAGTCGGAGGACTGGAACGGACTGGACGCCGCGATGCGGGTCTTCCTGCTGAGCGGAGTGGTGCTGGTGGTGGTCAACCTGCCGTTGCGCACGGAACGTTCCGCAGCCTGACCGTCCCGCCTGACCCGCCTCTGCCGGACCGGCCCCACCTGACCGTCCCTACCTGACCACGACCACCGTCGTCCCGGTCTCTCCGAACGTCCACAGTGCCGACCCGTCCGCCTTGTTCATCCGGATGCCACTGGTCTGGATGCCCGAGGCGGGCGGGGGCGAGGAGCCGTCCACGGCGTTGGAGAAGGCGATCGAGCGGCCGGACTTGGCCGCGAAGTACAGAATGTGCTCGATCTCTACGCCGTCGGAGCCGGTGGTGGCCTCCGTGCGCTGGGAGATCGTGTAGTTGCCGGGGTCCGGGCCGACCGTGCCCGGCCACACCGCGAAGCTCCGGCGGGAGACGTCGCTCGCGTCGACCAGCCACACCCGCTTCTGGCCCAGGGAGTACACGACGCGCCGCCCGGTGCCGGAGTCGTCCGGCACCGCGGTGGGCCTCGCGGACTTCGACGCGGAGGGCTGCGGGTTCGCCGAGGCGCTCGGCCGGGCGGCCGTGGCGGTGGGGTGCGGACCCCGGTCCGCCTGCACGGTCAGCACGACGACCGCCGCGACCGCGCCCGCCGTCAGACCGGTCACCCAGACCCACGAGGGAAGCCGTCGGGCAGGCACGGGCACGCATCTCCTCAGGTACGAGACCCCTCACACGAGGGGTCCGATCATCGTACTGTGAGCGGCCTGAGCTCCTCTCCGCCGTCCGGATCAGTCCAGCACCGGCAGCAGCTCCGGCAGGTGCCCGTCCGAGACGGTCGCCGCCCGCTGCCGCTCCTCCGGGACCTCCCCGTACAGCGTCGTGCGCGGCCTGGCCGGCCGGCCCGCCGCCTCCGCGACCGCGATCAGGTCCTTGACCGACTTGTACGAGCCGTAGGAGGAACCCGCCATCCGGGAGATCGTCTCCTCCATCAGCGTGCCGCCCAGGTCGTTCGCGCCCGAGCGGAGCATCTCCGCCGCGCCCTCCGTGCCCAGCTTCACCCAGCTGGTCTGGATGTTGGGGATGTGCGGGTGGAGGAGGAGACGGGCCATCGCCGTCACCGCCCGGTTGTCCCGCATGGTCGGGCCGGGGCGCGCGATGCCCGCCAGGTACACCGGCGCGTTCGTGTGGATGAACGGGAGGGTGACGAACTCCGTGAAGCCGCCCGTGCGTTGCTGGATACCGGCCAGTGTGCGCAGGTGGCCGAGCCAGTGCCGGGGCTGGTCCACATGCCCGTACATCATCGTCGACGACGAGCGGATGCCCAGTTCGTGCGCGGTCGTGACGACCTCGATCCAGGTCGCCGTGGGCAGCTTGCCCTTGGTGAGGATCCAGCGGACCTCGTCGTCGAGGATCTCGGCGGCCGTGCCGGGGATCGAGCCGAGGCCCGCCTCCTTCGCGGCCGTCAGCCACTCGCGGATGGACATGCCGGTGCGGGTCGCGCCGTTCACGACCTCCATCGGGGAGAAGGCGTGCACGTGCATCCCGGGGACGCGGGACTTCACCGCGCGCGCGATGTCGAAGTACGCCGTCCCGGGCAGGTCCGGGTGGATGCCGCCCTGCATGCACACCTCCACCGCGCCGACGTCCCAGGCCTGCTGGGCGCGGTCGGCGACCTGCTCCATGGAGAGGGTGTACGCGTCGGCGTCCGTGCGGCGTTGCGCGAAGGCGCAGAAACGGCAGCCGGTGTAGCAGACGTTGGTGAAGTTGATGTTCCTGGTGACGATGTACGTGACGTCGTCGCCGACCGTCGACCTGCGGACGTCGTCCGCGATCCGGCACAGGGCGTCCAGCGCCGGGCCGTCCGCGTGCAGCAGCGCCAGCGCCTCCTCGTCGGTGAGCCGCGTCGGGTCGTCGGCCGCCGTCGCCAGGGCCTGGCGTACGTCGGTGTCGATGCGCTCGGGCACCATGCCGGGGGCGGCCGCCTCGCGCAGGGCGCCCCAGTCGCCGTACACCTCGTCGAAGTCGTCGCGGCGGTCGGAGGTCCGGCCCTCGGTGTCGATGGTGCGGTGCAGGTCCGTGCGGCCGGTCGACTCGAAGACCTCTTCCGGTTCCTGCCAGGGGTGGCCCTCGACGACGGCGTCGGCACGCGCCAGTCCCGTCTCCGGGTCGGCCAGCGCCGTCACGTGCGGGCGCAGCCGCGGGTCCAGCCAGGGCTCGCCGCGCTGCACGAACTCGGGGTAGACGCACAGACGTTCCCGCAGCTCGAAGCCGACGGCCGCGGAGCGGGACGCCAGCTCCTCGATCTGCGGCCAGGGGCGCTCCGGGTTGACGTGGTCGATGGTCAGGGGCGAGACCCCGCCCCAGTCGTCGATGCCCGCCCCGATGAGGCGCTCGTACTCGGAGTCCACGAGGTTCGGCGGGGCCTGGAGGCAGGCGGAGGGGCCCATGATGTGGCGGGCCACGGCCACCGTCGCCACCAGCTCGTCGAGTTCCGCGTCCGGCATGCCACGCATCGCGGTGTCCGGCTTGGCGCGGAAGTTCTGGATGATCAGTTCCTGGATGGAGTGGTAGGCGCGCGAGATCCTGCGGAGCGCGAACAGGGACTGAGCCCGCTCCTCGTACGTCTCGCCGATCCCGATCAGAAGCCCGGACGTGAACGGCACGGACGAGCGGCCGGCGTCCTCCAGGACGCGCAGGCGTACGGCGGGCTCCTTGTCGGGGGAGCCGTAGTGCGGGCCGCCCGGCTCCGACCAGAGCCGCTCGGCCGTCGTCTCCAGCATCATGCCCATCGACGGGGCGACGGGCTTCAGGCGCTGGAAGTCGGTCCAGGACATCACGCCCGGGTTGAGGTGGGGCAGCAGGCCCGTCTCCTCCAGGATGCGGATGGAGATGGCGCGGACGTAGGCGATGGTGTCGTCGTAGCCGTGCGCGTCGAGCCACTCGCGCGCCTCCGGCCAGCGCTCCTCGGGCTTGTCCCCGAGGGTGATCAGGGCTTCCTTGCAGCCGAGGGCGGCGCCGCGCCGGGCCACGTCGAGCACCTCGTCGGGCGACATGAACATCCCGTGGCCCTCCCGGCGCAGCTTGCCGGGGACGGTCACGAAGGTGCAGTAGTGGCACTTGTCCCGGCACAGCCGGGTGAGGGGGATGAAGACGCTCTTCGAGTAGGTGATGACGCCGGGGCGGCCCGCCGCTTCGAGGCCCGCGTCCCGCACCCGGGCGGCGGACGCGGTGAGGTCGTCGAGGGCCTCGCCGCGGGCCTGGAGCAGCACCGCCGCCTCGGCGACGTCGAGGGTGACGCCGTCCCGGGCGCGTTTGAGGGCGCGACGCATGGAGTTCTCGGTGGGGCCGGTTCCGGGGGTCGCGGAGGTCGTCATCCTTCGAGCATACGGAGAGGCTCCGCCGGTTCAGCGGGGACGGGGGTCTCGGGGGCTGCGGTGCGTTGCGGGGTGCGGGCTCGTTGTGGCTGGTCGCGCCCGGACGGCGGAGCCGCACATCGATACAGCCCCGCACCCCTGGGTCGGCGGCCAGGCCGCCCGGCTAGAAGTACTCGGCGTACCCGTCCAGCACCCTCAGCACCTCCGCCTCCCCCGCCGGCGGCAGCTGCACCACGACCTCCTCGATGCCGAGGTCCGCGTAGTGCGCGAGCTTGCCCGGCGTCGGATGGACGGCGTACGGGACGACCTGGAGGGAGGCCGGGTCGCGGCCGGCGTCGGCCCACTCGGCACGCAGCCGGGGCAGGGACTCGCCGAGGCCGCGCCCGCCGATGGGCAGCCACCCGTCGGCGTACGCGCAGATGTCCGCGAACAGCTTCGGTCCGGCGGCCCCGCCGACGAGCGTGCGCGGGCCGATGACGGAACCGGCGATCTGGCCGGCGACCGGACCGCGCGGCCTCTGTACGGGCTTCGGGTACGCGAAGCTGGCCCGCACGCTCCCGAACGGGCCCTCGTATCCCGTCGGTGTCTCGCTCCACAGGGCCCGCATCAACGCCATCCGGTCCCGGACGAGCTCGCGCCGGGTGCGCCACTCCACACCGTGGTCGGCGGCTTCCTCGACGTTCCAGCCGAAGCCGAGGCCGAGCGTGAACCGGCCGCCGGAGAGGTGGTCCAGGGTCGCGATCTGCTTGGCGAGGTCGATCGGGTCGTGCTGGGCGACGAGCGTGATGCCCGTGCCGAGCCCGAGCCGTTCGGTGACGGCGGCGGCCTGGCCGAGCGCGACGAAGGGGTCGAGCGTACGGCCGTACTCGGGCGGCAGTTCGCCGCCGGCCGGGTACGGGCTGGTCCGCTCCACGGGGATGTGGGTGTGCTCGGGCAGGTACAGCCCGGCGAAGCCCCGCTGCTCCAGCTCACGGGCGAGCCGGGTCGGGGCGATCGTCTCGTCGGTGAGGAAGACCGTCACGGAGATGCGCATGGGTCATCTGTACCGGCTCTGACCTCGGCTGTCCATACCGACCGGTCGGCATCAAGTGCGCGTACCGGTAAGACTGCGCCAATTACCCTGACTTTCCAAGGTGGTTCACACGCGTCCGGCACGGTTGGGGCATGTGTGACGACAACGACGACAACGACAACAACGCCCAGCACGGCGCCGGGGTCCGGCACGGCGTCGCAAGGCGCGCGCTGTTCGTGACGGGAGGGGCCGCCGCCCTTACGTTGGGAAGCGTGAGCTTCGCTTCAGCGGCCGGGGCGGCCGACGGAGGCCAGGAGACGAGGACGGTGCGCGGCACCCTGCCCCCCGGCTCCCCCGACTTCGTGTACGTGCCCGTCGAGGTCCCCGCGGGAGTGCGGGAGATCAAGGTCGCGTACACCTACGACCGGCCCTCCGTCCCGGCCGGCACCCCGGGCAACGCCCTCGACATCGGCGTCTTCGACGAGCGCGGCACGGAACTCGGCGGCGACGGCTTCCGCGGCTGGTCGGGCGGGGCGCGCACGGAGTTCTTCGTCCGGGCGGACGACGCGACGCCCGGCTACATCCCGGGCCCGGTGCGGGAGGGCACCTGGCACATCGCGCTCGGCCCCTACACGGTCGCCCCGCAGGGACTGACGTACGAGATCACGGTCACGCTGACGTACGGCGAACCCGGCGAGACCTTCCACCCCACGTACCCGCCGTCCCGGGCGAAGGGCCGGGGCAGGGCCTGGTACCGGGGCGACTGCCATCTGCACTCCTGGTACTCGGACGGCCGCCGCACCCCCGCCGAGATCGCGGCGCTGGCGCGCGCCGCCGGGCTGGACTTCATCAACTCCTCGGAGCACAACACGCACGCGGCTCACCCGCACTGGGCGTCCGAGGCGGGCGACGACCTGCTGATCCTGCTGGGCGAGGAGGTCACCACGCGGAACGGCCACGTGGTCGCCCTCGGCACCGACCCCGGCACCTTCGTCGACTGGCGCTACCGGGCCCGCGACAACCGCTTCGGCCGCTTCGCCCGCCGGATCCGCCGTGCGGGCGGCCTGGTCGTCCCGGCCCACCCGCACGCCACCTGCGTCGGCTGCAACTGGAAGTTCGGGTTCGGTGAGGCGGACGCCGTGGAGGTGTGGAACGGCCCCTACACGCCCGACGACGAGGTGGCCCTCGCGGACTGGGACAGCATGCTCGTCGCGTCCGTGCGGGACGGCGGCGGTCGTGGCTGGCTCCCGGCGATGGGCAACAGCGACGCCCACCGCGACCCGGACTCGGTCGGCCTGCCGCAGACGGTGGTCCTGGCCGACGACCTGACCCGCGAGGCCATCCAGGACGGCATCCGGGCGGGGCGTTCGTACGTCGCCGAGTCCAGGACCGTCTCCCTGGCCTTCACGGCGAGCGGCGGGCGAGGCCGGCACGCGGGTATAGGGGAGCGGTTGGAGGTCGACCGCGACGCCCCGGTGACCGTACGCCTGGAGGTGACCGGCGCCCCGCGCTGCACCGTCCGCTTCGTCACGGACCAGGGCGTCCTGTTCACCAGCGCGCCGCTGCCGGTGGCCGGTTCGGGGGTCGTGGAGTGGCGTACGACGCCCTCGTACGCGGCGTACGTACGGGCGGAGTTGCGGCACGAGACGGCGGCCGGGCCGGTACCGGGGGCGCTGTCGGCGTTCACGAACCCGGTCTTCCTGGGGCGGGCGTAGGCAGCCGGCCGGGGGCGGCGCCCTGCGCCGGGAGGTGGGCGCCGCCCCGATCTCCCGCCGCTCGGGGACCATGGAAGGGAAGCGGCCGTTCGGAAGCGACCGATGGAAGGGAAGGGACGGTTCGAAAGCGACCGTTCGAACGACCACCCCACCGCCCCCTGCGCCACAAGGAGCCCCACCCCGATGCCCCGCCTCGCCGACCTCAGGTTCCGCGCCGCCACGGCCCTCCAACGCCACGTCGCCAACCCGATCACGCGCCGCCTCCCCTTCCAGACGGTCCTGGAGACCACGGGCCGCACCTCTGGCCTGCCCCGCCGCACGCCCTTGGGAGGCCGCCGGGTCGGGGACACCTTCTGGCTGGTCTCGGAGTTCGGCGAGCGTTCCCAGTACGTCCGCAACATCAAGGCCGATCCGCGGGTACGGGTACGGATCCGCGGCCGCTGGCACACCGGTACGGCCCACCTGCTCCCCGACGACGACCCGGTGGCCCGCCTGCGCCGGCTGCCGCGGTCCAACAGCGCGGCGGTCCGGGTGCTCGGGACGGACCTGCTGACGGTGCGGGTGGATCTGGACGGGTGAGGTCAGGCGGAGGGGTGGGGCCCTGCTGGGCCGCCTCCGGGGCTCGCCTCTTCGAGGGCGGCCATGATCTCGGGCGAGTTCCTGATCAGGACCCGGTGCCGGTAGGCGCGGACCACGGCGGCGGCGCCTTCGAAATCATTGGCCGGGGCAGCTCCTACGGCCGCGGCCAGCTCTTCCTCGAAGCGCTCCCGGTCGCCCGGGAAGCCGTAGCGGCTGAGCGCGCCGCGCAGGTCGTCCACGGTACGGATCTCGGGCAACGGCATCGCTCCCCAGCCGTGGTCGGGCTGCGCGCTCATGGTCCGCTCCTGATGCGAGGACAGGTCTCCACGCCTCAGTATGGCCCGCGTCACCACGTCGCGGCCCCGCCTCCGCACTCGGCCCACGGCAGCTTGCCGCCCTTCGACGCGCCCAGCTCTCGGAGCACGGATCTCACCCCGGCCACACGATCGCCTGCACCTCGCTGTACGCGTGCAGCGCGTATGACCCCACATCCCGCCCGACCCCGCTCTTCTTGAAGCCCCCGAACGGCGCCTCCATGTTGCGGCCGACGGTGTTCACCCCCACCCCGCCCGCCCGCAGCTGCCGGGCGACGCGGAAGGCGCGGGCCACGTCCGCCGACCAGACGTAGTCGATGAGGCCGTAGTCGGTGTCGTTGGCCAGGGCCACACCCTCCTCCTCTTCGTCGAAGGGGACGACCGAGACGACCGGGCCGAAGATCTCCTCGCGGACCGCGCGCATGTCGTTGGTGCAGTCGGCGAGGAGGGTGGGGGTGACGTAGAAACCCCGGTCGAGAGACGGGCGTTCACCTCCGGTCACCACCACCGCGCCCTCCTTGCGACCCAGTTCGACGTACGACTCCACCCGGTCCCGGTGCGCCGCCGAGATCACCGGACCGACGACCGTGTCCGGCTCGCTCGGTGACCCCACCTTCAAGCGGCCCGCGTACGCCGCCAGTTGCTCGACCAGACGGTCGTACACGCCCCGTTGCGCCAGCACCCGCGTCGGTGCCGTGCAGATCTGCCCGCTGTAGAAGGAGAAGGTGGTGCCGATCCCGGCGACCGCCGCCCCGACGTCCGCGTCGTCGAAGACGACCGCCGCGCCCTTTCCGCCCAGCTCCATCAACTGGCGTTTCATGTCCCGTCCGCAGACGGCGGCGATGCGCTGTCCGACGGCCGTGGAGCCGGTGAAGCTGACCATGTCGACGTCCGGTGAGTCCACGGCCGCCTCGCCGATCTCCGCCGAGCGGCCGGAGACGACGTTCACGACCCCGCGCGGCACGCCCGCCGCCTCCAGCGCCTGAGCCATCCGGTACACGGAGAGCGGGTCCTGCGGGGCGGGCTTCACGACCACCGTGTTGCCCATCGCGAGCGCCGGCGCGACCTTGCCCGCCGGGTTGGCCCACGGGTTGTTGTACGAGGTGATGCACGTGACGACCCCGACGGGCTGGCGTACGGCCAGCGCGCCCATCACCGCCGCCCTCCCCATCGGGCCGGCCTCGTTGATCTGCGGCGGGATCGCCCACTCGGCGGGCTCCAGGCGCGCGTACCGCCGGAACCGCGCGGCGGCCACCCCGACCTGCATCCGCCGGGCCGTCGCCGTGGTCGCCCCGGTCTCCGCCCGGGCCAGCTCGGCGTACGGCTCCAGGTGGCCGCCGATGATTCCCGCGGCCCGCGCCAGGATCGCCGCCCGCTCCTCGGGCGCCGTCCGCGACCACGGCCCGAAGGCCGCGCGGGCCGCGGCACAGGCCGCGCGCACCTGATCCCGCGAGGCCTCCGGAGCCCACCCGACTCTCTCCTCGGTCGCCGGGTCGACGACCTCGTAGTGGCCGCCCTCCGGCTCCACCCAGTCGCCGCCGACGAACAGCCGCTGTCCCTCGGTCACTTGGTCGCCACCGTCCGGGTGTCCCGGCCCGAGCGCAGCACCTTGCCCGGTACGGCCCCGCTCACCACGTCGTCCCGGATCGCCTCGACCCCGTTGACCCACACGGCCCGTACCCCGATCGCCTTGGAGTCGAGCCGCGGGCTGTCACCCGGCAGGTCGTGCACCAGGGTGGCCGTACCCGCGGCGATCCGCTCCGGGTCGAAGAGGACCAGGTCCGCATGGAAGCCCTCCTCGATCCGGCCCCGCTCCCTCAGCCCGAACAGCCGCGCCGGATCGTCCGTCAGCATCTTCACCGCCTGCTCAAGACCGACCAGTTTCCGGCCGCGCAGACAGTCCCCGATGAAGCGGGTGGTGTACGGCGCCCCGCACATCCGGTCCAGATGCGCCCCCGCGTCGGACCCGCCGAGCAGGACGTCGTCGTGCTGCCAGGTCTCGGCGCGCAGCGCCCAGGACGCCGGGTCGTTGTCGGTGGGCATGGGCCACAGGACCGTCCGCAGGTCGTCGGCCACGCAGATCTCCACCAGGGCCTGGAACGGTTCCTGCCCGCGCTCCGCCGCGATGTCCGCCACGACCCGCCCGCTGAGCCCCCGGTTCGCCTCGCTGTACGTGTCCCCGATGACGTACCGCCCGAAGTTCGTCAGCCGCCGGAAGACGCCGGCCTCCTTGGACTGGGAGTGCCGCAGCATCTCGGCGCGTACGGAAGGGTCGCGGAGCCTGGCGATCCGCTCGGGGACCGGCAGGCCCAGGACCGGCCCCCACCCGGGGATGAGGTTGAGGGCGCAGAACGTGCCCAGGGACATGTTCATCGGCGTCAGGATGGGCATGGTCAGCGCGACCACCCGACCGCCCGCCTTCCGCGCCCGCTCGCTCGCGAGCAGCTGGCGGGGCACGCGTTCCGGGACGGAGGCGTCGACGGTCAGGACGTTCCAGTTCAGGGGGCGCCCGGCCGCCGCGCTCATCTCCACCAGCAGATCGATCTCGGCGTCGCTGAACTGGTCCAGACAGCCGGCGACGATCGCCTCGATCTGGGTGCCCTCGTGCTCCCCGACGGCCCGGGAGAGGGCGAGCAGTTCGGCGGGGCGCGCGTGCCGGGAGGCGACCGGTTTCCCGTCGCCGTCGGAGTGGGTGGACGACTGGGTGGTGGACAGACCCCACGCCCCGGCGTCCATGGCCTCGTGGAACAGCCGCAGCATCTCGCCCAACTGCTCGTCACCGGGCTGCCCGCCGACGGCCTCCGGCCCCATCACGTACCGCCGCAGCGCGCAGTGGCCCACCATGAACCCGGCGTTGACGGCGATCCGCCCCTCCAGGGCGTCGAGATACTCCCCGAAGGAGTTCCAGCTCCAGGGCGCCCCCTCCTCCAACGCGACCAGCGACATCCCCTCCACCTTGGACAGCATCCGGCGGGTGTAGTCGGCGTCGTCCGGGCGGGCCGGGTTCAGGGGCGCGAGCGTGAATCCGCAGTTGCCGGCGGCGACCGTCGTCACCCCGTGGTTGAGGGAGGGGGTCGCATACGGGTCCCAGAACAGCTGGGCGTCGTAGTGCGTGTGCGGATCGACGAATCCGGGGGCGAGGACGAGGCCGTGCGCGTCCTCGGCGGTCCGCCAGTCGCCGGTCACCGTTCCGATGACGGCGATACGGCCGTCCCGGATGCCGACGTCGGCGGTGTACGCGGGGGCGCCCGTGCCGTCGACGACGGTCGCGCCCTTGATGACGTGGTCAAGCATGGAGCTCACCTCCGACGGCGGTCACACGGCGGCCCGGAACCGGGACGTCCGATGCACCGGATCCGTGTCGATCTTCGGAATGACGTGCTCCCCGATCAGCCGGATCGTCTGCAACGTCTCCTCCTTCGGCACCCCCACGGGCAGCCCGAAGCTCAACTGGTCCGCCCCCGCCTGCTCCCACCGCTTGCACTGCCGGAACACCTCGTCCGGGTCCCCGCAGATCAGCAGCTCCTCCTCGATGAGCAGCTCGACGAACTCCGCGGTGTACTCGGGCAGGGTCTCCGGCCACACCGGGAACCCCTCGGGGCGAGGGAACGTGTCGTGGTACCGGAACACCAGCGAGGGCAGGTAGTGCAGCCCGCCGTTGACCGCGATCTCGATCGCCTCCGCGTGCGTCGGCGCGCAGATCGCGGTCGTCGTCACCATCACGTTGTCGTTGACGAAGTCCCCGACCGGCTCGGCGTCCACGACCGCGCTCTTGTACTGCTCCAGCACCCACTCCATGTCGGAGACCTTCTGCACGCTGAAGCCGAGCACCCCGAGGCCCTTCCTCGCGGCCATGGCGTACGAGGGCGGCGACCCGGCGGCGTACCACATCGCGGGGTGGGACTTCCCGTACGGCTTGGGGAGCACCTTGCGGGGCGGGAGCTGCCAGTGCTTGCCCTGGAACCCCTGGTACTCGTCCTGGAGCCACATCTTCGGGAACTCGGCGATGGTCTCCTCCCAGATCTCCTTCGTGTGGTTCATGTCGGTGATGCCGGGGAGGAAGCCGAGGATCTCGTGCGAGCCGGCGCCGCGTCCGCTGCCGAACTCGAAGCGGTTCCCGGTGAGGTGGTCGAGCATGGCGACCTTCTCGGCGACCTTCACGGGGTGGTTGACCTGGGCGAGGGGATTGAAGATCCCGGAGCCGAGGTGGATGCGGTCGGTGGCGTGCGCCAGATAGCCGAGGAAGACGTCGTTCGCCGAGAGGTGCGAGTACTCCTCCAGGAAGTGGTGCTCGGAGGCCCAGGCGTACTTGAAGCCGGACCTGTCCGCCTGGATGACGTACTCGGTCTCCTCCATCAGCGCCTTGTGTTCGGCCAGCGGATCGGTCTCGGCGCGCTTGCCGACGTATCCCTGTACAAAGAGCCCGAATTCCACGGAGGTTCACCGTCCCCACGGTCGTTTCTGACGCTTCGTCAGATTCTTGGATCAGACTGTTCCACCGGCCACTGGGGGCGTCAATAGCTGACGAGCCGTCAGCTGGAGCCCGTAGCGCCGGCCGATGCCCACCCGAGCGGTCAGCCGATGCTCACGCCCGCCAGCCACCCGCCGTCGATCACGAACGGCTGCCCGGTGATGTAGGAGGAGTCGTCGCAGCTGAGGAAGAGCGCGAGGCGGGCCACCTCCTCCGGCCTCCCGATCCGGCCGAGCGGCACGAGCTTGCGGTACAGCGCGTCCGTCGCTCCCCCGGCGCCGGCACCGGGATCGCTCATCGCGGTGTCGATGGCGCCGGGGCACACGGCGTTGACCCGCACTCCCTGGTCCGCCAGCTCCAGCGCGGCCACCCGGGTCAGCCCGACGATCGCGTGCTTGCTGGCCGCGTACGCCCCCACGTACGCCATACCGGTCATCCCGGTGTACGAGGCAGTGTTGACGATCGTGCCGCCCCCGGCCGCGGCGATCCGGGGCCCGGTGGTCTTGATGCCGAGGAACACCCCGACCTGGTTGACCCGCACGATCCGCATGAACTCGTCGAGAGGCGTGTCGACGAGGGTGTTGAAGCGCAGGATGCCGGCGTTGTTGACGAGCCCGTCGACACGGCCGTACGCCGCCACGACGGTGCCGACCGCGACCCTCCACTCCTCCTCGCGCCCCACGTCGAGGTGCACGTACAGCGCGCCGATCTCCTTCGCGAGGTCCTGTCCCTGGTCGTCCAGCACATCCGCCACGACGACCTCGGCGCCCTCCTCCCGGAACAGCCGGGCCTCCTGCTCCCCCTGCCCGCGTGCCGCGCCGGTGACGAGCACGACACGTCCGTCCAGCTTGCCCATGTCACTCCCGGGTGAGAAGCGGGGCCACCTCGGCCCCGAACGCGGTGATCTGGTCGGTGAGTTCGGCGCGGTCGCGGCTGCGGAAGCGGACCTGGAGCTGGTCGACGCCCATCGCCCGGTAGGCGCGCAGGGACTCGGCGAGCGCGTCGGGCGGCCCGGTGAGCGTGCGCCGGCCCACATCCCAGGCCGGGGTGCCGACATACAGCGGTTCGGCGATCGCACCGAGGACGAAGGGCGCCCGGAGGGAATGCTCCGCCCTCAGCCGCCTGATCCGTTCGATCTGCGCGGGCAGCCGCTCCCGCGGGTCCCCCTGCGGCAGCCAGCCGTCGCCCTTGAGCGCGGCACGGCGTACGGCGGCGGGTGAGGAGCCGCCCACCCAGAGGGGGACGCGGGGCTGGGCGGGGCGGGGGCGCTGGCCGAGGTCCTGGAAGTCGTGGAGCTTGCCGTGGTGTTCGGGGAACTCGTCGGGCCCGAGGGCGGTGCGCAGGGCGTCGATCGACTCGTCGAGGACGGCCCCGCGCTGCCGGAAGTCGACGCCGAGCGCCTCGAACTCCTCCGGTACGTGCCCGGCGCCGACCCCGAGGAGCAGCCGCCCGCCGCTGAGGTGGTCGAGGGTGGCGTACTGCTTGGCGGTGAGGAGGGGGTGGCGCAGGCCGACCACCGCGACATGGCTGAGCAGCCGGACGCGTGCGGTGGCGGCGGCCAGGTAGGCGAGGGTGGCGACGGGGTCGTACCAGACCGTGCTCATCGCGGACGCGAGCCGGCGCGGGACGGCGACGTGGTCGCAGCAGGCGACGTACGAGAACCCGGCCCGCTCGGCGGCCCGCGCGATCTCGACGAGGTCGGGCGGGCCGGCGGACGCCTCCCAGGGCTCGGCGTAGATCGTGCTCTGGGACTGGACGGGGAGCTGGATGCCGTACTCGATCACCTCGGGCCGCCCCACAGTCCGTCCGGGGTGAGCCCGAGCAGGTCGATGGCGTTCCCACGGACGATCCGTTCCACCACGTCCGGCTCCAGGTGCCCCATCTGGGCCTCGCCGACCTCGCGGGACTTGGGCCAGGTGGAGTCGGAGTGGGGGTAGTCGGTCTCGTAGAGCACGTTGCCGACGCCGATGGAGTCGAGATTCCTGAGGCCGAAGGCGTCGTCGAAGAAGCAGCCGTAGACGTGGTCGGCGAAGAGCTCGGACGGCGGGCGGTGGACCTTGTCGGCGACGCCGCCCCAGCCGCGGTTCTCCTCCCACACCACGTCCGCGCGCTCCAGGATGTACGGGATCCAGCCGATCTGGCCCTCCGCGTACATCACCTTGAGGTTCGGGAAGCGTTCGAACTTGCCGCTCATCAGCCAGTCGACCATCGAGAAGCAGCAGTTGGCGAAGGTGATGGTGGAGCCGACGGCGGGCGGGGCGTCGGCGGAGGTGGAGGGCATCCGGCTGCTGGAGCCGATGTGCATGGCGACGACCGTGCCGGTCTCGTCGCAGGCGGCGAGGAACGGGTCCCAGTCGTCGGTGTGCACGGACGGCAGGCCGAGGTGCGGGGGTATCTCCGAGAAGGCGACCGCCCGGACCCCGCGGGCCGCGTTGCGCCGGACCTCCTGGGCGGCGAGCTCGGCGTCCCACAGCGGGATGAGGGTGAGCGGGATGAGCCGGCCGTGCGCCTCGGGGCCGCACCACTCCTCCACCATCCAGTCGTTGTACGCCTGGACGCACAGCAGCCCGAGCTCGTGGTCCTTCGCCTCGGTGAAGGTCTGGCCGCAGAAGCGCGGGAACGTCGGGAAGCAGAGGGCGGACTGGACGTGGTTGACGTCCATGTCGGCGAGACGGGCGGGGACGTCGTACGACCCGGGCCGCATCTGCTCGTAGGTGATGACCTCGAGCTTGATCTCGTCCCTGCTGTAGCCGACGGCGGTGTCGAGGCGGGTCAGCGGCCGGTGCAGGTCCTCGTAGATCCACCAGTCGCCGAGCGGACCGTCGTCCGTGCCCGGGGTGCCCATGACGGGCTTGAACCGGCCGCCGAGGAAGGTCATCTCCTTCAGGGGCGCACGGACCGTGCGGGGTCCGATGTCGAGGTACTTCTTCGGGAGCCGGTCCTGCCAGACGGTGGCGGGCTCCACGGTGTGGTCGTCGACGGAGATGATCAGCGGGAGAGGGGTGGTGGAGGTGTGAGTGTCAGTGCCGTCTTTGGTCTCCATGGCGCTGACGGTAGCGCCGATCTGACGATCCGTCAGCTCTGTGTGCAGGGCCCGGTTGTGGCGGTTCGTGTGCGGGCGTGTGCGAAGAGAGAGTGAGGGCCTTGTGATATCCCACGCGCCTGTCTGTGATCACGCCCTCCATAGCTGACGCATCTGCCATGAACAAGGCAAACTGGCGGGGTTGTAAACAGGCCCTAGGGGGACGACGGCGATGGACGGTGCACCGCGAGTGCCGGAAGTACCGGAGGTGCCGGAGGTGCCGCGCGTAAGGGAGGTACGGCACGTACCCGAGCAGCGGCGGGCCGCCGCCGCTTCCGGGCCGGAGGCGGGTGCCGAGAGGGGCGCGGGGGGTTCCGTGCCGGAGGCCGGGAGTTCCGCGCCGCAGGCCGGGGGTTCCGCGCCGCAGGGTGCCCTGCTGCGTTTCGGCGTGCTCGGTCCGGTGCGTGCCTGGCGTGGCGAGGAACCGCTGAGCACCGGCTCCCCCCAGCAACGCGCCCTGCTGGCCGCCCTGCTGCTGCGCGAGGGCCGCACCGCGACCGCCGCCGAGCTGATCGACGCGCTGTGGGGCGAGGAACCGCCCTCCCAGGCCCTGGCGGCGCTGCGGACGTACGCCTCCCGCCTGCGCAAGGTGCTGGACCCGGGTGTCCTGGTGAGCGAGTCCGGCGGCTACGCCGTACGCGGGCTGCCCGAGGGCGCCCTGGACCTGACCGCCGCCCAGGAACTCGCGACCGAGGCGGACAAGGCCCGGTCGGCCGGGGACCTGTGCCACGCCCGTGAGGTCCTGGGCCGGGCGCTGGCCCTGTGGGACGGCGAGGCGCTGGCGGGGGTGCCGGGACCGTACGCCGAGGCGCAACGGGTCCGCCTGGAGGAGTGGCGCCTCCAACTCCTGGAGTCCCGGCTGGACATGGACCTGGAGCAGGGCTGCCACGCGGAGGCGGTGTCCGAGCTGACCGCGCTGACGGCCGCGCACCCCTTACGTGAACGCCTGCGCGAGCTGCTGATGCTGGCCCTGTACCGCAGCGGCCGCCAGGCGGAGGCCCTCGCGGTGTACACCGACACACGCCGGCTCCTGGCCGACGAACTCGGCGTGGACCCACGCCCCGGCCTGAGCGAACTCCAGCAGCGCATCCTCCAGGCCGACCCGGGCCTCGCCGAACCCTCGGCCCCGCAGCCGGAGCCCGCGGCGGCACCGGTGCGCCCCGCCCAGCTCCCGGCGACGGTCCCCGACTTCACCGGCCGCTCCGCCTTCGTGTCGGAACTGGGCGAGGTGCTCGCCTCCGCGGAGGGCCGCGTGATGGCGGTCTCGGCCCTGGCCGGCATCGGCGGCGTCGGCAAGACCACTCTGGCGGTCCACGTGGCCCACCAGGCACGCGGCGCCTTCCCCGACGGCCAGCTGTACGTCGACCTCCAGGGCGCGGGAGCGAGAGCGGCGGAACCGGAGACGGTACTGGGGTCCTTCCTGCGGGCGTTGGGAACGGCCGACTCCTCCATCCCGGACTCCCTGGAGGAACGGGCAGCCCTGTACCGCTCGGTCCTGGACGGCCGCCGGGTGCTCGTCCTGCTGGACAACGCCCGCGACGCCGCCCAGGTACGCCCCCTCCTGCCCGGCACGGAGGGCTGCGCCGCCCTCATCACCTCCCGCGTCCGCATGGTCGACCTGGCCGGCGCCCACCTCGTCGACCTGGACGTGATGTCCCCCGACGAGGCCCTGTCCCTGTTCACGAAGATCGTCGGCGAGGAACGGGTGGCCTCGGAGCGGGAAGCCGCCCTGGACGTCGTGGCGGCCTGCGGTTTCCTCCCCCTCGCCATCCGCATCGCCGCCTCCCGCCTGGCCTCCCGCCGCACCTGGACGGTCTCGGTCCTGGCCGCCAAGCTGGCCGACGAACGCCGCCGCCTCGACGAACTCCAGGCCGGCGACCTCGCGGTGAAGGCGACCTTCGAACTCGGCTACGGCGCCCTGGAACCGCCCCAGGCCCGCGCCTTCCGCCTGCTGGGCCTGGCCGACGGCCCCGACATCTCCCTCGCGGCGGCCGCGGCGGTCCTGGACCTCCCGGCCGAGGAGACGGAGGACCTCCTCGAATCCCTCGTGGACACCTCCCTCCTGGAATCAGCGGCTCCCGGCCGCTACCGCTACCACGACCTGGTACGCCTCTACGCGCGTGCATGCGCGGAGAGGGACGAGTGGCCGCCCAGCGAACCGGCGGCGGCGATGTCCCGGCTGCTGGACTTCTACCTGGCCACGGCGGCGGGCGTGTACGCGATCGAACGACCGGGGGACCGGCTGGTGGACCACTTGGAGCCGACGGGGTATCCGGGGCTGGAATTCACCGACCGGCACCACGCTCAGGACTGGCTCTACGCGGAGGCGATCTGCCTGTTGGCATGTGTCCGGCAATGCGCGGGACAGCCCGCGACCCTCGCCCGGGCGATTGATCTGCTGTGGGCCGCTCACGACCTTTCCGAGTCGGGGACCAACTCCAAGGAGTACCAAGCGACCGCCGAGGCGCTGGTGGACGCTTCCCGCCGGCTCGCCGTTCCGCGAGCGGAGGCCCGGGCCCTGATGACGCTGGTGAACGCCCTCCATGTGCGCGGACGCTTCGAGCGGGCCGATCAGGAGGCCGAACGCGCCATCCTGCTGGCGCGGGAGTCCCAAGACCTGCTGCCCATCAGCTGGGCCGGCAACGCGCGCGGGATCATGGCCCTCTACCAGAGCCGGCACGACGACGGCGAGGAGCATCTTTCCCAGGCCATCCAGCACTTCCGTGCCCTGGGCGACCGCCCCGGCGAGGCCGCCGCGCTGTGCAACCTGTCCCGTATCCACCTTGCCACCGGACGGACGAAGAGCGCGGTCGCGCTGGCGCAAGAGGGCATCGACATCTACGACGCCATGGGCAACTCCATGCGCGGCGCCAACGGTCGCTACGCGCTGGGGTTGGCGCTGACCCAGAGCGGCGAGCTGGATTCCGCGGCCGACAGCCTCCAGGCGGCCCTGGAGGTGTTCCGCGACAGCCGCCAGCGCCTCTGGGAGGGCATGAGCCTGTTCCGCCTGGCCGAGGTCGATCTCGCCGCCCGGCGTCCCGCGCAGGCCGCGGCCAACGCCGAGATGGCTCTGACCGTGCTGCGCGGCATCGGAGGTGAGTGGCGCAGAGGTAACATCCTCACCGTCCTCGGCCGCGCCCTCAGCCGCATCGGCCAGAGCGGTCGTGCCCTGGTCTGCTGGCAGGAGGCCATGGGCATCTACGACGAGCTGGGCTCACCCGAGGCCGCGGAGGTGCGCGCGCTGTTGTCTCCTCTTCGAGCCGCCTGAGGCGTGATGGCCGCGTTCATCATTCGTTTATCGCAGCAGGCCATTCTCGACTCAGTCGATCCGTCGCGTCGGGGGGCAGGCGGGTCACTGCAGGGCCTCACTCCTACGACCTAGGGTGAACGGCTCAGGAGGGTCCGTCCGGCCACCGCGGGGGAGTGACTGGACGGGCCCTCTCCGATCCATCTACTCGATGCATGCCAAGGGGAGTTGACGCACATGAGCGACGAGCTCAAGCCGCAGGACCTGCACGCGACCGGCACGACGGACGGCGAGGCCGAGACCGAGGACCTGCACGCCACCGACGAGCCCGCGACGACTCAGGACCTGCACGCCACGGACGAGCCCATCGAGACCAAGGACCTGCACGCCACGTCGGAGCCCTTCAAGCCGACCAAGTAAGCCTTCTCCCACGGGGATCGGCCGCGGCGGCGCGGAGGGGGAGCCGCCGCGGCCGAGGCGTGTCAGGGGGTTGTCGACAGGCCCCCAAGCATCCAGTGCCCGGCATACAGGCGGGACGCGACCGCGCCTCGCATGGACGCCGGGCCGGCTTGGCGACTGACGGACCCGGTCACGGCCCGAGCCCTCCAGATACGCACCAACCCCCGTAGTGAGTCGCACGTTGTGGGCGGTGATCGAGCTGCTGCTGCCGAAGGTGGAGCGGCGGGTTCGGCATCCGGGGCGCAAGCGGCACCCGGACCGGCTTGGTCGGACGCTGTGCCGGCGACCGTGGCTGTCTACAGTGAGACCTTCCGTTCTTCGGCTCTGAGACCGCGGAGTGTCCAAAGCCCGTACAGAGCCAGCAGCGGTTTGCCAACCATCCACTCGCCAGGACGGTAGTCATCCGCTCGGACGAGCCTCTCAGCAAGATCAGGGCGCTGCCGCCGCAAGTACGCACGGGCCTTGAGCGCGTGAGCTGGTTGGGAGGCGATCTTGATGCGGTCGACATCCTCAAGCAGTGGGATCACGTTCGTGATGTTCTCCCATGTCGTCGCGCTCTGGTCTTCGAGAAGCACAGTGCCGTCGAACTCGAGCACCGACTTCGCGTAGTCAGCCATCAGCTGGGCTTCCGCAGCGCGGTTGGTGGTCGCGCCACCGCTGAAGATCACGCGAGTGCCCGGCGCACTGCCGGCGGCAACGGAGCGAAGACCAGCACGGACTCGCCAACGGTTGACGAAGTTCGCCGTCGGTTGGGGGTTCCGGTAGCCCAGCACGACCACGGCTTCGGACGCGCCTCCGCTGCTCCCCACGAGAGCTCTGGACCAGCGCCAGTTCAACCACTCGCCCCAGGCCAAGGCCGCAGCCCCAACTACCGCCAGTCGTGTCCTTCGTCGCATGCGGCGACTCTAGGACACTGCGGAATCGAGCAGCGAAGGCATCAGCCGCGCACCCCCACTCACCCCTACCTACCCCGCAACTCCCCCTTGACCACCTTCCCGCTCGCGTTCCGCGGTAGCTCCCCCACGAACTCCACCGACCTCGGCACCTTGTAGTTCGCCATTTCCCTGCGGGCCCAGGCGATCAGGTCGTCCCCCGTGGTCACCGCCCCGGGGCGCCGGACGACGTACGCCCTGCCGACCTCGCCCAGGCGGGTGTCCGGGACGCCGATGACGGCGACGTCGGTCACGTCGGGGTGGAGGCCGAGGAGTTGTTCGATCTCCGCCGGGTAGGCGTTGAAGCCGCCGACGATGAACATGTCCTTGATGCGGTCGGTGATGCGGAGGTTGCCCGCCGGGTCCAGGACGCCGACGTCGCCGGTCCTCAGCCAGCCGTCATCGGTCAGCACCTCGGCGGTGGCCGCCTCGCCCGCTTCGTCTCCTGCTTCTCCTGCGTCTGCTTCGTCTGCTTCGTCTGCTTCGTCTGCTTCGTCTGCTTCGTCTTCGAAGTAGCCCCGCATCACGTTGAAGCCGCGGACCAGGACCTCCCCGGGTGCGCCGGCGGGTACCGGCTTCCCCTCCGCGTCCACCACGCGGACCTCCGTACCGGGTATCGCCCGCCCCGACGTCGACGCGATCACCGAGGGGTCGTCGCCGCGGCGGCACATCGTGACGATGCCGCTCGCCTCCGAGAGGCCGTACGCCGTCAGGACCGTCTCGACGCCCAGTTCTCCGCGCAGGCGTTCCACCAGGCGCAACGGCACCACCGCCGCGCCCGTCACCACGAGCCGCAGCGCGGAGAGGCCGTGCGCGTCCCGTGAGGCGTGGTCCAGGAGGGACTGGTGCAGGGTCGGCGGGCCCGGCAGGACCGACACCCGTTCCGCGGCGATGTTCGCCAGTGCCGTCTCCACGTCGAACACCGGTTGCGGGATCATCGTCGCGCCCCGCATCAGGCAGGCGATCACCCCGGCCTTGTAGCCGAAAGTGTGGAAGAAGGGGTTCACGATCAGGTAGCGGTCGCCCTCGCGCAGTCCCGCCAGGTCGCTCCAGATCTCGTACGCCCGCAGGGTCTGGGCATGGGTGATCACCGCGCCCTTGGGGCGGCCCGTCGTACCGGAGGTGTAGACGATGTCCGACGGCCAGGACCCCTCCACCGCCGACGCGCGCTCCCGCACCTCCCGGTCGCTCACCCCGTCCCCGCTCGCCAGGAAGTCCTTCCAGGTACGGAAGTCCGCGGGGGCGTCGTCCGACAGCACGACCACGTCCCGCAGTTCGGGGAGCCCCGGTCCGTCCGCGACCGCCCTGCGCAGGGACGCCAGGTACGAGGTCCCCAGGAACGTTCCCGTCACGAACAGCAGCCGCGCCCCACTGCGCCGCAGTACGTCCGCCGCCTCCGTCCCCTTGAACCGCGTGTTCAGCGGGACCAGGACCGCCCCCGCCGACACCGCGCCCAGTGCGGAGACGATCCAGTCCAGAGTGTTGGGGGCCCAGATCGCGACCCGGTCACCCGCGGACACGCCGCCCGCCATACAGGCCGCCGCCGCTCGCTCCACCCGCGTGCCGAGTTCGACGTACGTGATCCGGGTACGCCCCTCCACCACCGCCTCGACGTCCGCGTACCGCTCGGCCGCGTACCGGACGAGCCTCGGAACGCTGCCCCACTCCAGGTCTCCGCGCACAACAGCCTCCCGAACCGGGGATCCGACCAACAGCCGCTTAGCTGACTATCCGTCAGATTAGCTGTAACCTGACATGCTGTCAGCTGCCGGGCCCCCAGGGGGAGGTACACCCAGCATGGCCGGACTCAAGGACGCCACCGCCATCGTCGGCATCGGTCAGACCGCCTTCGCCAAGCACCTCCCCGAGGACGAGCGGACCCTCGCCTGCCGGGCCGTGCTCGCCGCCCTCGACGACGCCGGGATCTCCCCCGGCGAGGTCGACGCCCTCGCCTCGTACACCATGGAGGAGACCGACGAGGTCGAACTGGCGAAGGCCGTCGGATTCGGCGACCTCACCTTCTTCAGCAAGGTCGGGTACGGCGGCGGCGGTTCCTGCGCCACGGTCGCCCACCTCGCCGCCGCCATCGCCACCGGGCAGGCCACGGTGGGCGTCGCCTGGCGGTCGCGGAAGAGGGGTTCGGGGCCCCGGCCCTGGAAGAACACCACCGTCCAACTGCCCACCCCGGCCCAGTGGACCCGGCCGTTCGGCCTGCTCCGGCCCGTCGACGAGATCGCCCTGCTCGCCCGCCGCTACCTGCACGAGTACGGAGCCACCCGCGACCACCTCTTCAACGTCGCCCTCGCCTGCCGCAACCGGGCCAACCAGAACCCCGCCGCGATCATGTACGACCGTCCCCTCACCCGCGAGATGTACATGACCGCCCGCTGGATCAGCGAGCCCCTCTGCCTCTTCGACAACTGCCTGGAGACGGACGGGGCGTTGGCCTGCGTGATCGTCAGCAGCGAGCGGGCGCGTGACTGCCGGCGGGCGCCCGTCTACGTCCACTCCGCCGCCCAGGGACTGCCCGCCCAGCACCACGGCATGGTCAACTACTGGAACGACGACCCCCTCACCGGCCCCGCCTGGACCGCCGCCCGGCACCTGTGGAAGCACGCCGACTTCACTCCGCAGGACGTCGATGTCGCCCAGATCTACGACGCGTTCACCCCCCTCATACCGCTCTCCCTGGAGGGCTACGGATTCTGCGACCGGGGGGAGGGAGCAGCCTTCACCGAGGGCGGTGCCCTCGAGATCGGGGGGCGGCTGCCCCTCAACACCGGGGGCGGCGGGCTCAGCGAGGCGTACGTACACGGCTTCAACCTCATCAACGAGGGCGTGAAGCAGTTGCGGGGAACGAGTACCGCCCAGGTACCGGGCGCCTCGACCTGCCTGGTCACCGCCGGGGAGGGCGTGCCCACCTCCGCCCTTCTGCTGCGGACCTGAAGACCTGAAGACCTGAGGACCCGAGGACCCGAGGACCTGAGGAGTTGCCATGCTCGAGCCCCTCGTCGACACCGACGGCGCCCCCTTCTGGCAGTACGCCGCCCAGGGCGAACTCCGCGTCCAGACCTGCGCCGACTGCGGCGAACCCCGCTTCCCGCCCCGCCCGTGCTGCCCGCACTGCCAGTCCTTCGCGAGCGAGTGGCGCCCGGTGTCCGGACGGGGGCGCATCTGGTCGTACGTCGTCCCGCACCCGCCCCTCCTGCCGGACTACGCGGAGCGGGCCCCCTACAACGTCATCCTCGTCGAACTGGCCGACGCGCCCCGGATCCGGCTGGTCGGAAACCTGGTCAGCGAGGCGGGGGCGCCGCTCGACTCCCTCGACCCTGACCGCGTCCGGGTCGGAGCCAGGGTGCAGGTCGTCTTCGACCCGGTCACCGGGCTCCCCCAGTGGATCCTGGAGCGGTCATGAGCGTTCAGGTCGGCCCCGGCAAGGACACCGGTGCGGGCGGTGTCACCGTCGTCACCCTCGACCGGCCCGAGCGGCTCAACGCGATCGACCTCGGCATGGTCGGGGAACTCCAGGACGTCTGGCGGCAGTTGCGCTTCGACGACTCCGTACGGGCCGTGGTCCTCACCGGCGCCGGGGAGCGGGCGTTCTGCACGGGGCTCGACCGGGACGCCGTCGTGCCGCAGCCCGGCTCCCCCTACATGGCGGACGATCCGCTCCTCCGCGTCGGGCCGAAGGCGAACGACCTGTGGAAGCCCGTCATCGCGGCCGTGCGGGGCGCGGCCTGCGGTGGAGCCTTCTACCTGCTCGGCGAGTGCGACTTCCTCGTCGCCGACACGACGGCCACCTTCTTCGACCCGCACACCACCTACGGCATGGTCAGCGCGTACGAGGCCGTCCTCATGGCGCAGATGATGCCGCACGGGGAGGCCGCGCGGACGGCGCTCATGGGGACGGCCGAGCGGATGTCCGCGCGACGGGCCCACGACATCGGGCTGGTCACCGAACTCACCGAGCCGGGTGAGGCGTTGGCGGCCGCGACCGCCGCCGCCTCCGTCATCGCGGAATACCCGGCCGAGGCCGTCCAGGGCACCGTGCGCGCCCTGTGGGCCGCCAAGGAGGCCTCCGTGGCGCAGGGGTTCGCGCAGGCGCCGCACCTTGTCGCACTCGGGAACCTGCCGGGTGGGCGGCAGGCGGAACTGTTCCGGGCGCGTCGACGTGAGTTCAGGGTGCGTTAGGGCCCTTCTGGTGGATCTCCGTGACGCCGCGGAGATCCATCAGAAGGGCCCTAACGGACCTCGGCCTCCAGTTCCGCCGCACAGTGGTCGACCGACGCCAGGTAGCGCTTCCCGAGCTTGACCTCGGTGTTCGCCTTGCCCTTCGCGGGCACCGTGACCGTGGTGGAGGAGTTCATGAGGAGCTGGGAGCCCTGGGCGTCGTAGAACATGACCCAGGCCTGGAACTCGGCCTCCCGGTTGTTCGGGTTGCTGATCTCGACCGTCGCGTAGGGCCGGGTGCCGGTCGCACAGCTGATCAGCCTGGCCCTGCCGTCCATCAGCGCCTTGCCGCTGCCGGAAGCGGTGGGCGTGGACCGGTACGTGGGGCGACGCCGGTAGGAACTCCCCCCGCTGCTCCCGCTGTCGCTGCCGTAGCTGTCGGCGGTCGAGCCGCCGTACGAATCGTCGTCCGAACCGGATCCGTACGACCCGCCGCCCGACGACGAGGACGAGTTCGACGACGACGAACTGTCGTGATCCTGGCTGGAGCTGCTGCATCCTCCGCCGCTGCTCCCGCCGCTCCCGCTGCTCCCGCGGTGACCGTGTCGCCCCGTCGAGAAGCCGGTGAGTGCGAGGACGACCATGGCCAGTACGGCCGTGAATTTGAGCGTGCGTGTGTGCCCCCGAGTATTCATGTGATCACTCTAGGGCCTGTCCCTCTCGCGCCGGTCAGGCCGTCCGGGCCGTTCCCGTCCCCTTCTCCGCGTCCAGCGCGTACACACAGCGGTCCTTGCTGCACGCGTACACCACCCCGTCCTTCACGACCGGGGAGCCGGTGATCTCGCCGCCTGTGGCGAGCTTCCACCTCAGGCGGCCGTCGTCGGCCTTCAGGGTGTAGAGGAGGTGGTCGGTGGAGCCGAAGTGGATGCGGCCCTCGGAGACCGCGGGGGCGCCGACGATGTCGCCGCCCGCCTGGAAGCGCCACTTGGGCGTGCCTGTGACGGCGTCCAGGGTGTAGAGGCCCTTGCCGCTGCCCACGTGCACATGGCCCCCGGCCACCAGCACCGAGTCGACCGATGCGCGGGCCTCCGTCGCGATGCGCCAGCGGTCGCGGCCGTCGGCGGCGTCGAGGGCGTAGACCGTGCCGAGGTAGTCGGCGAGGTAGATGCCGCCGCCGGTGACCGCGGGGCCCGGGACGAAGGTGGGCGCGCACAGGAAGACCGCCGGGGCCTCGAAGTGCCAGCGGACGTGGCCGCCGGCCGCGTCCAGGGCCAGTACGCGGGTGCCCGCGGATACGTACACGAAGCCGTCGTGGGCCGGTGACACCCGTACCGGTACGCCGCCGCAGGAGGACGTGTCGCCGATCGGGTACGACCAGCGCTCGTCACCCGTCCGGGCGTCCAGGGCGCGCAGCCGGCCGTCCTGCCAGAGGTAGACCGTGCCCTCGTGGAGGGCGGGCCCGGCCTCCGGGGACTCGAAGTCGGTCTGGCAGCCGGTGATCTCCCACAGCTTCTGACCGTTGGATGCCTCCCAGGCCTGGACGCCGCCGCCGCGGGTGCCGGTGACCACGGTGCCCCGGTCGGCCTTGATGGTGTACACCCAGGCGTCCGTGGACAGCCGCCACAGGTCGCCGCCCTCCCGGGCGTCGAGGGCGAAGAGGGTAGGTCCGTCGGAGGCGTGGACACGGCCGTCCGCGACCGCCATCGACCAGGCCACGTCCCGCGTCTTGAAACGACGGCGGCCGGTGGCCACGTCGAGGGCGTGTACCTCGAACGAGGTGACGTAGACGAGGTCACCGGCGACCGAGGGAGTGCCCCAGACGTCGTTCGACATGCGGAAACGCCAGGGCCGCCAGCCGCTCGCGGTCTCCGGGTGCACGGGCGACGGCGACGGTACGGCAGGGCCTACGGCAGGTTCTGTGCCGTTGACGCCGGGGCGGGGCTTGGACCAGGAGGCGACCAGGCCGGCCTCCGGCGGGGGTGCCTTCACGGCGGCGGCGCGGGCGTCGGCGACGCGCGGCCCGGGCCCGATCGGCACCTGGGCGCCCGCCAGCCGCACCGGCCCGGTGTCGGGGCCGCCGATGGACACGGGCGGCGCGGACAGCGGGGACGGTACCGGGCCGACGCCGGCCTGCGGGACGACGGGGGCGTGGGACGGCGGGGGCGGCACGGAGCCGATACGGCCGCCTCCGCCTCCGCTGGGTCCGCCGACGCCTTGTGCGCCCAGTACGCCCTGCGTTGGTTGCACCACCGGACGGCCGCCGCGGCGGGACTCGATCAGGCCGACCGCCTTCTCGGGCAGCCACGCCGACGCCGTACCGCTGTCGTCGGAGCCGGAGCCGAAGAGGTGGGGGGCGAGCTGGGCCTGGAGGTCGGCCGGGTTGGGGCGGGCCGTGGCCTCCATCTGCATGCAGGACTCGATGAGCGGGCGCAGCTCGTCCGGGAGGCCTTCGAGGTCGGGGCCCTCGCGGAGCAGCATGAAGACCGTCTCGACCGGGTTGGCGCCGTGGAAGGGCGGGTGGCCGGTGGCGGCGAACACGAGCATGGAGCCGAGCGAGAAGACGTCGCTCGCGCCCGTCACGCTCCGGGAGTCCTTGGCCTGCTCCGGGGACATGTAGGCGGGTGTCCCGACGGCGACATTGGTCATCGTCAAACGTGTGTTCGAAACGCCGGACGCGATACCGAAGTCGATGACGCGGGGACCGTCCTCGACCACCAGCACGTTGGACGGCTTCAGGTCCCTGTGCACCAGCCCGGCGCCGTGGATCGACTGCAGCGCCTCGGCGACACCGGCTGCCAGCCAGCGCACCGCCTGGGCCGGGAGCGGCCCGCACTCGTTCACTATTTCCTCGAGCGAGGGCGCGGGGACGTACGCGGTGGCCAGCCACGGCACGGCCGCCCGGGGATCGGCGTCGACCACGGCCGCCGTGTAGAAGCCGGAGACCGCGCGGGCCGCCTCCACCTCACGGGTGAACCGGACACGGAAGAGCTGGTCCTCGGCGAGTTCCGTCCGGACCGTCTTGATCGCCACCCGCCGGCCGGACGCCGAGCGCGCGAGATAGACCAGCCCCATGCCGCCGGCGCCCAGCCGTCCCAGCACCTCGAACGGCCCGATCCGCCGCGGATCGTGCTGCGTCAGCTGATCCACCACTTGCCTGCCACCTCCCCGTACGAGCCGCGCCACCCACATATGTACGCGACCCCGTGCAGCGTCTCACCACCGCACCGCCATGGCGGCACGCACCCCGATTCTTCCTGGCCGGGGCGCTGCTGGCGAACCCGGGGACAATTGGGGTGTCTCACATCAATACAGGATCGCCCCTCGCCAAGTCACCGCCCAGCCGCTGCCAAGTCACCGCCCAGCCGCCGCCCGGCCGTCACCCTGCCGCCGCCCGGCCACCGCCCGGTTGTCGCCCGCTCATCGCTCCAGAAGCGCGAACGACGCCCCCTGATTGTCCGTGACGACGGCCACTTTTCCGTACGACGTCTCGAAGGGTGGCGCCTGGACCCGGCCGCCGAGCCGGTTGACCGTACCGAGAACCGCCTCGCAGTCCGCCACGGCGAAGTGGACGAGGAAGTGCGGCGGCATCTCGGCCGCGAAGACGTCGGAGAAGAGTGCGCGGCCGAAGTCGGGGCGGGCCCCCGGTCCGAAGAGGGCGTCGTGGAAGAGACCGCCGTAGAAGGTGTCGGCGGTGTCGGTGTCCCGGGCGTACAGCTCGGCCCAGGCGAAGGTGCCCGGTTCGTGCCGCCGGCCGAAGCCGGAGTGGGTGCCCGGCTGCCAGAGACCGAAGACGGCACCCTCGGAGTCGGTGACCAGCGCGGCCCGGCCCAGGTCGCCGACCGGCACCGGCGCGGTGACGACCTGCCCGCCGGCCGCCCAGACCCGGTCGGCGAGGCCCTCGATGTCCGGGGTGGCGAAGTACACCGTCCAGACGGTCGGCAGCCGGCCGTCCGCCTTGCGGGCGAGCGCGGCGACGGGCGCGCCGTCCCGCAGGGCCCAGGTGGATCCGCCGTACGCTCCCTCGAACGTCCACCCGAAGAGCTCACCGTAGAACCGCTTGCCCGCCTCGACGTCCGGAAGCTGCGCGTCCACCCAGCAGGGGACGCCCTCTGCGTAGACGTCCCCTCCGTACCCCGATGCCCTGTTTTCGGCCATACCGCCAAAGTAACGGCGCCGCACGTACCCCGCAGACCAGGCACACCAGCCTCCGCACTCCCGCACACCCCATTTGCAGTCGGCCGAATCGCGCTCCGATCACCCCTCGGTAAGCTGACGTCATGACAGGACAAGTGCGTACCGTCGACGGCCGCGTGGCCGGCCGGCGTGGGCAGGCGACCCGGCAGAAGCTGCTCGACTGCCTCAGCGAGATGCTCAGCTCCTCCCCTTACCGGGACGTCAAAGTCATCGATGTCGCCCGGAAGGCGGGGACTTCACCCGCGACCTTCTACCAGTACTTCCCGGACGTCGAAGGCGCCGTCCTGGAGATCGCCGATCAAATGGCCTCCGAGGGCGCCGGGTTGACCGAGCTGCTCGCCGGCCGGTCCTGGGTGGGCAAGGCCGGCTGGCAGACCGCACAGGAACTGGTCGACGGGTTCCTGGAGTTCTGGCGCACCCACGACGCCATCCTCCGGGTCGTCGATCTCGGGGCCGCCGAGGGCGACAAACGGTTCTACAAGCTCCGTATGAAGATCCTGAACTCGGTGAACAACTCCCTCTCCGACGCGGTCGCGGAGTTGCAGGCCAAGGGCCGGGTCGACAAGGACGTGAACCCGGCGGCCATCGCGGGTTCCCTCGTCGCGATGCTCGCGGCGGTCGCCTCGCACCAGAAGGGCTTCCAGACCTGGGGTGTGAAACCGGCCGAACTCAAGCCGAACCTGGCGCTGTTGGTCCACCTGGGCGTGACCGGGAAGAAGCCGACGAAGTAACCCGGACATTTGCCCCTTGCCCCATGACCCCTTGTTCACGGCCCCCAAGTCCTGTCAGGCGGGCGGCAGTCCACCCGGGTGGACTGCCGCCCGTTGCGCTGTGCAAAGGGTTGCGGACAGCGGCCGGCCGACCGACCCTTCGTCCGGCCCACGTGCGGCGGACGGCCACGGCGGCACGGCCTACCGCCGTACGATCCGGAACAGCCGTATCTCCCGCTCCACCCGCGCCTGGTACGCGGCGTACGGCGGCCAGAACGCCAGCACCGCCTTCCAGGCGGCCGCCCGCTCATCCCCCTCCAGCAGCCGGGCCGTGACGGGGATGTCCCGCCCCTTCCAGCTGACCGTGACGTCCGGGTGGGCGAGGAGGTTGGCGGTCCAGGCGGGATGGCCGGTCCGGCCGAAGTTGGAACCGACCAGGATCCAGCTCGCGCCGCCCTCCTCGGGCATGCAGGCCAGCGGAGTACGCCGGGACTGTCCGGTCCGCGCGCCGGTCGAGGTCAGGATCACGCCCGGCAGCAGCTGAGCGCTGAGCAGCACCTTTCCCCGGGTGAGCCGGTGGACGGCCCGGTCCAGGGCGGGGATCACATGCGGGGCGACCTTGGCGAAGCCCGGGGTCGAGGACACCTTCTGGATCACCCGGACGCCGATCACATCCTCACCTCCCGCCCCGCGAAGAGCTGGGCCGCGTCGGCGGCGTGCGCCCGCAGCCGGTACGCCGGGCCGAACAGCAGTTCGTCTCCGGAGGCCCGCTTGAAGTACAGGTGCGCCTCGTGCTCCCAGGTGAACCCGATCCCGCCGTGCAACTGGATCCCCTCGGCGGCGGCACACCGCAACGCCTCCAGGGCCTGCGCGAGGGCCAGCCCGCCGACCCGCTCCCCGTTCACCGACGCCCAGGCCCCGTAGTACGCCGCCGACCGCGCCGCCTGCACCTGGACGTACACGTCCGCGAGCCGGTGCTTCACCGCCTGGAAGGACCCGATCGCCCGCCCGAACTGCTCCCGCTGCCTGACGTACTCGACGGTCCGCCCGACCACCTGGCCGGCGGCCCCGACGGCCTCGCAGGCGAGGAGGACGGCGACGGTGTCCCCGAGCCCGGCGAGGGCACCCAGCACATCCGCGTCCTCGTCGCCCAGCAGCTCGGCGGCCACGTCCCGGAGCTGGAGCCGCGCCTGCGGCCGGGTCGCGTCCAGGGCGGTCCGCCGTACGCGTACGAGGCCCTCCGCGTCCCCGGGCACGAGAAACAGCAGGGTCCGCGAGCGGGCGAAGCCTCCGGCATGGGCGGCGACCAGCAACAGTCCCGCGCTGTGTCCGTCCAGCACCTGTTCGACCTGCCCGTACAGCCGCCACCCCGAGTCCGTCCGGCGGGCCTGCACCCCGCCCGCGCGCCCGCCGCCGGCCCACGCGCCGCCGTTGTCGCCGGTCAGCGCGAGGGCGGTGGCGAGGCTGGGGCCGGGCACGGCGAGGGCGGCGGTGAGTGCGCCGGAGGCGATACGGGGCAGCACGCCCGTCCGCTGCCGGGCCGTCCCCAGGGACAGCAGCAGGGGGGCGGCGAGGCCGGCGGTGGCGAGCAGCGGGGAGGGGGCGAGGGAGCGGCCCGTCTCCTCGCAGGCGAGGGCGAGATCGGTCACCGAGCCGCCGGCACCGCCGTACGCCTCCGGAAGCGCGAGGCCGGGCAGGCCAAGCTGTTCGGCGAGGGCGGTCCACAGGGCGGGGTCGTACCCGGCCGGGGTGTCGGCGGCGGCGCGCACCTCCGCAGGACCGCAGCGCCTGAGGAGCAGTTCGCGCAGGGTGCGGCGGATCTCGTCCTGCTCGGCGGTGAAGTCGGTGTCCATGGGCCTCTTCTCCGCGGGACAGCTGCTGAATCCGGCCACTGCCGGATCTGACTGCTGCCCGTCCTGGCTGCTGCTGGATCTGACTGCCGCCAGACCTGACGAACCGTCATATTAGGGCGCCGGGAAGGGGATGCCCAGACCCTGACACCTGCCGCTCCGCGCCGTATCTGATGTACCGTCAGATTCATGACGCGCCTCCGGAAAGTCGCGATCGTCGGTGTCTCCCTCTCCGACTGCGGCCGCGTGGACGACGCCACCGCGTACACGCTGCACGCCCAGGCCGCCCGCCGCGCCCTCGCCGACGCGGGTCTGGACCGCGCGGTGGTCGACGGCTTCGCCTCGGCGGGCACCGGCACCCTCGCCCCCGTGGAGGTCGCCGAGTACCTGGGCCTGCGCCCCACCTGGGTCGACTCCACCTCCGTCGGCGGCTCCACCTGGGAGGTCATGGCGGCGCACGCGGCGGACGCGATCGCCACCGGCCACGCGAACGCGGTACTGCTGGCCTACGGCTCGACGGCCCGTGCCGACATCAAGGCGGGCCGCCGAACCGGCAACCTCTCCTTCGGCGCGCGCGGCCCGCTCCAGTTCGAGGTGCCGTACGGCCACACGCTGATCGCCAAGTACGCCATGGCGGCCCGCCGGCACATGATCGAACACGGCACGACCATCGAGCAGTTGGCGGAGGTGGCGGTGCAGGCACGCGCCAACGCCGCGCTGAACCCCGAGGCGATGGTCCGCGAACCGGTCACGGTGGACGACGTCCTGTCCGGTCCGATGATCGCCGACCCCTTCACCAAGCTGCACTGCTGCCTGCGTTCCGACGGCGGCGCGGCGGTGCTGCTGGCGGCCGAGGAGTTCGTACGGGACTGTCGTACCGCCCCCGTGTGGATCCTCGGCACCGGCGAGCACGTGTCCCACGCGGCGATGTCCGAGTGGCCCGACTTCACGGTGTCCCCGGCGGCGGTGAGCGGACGGCTCGCGTTCGAACGGGCCGGGGTGCGGCCGGCGGAGGTCGACTTCGCGGAGATCTACGATGCGTTCACCTACATGACCCTGGTGACCCTCGAAGACCTCGGCTTCTGCGCCAAGGGCGAGGGCGGGGCGTTCGTGGAGAAGGGACGGCTGAGGGTCGAGGGCGGGGAGCTGCCGGTGAACACGGACGGAGGCGGACTGTCGGCCCAACACCCCGGGATGCGGGGCCTGTTCCTGCTGGTGGAGGCGGTACGGCAGCTGCGGGGAGAGGCGGGGGCGCGGCAGGTGCGGGGGCGGCGCGGGGAGCTGCCCAGACTGGGGGTGGCCTCGGGGACCGGGGGGTGGTTCTGCTCGTCGGGGACGGTGGTGCTGGGGCGGGGGTGAGCCGAGAGGGCCGAGAGGGCCGAGAGGGCCGAGAAGGTGGTCGGGTACGTCGACTTCTCCTGGAAGAACCACGGCGCCTTGGTGGTCGTACGGATGCGGCTTGAGCGCTGGGTGCCGTCGGACCTCAGGACGGTCCGAGGCGCGGGACGCGTGACAATCGGGGGATGGGAACGGATCTTCATGAGCTGCTGAGGTCACTGCGGGTGTGGGACCCGGAGGTGACCACGCTGCCGTCCTTCGACCCGGACACCGCTCCGGACGACCCCGTCCCCCTCTTCACCGCCTGGTTCGCCGAGGCCGTGGCGGCGGGGCAGCACGAGCCGCACACCATGTCCGTCGCCACGACCGACGAGGAGGGCCGGCCGGACGTACGGATCGTGATGCTGCACGGCGCCGACGCGGACGGCTGGTCCTTCGCGACCCACGCGACCAGCCGCAAGGGCGGACATCTGGCGGCCCGCCCGTACGCCGCCCTCGGCTTCTACTGGCCCGTCCTGGGCCGTCAGGTACGGGTCCGGGGCCCGGTCACCGCCGCGCCCTCCGAGGCGGGCCGGGCGGATCTGCACGCCCGCTCCACGGGCGCGCTGGCGGCCGCCCTCACCGGCCGGCAGAGCGAGGACCTCACCTCCCTCGACGAGTTGGCGCGCACCTCGCAGGCCGCGTGGGAGCGGGCGCAGCGCGAACCGGCGGCCCCGGTGCCGACCTGGACGCTGTACCGCGTGCGCCCGGAGGAGGTCGAGTTCTTCCAGGGCGACGAGCGGCGGCGGCATGTGCGGCTGGTGTACCGGCGGGGAGAGGGGGGCGAGAGCTGGGACAGAGGATTGCTGTGGCCCTGAGGACGGACGCCGGTGCCGGGGGCGGCACCGGTACAGGCACCCGTACCGGCTCCTACCGCGCGGAGTGGTCCGGTGAGGAGCCGTCCGAGACGTCGTCCAACGGGTCGTCGTCCACCGAGTCGTCGTCCACCGAGTCGTCGTCCACCGAGTCGTCGTACGCCGCGAAGTCGTACACCGCGAAGTCGGTGACGGGCCGGTAGCCGATGCGCTGGTAGAGCCTGTTGCTGATCGGGTTCGCCAGGTCGGTGAAGAGCAGCACCTCGTCCGCGCCCGCGTCCCGCGCCGCCCGGCTGATCTCGGCGGTCACGGCACCGGCGTAGCCCCGGCCGCGCAGGTGGGCGGGGGTGTAGACGGGGCCGACCCGGACCTGGCCGGCGATCTGCGGGGTCGCTCCGGCCATGGCGACGGGGGTGCCGTCCGGGTCCTCCCAGAAGGTGACGCCGCCGTAGGCGATACGGGCGTCGGCCCAGGAGCCGGCCTCGCCGGCCGGGTGACCGATGGCTTCGCTGAACTCGCCGTACCACTTGACCAGTTGTGGTCGGTCGGACTCGACGGCGATGCGTGCCCGGCCCTCCGGCACGGGCTGCGGGACGCTCAACGTGTCGAGGCGGTGGAGACGTTGGCGCTGGTGGAGGGTGGACGTGGCGCCAGTGCGGGCCTGCCAGGCGGCGGCGACGGCAGTGGCCGTATCACGGTCCGCCACGACGCCGGGCACAGGCCCGTGACCCTCCAGGTGCGCGGCGAGGGAGTCGGCCTCCTCGGCGGTCAAGGTGGTGAGGTTCAGCCGGTGGGGCGGGGTCTGGAAGTAGGCCGCACGCACGGCGCCGTCCCGCTCCAGCGTCCCGTAGACGGGCGGCAGATCGCCGTACACGTGCGGTCCACGGGTGCGGAGCGTCTCGGTCGCCGTCAGGGGGACGGTGTGCAGGGCCGGTCGCGAGCGCAGGAAGTTCCCGGCGCGGTCGAGGAAGCGGCCGAGGTCTTCGGTGCGGTGCCAGTGGTCGGGGAGCATGCTTCATGGTCACGTGCGACGGCGGACAACGCGCGTGATTTTTCCGGGCGTTGCGTGGTGGCTAGCTGTACTGACCCGTGAGGTCTGGGTTCGGCTCCGGGTCTGGGTCCGGCTCCGGCTCCGGGTCCGTCGCGAGGCGGGCGTGCAGGTGCGCGTCACGGAAGGCGTCCTGGCGGCCCGCCTCGAAGATCGCGCCTCGCAGGATCCCCTCGAACCGGAATCCGCACCGCTCGGCGACACGGCAGGAGGCGTCGTGGCCGAGGGCGTGGTCGAGTTCGAGGCGGTGCATGCCCAGCTCGGTGTGGGCCCAGTGGGCGGCGAGGGCCAGGGCGCGGGTGGCGACCCGGCGGCCACGCGCCTCGGGGAGCACCCAGTAGCCGACGCGGGCGGAGCGCAGGTCGGGGTGGATGGCGTTGACGCCGATGTGGCCGAGGACCGTACCGGTGTCGGCGTCCGTCACGCAGTACGACGCCGAGCTGCCGTCCGCCGCCTGCACGGCCTTGGAGCGCAGCGACTCCCGTGCGCTGTCGGCGTCGGTGACCGGCCTGATCGGCGTGTTCCAGCGCCGGAACTCGGGGTCGGTGCACCCTCGCAACCAGGCCGCCACGTCGGCCTCGCACTCCGCGTCCCAGGGACGCAGACGCAGTCCGTGACCGAGCAGTTCGGGAAAGGGGAACGGGTACGGAACCGGATGGGCACGGTGCTGATCGTCGACGTGGGCCATCAGCCCATTCAACCGGCTTGCCGCCCCCGACGCGGCCGGAATACGGGGACGACGGGAGTGCCGTCACGGGAGGCGCCCGCGAGCTGCAAGGACGTCGTGCCGGGGGCGGCGGCTCCGGCGCTCGGGGGTTGTGGGGCGATGGGGTCGGGGACAGCGGTTCCGGCGCTGGGGGGCTGTGGGGCCGAGGTGGGGTCGGGGACAGCGGTTCCGGGCTGTATGGCTGTGGCTTCGGGGGATGCGCCCCGGGGCTGCGGGGCCGCGTCGGGGGATGCCCCCCCGTGCTGCGGGGCCTTCGCGTCGGGGGATGCGCCCCGGGGCTGCGGGGCCGTCGCGTCGAGGGCGGCCATTCCGGTCCCAGATGTCCCCATCGCCTCGACCGCCTCGACCGACTCGACCGACTCGACCGCCCCAAGCGACTCCACCGCCCCAACCACCGCACCCGCCCCACCGCGAAACGCGACCTCCAGCTCCATCCCGGCCCGCAGTTCCTCCTGCGCGCACTCGACGATCTCCGTCATCATCCGCGGCCCCTCGGCGAGGTCCACCACGGCGGCGACGTACGGGGTGCGTCCGCCGAAGGGCGGCAGGTCGTTGCGGTGGACGACGGACCAGGTGTAGAGCGTGGCCCGGCCGCTCGCCGCCTCCCAGGTGACGTCCTCGCTCCAGCAGTGGGGACAGAACTCGCGCGGGTAGTGATGGGCCCGCCCGCACGCCCCGCAACGCCTGAGCAGCAGCCGGCCCTGTGCGGCGGCGTTCCAGTAGGTCCGGGTGAAGGCATCCGGTTCGGGAACGTCGTAGCGCACAGGCACGCCCGGGGCGCTCACTGGAAGAGCCCCAGCGCGCCGTCCACCGACCAGTCCTGCCACGACATCCCGAACAGGGCCGCCACGGAGATGAGGGCCATCATCGAGTTCTGCCCCTGCTCGGCCCAGTCGTGGATCATGAGGGTGAAGTAGAGGACGTTGAGCAGCAGTCCGCCGACGAGCGCGACCGGGGTCAGGAAGCCGAGGATCAGCCCGAGGCCGAGGGCGAGTTCGGCGTACGCGACGACGTACGCCATCGTCCGCGGGCGCGGCGCGACGACCACGTCGAAGCCGCTGCGTACGGCGGTCCACTTGTGCTTGGCGGCGATGTCGGCAGCCCAGGTGATCCCGCCGCCCTCGAACCACGTCTTCTTGTCCTTGTGCCGCCAGCTCTCCAGCCACCACAGTCCGAGTCCTATGCGCAGCACGGCCAGCCACTGCGCCCCGGTGAGCCAGATCGTGTCCATCGCATCCATCGCCTCCACGAATCTGACGGTACGTCAGATAGCCGCTCCCGGAAACCCCACGACCGCGAGAGGCCGATCAGTGGCCGGCCACCAGGCGGCACCGACGACGGCCTCCCCGAAAGCCGCCCCACACGCCCCCCTCTCCTCCCTCCGCACACAACCAGGCGCCCTACGCCACGAGCCCCACCCACCCCTCCTACAGGCGTGATCAATCCGCAACCAATTCCGGTCTTGACCGAGACCCATCAACGGCGCCCGGGATTACGCTCGCGCACATGGCCGACTCCGACTCGACAGCGTCCGCGATCCCCGCGGAGCCGACGCACCCCGCGTCGCACCCCGCCGAACGCCCCGTGTACGTCATCGGCGGCGGCCCCGGCGGACTGGCCACCGCGTACGCCCTGCGTGCCCAGGGTCTGCGTGCCGTCGTGCTGGAGAGGTCCGACCGCGTCGGGGAGTCCTGGCGGCGTCACTACGAGCGACTGCACCTGCACACCACCCGCCGGCTCTCGGCCCTGCCGGGGCTGGCCATGCCACGCAAGTTCGGGCGCTGGGTCGCCCGCGACGACGTGGTGCGCTACCTGGAGAAGTACGCCGAGCACCACGAGTTGGAGATCGTCACCGGCGTGGAGGTCTCCCGCGTCGAGCGCACCGCCGACGGCACCGGCTGGCTGCTGCACGCCACCGGCGGCCGCGAACTGACCGGCGCGGCGGTGGTGGTCGCCACCGGCTACAACCACACGCCCCGCGTGCCCGACTGGCCCGGCCGCGACGCCTACACCGGCGAGTTCCTGCACGCCGGTGACTACCGCAACGCGAAACCCTTCGCCGGCCGTGACGTCCTGGTCGTCGGCGTCGGCAACACCGGTGCCGAGATCGCCGTCGACCTGGTGGAGGGCGGCGCCTCGCGGGTACGGCTGTCGGTGCGCACCGTCCCGCACATCACCCGACGCTCCACCGCCGGGTGGACCGCCCAGCAGACGGGCATCCTCGTACGACGGCTGCCGGTACCGCTCGTCGACCGGCTCGCCGTCCCGCTTGCCAAGCTCAGCGTGCCGGACCTCTCCGCGCAGGGCCTGCCCCGTCCCGACACCGGCCTCTACAGCCGGGTCAGACAGGGCGCGATCCCGGTCCAGGACGTCGGCCTCATCGACGCCGTGCGCAAGGGCAGCGTCGAGGTCGTGGCCGCCGTCGAGGGCTTCGAGGACGGCAAGGTGTCCCTCGCCGACGGCGGTCTCCTCTCCCCGGACGCCGTCATCGCCGCCACCGGCTACACCCGCGCCCTCGAAGACCTCGTCGGCCACCTCGACGTCCTCGGCGCGGACGGCAACCCGGTCGTCAACGGCGCCCGGACCCCGCGGAACGCGCCCGGCCTCTACTTCACCGGCTTCGTCACCCCCATCAGCGGCACCTTCCGCGAACTGGCCATCGACGCCGGGAAGATCGCGAAGGCCATCGCCAAGGACCCGACCCGCCAGGCCTCCCGCCTCCCGGCCTGACGCCTCCTCGGACGTAGGAATCCTCAACTCTCTTCTGTACTCCTCTTGTTACTTGTGGGTCAGATGTGACCGAAGAGCTGTACGAGACCGCTGCGCGGGGCCAGAATGTGAGCACTGTTCACTTTCCAGCTCCACCCACCTCTCGCTACGACGGAGGATGCACGTGGCACGTGAAAGACAGCACTCCCAGCACTCCCAGCACTCCCAGCACTCCCAGCACTCCCAGCTCTCCCGGCTCTCCCGCCGCACGCTGCTGGGCGGTACGGCCGCCGCGGCCGGGGCGCTCACCCTCACCACCACCGCCGCCGGTACCGCCGCCGCGGCCACCCGGACCGTGGACGTCGCCATCGTCGGCGGCGGCCTCGCCGGACTCACGGCGGCCCGCGACCTGGTCGCCGCCGGGAAGACGGTCGTCGTCCTGGAGGCCCGCGACCGCGTCGGCGGCCGGGTGGTGAACCTGCGCCTGGCGGGCGGCGGGGTCACCGAGGGCGGCGGCGAGTTCATCGGCCCCACCCAGGACCGCATCAAGGCACTCGCCGACTCCCTCGGCGTGGCGACCTTCCCGACCTACAACACCGGCAAGAACCTCCTCTACAAGGACGGCAAGAGAACCCCCTACGCCACCGACGGCCTGCTCGGCTCGGTCCCCCCGATCGACGCGGCCGGCCTCGCCAACGCGGCGATCGTGCAGGCCTCCCTCGACGACATGGCCAAGCAGGTCCCGGTGGACGCGCCCTGGAGCGCCGCGAAGGCCGAGGAGTGGGACCGGCAGACCTTCGAGACCTGGCTGCGCGCCAACGCCGTCATCCCGTCCGCCAAGTTCCTTCTCGACGTGGCCTGTACGTCGATCTTCTCGGCCGAACCCCGTGAGCTCTCCCTCCTGTTCGTCCTCTTCTACATCGCCGCCGCCGGCAACCAGTCGAACGCCGGCACCCTGGAACGCCTCACCGAGACCGCGAACGGGGCCCAGGAACTGCGCTTCGTCGGCGGCTCCCAGCAGGTGCCGATCAAACTGGCCGCCACACTCGGCGACCGGGTGGTGCTGAACGCCCCGGTGCGCACGATCAGCCAGTCCGGCGGCCAGTACGTCGTGACGGCCGACGGCGTCACGGTCACCGCCAAGAAGGTCGTCGTCGCCGTACCCCCGCCCCTCGCGGCCCGTATCTCCTACGCCCCCCTGCTGCCCGCCGCCCGCGACCAGCTCGCCCAGCGCCTGCCGATGGCCTCGGTCGGCAAGGCGATCGCGGTCTACGACACTCCCTTCTGGCGTGCCGACGGACTCAACGGCCAAGTCGTCAGCGACACCGGCGTGGTCAGTTCCACCTTCGACAACTCCCCGCCCGACGCCTCGTACGGCGCCTTGATGGGCTTCATCGAGGCCGACGAGATGCGGGCGCTGGACGCGGCGAGCGAGGCGGAGGTCAGGGCGGCCGTGCTGAAGGACTACGTGACGTACTTCGGCGAGAAAGCGGCCTCCCCTTCCTCCTTCGTCCTGCAACGCTGGAACAACGAGGCCTACACCCGCGGTGGCCCCGTCTCCATCGCCGCGCCCGGCGTCCTGACCCAGTACGGCCCCGCCCTGCGCAGGCCCGTCGGCGGCATCCACTGGGCCGGGACCGAGACGTCCACCTACTGGATGGGCTTCATGGACGGCGCGGTGCGGTCGGGCGAGCGGGTGGCGAAGGAGGTGCTGGCGGCGGTGTAGGCCGAGCCCTCGGTCTGTTCCTTTCTGTGTGCGCGACCTTTCTGTGTGCGCGACCCATTCCTGACATCCCGTCAGTTATGTAATCTGACAGTTCGTCAGTTACTTGGCAGTCACACAGGAGCGGGCGGACCAGATGCTTGGATCAACCCACGGCACCCTCACCACCGACTCCCGCCGGGCCCGGGTCATCGCGTGCGGCGAGCAACCCGGGCCCGCCGTGCACGGCCGGCCCGCCGAGGTGGACGATCTCGACGTCAGCGGCCGGACGCTCTTCGCCGCCGTCCCCGATCTGGACCGTTTCTTCCGGCCCGAGTCGGTGGCGGTGATCGGCGCCTCGGACGCCGAGGGCCGGCCGAACACCGGGATCACCCGGCAACTGCTCGCCTGGTCCGAGCGGGTCGGCGCCCGGCTCCACCCGGTGCATCCCACCCGTCCGTCCGTCTTCGGCATCCCCTGCTCCCCCTCCGTCGCCGACCTGCCCGAGCAGGTCGACCTCGCCGTGCTGCTGGTCGCCGACCCTCTTCCCGTGATCGAGGAACTGGCCGAGGCCAAGGCCAAGTTCGCGGTCGTCTTCGCCTCCGGGTTCGCCGAGACGGGCGCGGAGGGCGCGGCCGCCCAGGCCCGGCTCGCCACCGCCGTCGAGCGGTCCGGGATGCGACTGCTCGGCCCCAACACCAACCTCAACGCCTTCGAGGAGTTCCGGGACGACCTGGACGGTCCGGCCATCGCCCTCATCACCCAGTCCGGCCACCAGGGCCGCCCCGTCTTCGCCCTCCAGGAACTCGGCATCCGCCTGTCCCACTGGGCACCCACCGGCAACGAGGCCGACCTGGAGACCTCGGACTTCCTCTCCTACTTCGCCGAGCGGCCCGAGGTCGGCGCCATCGCCTGCTACGTCGAGGGACTCAAGGACGGCCGCTCCTTCCTGCTCGCCGCCGACCGCGCCGCCCGCCGCAAGGTGCCCGTGGTCGCGGTCAAGGTGGGCCGCACCGAGACCGGCGCCCGCACGGCCGCCTCACACACCGGCAAGCTGACCGGCGCCGACGCGGTGGTGGACGCGGCGATGCGCCAGTACGGGGTGATCCGCGTCGACGGCCTGGACGAACTCCAGGACACCGCCGCCCTGCTGGCCCGCGCCCGGCCGCCCCGCGCCGACGGCGTCGTCGTCTATTCGATCTCGGGCGGCACGGGCGCGCACTTCGCCGACCTGGCCACGGAGGCGGGCCTGAACCTGCCGCGGCTGTCGGACGCCAAGCAGGCCGAACTGCACCAGTGGATACCCGAGTACCTGAGCGTGGCCAACCCCGTCGACAACGGCGGTCACCCGGTCGGCGACTGGCGCGGCCAAAAGATCATCGACGCGATCCTCGACGACCCCCGGGTCGGGGTGCTGATCTGTCCGATCACCGGGCCCTTCCCGCCGCTCAGCGACAGGCTCGTCCAGGACCTGGTGGACGCGGCCGAGCGGACGGACAAGCTGGTGTGCGTGGTGTGGGGCTCGCCGGTCGGCACCGAGCCGGCGTACCGCGAGGTCCTGCTCGGCTCCTCCCGCGTGGCCACCTTCCGCACGGTCGCGAACTGCATCACCGCCGTCCGCGCCTACCTCGACCACCACCGCTTCGTCAGCGGCTACCGCTCCCCCTTCGACTCCGCGCCCCGCACCCCCTCGCCCTCCTTCCGCAAGGCGCAGGCACTGATGCGACCAGGACAGCAGCTGAGCGAGCACGCCGCGAAGCAGCTGCTGCGGGCGTACGGCATTCGCGTACCGCGTGAGCAGTTGGTGAGCAGCGCGGCGGCGGCCGTGCGGGCGGCCGGGCTGGTCGGCTACCCCGTGGTGATGAAGGCGTCCGGGGCGCGGATCGCCCACAAGACGGAGCTCGGGCTGGTGAAGATCGGGCTGACCTCGGCCAGCCAGGTCCGGGACGCCTACCGGGAGTTGACCGACATCGCCCGCTACGAGGACGTCCCGCTGGACGGCGTCCTCGTGTGCCAGATGGTCGAGCGGGGTGTGGAGATGGTCGTCGGCCTCACCCACGACGAGCTCTTCGGGCCGACCGTGACCGTCGGGCTCGGCGGGGTGCTCGTCGAGGTGCTGCGGGACACCGCCGTACGCGTGCCGCCCTTCGGAGAGGAGCAGGCGCGGGACATGTGCGCCGAACTGCGCGGACGGGCCCTCCTCGACGGGGTCCGGGGGCGCCCCCCGGCGGATCTCGACGCGCTGGTCGAAGTCGTCCTGCGGGTGCAGCGCATGGCCCTGGAACTCGGGGACGACCTCGCGGAGCTCGACATCAATCCGCTGATGGTGCTGCCGCAGGGGCAGGGCGCCGTGGCGCTGGACGCGTTGGCGGTGTGCCGCTGAAATGAACATGCCCGATTCCCCCCGAGAATCCGAAATCTCCGTTGAGTCATTGATACGGCACACCACTGACAATCAGGTCTGCCGCATCACCCTCAACCGACCCGAAGCCCTCAACGCCCTCACCCCTGACCAGCGCGAACGCATCATTCGCCTCCTCGACGAAGCCTCCGCCGACCCGGACGTCCGGGCGGTCGTGATCACGGGCACGGGCCGCGGATTCTGCGCCGGCGCGGACCTGCGCGGAACAGCGACGACCGGGCAGCGAACCGCCGGCGACGTCGCCCGCACCCTCCGCACCGGCGCACAGCGCCTGATCGCCGCCGTCCTCGACTGCGAGAAACCGGTCATCGCCGCCGTGAACGGCACCGCGGCCGGCCTCGGCGCGCACCTCGCCCTCGCCTGCGACCTCGTACTGGCCGCGGAGTCCGCCCGGTTCATCGAAGTGTTCGTCCGGCGCGGGCTCGTGCCGGACGGCGGCGGGGCGTATCTCCTGCCCCGGCTCGTCGGCCCGCAGCGGGCGAAGGAGCTGATGTTCTTCGGCGACGCGCTCACCGCCACGGACGCCGAACACCTCGGCCTCGTCAACCGTGTCGTTCCGGACGCCGAGTTGGACAGGACGGCCCGCGAGTGGGCCGCGCGCCTCGCCGACGGCCCGACCCGCGCCCTCGCCCTCACCAAGCAGCTGGTCAACGCCTGCCTCGACACCGACCGCGCCACCGCCTTCGCCGCCGAGGCCGCCGCACAGGAGATCAACATGACGACGGCGGACGCGCAGGAGGGCGTACGGAGCTTCGTGGAACGCAGGAGCCCCGAGTACCGGGGGCGTTAGCCTCACCTGGCCCCTTCCCGCCCTCTCCCGCCCCTTCCTATCTGACGGTGTGTCAGCTTCAATGGGAAGGTGATGGGACAAGCAGGAATGGCCGAAGCCGCCGTCCGGTATCTCAGGTCGACCGGGACCGCGCCGCTCGCGCGGCCCGTCGAGGCGCTGCCGCGACCGGACCTTCGGTGTGTGCGGGACAACGAGCGGGCGCCCGTCGACCAGACCGCGTTCCGGCGGGTGCTGGGGAACTTCGCGACCGGCGTGACCGTTGTCACGGCACCCGCCACCGATCCCGGCACCACCCCCGCCGGCTTCGCCTGCCAGTCCTTCTCCTCCCTGTCCCTCGACCCGCCCCTTGTCGCCTTCATGGTCGGCCGTACGTCGACGACCTGGCCGCGTATCGCCCGCGCCGGGATCTTCTGCGTGAACGTTCTGAGCGCCGGCCAGGGCGAGTTGTGCCGTGGCTTCGCGGTGCGCGGCGCGGACAAGTTCGCGGGCGTCGCGTACGACCCGGCTCCTGTCTCCGGCTCCCCCCGCCTCGCCGGCACGCTCGCGTGGATCGACTGCACGATCCACGCGGTGCACACCGGAGGCGATCACCTCATCGTGGTGGGGCGGGTCGAGGCGCTGGACACGGGCGACGACGAAGACGCTGCCCCCTTGCTGTTCCACAAGGGACGCTTCCTCTAGGGCCCTTGCTCCTAGGCCGCCGCCGGTACCGTCTGTGCGACCGGCCTCCGCCGGATCACCAACGCCATCAACGCGGCCGCCGCGCACAGCGCTCCCGAGGCGTACCAGATCATGTCGTACGTCCCGAAGACGTCCCGGGCGACACCGCCGAGGAAGGCCACCAGCGCGGCGCCGACCTGGTGGGAGGCCAGGACCCAGCCGAAGACGATCGCGCTGTCCTCGCCGTAGTGCTCGCGGCACAGGGCCACGGTGGGCGGGACGGTGGCGACCCAGTCGAGACCGTAGAAGACGATGAAGAAGAGCATCGGCGGGTGAACCGAGGGGGCCAGCAGCATCGGGAGGAACAGCAGCGAGACGCCCCTCAGCGCGTAGTACACCGCCAGCAGCCGGCGCGGTTCGAAGCGGTCGGTGAACCAGCCGGACGCCACCGTGCCGACCACGTCGAACACACCGATGACCGCGAGGAGCGAGGCCGCCGCCGTGACGGGCATGCCGTGGTCGTGGGCCGCGGGCACGAAGTGCGTCTGGATCAGGCCGTTGGTGGAGGCCCCGCAGATCGCGAAGGTACCGGCGAGCAGCCAGAAGGGGCCGGTGCGGGCGGCCTTGAACAGCACGGTGACCGCGCGCCGGGCCGCGCCCGGAACCGGCTCGGGCTTGGGTACGAACTCCTTCGCACCGTACGGCTTCAGGCCCACGTCGGCCGGGTGGTCGCGCAGCAGCAGCCAGACGAAGGGGACGACCGCGAGGGCGGCGAGGGCGACCGTGACGGCGGCCGGCCGCCAGTGGTGGTTCTCGACGATCCAGGACAGCAGCGGCAGGAAGATCAGCTGGCCGGAGGCCGAGGCGGCGGTGAGGATGCCGGTGACCAGGCCGCGCCGCTCGGTGAACCAGCGGTTGGTGACCGTCGCGGCGAAGGCCAGGGCCATCGAGCCGGAGCCCAGGCCGACCAGCAGACCCCAGCACAGGATCAGCTGCCAGGGCGCCGTCATGAACACGGTCAGGCCGGCCCCCGCCGCGATCACGGTCAGGGCGACGGCGACCACCCGCCGGATGCCGAAGCGGTCCATGAGCGCGGCCGCGAAGGGGGCGGTGAGCCCGTACAGCGCGAGGTTGATCGAGACGGCCGTACTGATCGTGCCGCGCGACCACTGGAACTCGTCGTGCAGGGGGTCGATGAGCAGCCCGGGCAACGATCGGAAGGCGGCGGCGCCGATGATGGTCACGAAGGTGACGGCGGCGACGAACCAGGCACGGTGGATGCGAGGGCGCCGGCCCGCGCGGGACTCCTGCACGAGGGCTTCGGTTGTCTGGGTCACGACATAGAGCTTCCGGCCTGCGCCCCTTCCGAGCCACTGGCCCGTAGGACAGCATTCGCTAGGATCGGGCCATGAGTCGTGAGCCGGGCTTCCGCCCCCACCGCGTCGTCGTACTGGCCCTCGACGGCCTGCTCCCCTTCGAGCTGGGCATCCCGCACCGCATCTTCGGCCGCCCCAAGGACGCCCGGGGACGGCATCTGTACGAGGTGATCACCTGCTCGGTCCGGCCGCCGGGCCCGGTCGAGACCGACGCCGACTTCAGCCTCCACGTCGCCCACGGCCCCGAGGCCCTGGCCACCGCCGACACCGTGATCATCCCGGCCTCGTACGAGCTCGGCCCGGTCTTCGAGGAGGGCGTCCTGACCGACGAACTGGCCGCCGCCCTCGCGCACATCCGCCCCGGCACCCGGCTCGCCTCCATCTGCACCGGCGTCTACGTCCTGGCCGCCGCGGGTCTCCTCGACGGCCGGCCGGCCACCACGCACTGGGCCGAGGCCGAGCACCTCCAGCGTCTCTTCCCGAAGGTCCGGGTCGACGCGGACGTCCTGTTCATCGACGACGGCTCCATCCTGACCTCCGCCGGCGTCGCGGCGGGCATCGACCTGTGCCTGCACATGGTGCGCCGCGACCACGGGACGGCGGTCGCCAACGAGGTGGCCCGCCGCACCGTCGTACCGCCGCACCGTGACGGCGGACAGGCGCAGTACATCCACCGGCCGGTGCCCGATCCGCAGCTGTCGTCCACGACCGCCGCCCGCGCCTGGGCGCTGGGCCGCCTCCACGAGCCGATCCAGCTGCGGGACATGGCCGAACAGGAGGCCATGTCCGTACGCACGTTCACGCGCCGCTTCCGCGAGGAGGTCGGCGTCAGTCCGGGCCAGTGGCTCACCCAGCAGCGGGTGGAACGGGCCCGGCACCTGCTGGAGTCCACCGACCTGTCCGTCGACCAGGTGGCCCGCGACGCCGGCTTCGGTACCGCCCAGTCGATGCGCCAGCACCTACAGGCCGCCCTCGGAGTCACCCCCACCGCTTATCGCCGCACCTTCCGGGCCGGGGGCGACGGGAACGGCGGGACCGGCGGGACCGGCGGGACCGGCGGGAACGGCGGGACCGGCGGAGGGAGTTTGGCCGGACGTCACGGCGAGGTCGGCGTCCCGCGCTGACCCGTCGCCGCGCCGCGCCTCGCCCCACCAGCCGACCGCGGTGAGCGTCAGGGTCAGGCCGACCCCGGCCAGGATCGCCGTGGACGGCGCCGCCACCTCCAGCAGGGCCCCGGCGAGGGAGCCGGTCGCCGCGTAACCCGCGCCCGCGGCCGCGTACATGACCGAGTAGCCCGCGGCCAGGGCGCTCGGCGGGAGGACCTCGCGCAGGGAGAGGTTGCGGGTGAGCATCGCGCACGACTGGAGCGTGCCGCCGACGACCAGCGCGACGGCGATCCCGGCCTTGTCCGGTATCAGCGCGGCGAGGGTCACGCAGGCGGATGTGCCGGCCATCAGCACCACGCTGCGGGTCCGCAGCCGCCCGGGCCAGGACCGAAGACCGTGGACGAAGGCACCGAGGCCGCCACCCACCGCCATCCCGGTCAGCAGCGGACCGGACCAGCCGACGCCGACGCCGCGCTGTTCGAGCAGGGCAGGCAGCACGAGTTCGGCCAGACCGAGCAGGGCCAGACTGGCCGCGCCCATGACGTACACCGGCCAGGCGCCGACCAGGAGCCGCAGCAGCGTCCCGCCCGTCCGCCCCTCGCCACCTGTGCCGTCCACGCCGCCTGCGCCGTCGACGCCGTCTTCGCCCCAGGCGGCCGGCAGCAGCCGCAGGCCCGCGACCGACGACGCCATCAGGGCGGCGCCCAGCAGCAGCGGGACGGCCGGTGCGACACCGAGGGCCAGACCGGCGACCGCGGCCGGGGAGACGGCCCATATCCCGGCCGTCAGGATCGACTCGACGGACAGCGCCTGCGCCGCCGCGCGCTCCGGGACCAGCGTCGTCAGCAGCGTACGCAGACCGCCGGTGGCGGCCGCCGGGGCGGCACCGGCCACGAGGGCGAACCCGCCGAGGACGGCCGCGTGCGCGTCGGGGAACACGCCCAGCCCCGCGAAACCGGCGGCCCCCACGGCGAGACCGACGGCCAGATGAAAGCGGGCCCGGTCCGGGCGCAGACGCATCCCCAGAACCGGAGCGCCGACGATCTCACCGATGACGTAGGCCGCCGCGAGGATCGCGCCCAGCGAGTAGCCGCCCGGGCGCTCGCGCACCAGGAAGACCAGGGCCAGCGGGGCCATGGCCACCGGCATACGGGCGCCCACGGCGGTGCAGGCCCAGGTCAGGACCTGCTTCGAGGCGATGTCGCGGTAGGTCATGCAACGACGCTAGAGGCCCGCGCTGACAACGCCCCAGTGGATTTCCGGCACTGTGGAAAACTCCCGAGCGCCCTTCAGCGGGGATGCGCTTCAGGGCCGGGTAGTTGAAAAGGTCAGCACCCCCCGCGCCACCCGCCCCGCCTCCGCGTCCGCCACCGCCTTCTCGAAGTCCTCCACCGGGTACGTCTCGGTCACCAACTCGTCGAGCAGCAGCCGCCCTTCCCGGTAGAGCTCCGCGTACAGCGGGATGTCCCGCTGCGGGCGGGAGGAGCCGTAGCGGCAGCCGAGGATCGACTTGTCCAGGAACAGCGACGACACGAGGAAGGACGCCTCGGCGGTCGCCGACGGAACACCCAGCAGGACCGCCTGTCCGTGCCGGTCCAGCGAGTCGATCGCGGCCCGGATCAACTCGACGCGCCCGACGCACTCGAAGGCGTGGTCCGCCCCCGTCGGCAGGACGTCCCGCACCCCGTCCAAGGAGGTCAGGAAGTGGGTGGCCCCGAACTGCCGCGCCACCGCCTCCTTCGCCGGATTCGCGTCCACCGCCACGATCCGCAGCGCTCCCGCGATCCTCGCCCCCTGAAGGACGTTGAGGCCGATCCCGCCCGTGCCGATCACCAGCACACTGTCCCCGCGGTCCACCTTCGCCCGGTTGAGCACGGCGCCCACCCCGGTCAGCACCCCGCACCCGATGAGCGCGGCGGACGGCAACGGGATGTCCTTCGGTATCCGCACCGCCTGCACGGCCTTCACCACGGTCCGTTCCGCGAAGGCCGAGTTGGACGCGAACTGGAACACGGGCCGCCCGTCCCGCGTGAACGGCTGCCCCGGCCGCCCGATCGCCTGCCGGCACATCGTCGGCCGCCCCCGGTCGCACTCCGCGCACGCCCCGCAGTTGGCGAGCGTGGACAGGGCCACGTGGTCGCCGGGCCGCACATGCGCGACACCGGCCCCCACCGCCTCCACCACACCGGCCCCTTCATGGCCGAGCACCACAGGAACGGGGAAGGGGATGGTCCCGTCCACCACGGACAGGTCGCTGTGGCACAACCCGGCCGCCGAGATCGCGACCCGCACCTCACCGGGTCCGGGATCCCGCACCTCCAGATCGTCCACGACCTCGGTCCGCCTGCCGTCGAACAACACGCCGCGCATCAGACGACCCCCTTGGGTTCCCTGGGCAGGCCGAGCACCCGCTCGGCGATGATCGTGCGCTGAACCTGGTCCGAGCCGCCGTAGATGGTGTCGGCCCGGGAGAAGAGGAACAGGTGCTGCAGCGCGTCGAGTTCGTACGGCTCCGCAGCCGACCAGCGCCGAGGCCCCACGGTCGCCTCCGCGCCCCGCACCAGCATCGCCAGCTCCCCCAGCCGCTGATGCCACCCGCCCCACAGCAGCTTGGCCACGCTGGGCGCACCCGCGTCCCTCGAACGCCCGAGAGTCCGCAGGGCGTTCCACCGCATCACCCGCAGCTCGGCCCACTGACGTACAAGCCGTTCCCGTACGACGGGATCGGCGACCGCCCCCGTCGCCACGGCCGCCCGGACCACCCGCCCCAACTCCTGGGCGAACCCGACCTGCTGGGCCAGCGTGGAGACCCCCCGCTCGAACCCGAGCAGACTCATCGCGACCTTCCAGCCCCCGCCCTCGCCCCCGACGACGTGCTCCGCACGCGCGCGTGCCCCGTCGAAGAAGACCTCGTTGAACTCGCTCGTCCCGGTCAACTGCCGGATGGGCCGCACCTCTATGCGCCCCGGCTGGTCCATGGGAACGAGAAGGAGGCTCAGCCCGTGATGCCGGTGCGAGCCCGCCTCGGTCCGCGCGAGCACGAAACACCAGTCCGCCTCATGGGCCAGCGAGGTCCAGATCTTCTGCCCCGTGACCCGGTACTCCGCCCCCTCCCGCTCGGCCGCGGTCCGGACACCGGCCAGGTCCGACCCGGCGCCCGGTTCGCTGTACCCCTGACACCACAGTTCCTCCCCGGCGGCGATGGCCGGCAGAAAGCGCGCCTTCTGCTCCTCGGTGCCGTGCGCGAGCAGGGTCGGCGCAAGCAGGTTCTCCCCGATGTGCCCGGACCGCGCGGGGGCGCCCGACGACGCGTACTCCTCCGCCCAGGCGACCTGTTGGGTGAGGGTGGCGGTCCGGTTGCCGTACCCGTCCCGAGCCCACCCGATCCCGATCCAACCGGCTTTGCCGAGGGTGCGTTCCCAGGTACGGCGGTCGTGTGTGCCATCGGCGTGCGCGACGAGCCACGCCCTGGCTTCGGCCCGGAACGCCTCATCACCGGCGGTGAATCCAAAGTCCACGAGGTCCTCCTGTTGACACCGGACGCGTCCAACACCCCCAGGGGCGCGGGGCTGTATTCACATGCGGCTCGGCCGCCTGGGCGCGACCAGCCACAACGCAGCCGCACCCGCACCCGCACCCGCACCCGCACCCGCCGTACGACAGCCGCCCCGAGCTACTGGGCGTTCGGCCGCGATCCCTCCCGCGCCGCCTTCTCCATCCCCTCCAACCGCGACAGCATCGGCATCGGATCCACCCCCACCGACCCGGGCAGGAACTCCGCGATCCGCTCCGGCGTCCAGCCGCCCCCCTCCGCGTAAGCCGAACGCAGTTCCCGCGGCTGTGCCCACACCGCGATCTTCGGCCCCGCGACCGTGTACACCTGCCCCGTGATCTGCTGCTCCCGAGCCCGCTCCGACAGCAGATACACGACGAGAGCGGCCACGTCCTCCGGCTCCCCGATCTCCGCCAGCTCCATGGGAACGTTCGCCGACATCCGCGTACGCGCCACCGGCGCCACCGCGTTGGCGCTCACCCCGTACTTGTGCAGCCCCAGCGCCGCACTGCGCACGAGCGAGATGATCCCGCCCTTCGCCGCGCTGTAGTTGGCCTGGGACACGGACCCCTGGTGGTTTCCGCTGGTGAACCCGATCAGGGTGCCCCCGCGCTGTCGCCGCATCACCGCCGACGCCGCCCGGAACACCGTGAACGTGCCCTTGAGGTGGGTCGCCACGACGGGATCCCATTCCTCCTCGGACATGTTGAACAGCATCCGCTCACGCAGGATCCCGGCCACGCACACGACCCCGTCGAGTCGCCCGTACGACGACAGCGCCACGTCCACGATCCGCTGACCGCCCGCCATGGTCGACACGTCGTCGGCCACCGCGACCGCGTCCCCTCCCGCCGCCTCGATCTCCTTGACCACGGCCTCGGCCACCGAGCTGGTCGGCGAGGCTCCGTCGACGGAGACCCCGTAGTCGTTGACGACGACCCGCGCGCCCTCGGCGGCAGCCGCACGCGCCACCGCCCGGCCGATGCCCCGCCCGGCGCCGGTCACGGCGACCACCTTGCCTGCCAAGAAGTTCCCCACGCCCGGCCCCTTCCCGCGGTTTCTGACGGTCCGTTAGATTTTTGCCCTGTCGGACAGCCGGAGACAAGCCCCGGGGAGGACGGATGTCGCAGCCGACGCTCCATCCCGCGTTCCACGACATCGCCAAGCGCGTGAACAACTGGGGCCGTTGGGGGGACGGCGACGAGATCGGCACCCTCAACCTGATCACCGACGAGGTGGTGCGCCGGGCGGCGGAGGAGGTCCGCACGGGCCGCCGCGTCCCCCTCGCGCTACCCCTGAGGCAGGACGGGGTGCAGACCGGGATGATGCCCGGCCGGGTCAACCCCCTGCACGCCATGGTGCAGATCAACCAGGAGATCTTCGGCCCGGGAACGGTGGCGTGCAGCGACGACGCCGTGACCATGGGCCTCCAGGCAGCCACCCACTGGGACGCGCTCACCCACGTCTCGCACTCGGGCCGCCTCTACAACGGCCGTCCGGCCGACACCATCACCGCGCACGGCGGCGCCGAGTTCAGCGGCATCGACAAGGCACGGCACATCGTCTCGCGCGGGGTGCTGCTCGACGTGGCCCGGGCGCACGGCAGAGACCGCCTCGACGGCTCGCACGCCGTCACGCCGGAGGACCTCGATGCCGCCGAGGAACTGGCCGGCACGCGCGTACGCGCCGGTGACATCGTGCTCGTACGGACCGGGCAGGTGCAGGTGTATCTGGCCGGCGACAAGGAGGCGTACGGCTATCCGTCGCCTGGACTGTCGATCCGTACCCCCGAGTGGTTCCACGCGCGCGATGTGGCCGCGGTCGCGAACGACACCCTCACCTTCGAGATCTTCCCGCCCGAGATCGAGGACCTGTGGCTGCCCGTGCACGCGCTCGATCTGGTGGAAATGGGGATGATTCAGGGCCAGAACTGGAATCTCGAAAAGTTGTCCACAGCCTGTGGACAAACAGGCCGGTACGCGTTCCTGCTGTCGGCGATGCCCGAACCCTTCGTTGGCGCCACGGGCACGCCGGTGGCACCCGTCGCAATCCTCTGACAGCTGTCAGCCGTCGGCCGACAACCGAGGCCCGTCGGCCGGCGGTGCGCCGACGCCCGCCCCGAGCACGGCATCGCGCACCGCCGCCCCACTCCGGCGCTCCGGCCCCGGCTCCTCCGTCCCGACGGAACCGACGGAACCGACGCCGAATCACGACCCACACTCGGCAAGGGCCTCCGTCACCGAAGCCCTCGTCGTCCCCTCGCGGCGAATCGCTGACCTCAAGCGTGATCAGACGGTGACTTGACGTCAACACCCGTTCGGGGATTTGTGACCTATGCGCTGTTCTCCGTGGGCGCGCACAGAAGCATGCCCCGGCGCACGGACGCGGCGCCGATCAAGGGCTACGGCGCTTCCTGCGACCGTGCAACCTCACACCGCCTCGTACGTCAGCCCCTCGTACGCCCGTCCTTCGTGCGCCGATCCCTCGTACGCCGGCCCCTCGCACGCCGACACTCCGCCGCCGCAGGCGGTCGCGGCGGGCCGGGACTGCGCGCACCGGTCGAGTTCGCACCAGATACGCTTGCCGGCACCTTCGGCGCTCCAGCCCCAGCGGTCGGCGAGACCGTCGACGAGGGCGAGACCCCGGCCGCCCGTCTCGTCACCGTCGGCGCACCGCGGGACCGGGGCGCGGTCGCTGCGGTCGGCCACCTCGAGGCGGACGGTGGCCACCTCCGTCGCCGCGGGCGGCAGGGAGAGCCGCAGCACGGCCGGACAGCCGGTGTGCACCACGGCGTTGGTGACGAGTTCGGAGACGAGCAGGATCAGGGTTTCGGCGAGCGGCTCATCGGCCTCTATCCCGGACCCGGCGAGGCGCGAACGGGCCCAACTGCGGGCCCGCCCCACCTCCGCGGGGTCGGGTCGGATCTCCAGCTGCACTTGAAGCACCTGCACCGCTCACACCATCCGAACCGGCGGACACATAGCCTCGCGCCTCACGAGGGCCACGATCGTAGCCATTTTTTGCATGACCAGAACAACAGCCAGAGTCAGGGTCACAGAACGTGATTCCCTTGTGGGACAGCATGGTTGACGTACAGTCACGCCAACAAGCGCTTCGGGCATATTCCAGCGTGAAGGAGTACCCGTGCGGCATACTGTGCGACGCTCGTCTCCAGGGGTCGAACAAGCAGGGGTAACACCGGCATGACTCGTGCTCGGGACCACTCGCATCCCACAGAAGGTACCGGAGCACGCGGCCGACTCCGGGACGTGACGAGTCACACCTAGGACACAACCCGATATCGACGCTCCGTGATCACGGGGTGCCACGATCCGCAACATCTCTCCCCATGGCTTCGGCGACACCCCAGTCCGGCAGCGCTCACGGCCCGTTCAGTCCACCAGCTCCGCCGCGAGAGCCTCCTCACTCTCCGTGACACCCCCGCCACGTTGTGCCCGCACCCAGGCCCGCTTGAGGTGCAGATGCACTTCGCTCTCCCAGGTGAACCCCATACCGCCGTGGACTTGGAGACAGTCCCGCGTGTTCCGCAGGGCAGCCTCGTCCGCGAGCAGCCGGGCCGCGGCGATGTCGGCCGGGCCGGCGGTGACGGCGGCCGCGTACACGGCCGGGCGGGCCACCTCCGTCCGCACGAGCATGTCGGCGCACAGGTGCTTGACCGCCTGGAAGGCCCCGATCGGCTGTCCGAACTGCTCCCGTGTCCGGGCGTGTTGCACAGCCAGTTCGCACACGCGTGCGGCAGTGCCCAGCTGTTCGGCGGCGGTGAGGAGGACGGCGACGGGGTTCGGGGCGGGGCTCCGGGCGGGGCCCGGGGAAGCGGACCCCGAGGACCGCCCCGAGGCTCCGGACACCCGATGCAGCGGCGTCAACGGATCCACCGACCGCACGGGTACAACCCCTGTCTCTTATACACATCTGACGCTGCCGACGAATAGAGAGGTGTAGATCTCGG
>JODI01000022.1 GCA_000720805.1 Streptomyces violaceoruber
CACCGAGATCTACACCTCTCTATTCGTCGGCAGCGTCAGATGTGTATAAGAGACAGGGCTTGGGGCGTGGATGGGGGTTGGGGGCTTGGAGGCCGTACGTCCGTGGGCGTGGGTCGTGGACGTACGGCGTGCGCCTGGGCCTGCGGCGTGCGGCGGTGGCGTGCGGCAGCACGGACTCGCGGCGGGCTCTCGGGTTCCTCTTCGGGAACCTTGCGTGTCCGTCCTCGGTCTCCGGCCCCTGACACCGCTCCGGCCCCCTGCCCACCGCAAACCGCAGATGAGGGGGACGCCGCCGCCATTGCTCGCAGCCGGACCTACACCGCCCGCCACGGAAGCTCCGCGGTGATCCGCGTCGGGCCCCCGGCGGGGGAGTCGACCACCAGGATTCCGTCCACCGCGTCCAGCCGTTCGGCCAGGCCGCCCAGGCCCGAGCCGGCGGAGATGTCCGCGCCGCCGACGCCGTCGTCGACGACCTGCAGCATCAGGCGGTTCTCCACTCGCCAGACGTCGACCGCCGCCCAGGTGGCCTGCGCGTGCTTGCTGATGTTCTGCAGCAGCTCCGACACCGTGAAGTACGCGATCCCCTCGATCGCCGGCGCCGGTCGCGACGGCAGGTCCACCTCCATCTGCACCGGAACCGTGCACCGCGAGGCGACCGCGGACAGGGCGGCATCCAGCCCGCGGTCCGTCAGCACGGCCGGATGAATGCCCCGCGCCAGGTCCCGCAACTCCTGCAGCGCCGTCTTCACCTCGCCGTGCGCGTCGTCCACCATCCGCGCCGCCGCATGCGGGTCCTCCGCCAGCTTCTCCTTCGCCAGCCCCAGATCCATCGCCAGTGCCACCAGCCGCGCCTGGGCCCCGTCGTGCAGATCCCGCTCGATGCGCCGCAGGTCCGCCGCCGCCGTGTCCACCACGACCCCGCGGTCCGACTCCAGCTCCACCACCCGCGCCGACAGCCGTGTCGGCCCGAGCAGCCCGTGCACCAGCAGCCGGTCCACCATCGTCAGCGCCCGCACGATCCACGGCGTGGCCAGCGTGAACAACACTCCCACCAGCGCGGTCACGGTGATCTCGAACGGGTTGTCGAGGTAGACGCGGTGGGTCTCGTCGCCGTACAACTGGATCCCGTCCTGACCGGCGAAGAGCGGGAAGAGCCAGAACCACAGCGGGTACGTCATCAGTGTCCAGCCGAGCGCGAAGAAGTTCACGACGACGGCGAACGAGAACACCGACCACGGCAGAGACAACAGTGAGTACAGCGCGCTCCGCCATGAGGTGCCGCTCTTCAGCACCGCCCCCACCCAGGCCGGCGCGCCCTGTTTCTTCATCCGCAGCGGCTCGGGTTCGCCCACATCGAGGCCCAGCAGCCCCCGCGCACGGGCCCGCTCCAGTGACCCGAGGCCCCGGCAGCCGGCCAGCCCTACCGCCAGCAGCGGTATCCCGAGGAATGTCACGAGCAGGCCCACACCGAGCGCGACCATCGTGATCGTGTACACGAACAGCAGGATGCTGATCGGCAGGCTCAGCAGCACGTACGCCAGCTCGCGCCAGCTGCGTGCCTCGAACGGTGCCCGCAGCCCGGCCGGAAGGCGGTGCCGCCGCACCTCCTCGGGGAACCCGAGCCCGCTGTCGTGCCCGTAGTCCTGCCCGTAGCCCTGTCCGTAGTCCGTGGCCATCGGCGTCGTCCTTCTCCCTTGTCCCCGCGGCTGTGTCGTCGTACCTCCACCCTGCTCGGCCCGGAGCCTGTGGACCATGGAGTCCGTCGGCGTCTCGGGAGGGGGGTTTTCCCTACCTCTTCTTCTCCTCAGGCCCTGCTAGGGCCCTTCTGATGGATCTCCGCGGCGTCGCGACGCCCGGTACGCACTCCCCCACTCTCGACTTCGCTCGAGCGGGGGGACCCCCATGCCGCACGGCGCGAAGGGCCAGGTGGCTCCGCCACATGACCCTCCACGCCGCACAGGCCGTCCACGGCGTCCAGGCGTTCGGCGAGGCCGCGCATGCCCGTACCGCCGTCGAGGCGGGCGCCGCCGCGACCGTCGTCCCACACCTGGATCAGCAGCCGGTCGTCCGACCGCCACACCTCCACCGACGCCGACTTCGCGCCGCTGTGCTTACTGACGTTCTGCAACAGCTCCGAGACGGTGAAGTAGGCGATGCCCTCGATGGCCGCGACCGGTCTGGAATCCAGGTCAGCCGTCACCTTCACCGGCACCGTGCAGCGGGTCGCGACCGAGGACAGAGCGGCATCCAGGCCCCGGTCCGTGAGGACGGCCGGATGAATGCCCCGGGCCAGGTCCCGCAGCTCCTGCAGCGCGAGCTTCACCTCGCCGTGCGCCTCCTCGACCATCGCTGCCACGAGCTTCTCGTCGGTGTGACCGTCCAGCAGCTTCTCCTTGGCCATGCCCAGTCCCATCGCCAGATTGACCAGCCGGGCCTGCGCTCCGTCGTGCAGGTCGCGCTCGATGCGCCGCAGGTCCGCCGCGGCCGTGTCCACCACGACCCCCCGGTCGGACTCCAGCTCGGCGATCCGCCGCTCCAGTTCGTCGGAGGGCGACAGCAGCCCGCGCACCATCGCACGGTCCACGTTGGTCAGCCCCCGCGCTATGAACGGCAGGACCGGCCACAGCACGAACAGCGAGGTCAGCGTCAGGGCGAAGGTGAAAATGCCCCAGGGCAGCCGCACGAAGTCGTAGAGCATCGTCCGCCAGCCGACCGGGTCCGTCAGCCCCAACCACAGTCGTTGGAGAAACCCGATGCCCTTTCTGTTGCGCAGCCGCAGCGGGCTCGGCTCGTCCACGCGGAGCCCGAGCAGCGCCCTGGCCCGCGCCCGTTCCAGGCGGCCCAGCCACCGGGCGCCCATCAGCCCGGCCGCGAGCATCGGCAGCCCGATCACCGTGACGGTGAGCCCGGCTCCGGCGGACAGCACCGTCACCACGTAGACGAAGCCGATCAGCGCCATCGGAAGGTTCGCCAGCAGGTGTGCGATCTCCTTCCAGGTGTGCCCTGGGAAGGCGAAACGTGCCGGTGGCAGGCGGTCGCTGTCCGCTTCCACGGAGGGGCTCGAGGCCGGGAGTCGTTCGGTCATACGGGTTAGCGTGCCGCGCCGCGGCCCGCCGCGCCATGAGGTGGACCGCCGCGATCCACTGGGGAAAACCCCACCCTCACCACCTGCGGCTTCCCTCAGGCAGTGACGGGCTGCTTACGCTCTCTTTAGCAGGGCCTAGACTCCCGTGCGTACAGATCGTCGAACAGAGTCCAGGTCACAGAGTCCAGGTCAGGGAGCGAGGGACGGGCGTGCCGGAACCGACCGTTGTCGAGTCGACCGCTGTCAACGCGACCGTCGTCGCGGCGGACTACTTCCAGTCGTACTCGGTCGTCGGACTGCTCGCCGTGGTCGGCGTGCTGTTCGTCGCTGTCGCCTTCGGCGCCGGACGCCTGCTGCGACCCGTGGTCCCCACGCCCGAGAAGCTCCTGACGTACGAGTGCGGGGTCGACCCCGTCGGCGAGGGCTGGGCGCACACCCAGGTCCGCTACTACGTCTACGCGTTCCTGTACGTCATCTTCGCCGTCGACTCGATCTTCCTGTTCCCCTGGGCCACGGTCTTCGCCGCCCCCGGCTACGGCGCGACCACCCTCGTGGAAATGTTCATCTTCCTCGGCTTCCTCGCCGTGGGCCTGCTGTACGCATACAAGAAGGGCGTCCTGGCATGGACGTGACCCCCACTCCTTCCGAGCCTGTTCTGCTTCCGGAGCCGAAGCGGCTGGGTGCCCTCGCGCGCCTGGCCCCCGAGCCGATGAAGGTGGTCCTGAACTGGGGCCGCCGCTACTCCCTCTGGGTCTTCAACTTCGGCCTCGCGTGCTGCGCGATCGAGTTCATCGCCGCGTCCATGGCCCGCCACGACTTCATCCGCCTCGGCGTGATCCCCTTCGCGCCCGGCCCGCGCCAGGCCGACCTGATGGTCGTCTCCGGAACGGTCACGGACAAGATGGCGCCGGCCGTGAAGCGCCTCTACGAACAGATGCCCGAGCCGAAGTACGTGATCTCCTTCGGTGCGTGCTCCAACTGCGGCGGCCCGTACTGGGACTCGTACTCCGTGACCAAGGGCGTCGACCAGATCATCCCGGTGGACGTGTACGTCCCCGGCTGCCCGCCCCGCCCCGAGGCGCTCCTCCAGGGGATCCTCAAACTCCAGGAGAAGATCGCGCGGGAGTCGCTGGGGGAGCGATACGGGTACGGCTCCGGAGCCGGTTCCGACGCCGGGCGCCCGTCGGCCGCTGCGCTGGAGAGCGGGCTGGTGCGGGGGCCGGGGACGGACTCCGGTGCGGGTGCGGGTACGGCCTCGGGGGCGGCAGCGGGTTCGGGGACGGGTGCGGCTGAGGGCTCGGGACCCGGCTCAGGTTCGGCTTCGGGGCCGGGGGAGGGCCGATGACCGTGGTCGGCTGGCTGCCCGCTCCCGTCGAGGACCTGTTCGGTACGGAGGCCACGGCCGAGGAATCGTACGAGGTGCTGACGGTCGACGTACCGCCCGCGTCCTGGCTCGCGGCGCTGGAGACGGCCCGCGACCGACTGGCCTGCACCTACTTCGACTGGCTGAGCGCGGTCGACGAACCAGGCGTGGGCTTCCGCGTCGCGGCGCACGTCGTGGCGCTCTCCCCCGTACGACGGCTTCTGCTCCGTACGACAGTCCCGCACGAGGCCCCTGTTCTGCCCAGCGCGGTGGACGTGTTCGCGGGCGCGGCCTGGCACGAACGCGAGACGCACGAGATGTTCGGCGTCGGCTTCGAGGGCCACCCCGCCCTGGACCATCTCCTGCTCCCGGAGGGCTTCGAGGGCCACCCCCTCCGCAAGGACTTCGTCCTCGCCGCCCGCGTGGCCAAGGCGTGGCCCGGCGCGAAGGAACCGGGCGAGTCCGAACACGGCGGTCCCAAGCGCCGCCAGATGCTTCCACCGGGCGTCCCCGACCCGAACGAATGGGGCCCGCTGAAGGGCCAGCTCCCGCCCGCTCCGGCCCGCCCGGCACGGGGGGCGGGACGCGCGGCGGCCGAGCGTCCGTCGCGTACGACCGGTGAGCGACCGGCACGTGCGGCAGGGGAACGCCCGGCTGCTGGGGCTGGGGAGCGCCCGGTACGTAGGACCCGGTCGGCGTCGGCCGGATCGGCGAGCCAGGTGACGGGGCCGGCGGGAGCGCCGGACACCCCGGGAATCCAGGGGACGCAGGGGGAGACGGAAGCGGCTTCGGCCACGCCGACGGCTCCTGCTCAGGAGTCTGCGGCTGCTCCTGGTTCTTCCGCTGTTCCAGGTTCTTCGGCCGGCGCGCCGCGTCGTACGCGGTCGGCGTCGGAAGGGTCGGTGAGCCAGGGGGACCAGGCAGGTCAGGCGAATCGGCCAGGTCAGGGGGACCAAGCAGGTCAGGCAGGTCAGGCGGACCAGGAAAAGGAGTCCAGGGAGTCCGCGGTGGGACACCAGGGCAAGCAAGGGGCGTCGCCCGCTGCGGACGCTACGAACGTACCGGGAGCACCGGCCGGCCCGCGCCGCGCGCGTTCGGTATCAGGGGGCTCGGCGTCGCAGCGTGCGCAGACCCCGTCGACCGAGGCCACGCCCAGCCGCCCCGCCACCGGGCCCCGCAGCTCGGACGCCCCCTGGCACCACGCCCGCCCAGCTTTCGAGGAGCCGGAGCCGGGCCCGACGCCGTCGGAAGACCGGCCGACCACGGAACGGCAGCCGGCGTCGGAGCCGATCCGCCCAGTCACAGAGCCGAGCCCGGCGGTGAAGGACTCGTCCGCCGAACCGGCTCTTGCCGAGGAGCCCGAGCCCGCCGATACACCTGAGCCGGCCGACACAGCCGAGCCCGCCCACGCCCCCTCGAACGACCCCGGCCCCCAACCGTCGGCCGAAGCCGAAGCCGAAGCCCAAGCCCAAGCCCAAGCCGAAGCCGGCGCTGGCACCGGTACCGGCACCGATGCTGACGCCGACGAGTCCCCCAACCCCCCGCCCGGACCTACCGCTTCCGAAGGCCCCACCCCCGCCCCTCCGACCAGGGCCCCCGAAGACCCGGACACCGCAGGAGGCCAGCAGTGAACGACGCTCTCGACGTCGCCTGGCGACTCCTGATCATCTTCGTCGTCTTCCTGACCTTCCCGCTGATCGTGGGCCAGACGGAGCACAAGGTCATGGCTCACATGCAGGGCCGCCTGGGCCCCATGTACGCCGGTGGATTCCACGGTTGGGCACAACTCGTCGCCGACGGCGTGAAGTTCGCGCAGAAGGAAGACGTCGTCCCCGCGGGCGCGGACCGCCGTATCTTCCAACTAGCACCCGCGGTCGCCCTCCTCCCGTATCTCCTGGTCCTCCTCGCCATCCCCATCGGCCCGAGCGAGGGCGCCGTAGGAGAAGTCATCGACGCGGGCGTCTTCTTCGTCCTCGCGGTGATGGGGGTGGGAGTCCTCGGCTCGCTCATGGCCGGCTGGGCCTCCGCCAACAAGTTCTCCCTCCTCGGCGGCCTGCGCACCGCCGCCCAGCTCCTCGCCTACGAACTCCCGATGCTGCTCACCGCCGCCTCGGTGGCGATGGCGGCCGGGACGGTGTCGATCCCCGGCATCCTCGACGCCTTCAAGTGGTGGTGGCTGCCCTGGCAGATCGTCGGCGCGATCGTCTTCTTCGTTGCCGGGCTGGCCGAACTCCAACGGCCGCCCTTCGACATGCCCGTCGCCGACTCGGAGATCATCTTCGGTGCGTACACCGAGTACACCGGCCTCCGCTTCGCCCTGTTCCTCCTCGCCGAGTACGCCGGGATCGTCGTCCTGTGCGGCCTGACCACCGTCCTCTTCCTGGGCGGCTGGCACGGCCCCTGGGGCGCCGACGGCCTCGGCTGGGTCTGGACCCTCCTGAAGACCGCCGTCCTCGCCTTCATCGTCATCTGGCTGCGCGTCACCTACCCCCGCCTGCGGGAGGACCAGCTCCAGAAGCTCTCCTGGACCCTCCTCGTCCCCCTCTCCCTCGCCCAGATCGCCCTCACCGGCATCGTCAAGGTGGTGATCCAGTAGCTATGTCCCGCCCGTCACCCGGCCACCGCCCCGCAACGACGCCCTCCGGGCGGCCCCGCCTGTCGATCCCCGGCAGCGGCCTCGCCAAGGGCCTGGCCGTCACCCTCCGCACGATGACGAAGAAGACCGTCACCGAGCAGTACCCGGACGCCCAGCCCGATCTCCCTCCCCGCACCCGCGGCGTCATCGGGCTGTTCGAGGAGAACTGCACGGTCTGCATGCTGTGCGCCCGTGAGTGCCCGGACTGGTGCATCTACATCGACTCCCACAAGGAGACGGTCCCGCCGGCCGCCCCCGGCGGCCGCGAGCGCAGCCGCAATGTTCTCGACCGCTTCGCCATCGACTTCTCCCTGTGCATGTACTGCGGCATCTGCATCGAGGTCTGTCCTTTCGACGCTCTGTTCTGGTCCCCGGAGTTCGAGTACGCCGAGACCGACATCCGTGAGCTCACCCACGAGCGCGACAAGCTCCGTGAGTGGATGTGGACCGTCCCGGCCCCGCCCGCCCTCGATCCCGGTGCGGAGGAACCGAAGGAGATCGCCGCCGCCCGTAAGACGGCGGAGAAGCTGGCGGCCGCACAGGCCGAGCCGAAGGAAGGAGAATCGTGACCCTTGCCGCCGAGACCCACGGCTTCCTCTCCCCGACCGGCGTCGAGATCGCCTTCCTCCTCGTCGGCCTGGTCACGTTCGGCGCCGCGCTGGTCACCGTCACCACCAAGCAACTGGTGCACGCCGCCCTGTGGCTGGTGGTCGCTCTCGGCGGCCTCGCCGTCGAGTACCTCCTGCTCACCGCCGAGTTCATCGCCTGGGTGCAGGTCCTGATCTATGTCGGTTCCGTGGTCGTCCTCCTTCTGTTCGGTCTGATGCTCACCAAAGCGCCCATCGGCCGCTCCCCGGACGCCGACTCCGGCAACCGCTGGGCCGCCCTCGCCGTCGCCGTCGCCGCCGCGGCGGCCCTGGTCTGGGTCGTCGTCGACGCCTTCCGCGCGACCTGGATCGACCTGGACGGTCCCGCCGCCGGCTCCACCGACGCCACTGGTGCCAGCCTCTTCCAGAACTGGGTCCTCCCGTTCGAGGCCCTGTCCGTCCTCCTCCTCGCCGCCCTCGTCGGCGCGATCGTCCTCTCCCGCAAGGAGAAGACCGGCGTGAGCCAACCAACCGCGGGCAAGGCCGACACGGGCCCATCCGCGCGCGGGACTCAGGCGAGCCAAGCCACCCCAGGCAAGACCAGCGCGAGCCAAGGCACCGCGGGCAAGGCCGACCGGGAAGGGACGCCCTGATGCACCTCGCCTATCCCGTGGTCCTCTCCGCCCTCCTCTTCTGCACCGGCCTGTACGGCGTCCTCGCCCGCCGCAACGCGATCCTCGTCCTGATGTCCGTCGAGCTGATGCTCAACGCCGTCAACCTCAACCTCGTCGCCTTCGACGTCTGGCTCAGCAAGTCCGCCGAGGAGGCCCTGCACTCCGGCCAGGCCCTGACCCTGTTCACCATCGCCATCGCCGCCGCCGAGATCGGCATCGGCCTGGCGATCGTCCTCGCCGTCCACCGCAACCGCGGCACCGCCGACATCGACAAGCTCCGCGACACCGCCGAGGGCCTCGAGGGCCACCTGGCCGACGGCTCCGACAGCGACGCCCCGACGGCCGAGCAGGCCAACCGGACCGGGAAGGCTGAGGCCACCGCGTGACCACGACCACCCTCGCCGTCCTCGTCCCCCTCCTTCCGTTCCTGGGCGCCGCGGCCGGCCTGCTCCTGGGCCGCACGGCTCCCGGATTCGTACGCCCGCTGGCCGTCCTGCCCGTACTCGCCTCCTTCGCGCTCGCCGTGGTGGTCGCCGTGCGCCAGGGCGGTGACCAGGCCGTCGACGCCGCCACCGAGCTCACGCCCACCGGCTCGGTCCCCATCGAACTCGCCCTGCACATCGACGGCTTCGCCGCCCTTGTCGCCGTCCTGGTCGGCTTCGTCGCCGCCTGCGTGCAGATCTACTCGACCGGCTATCTGCGCGACGACCCGCGCTATCCCTCGTACGCCGCCCTCGTCTCGCTGTTCACCTCCGCGATGCTGCTCGTCGTCTACTCCGGCGACCTGATCGTGCTGCTGGTCGGCTGGGAAGTCATGGGCATCTGCTCCTACTTCCTGGTCGGCCACTACTGGGAGACCCCGGAGGCCCGCGCCGCCTCCCTCAAGGCCTTTCTGGTGACCAAGCTCGGTGACGTCCCCTTCCTCATCGGCCTGTTCGCACTGGCCACCGACGCCGGGTCCTTCCGGATCACGAGGGTCCTCGGCGCCGTCGCGCACGGCGGACTCGACCACCCGACGCTCATCGCCCTGCTGCTCCTGGCCGGTGTGGCGGGCAAGTCGGCGCAGTTCCCGCTGCACACCTGGCTCCCCGACGCGATGGCGGGCCCGACGCCCGTCTCCGCGCTGATCCACGCCGCGACGATGGTCGCCGCAGGTGTCTACTTCATCGCAAGGCTCCTTCCCGTCTTCGAGGCCTCCCGGGCCGCGATGCTCGTCCTCGCCGTCATGGCGGCCGTCACGATGACCGGCTCGGCGCTCGCCGCGCTGGCCCAGGACGACATCAAGCGCGTCCTCGCCTACTCGACCATCGGCCAGCTCGGCTACATGACCGGCGCCCTCGCCGTCGGCGACCGCGGAGCCGCCGTCTTCCACCTCCTCGCGCACGGCGCCTTCAAGGCACTGCTGTTCCTCGCGGCCGGCGTGATCATCCACGCCGCCGGCACCAACTCGCTGGCCGCCATGTCCCGCATGAGCCATCTGCGCGACCGTGTCCCCGACGCCTTCTGGACGATGACCGTGGCGCTCCTCGCGCTCGCCGCGATCCCGCCCTTCAGCGGCTTCTTCTCCAAGGAGTCCGTCCTCGGCGCCGCCGAGCACGTCGCCACCGGCCACACCGAGCACGCTCCCGGCGCCGCCGGCTGGACCGTCCTCGTCTCCGGCCTTCTCACCGCCCTGCTCACCGCCGCGTACGCGACCCGGCTGTGGCTGCTGGCCTTCCACGGCCGGGGCGCAGAGGCCCCCGACCACGGAAGGCAGCCCCTCACCATGACCGTGGTGCTGTGGGTCCTGGCCGTCCCGTCTCTCGCCATCGGCGCGTTCGCCTACCGCACGCTGCCCGACTGGTTCGACGGCCGTGACCTGACCCCGACTCTCACCACTTCCGTCCTCGGCACGGGTGTGGCCCTGGTCGGCGGGCTCGTCACCTACGCGGCCTGGCGGCACACCACCGCTCTCGCATCCCGCGTCCCGCTGGGTGCGGTCGCGGCCCACCCCGAGGGCGACGCCGGGCAGGTGGAGGCCGAGGCCATCGCCAGCCACAAGCCCGCGTACGGTGACGTGGCCTATGCGCCCGACCCGGCGGACCCGGGCCGTCTCCTGCTCGGCCCGCTGCACCGACACGCGGCCGTCGGCTTCCATCTCGACGCCGTGTACACGGCCCTCTTCGTCCGCCCGGTCCAGGCCGGAGCCACCCTCGTCCGGTTCCTCGACCGCGAGGTCGTCGAGACCTACGTACGCGGCGCGGGTGCCCTGCCCCGACTCCTCGGGTCCGCCGTGCGACGCGCCCAGACCGGCAATCTGCAGACCTATGTGAGCGCGCTGCTCGCCGGCACCGTCGTCCTGGTGGTCGCCGCCGTCCTCGTCGCCACGGGAGCGTGAGCAGGCGTGATCGATATCAACGAGTCCGTGATGCAGTTCCTTCTGGCATTGATCGTGGTCGGCCCGCTGCTCGGGGCCGCCGCCGCTCTTCTGCCCGCCCCGCCCGGGCTGAGGGGGAGGTCACCCGAGCAGGCCGTACTGCGGCACGGTGTGACGGTCACCGGTGTGATCCTCATCGCCGCGATCGTCCTCGCGCTGGGCTTCGACCACGACCACCCGTCGCATATGCAGGCCAGCACGGACATCAGCTGGATCCCCGCACTCGACGTGCGCATCCACCTCGGCATCGACGGCATCTCCCTCCCCCTTCTGGTCCTGACCGCGCTGCTGACCTTCCTCTGCGCGCTGTACTCCTACTTCAAGATGCCTGCGGGCCCGTCCCCGAAGGCCTTCGTCGCCCTGCTGCTCGTCCTCGAGTCCGGCACCCTCGCGACCTTCGCCGTCCTCGACCTGATTCTGTTCTTCCTCGCCTTCGAGATGGTTCTCATCCCGATGTACTTCCTCATCGCCCGCTGGGGCGGTGAGCAACGGACCCAGGCCGCTTGGAGGTTCATCCTCTACACACTGCTCGGTTCCGTCGTCATGCTGCTCGGCCTGCTCCTGATCGGAATCAGGGCGGGCACATTCGACATGGTGGCACTCGCCACTGACAACGGCCGGTCGCTGACCACATCCGTGCAGGTCATCGCCGTTCTGGCGATCGGCATCGGGCTCGCGGTCAAGACGCCGATGTGGCCGCTGCACAGCTGGCTGCCCGACGCGCACACGGCCGCCCCGACCGTCGGCTCGGTCCTGCTGGCCGGGGTCCTGCTGAAGATGGGTACATACGGGTTCGTCCGGATTCTGCTGCCCATCGCCCCGGACGGGTTCCGCACCTTCGCGCCCTACCTCGCCGCCTTCGCCGTCGTCGGGATCATCTACGGATCGCTGGCCTGCCTGGCCCTCGCCAAGCAGGGCGCGAAAGGCGACCTCAAACGTCTCATCGCCTACTCCTCCGTCGGCCACATGGGCTTCGTGCTGCTCGGCATCTCGACCATGACCCCGACCGGCGTGAACGGCGCCCTGTTCGCGAACATCGCCCACGGCCTCATCACCGGCCTGCTCTTCTTCCTGGTCGGCGCGCTGAAGGACCGCACCGGCAGCACCGACCTCGACACCCTCGCCGAGGAGACGGGCGCCGCCCTCTACGGCAAGGCCCCGCGCCTCGGCGGCCTGCTCGCCTTCGCCGCCGTGGCGTCGCTCGGCCTGCCCGGCCTCGCCGGATTCTGGGGCGAGATGCTGGCGCTGTTCGGCGCGTTCAACCCCGCCGACGGCCTCAACCGCCCCGCCTTCCTCACCTCCATGGCGATCGGCGCGTTCGGCACGCTGCTGACGGCCGCGTACATGCTCATCGTCGTCCGCCGGGTCTGCATGGGCGCGGTACCGCAGGAAGCGCCGAAGCTCGCCGACGTGCACACGTACGAATTCGCGGCCTGGACCCCGCTCGTCGCCCTCACCGTCGTCGCCGGTCTCTGGCCGAAGGCCCTCCTCGGCCTCACCGACCCGGCCGTGCAGCAGCTCCTCGCAGGAGGCACCCGATGAGCTCCCTGGCCCACACGCCGGCCGCGAGCCTCGTCCAGTCCGTCGACTGGCTCGCCATCGCGCCGCCCACCATCACGGCGGTCGTGGGACTCGTCGTCCTGGTGGCCGACCTTTTCGTCGGCGCGCACAAGAAGGTGCTCCTCGGCTGGCTGTCGGTCGCGGGCCTCGCCGCCTCGGCCCTCATGCTGCTGCCCCTCCTGGACGGCGACCGTTCCGCCTTCTGCCTGACCGGCGCCCCGGACATCTGCAGCTACACCGCCGACCGCTTCACCCTCGTCCTCCAGCTCCTGGTCCTCGGCGGAGCTCTCCTCGCCGCTCTCCTGTCGGTCACCGCCCTCAAGGACGCCGACAAGGGACTTCCCGAAGGGGAGTACTGGTTCCTGCTGCTGTCCTCCGCAGCCGGAGCCGCCCTCCTGCCCGCCTCCCGCGACTTCGCCACCCTGATCGTCGCCCTGGAGGTCGCCTCCCTGCCCGCCTTCGCCCTCGTCGGCCTCAGGCACGGCGACCGGAAGTCCTCCGAAGCGGCCCTGAAGTTCTTCCTGTCCTCGGTCACCGCGACCGCCGTCAGCCTCATGGGCATCAGCTTCGTGTACGCCTCCACCGGCACCCTCTATCTCACCCAGGTCGCCGACCGCATCCAGAACGTCGACGGGCAGCTGCACACCCTGGCCCAGACCGGTGTCGTCCTCACCCTCGTCGGCTTCGCCTTCAAGACGGCCGCCGTGCCCTTCCACTTCTGGGTGCCCGACACCTACGTGGGGGCACCACTCCCGATCGCCGCCTACCTGTCGGTCGTCGGCAAGGCGGTCGGCTTCTCCGGCCTCATCCTCATCACCGTCGTCGCCCTCCCGTCGTACGCCGACGTCTGGGGCCCGGCCCTCGCTGCGCTGGCCGCCCTCACCATGACCGTCGGCAACGTCGGCGCCCTGCGCCAGCAGGCCACGCGCGCGTACAGCGCGGTACGACTGCTCGCCTGGTCCTCCGTCGGCCAGGCCGGCTACCTCCTCGTACCGATCGCGGCCGCCGCGTATTCCGACGACGCCGAGCACTCGATCGGCTCCACGGTCGCGTACGCCCTCATGTACGCCGCCGTGAACCTGGGCGCCTTCGCGGTGGCCGCGCTGGTCGGGCGTACGAAGTCCCTCAACCGGGTCTCCGACTACCGCGGGCTGTACGCGTCGAACCCACTCGCCGCGCTCCTCCTGGCATTCTTCCTGCTCTGCCTGGCCGGACTGCCGCCAGGCATCATCGGCCTCTTCGCGAAGGTCACCGTGTTCTCCGCGGCCGTCGACGCGGGCCTCGGCTGGCTCGCCGTGGTCATGGCCGTCAATGTCGTGATCGCGCTGTTCTACTACCTCCAGTGGACGAGCCTGCTGTTCCGCACTCCTGACGGCGAGCCCGTACGGCACCGCGTTCCCGCCCCCCTCACCGCTGCCATCGCCCTGACCGGGGCCGTCGGCATCGCCCTCTCCGGGGCGCCTGAGCTGGTCCTGCGCTTCGCCGGCACCGGCCTCTTCTGAGCCGTCACCCGGACGGCCGACCCGGCCCGCCACCCGCACAAGGGAACTAGTGGCCCTCGCCTCGCGTTGACAAAAACGGGAGGGTCCACTGGACGTGACACACGGCACCAGTGGCACGGCAGATCATCAAGGAAGATCACCGAGTAAAGGTTCCCCTGCTGTACGACTTGGAGGGCGTACCGTGCACCGCCGGCACAACGGGCTCAGGACCGCAGTACTCCTCGGGGGGCTGTCCGCACTCATCATCCTCATCGGCAGCTTCTTCGGCCGTATGGGGCTCCTTGTCGCGGTCGTGATCGCCCTGGGAACCAACGCGTACGCGTACTGGAACAGCGACAAGTTGGCTCTACGCGCGATGCGTGCCCGCCCGGTCAGCGAGTTCGAGGCTCCTGCCCTCTACCGCATGGTCCGTGAGCTCTCCACCCAGGCCCGCCAGCCCATGCCGCGCCTCTACATCTCGCCGACGGAGGCGCCCAATGCCTTCGCAACGGGCCGCAATCCGCGCAACGCCGCCGTCTGCTGCACCGACGGCATCCTGCGCCTGCTGGACGAGCGGGAACTGCGCGGTGTCATCGGCCACGAACTCAGTCACGTCTACAACCGCGACATCCTGATCTCCTCGGTCGCCGGCGCCCTTGCCTCCGTGATCATGTTCCTGGTCAACTTCGCCTGGCTGATCCCCATCGGCCGCTCGGACGACGACGACGGCCCCGGCCTCCTCGGCATGCTCCTGATCATGATCCTCGGCCCCCTCGCCGCCAGCCTCATCCAGCTGGCCATCAGCCGCTCCAGGGAGTACGAGGCCGACGCTTCCGGCGCCCAGCTCACCGGCGACCCGCTCGCCCTCGCCGGCGCCCTGCGCAAGCTCGAAACGGGCACCAAGCAACTCCCGTTGCCCCCGGAGCCCCGCATCGAGACGGCGAGCCACATGATGATCGCGAATCCCTTCCGCCCTGGCCAGGGGCTCTCGAAGATGTTCTCCACACACCCCCCGATGGCGGAGCGCATCGCCCGGCTCGAGAAGATGGCAGGTCCCCCACGATGAAAACCATCCTGAACGTCATTTGGCTCGTCCTGAGCGGCTTCTGGCTGTTCCTCGGCTACCTCGCAGCGGGCGTCCTGCTGTGCATCACCATCATCGGCATCCCGTTCGGCATAGCGGCGTTCCGTATCGGCGTCTACGCCCTGTGGCCCTTCGGGTACACCACGGTCGAGCGCCGTGACGCGGGGGCGCCCTCCTGCGTCGGCAACGTGCTGTGGCTGGTCCTCGCGGGCTGGTGGCTGGCCATCGCCCACATCGTCACCGGCATCGCCCTGTGCGTCACGATCATCGGCATCCCGTTCGGCATCGCCAACTTCAAGCTGATACCCGTGTCGTTGCTCCCACTGGGACGCGAGATCGTGCCCACGGACGAGCCCTTCACAGCCCGCTGACCGGTGCTCCCGGGGGTGGGGGAGCCGAAGTACCTCCTGAAGTCGTACGTCCGACGAGCCGAGTTCGAGGGCGAGCAGGGCTACGAGGAGACATGGGCGCTGTGCGAGGAGGCCGCCGACCTCTTCCCTCGCCTGACGCCTGACGCCTGACGCCTGACGCCGGCTACCGGCCCGCCACCCGCCGTCGCACCCCATACGTCACCACCCCGACGGCCAGCACACCCGCTCCCACGATCACCGAGACCGCGGGCAGTGAGAACGCCAGCACCACGCAGCCGAGCAGTCCCACAGCCGGCACAAACCGGGCCGTGGGTGCCGAACGGAGCGTCCAGGCCGACGCGTTGGCCACCGCGTAGTACGCCAGCACACCGAAGGAGGAGAAGCCGATCGCGCCCCGCACGTCCACCGTGGCGGCCAGGGCGGCGACCACCGCGCCCACAGCCAACTCGGCCCGATGCGGAACGTGGAATGCGGGATGCACGGCGGCCAGCGCACCGGGCAGATGGCGGTCCCGGGCCATGGCGAGCGTCGTCCGAGAGACACCCAGGATCAGAGCGAGCAGTGATCCCAAGGCGGCGACGGCAGCACCCGCACGTACCACCGGCGCCAACCCCGGCACCCCGGCCGCCCGCACCGCGTCCGCCAGCGGAGCATCCGCGCGCCCGAGACCGCCCGCCCCCAATACGGAGAGGACCGCCACCGCCACACACACGTACACGACCAGCGCGATGCCGAGAGCCAGCGGGATCGCGCGAGGGATGGTGCGCGCAGGATCCCGTACTTCCTCACCGAGGGTGGCGATGCGCGCGTACCCCGCGAACGCGAAGAACAGCAGACCGGCAGCCTGAAGCACCCCGCGCACACCGCCCGACGCCCCGATGTCGAGCCGCCCGGCATCGGACGCCCCCGACCCCAGACACACGACCACCACGGAAGCGAGGACAGCCAGGACCACGGCAACGATCACCCGGGTCAGCCAGGCGGACTTCTGGACACCGCCGTAGTTCACCGCGGTCAGCGCCACCACTGCCGCGACGGCCACGGCGTGCGCCTGCCCCGGCCAGACGTACGCGCCCACGGTGAGGGCCATCGCCGCACAGGAAGCCGTCTTCCCGACCACGAACGACCAGCCCGCGAGGTAACCCCAGAACGCCCCGAGCCTCTCGCGTCCATACACATAGGTGCCGCCGGACGCCGGGTACAGGGCGGCCAGTCGCGCCGAGGAGGTGGCGTTGCAGTACGCGACCACGGCGGCGACCGCGAGCCCGAGCAGCAGCCCGGAGCCCGCCGCGCCCGCCGCCGGCCCCAGGGCGGCGAAGATCCCGGCACCGATCATCGAGCCCAGCCCGATGACGACCGCGTCTCCCACTCCCAGGGTGCGCCGCAACTCGGCACCGGAAGGTGTCATGAGCCGCACCCTACTGATCGCTGCAACCGCCGGGTGCAGCGAAGTCGTCCTGTTCACCAACACGGCACGAACAGGCAAGAAGACCGTGCGCAAGCAGGACGCACGAGCACGCACGGACACACCCCGCGGCGATCCACATCACAGCGCCGGGACAGCACGGGCATCGCACGAAAGGGCAGGTTCAGGGCATGAGCATCATCAGCTGGATCATTCTCGGCCTGTTGGCCGGAGCCATCGCCAAGTTCCTGCTGCCGGGCCGTGACCCGGGCGGCTTCATCGGTACGACGGTCATCGGCATCGTCGGCGCCTTCCTCGGGGGCTGGATATCGGCGCGCTGGCTGGACCATCCGATCAGCAAGGACTTCTACGACGGTGCCACGTGGGCGGCGGCGATCGGCGGCTCGCTCGTCCTGCTGATCGGCTACCGACTTCTCTTCGGCAATTCGCGCGACTGAGCGCGAGGCAACCCCCGGACCGCAGCCAGCAGGCGAGAAGGGTGGGCACCCGCCGGGAAACCGCCGGATGCCCACCCTTCCTCGTGCCAGGCGGTGCGCTGGGACTGCCGACAGCCGGCCTGCGGCTGGACTACCGGTAGTTCACGAACTGCAGCGCGAAGTCGAAGTCCTTGCCCTTCAGGAGGGCGATGACGGCCTGCAGGTCGTCACGGTTCTTCGAGCTGACCCGCAGTTCGTCGCCCTGCACCTGGGCCTTCACACCCTTCGGGCCCTCGTCCCGGATGATCTTCGCCACCTTCTTCGCGTTCTCCTGGGAGATGCCCTCCTCGATCGACGCGAAGATCTTGTACTCCTTGCCGGACAGCTGAGGCTCCCCGGCGTCCAGCGCCTTCAGCGAGATCCCGCGCTTGATCAGCTTGGACTGGAAGACGTCGAGGATGGCCTTCACCCGGTCCTCGGAGTTCGCCTCCATCAGGATCTTGTCACCGGACCACGAGATCGAGGCTCCCACGCCCTTGAAGTCGTAGCGCTGCGAGATCTCCTTGGCGGCCTGGTTGAGGGCGTTGTCGACCTCCTGCCGCTCGACCTTCGAGACGATGTCGAAACTGGAGTCGGCCATGTCCTGTGGCTCCTTGTATCGGTGCGTGTCGGGGTGCGTACGAGTGCGTATCGGCGTACGTGGGGGCGGGCGCCGAGCCCGGCAGTCCCGGGCCGCATCCGCACAAGCCTAGCCACCCACCGGCCTCCGAGCGCAGATCAATCGGGTGGCGAAGCACCCCACGGCATCGGGTATTGTTTACGTCGTTGCCACGGAGCACCGCCGAAAAGCGGTTCGAAAGGCAGCAACCCCGGCGGTGTGCCCGAGCGGCCAAAGGGAGCAGACTGTAAATCTGCCGGCTCAGCCTTCCCAGGTTCGAATCCTGGCGCCGCCACACGACCGAAAGGGTCTGTGACCAGCAGCAATGCTGATCGCAGACCCTTTCGGCATTCGTGGACCCGACCTGATCGTTATGGGCGCTTTTTCCCATTGTGTCTCACCCTGATTCGGGTGCTGACCAGTCCGTGTGGGGCAGGCGTGGGGCAGCTTCAGACCCTCTTAGCCGCCGTTCTTCAGTGCCCGCTCGATTCGGGCGTTCGCCGTGGCGGCGCCGCCGTCCAGGCACTTCGCATACACCCGGAACAGCACGGCCACGCTGTGGCCGGCACGCGCGGCCACCTCCTGCGGTTCCACCCCAGAGCTGAGCCACGTGGACACGGCGGCGTGGCGAAGATCATATGGACGCTTCGCCAACAGTGACGCGTACTGAGCGGGCGTGAGAGCACGCGCACGGGCTTCCGCCCACACCTCGCCGTATCCGGTGTCCTGGATGAGCCCGCCCCGTTGCGTCCGGAACAACCGCCCGTCGGGGGCGACGCCGTACGCCATGACGTGCCACCGCAGCAGGTTCACGAGATCGGGCGGGATCGGCACCGTGCGGACCGCTTTCCGTGGCCGATGCTTGAGCCCGCGCCGGTCGTGCGCTTCGCCGCTGTCCGTCCAGGCCGACCCCGAGCGGGGGCGGGTCTCCCGCAGTCGCAAAGTGCCCCATCCCCGGCGGGGCAGGTCGCAGTCCTGGAGACGGAGCCCGATGACTTCCGCCGGTCGTGCCGCCGCGTAGTACATGCAGCCGAAGAACGCGACCAAACGCCGCCCGCGGGGGCTCTGCGTACGCACGGCATCGAGCAGGGCGAGAGCCTGCCGGGGCTCTGGCACTGAAGCGGGGTCCAGTTCCTCAGCCACCTGCTCCGGAGCCTTCCACTGCACCTGTGGCAGGGGGTTGTCCGTCAGGCGTCCGGCTTCAACGGCGTAGCCGAGTGAGTTGTGGAAGATGGCCCGCTTCCGGCGGATGGTCGACGCCGCCGCCGTGGTGCCGTCTAGCTTCCTGGTCAGGGCGTCCAGGGCCGCGCGTACCTGCATGCGGTCGGCCAGCGCGGACGTGGGCAGGGACTTCCGCTCGAACCACGTCAGCACGGCGGCCACCTCGTCGGGTGGGTCCTGGTCGCGTCTGCTCACGTTGAATGCCCAGCTATACAGAGCCGTCCGAACCGTCGTGGCGTCGGCCATGCCCTTGGTGTCCTTGACGAGAGCCGGCGTCACGGTGGCCATGGCTTCCGCGAGCGTCCGGCGAGTCGAGCCGGGGGAGTGCTGCCACTTCATCTCGATGTACTCGCGGGCGTGCTGGTACCAACTCACATCGTTGCGCTGTCGCAGCTCAGAGAGCGGTACCCCGGTGGACTCGTCGAACGGCTCGCCGGCGTGTGCCGCCCGCAGCAACTCAGCGCGTCGGCCCTCGGCCAGTGTCTTGGTGCGGAACGTCTGAGAGTGCGGAGTCTCACCCGTCTTCCAGCGTAGTTCCGCGGAGGTCTGTCCACGGTCCTTCCGCTGCCGGACGGACCAGATTCGAACGTCGTACGTCTTCCCCATCGGGGGCCTTCCTGCGAACGGGGCCCGGTATGAGCCGGGCCCCGTGGGTGGGTTGGTCAGTCGGTGCGATCAGCAGGCGGGGGAGTCCAGGTTGCTGAGCCAGTCGTCCAGGTCGTTGCGGCGGACCCGCAGGTGACCGTTGGGCAGCTTCACGAGTCGCGGCGCCTGCCCACGGGCGCGCATGCGGTAGAAGGCGGCGCGGCTCATGCCGATCTCGGTGAGGACTTCGGGGAGCTTAAGCATCTGCGGGCGGGCCATCGTTGCTACTCCTCGCTTGGTCTGGTCTTGGGTCGGGGTGCGTGTGTCCGAGGTTTGGATTTCTGCGTCACCGCGTCACCTGCGTCACGCATGCGTCTGACCTGTGGGTTTCTGGTGACGCAGAACGTTGGGGGTGCGTCACCGGTGACGCAGGCTGTCCGTCACGGTGACGCAGGTGACGCGGCGTGACGCAGAGAGGGGCCGTCTGCGTCACGGCTGTATGCGCAGGTCACCCGACGTTTTTCAGGCGCCCGTGACGCAGGTGACGCAGCGTTCCCCACTTAGGAAAAGGAGAGGGGCCTCTGTGGTGGTGCAGTGCGCTCAGGGCGTGAAGAAGGAGCCGCTTCGCGGCACGTCCATCGCAGGGCGGCGCCGCCGCCGAACAGCAAGAGGAGCACGCCGGGCCGGTGGTGCTCCTCTTGCTTGTGCGGCCGGGGGCGGTGCCGGTCAGAACGCCTGCTGCTCATGCGGGGGCGTGGCCGGAGAGCGGGTCATCTCGATGTAGCGGCCCTCCCTTGTGCGGCCCGAGTCGATGAGGACGCCCCGGGCGGCCAGGGTCGGCTGTAGACGCTTGAGCCGGTCGGAGAGGACTTTGCCGGTGGTGGGCCACCCTTTGGGCAGGGGGCGGTAGTCCTCGCCGGTGTAGAGGCGGGTGAGGCAGTGCAGCCACTCCGTGGAGGTCATCCGCTGCTCTGCGCCTGGTTCGATGTCGGCGGCGTGCCGCAGGACGGTCTGTGCCAGGAGGTCACCCTCGATCACGTCGTCGTTGAGGTCGTCCAGGCTGGCCCGGTACGCGGTGAGAGCTCCGAAACCGGTGGCGGCGTCGAGCTGGGCGCACAGGTGGGCGAAGTCCGCCATGCGCAGGTCGGTTGGGGTCTCTGCCTCGACCGCGCGCACCTTGACCGTGAGGTCGAGCAGGGACCCGAGGACGACGGGCAGAACTTCCGCGTACTCCGCCCACAGTTCCGCCTCGGTGCGCCGGACACGGGGCCGTTCCAGACGCAAGGGCAGGAGCCGTTCCGCGAGGTCGGGCCGGATGACGCCGACGTCGATGCCGGTCAGGAGGAGGGGGCGACGGTAGCGGGCGCGGAACACGTCTCCGTCGGTGAACAGGGCGCGTTTGACGTTCTCGGCTCCGGTGACGATGCAGCACATGGCGTCGGACAGGTCCGGGGTCATGTGGGAGAGGTTGTCTAGGGCGGTGACCCATCCGGCGGCTACGGCCGCGATCAGGTTTTCCTCATCCTTCGGGGCGCGACGCAGGTCGCCGCTCATGCCCTCGATGATCCTGATGAGCATGCGCCCGCCGGTGGACTTGCCGGCGCCCTGAGGCCCGGTGAGGAACGGGGCAGGCACGGGCACGGACGGCCCGAGACAGCCGATGAGCCAGGCGATGGCCAGGCACTCCGTCTCCGCGTTGGCGAAGTTGCACAGCCGCAGCAGCAGATCGATGCCCTTGCCGTCGGTGTCCTTGGCCGGCAGGGGCAGTTCGCCGGTGAGCTGGGTGCGCCGCCAGCACACCTCGCGAGGATCGGGAATGGCGATCTCCCATCCGGTGGGGTGGATACGGACCGACTGCCCGTCGTTGCGGCCCAGGTCCAGCCACGTCGCCCCGTCGAATCCGGGAGCGACGCGGATGTGGACCGGCTGCACGTCCTCGGTCAGCGCGAGTGCTTCGATCAAGTCCAACGCCTCCTTGAGTGCGGTGCCGTTGAACACGCCCACTCCATCGCGGAAGAGACCGACCATGAGTTCCTGCCGGTGGCTGCCGGTCGTGCCCTGTGAGCGGATCGGGCGGGCCACGGGGTGGCCGTTCTTCTGCGCGTACACGGTCCCGTCGGCGGTGCGGAAGTACCGGAAGTGCGCTTGCGCGTAGTCGGTGATGACCTCGCGGGCCGGGTTCTTTTCGTCGTCCGACATGGTCACAGTCCCAACCGGGTGCGGGCGTTGGTCCACGCGTCGGTGCAGTGCCGCGGGGATTCGCCTTTGGCCTGAGCAGCGGTGAACAACCGCGCGGTGTGCGCCTCGGTGAGGCAGCCGCACCGGCCATGGACGGACAGCACAGCGAGGAAGGTCCGGTAGACGGTCGTGTGGACCGCGCTGCGGGCCTCGGTGATGCGTTGTTCGGCCATGGCGATGCCACGGTCCAGGTAGGCGGGCGTGCGGTGGCGACACTCCCCGTTCCCGACTCCTGCGGGCACGGCGACCGTAGGCGGCGCCGGCCGGACCGGGGAGGGTTCCTTCACGGCCAGCGCGCGCACGGCGTCCGGCAGGGTGGTCATGGTGCCGGTGCCGGGACCGAGGTAGCGGGCGTAGGACATGGCCGACTTGATGTCGACGCCGGGGCGGACCGCGTTGTGTGAGGTCATGGTGCCCCGGTAGATCCAGTGCTCACCGCGCGTCGTCGGCACGGTCCGGGTGGCGGGCAGCGCTTCGCGGGCCCATGCGATGGCTTCCGCGTTGTCCAGATCGACCACGGTCAGCCCGGAGCCGCCGGGGTGGTAGCCGACGCACACGGCGTGCCGCCACGCCGCCGCCCACGGGGGCGAGGCGACGACGGCCGGCTCGGTGGTGGCAGCCGCCCATGCGTGGCAGACGCCGGGGCAGCGGCAGGAGCCCGGGATCCTCATGTTGGGCCGGCCGCCGCACGCGTTGCCCGCGCAGGTGCGGCAGTTGCCGAACGGCACCTTGCCCCGACGCAGGGGCAACACCGGCAGCCCGGACGCGGCGAGGCGCAACGCGGTGTGCAGGGGGTAGGGCGTTGTGTTCATGCTGCGCTCCGGTCGATGAGAAGCGTCTGCCGGTGGGTGGGGACGGCGGCGAGTACGCGGCGACGCCAGTTGAGGGCGTAGTCGATGCAGTTGGCGCAGTTCTTGTGCGTGTGGCCGGGCAGCGCGGGCCGCTTGCGAGCGTGGTAGCTCCAGGCTGCGGAGTCAGCGGAGGTAAGCAGGTGTCCGACCCGTTCCAGCCCCAGGATCTTGAATCCGAATCCGTGGAGCCGGTAGCCGCGGGCAGCCATCGCGGTGACGATCGCTGCGCCATCCTTGGTGGACTGCAGGCGGCACACGGAGCCCAGTCCCACGGTGGGCTCCTGGCGCAGGTCGACGCCGTAGCTTTCGTACAGGTCCGCGCACGCGTGGTACTCCGGCACGGTGCGGCCCTGAAGGGTGGGGATGATCCGCAGAGTTGGGGCGAGGGAGCGCAGGTCGAGGAAGTTGTGCACGGTGCGCCGCTGGTGCTCAGGCACGCTCAGATGGGTCCCGACGAAAGTGAGGGGGCCCGCTGTACCGCCGTGGATGATGAGGTCCTCACACATCCAGTCCTGGCCGGCAGCCCAGTCGTAGGGGCCGACGTGTTCCCAGATGCGGCGCAGGTCGTCTACGTACTGGCGTGGGCTGCGCGTCCAGCGGCCGTGCCGCTGGAGCTCCGAGAAGCCGCCGGAGTCGACCGCGTACCGGCCGCGTGCCGGGTGCAGCTTGGCTGCGGCGGCGAAGTGTTCGGACTTCAGGAACAGCGGCACGTCGGTGAGCTTGACCCAGTGCCGTTTGTGGGTGGTCAGGTAAAACCGCATCCCGCCCGCGGCGGGAGCTCCCAGCGGCGGGCGAGCCGGGATCGCGAATAAGGATCGCCCGTTGTCAGTGGGGTGGGTCATTGTGGAAGACCTCCGGTTCGTTGAGTGCTGGAGAGGGGCGGCCTCCTCTGGCCAAAGATCGAGGCCGCCCGGTTTGTTCACGGAGAAGGGACGAAAGAGCGCATGCGTGCATGGCTGTTGCTGGCTACGGGGGAGGACCGCTCACGCGGCGGCGATGGATACGACGACGTTCCATCGCGTCACTACAGCTGGGATGACACGGTCCCCAACCACGCCGCGTTGCAGCCCGGGGACGTCATCGCGCTGTGGGACACCGACGCCTTGTTGGGCGTCTCGGTGATCGAGCGCATTGATACGAAAGCCGGCGAGAAGTACCGCTACAGCTGCCCGACGTGCGGAAAGGCCAGTTTGGGACTGCGCAAGAGGCTGAGCCCGCGCTACCTGTGTTGGGAGTGCCGGGCGGAGTTCGATGAGCCGAGCAAGGTGCTGGCGTCGGTCGTCAAGTACCGCACGTCGCATGGGGAGGGCTGGGTTGACCTTGCCGGTCAGCTTTCTGGTGACCAGTTGCGGGCTCTGTGCGAGAAGCCCAAGTCACAGCTGAGCATGCGCCCGCTGCGCTGGGATGCGTTCTGCGAAGCGCTCGAAGGTATCGGTACGCGAGCGCCGGCCAGCATCATCGAGAACACTCAGGGTGCCATCACCGGCGGCCACCGCGAGCAGCGGACACGGGCCAGGATCGGACAGGCCGCCTTCCGCAGGAGCTTGCTCGACACCTACGGAGCCAACTGCGCCCTGACCGGGCCCGTGCCCGCGGCCGTCCTGGAAGCTGCCCACTTGGAAAGCTTCGGAGCCACCGGAAGCCACGAGTGCGGGGGGCTGCTGCTGCGCCGCGACCTGCACCGGCTGTTTGATCTCGGGCTGATCACCATCAACCCCTCAACCCACGAGATCGACGTCAGTGACGAGTTGGCCGCCTACCCGACCTACAAGGAACTGCACGGCCTGCCGCTGCTGGCATCACCACTCAGCACCAAGCAGCGCCGCTGGATCGAGCAGCACTGGACCATGCACCGCGGCCAGACACAGCTGAATCAGCCGTAGAACTTGTTGCGCTTGAACGTGGCCTTACGGATGTTGACGGTCGTGCCGCCCTGGTGGCCGCTCGCGCTGAAGAGCTGCACGGCGATCCATCCGCCGAAGATGACGGCCGCGAGGATGATCAGTTGGGTGATGAACGCGGTGAGTGCGGCGATGAACGAGGTGAGCAGGATCAGTCCGCCGCACACCGCGAGGAATCCGACGCCCCCGAGGGCGACGTTCACGGCCGTCCGCGAGACGGCCGGCTTGGCCGCGGCCGGTTCGGGCGGGGCGGGGTTGATGGCGTAACCGGTGACGACGCGGCCGTCCGGCAGGACGACGCTCGCCACCGCCGGAACGCTGTTCGGCTGCACCGGAGCGACCGGCGCCGACACCGGCATGGCGGGCGGGTACGGGGTCGGGTGGTGGACCTCTACGGCCCGCTGTGCAGGTGGGTGCGGGGTGTGGTCGGGGTACATGCGGAATCCCTTCCGGTGCTCGGTGGGGGAGGTGGAGGCACCCCCTTGGAGGCGCGGTGTGGAGGGGTGTTTCGGGGGTTCGAGCAGGTAGCCTCCCCGCCTCCCCGAAATGATGTTTATGCTGATCAGCGCGGGGAGGTGGGCCCGGGGAGCGGGTTGGGGAGTTCTCCCCGCCTCCCCGGGCCGACCCTTGTTCCTCCCCGCTACTCGGCGGCGGAAGCGGAACCGTTCTCGTCGCGGTGGGCGAGGGCGCGGGCTACGTCGTCGCGGCGCACGACCATGACCCCGTGGGACTTCTTCGGCTCCTCGCCGTGCTCCTCCAGCAGCCGCTTCAACTGTCCGTTGTTCCACTCTCGGTAGACGGCCGTGTCCAGCGCGTGCAGCCGCTTCAGCACCTCATCCGTGCGCATCCGGGCCGCGTCGCCGATGACGGCCGCCACGTCGGCGAGCGGGTCACGCTCCTCGCCGCGGTCGAGGGCGTGCAGGGTGGTGACGCCGTCGCGCAGGGCCTTGGCCCGGTCGGCGACCTCGGCGGCCGGCTCGTCGTCGATGAAGTGGGTTCGCACGGTGATGGATGCCTGCCCGGCGGGGATGTCGATGCCGTCGGAGGCGACCACGAGGGTGCCCTTGTCCAGACCCTGGCGCAACAGGTGCGGGGCGGCGCCGGCGTTGACGGCCTTGGCCCCGAGCGCCATCTCAGCCTGCGATTCGGTGCCGACCACGAGGGAGGCGCGGGTGTGGGCGCCTTCGCGGACCAGCTTGGGGAGGTTCTGGTCGGTGGGGTCCTGCGTGCCCTGCCACATCAGCACGTCGACCGCACGGCCCTGGTTGTGGATCTCGCGGACGGCCATGAAGTAGCGCGAGGTGGCCTTGGAGCCGCCGTAGGGACGTCCGTCCTCGCCCTTGGCCGGGCACATGAACGCCTTCTGTGCCTCATCCACCAGCACGATCAGCGGCGGGAACACGATGGACGGGTCCTTGCGGCGCTCCTCGATCCGCCGGTTCATCTCCCCCACCGCGTCCTCAACCATCTCGGTCGCCTGAATGCAGTGGCTGTCTGAGGGACCCTCGATCAGAACCTTTGCGATGCCCTCGAACATGGCCCAGTCGCCGATGCCCTTCAGGTCGGCGATCCAGAACTGCACGGAGCGGTCCAAGGCCAGCCACAGGGCCAGCGCGCGCAGGGCGGCGGTCTTGCCCTGGTTCGACAGGCCCGTGACCAGCAGGTGGCGCTGATACAGGCTGATCGCGGCGGCATCCCCGCGCAGGTCCTGACCCCACGGGGCCTTGCCAGTCTTGTAGTTCGCGGTCATCGTCTCGTCGGTGACCAGCGGAGACGGCCCGATCGGCTCATCCAGCGCCCCACTGTCGGCGATCCACAGGCGGACCGTGCGGGCCGCCTCCGGGATCATGATGAACACCTCGTGCTCATGCCGGGTCAGGTTCTCGGCGAGCTTCCGGCGGCGCTGCTGCACTTCGTTCGTCGCCACCCCGGACGGGAGGGTGACGTCGACCTCGACCCCGCATCCGGCGATGCGGATCGGTCCCAGCATGGATGCGCCGGCGTCGCCCATCTCCTTGATGGCGTTGCGCATCGCGGGGATGCCCAGGTCCCGCAGCGCCTTGACCACGATCGAGGGGGTGATGGGCTCGCCCTCGCCGTTGCGGACGTTGTCCGGGAGCGCCCACTGAGGTGCGGCCTGCTGCTTGCGGCCGACCGACCACAGGGCGAGCAGGGCCAGGAGCGGGCCGATCGTGAGCGCCGGACCCCATACGACCTGCACGATCCTGATCAGGGTGGCGATGAAGTCGATGGTCGCTGCGAGGGGGGTGATGACGTCTTTGACGTCCCCGTTGTTGATCGCCATCACGATCCCGAGGGCGACCAGGGTCCCGATGCCCATGCCGGTTCCGACGGCTACACCCTTGGCGGCCTCTACCGGGGAGTGGAGCAGGTCCATGCGGCGGTGGTGGCGGGCCGCGCGGAAGCGCTGCAACCGCTCCTCCCACTCTTCGGCCGCTTCCAGGTTCCCCGCGGCTTCCGCTGCCCGGATCATCCGCTCGTAGCGGGAGCCGGTGCGGCCGTCCCAGGTGCGGCGGGCCACGATCCGCCCGCCGTTGAGGGTGTAGAGGCTGTGCCGGGCGACTGCCCGGACCGTGGCCCGGGTCGTCTCGTGCGTGATGGCCGTCTTCACCGCACGCCCGGAGCGCACCCACAGGGGAACGGGCGGCGCCGGCGTGGCTTCCGGCACCACGGTGAGGACGGTCGGCGCTGTCTCGCCGGCCGGGGGGTCGGTGGGCTTGTGGAGGTGAACGACGTTCTCAGACATGCTGGAACTGCTCCTGACTGCCCCATCGGGGGCGGGAGTTTGGGAGTGCCGGGGTGGCCGGGTCCGTGGAAAGAGCGGCCACCCCGGCGGCGGGTCAGCGGCCGTGCCGGGCGCGGTTCTCCGCGCGGCTGAGCTGCGACGGGTCGGTGCGCGGGCCGTCGACCCAGCAGAACGGCCGGACGCCGTCGGCGGCCTTGTGCACGCGGATCGCGGCCCCGGGCGGGGCGTCGGGCAGGGCGTAGACGCGGCCCCTGTCGAGAGAGGCCAGCAGCCGGGCGCCGTGATGCTCACACCCGGCAGCGCCAGCGTCGTGGGCGTCCAGCACGGTCACCACGACCGGACCGACACAGGGCGTGGGGTCTTCCGGGTGGGCGGCGGGACAGCGGTCCACGCTCACCACCAACCCGACGACTTCTTGGCGGCCTTTTCCTTGGCGGCCTCGGTCACGAGCCGCTGCCGCTCGCTCTGCAGCGCGGTCAGTTCGGCGATCAGCCGGGTCTCGGCCGAGGTGGAGACGCTGTCCATCTGCTGTTCGGCGCGGGCGGTGCTCTTGCCCCGTGCCACCTTGTAGGAGCCGCCGGCCAGCGCGCGCAGCACCTGACGGCGCTCCTGACTGGTCAGCGGCCACATCTCGCCGTTGCGGACCGCTTCCAGCTTGCGGTTCGTCAGCCGGATCTCCTTGTCGAGACGGCGGGTGTCGGGCTTACCCATGGTCAACTCCCCTTCCGGGAGGCGTCGTTGGCGTCGATGCACAGCCCGCACAGGCCGTAGCGGCGGGAGATGCAGTAGCTGTAGGTGATCTGGCAGTTCGGGCACGTACGGCGGGCGAGCATCGCCAGCGCGAGCGCGCCCCACTTCCGGGACGTCATCGGCCGGACCGGCTTGGCCAGGTCGATCCGGTAGAGGTAGGCGACCCGGACGTTTCCCGCGCGCCGGTTGACGCGCATTACCTGCGCCTGGACCGGCTGACCGCCCGGACGCAGGCCCAGGGCCCGTAACTGCCGACGGGTGGCCAGGTTGTCGTCCGGGGCGTACCGCCAGGGGTAGGTGGGCACGCCGTAGCGGGCGCCGGTGGGGTCGAAGCACTTGCCGAACGCGGCGGACATCACGCGGCCTCAGCGCGTTCGGCGAGCAGCGTGTCCCGCAGCATCCGCGCGTTCGCCGGCGACGTGTGCACCTCGCGGCGGATGCCCTCAGCGGTGATGCGCGCGTCCGGCCAGTCGGCGGTCACCTTCCGTGCCTCAGCGAGCAACTCGGCCGGGGTGCGCTTGGGTCGGGGCGATCGGGCCACGTCCGGGACGCGGCCGGTCGCCCCGCGCGGGCGGGCCGATTCGGCCGCCACCGTGCCCGGGGCGATCGACGTGACCGGGGCGGCCTCGATCGGCGGTGCGAGGGCGGGCACCGGCTTGAGCGGCAGACTCGACTTGCCGAGGTCGACCGGTACCGGATCGGGCACCCGCACGACCGTTGCCGTGATCGGCGTGGCGGTCGATTCGGGCAGGTCAGCCGTAGACCGTTTCCTTATGGTCTTGGTGGATTCCTCCGCATTCGCGTCCGGTGCGGGATCGAGGGCGAGGATGGGGGCGGTGCCGCCGAACATGGAGGCCAGCGCGGCATCCGCACCGCCAGTGATCCGGTCGCGTTGGACGTCCAGCAGCCTCGACCCGAGAGCCGCATCATCGACCCCGACCTTGCGGGCCAGCCGCCACGACTTGCGCTCCGACCACTTCCGGATCCGGTCGCTGGGGTGCTGGGTGGCGCGAGCCCGATGGTAGGCGAGGGCCTGCACGATGTCGGCGGTGCGCCGCTCGTTCTCCGCGTCGCGGCCGTCGGTGTGCACCACGATCCGGCGGGCGAGGAACGCCATGCCCTCGGCCGAGACGGACATGCCCATGGGGGTCAGGGCGTAGATGACGGTCCGCCCGGGATCGGGTGCGGCCATCGCGCCCATGACCGCTGCGGCGGCGGGCAGCGCCCACAGGCCCATCCGTACGATGCGCGGGGAGGACTGGCCCAGCATGGTCAGCCCCAGCAGGACCAGGGCGAGCACGGCGGTGGCGCCCTCGCCGGCGGCGAGCGCACCCAGCGCGGTGCCCTTGCCATAGGCGTGGCCGATGTTGCTGTAGGTGCCGATACCGCCGATCACGCCCGTGGCCAGCATCGGCACGAACGCGGCGGCCAGCACCCCGATCTGCACCTTCGTCAGCTGCTTCCCGCTCATCGGCCGGTCCCCTCGTCATCGAGGTCGCCCGGCTCCCAGATGAACCGCTCGCCCATCCACTCCTCGGTGTCGCCGTTGTCCGGCCCCATCGTGAGCGGGCCAGACGATTCGGTACGCAGGTACCGGGCGACCAGGAAGCAGCCCACCGAGACCGCCAGAGCGGGCAGCGGGAGGGAGAGGACGAACGCGGTCACGCTGGCGGCGACCGCAGCGAGCACGCACAGCACGGCGGCGACCAGGCGCCACCGCTCCCGAAGGACGGCACTCATGCCGCACCCCCCGGCAGAGTCACGCCGGCCCCGCGGTTGACCAGCGCGACCCGCGCGGCCAGCGCCCGGCGGCGGGCCCGGCGGATGCGGCGGGCGTCCAACTCGTTCGGCGTGCGGTCAAGGGTGACGATCTGCGCGTCCAGCAGGTCAACGTCCGCCAGGATCAGCGGCATCTCCAGCTCGATCGCGTCCAGCTCCGCATCCGTCGGCTCCATGAAGTCGGCGAACGCGGTAACAGCGTCCTGAACAGTGACGATGTGGTCCATTGGGTCGTGGTTCCTTCCAGAGAGGAACGGCCCGAACAGCGCCCCCGGTGTTCCAGCACCGGGGGCGCGCGCCGTTGAGAGGGGAAGCCGCACGCGAGCGGTGCGGCAGGCCGCGTGAGCGGCCAGTGCCCCGGGCCGGATTCGATCCGGCGCCCTTCACGGCGGAATGCCGGGGCGGTGAACGTGTCTCCTTCGGGGGTGCCGCACCCGTATCAGGTAGCGCGGCATGACCCCGTTGTAGGCGTATGGAGACGTGACCTTTCGGTCTAAGCCCTCCCGAATGCCCAGGGTCGGGGGCGCCCTCGGCCCGATCTGTCCCGGGCCCCTTGACCTCGACATGGCCCTGTTTCAGGGCGAGTTGAGGTCCGGCAGCCGCTCCCCCTAGAGGCGGGGCGGCGTTGCATCTACAGACTGGACCGGTGGACCGGTCCAGTCAACCGGTGAAAATGGAGTTGGAGGACGCTGGATTGGATTTACCCAGGTCAAAGCGTATGACGAGGCATCAAAAAAGCTGGACCGGCGGACCGGTCCAGCTCTGTTCGGGCGGCTTCCCTACATGGCGTAGGTGTCCACCTGCTCGAAAAGCGAGGACGGCGTGACGCCTTCCTCGCAGACCAACGGACGACCGTCCTCGTCGTATGCCGTGTGGAGGAGGACGGCGACCGCGGTGCCCGGCGCTACCTGCAAGCGGTCCGCTTCCGTGTCGGTAGCGAGGCGGACTGTGGTGATGTCCACTCCCTCGACCGGAAACCGGCCGGTCTGCCGACGCACGTAGCGTGTCGTGCCCTCGGCGATGGGAGCAGTGTCGGCGAGGCGAGGTGATGCCTCCGCGATCTCTGGGGGGAACCACGCCTCCACACAGCTGTTCGGGGTTCCGTCCGGGAGCTGGAGGACGCGGATGCGTCGCAGTGCCAGCACTCCGGAGGAGATCCCAAGCGCATTGGCGACGCGGGTAGGAGGTTCCGCCCAGTCGGGCGTACCGATCCGCAGGAACGGCATGCCGCCCAAGATGCGCGCCGACCCGGCTCGACGGGCGCCGGCGGGTCGGGCTACGGGTGTCTCCGTGACGACGAAACCGGTGCCCTGCTTGGCCACCACCACGCCATCGTTGCGGAGCACGTCCACGGCCTTGATAGCGGTGGCCCGTGACACGCCCCACTGCTCGGCCAGATCACGGCCGGATGGGATGGTGGCACCAGGGGCGTACTCGCCAGCGGCGATACGGGCGCGCAGTGACTCAGCGATCTCTTCGTACTTCAGAACGGCCATGGCTTCCCCTACTCCGCGCGCTGGACTGGTCCACCGGTACACAGGATACTTTGACCATGTCAAATCTCGAATTGGCTCCCTCCGTGATGCGGTTCTACGGCGAGACAGTGAACGAGGACAGCCGTCTGCGCAGCTCGGCAGACGGACGGATGGAGCTGGTCAGAACTCAAGAGCTTCTCCGACGGTTTCTGCCCCCCGCGCCGGCCCGCGTGCTCGACGTGGGAGGGGGAACCGGGATTCATGCCGAATGGCTGGTGAAGGACGGCTACGACGTCACGCTCGTGGACCCCGTGCCCCGTCACGTCGAGAGCGCGGCGGCCGTGTGCTCGGCGATTGTGGGAGACGCCCGTGATCTGCGTGAGTCGGATGAGAGTTTCGACGTTGTGCAGCTCCTAGGGCCGCTGTACCACCTGCCCGACCCCGACGACCGGCGCAGGGCACTGGCGGAAGCCCACCGCGTGGTGAAGCCGGGCGGGCTGGTTGCGGCGGCTGCGATCAACCGCTACGCGTCGCTCTTTGAGCACGTCACGTACGCCCACCTGCACACCGAACGGATTCGTGACTCCGTCTCCAAGATTCTTGAGACGGCCGTCTACGACGGTGTACGGGGGTTCACGCTGTCCTACTTCCACCGTGCTGAAGAGCTTGTGGCGGAGTTGACGGCCTCCGGGTTGACGGACGTGCAGGTCTTCGGGATCGAGGGGCCAGCCTGGTCGCTCGTGAAGACGGCGGAGCAGCAGCCGGGCGAGGGGCCCACGGACGAGCTGATTGACTCCGCAATGGAAGCGGCGCGCATGGCCGAGCCGTACCCGGAATTGCTAGCTGCCAGTTCACACCTCCTGGCGGTGGGCAGGGCCCGGGCTGACATCAACGGTGGCGAACATGGAAGCGCCCCCACCGCGGGCGCGTGACGTGTGCCTCTCGCCATCCCTGTGGCCATCCTCTGGCCAACATGGGCCAGGGCAAGCGACGTAGAACACGAAAGGTGCAGGTCATGGCCGATCTGCCCGCGCGAAAACGGATGGTCTTGAAAGCCGTCGTGGTGCAGCTAGCCTCCTGGAGCGGCAGGCGCGTCATCCAAACGTCCCCCGGGGCGGGTGGCCGATAGGCTTACGCCTGCCGCACCTCAGGCACACTGAGGTCCGCAAGGCAGCACCCAGTGGGTTGACCAGCAGGAAGAACACCGTGGGCGCACGCCAACCCGTACGCCAACAGCAGAACACAACAACGGCTGTTGGCCACCTCGCACGGTCCCCATGATCAGGCCGCGCCAGGCCAGGGCACGGTCTGAAAAGCGGACAGTCGGGGGCGAGAGGGGGCGCCGCGGCTGCGGGTAACCGCTCAGCTCTCGAACACTGAGTCCTCCTGGCCGGGCCAAGCAAGGGTTACGCCGACCCGCTGACACAGGTCGACCCACCTTTCCTCCGACGGCGCCCGTTCGACCCACAGAACGGCCACTGCCTCCAACCCGCGTTCGCGGAGCTGATCCTGATAGTCGAGGACCTGCCCAAGACCTGCGCGAAGCTGGCGGGACTCGTTAGCGATCGTCAGCGACTTGACCTCGCATACAGTCACCCGTCCCGCGGCATCGCGCCAAGCTAGGTCGAAATCAGGGTCGGAAGCGTCGGGGGAGAGTGCTGTGAAGCCGCGCTTCTGTGCTTCCTCGGCCAAGGCGTTCTGGAGTCGCCGGTGCGTCGACAGGTTCCGACCCACAAGATCTGGGTCCGGCATGCTGGGGGTGGCCGGCGCCGGCGAGACGTTCTCGTCTGGCGCCACGTATGTCTGCCCGACCCCGACGTCAGGGGCGGTGATCGTGGTCTTCACCGGCACGAGGTGGAAGCGAATGACCTTACGAAGAGGACCACCGCCCGTAGCAGGCGCCTCACCCTCGGAGTAGGGATCGCCTGGGTCGAGCGCCCACTCTCCGAGATAGCGCACTGTCCCGTGAGCGCCATCAAACAGACGCAGGCGCTTGCCGGTCTCTTGATGTTCCAGGATGGCCTTGTTGCCGCGGAGCATCTTTTGATCGCCGGTCTGCCCTTCGCCGGTGTAGTGGAAGGTGCCGTCTTCGTTCCAGGTGTCGTAGTAGCCGTGCTGGTGACCGGAGCTGGCTGCGGTGAAGATGAGGATGTTGTTCGTGCTGCTCGACGGTGAGATTCCGTTCTGGGAGCTCCCTCCGTACTGCTTGTGCAGGTCGACTCGTCGAATCTCGTCCCCGGGCTCCAGGTGCCACTTCGGGTCATTGCCCTTTGAGATCTCGATGGCTTCTCTGATGGCTTGCCACTCATCTTCGGCCAGGAGGTGGGGGTTACCGGCGAATGGCTGCCTGAGGATGGTCGCACTGGCCAGGCGCGGATCGGCTGCAAGTTGGCTCTTGGGCACGCGCAGGTCCAGCCACTCATCAACCTGCAGTGGTACGTGGTGCCTTGGGCCGGGGTCTTCTGCCCAGTAGTCCAGGTCGGGTTGTCCGTACCCCGCGCTGCCGGTGAAGTGGCCGTGGGCGATCACGCCGGCGTTCGGTCCGCTCATCCACAGCACGAACTTGTCGCCGGCTGCCACGTCGTTCACGTAGCGCGCGATGGTCCATGACGGCAGAACGTGTCCGTCGCGACGGAAGCGCTCCAGGTAGAACTTCTTCGGGTTGCAGTGCAGAAGCCACGTAGGCACAGGACCCCCAGGTGATTGCGCAGTTGGGTAACTCTAGGACGCAGCACTGACAACGAGGCGGCCTTTCCAGTCGCCAGCCCGTGGAGCCGTATCCGAGCCGACGACGCGGTTTTTCGAAGTCGTCCTTGGGAAGTCCCGCAAGCGGATCCGCCTCGTTCAGCGTGGAGAGTGTCGGCCCGCGTCCGCCGCTGGTGAGCTCCAGTCCCTCGACCTCAGCGATCTCCCACAGGCTATTGCGCAATGCCCAGAAGGGATACACGACGCTCCGAGCACCGGCGGGAGCTCCCGCGTAGGCCGTCAACAAGGGCGCCAGGGATTCCCGCACGGTAGACCAGCGATGTTCACCACGCCCTTGAAGAGCTTGACCGATCGCCCACAACACGAGCAGCGGCCGGTGCAATGCCCGGCCAGCACCACGGGCTGCGGGGGAGAGGTCCCGGACCCGCATGATCAGATCCGCCCCGCCATCCGTCACATGAACCTCCCCGAGAGACCATGAACAGCGCCAGATTGGAGCACATGGCACTACAACTAGGCTGCAAAGCCTTCCTGACAGAACCAATTGTCTCTAGCCAGGGCCGTGTATGTAGCCGTCTGCCAGCTATTTACATGGGCCGCACGTCGACTGTCAGCTTGTTCGGAAAGGTGCTGTTGAACTGCGGTCTCGCCACCACGATCAAACAACTGCGACAGCGAATACTTGATGCTGTTCAGCTCTTGGGCAGCTTGAGATGCGTACAGCGTCGCTAGCTTGAACATCGAGAAGTGCTTGACGACTCTATGCTTCACGGAATCCGGCCAGTCTACCGGCGGGGTGACGCAAAACGCGACTGCTGGAGGGCTGCCTTGCACGACATCGGCGTGAAGCCAAAGTTCGTTATCAAACTCATCGTAATAAGGATGGATCGGCTCATCATCGACACTAGTAGGCGACACGTTCGATTTCGCATGGTTGCAATCGGCGCACGCTGGAATCAAGTTAAGCGGGGTAACACTCAACGCTGGGTACAGTGTTTTCGGTAGAATGTGGTCAAGTGTTGAAACTGAACGCTGGCCACAGAGAGGGCAGCGCCCGAAAGGCGCCGCGAGCATCAAATCATCGTAGATGAAGCGCCCGACAGCTTTTTTCTTGGCCATCCTGTACTTGTAGATGGCTATCAATTCAGTGTCACTGAGACTGGTAACGGCAAGGCTTGCTTGCTCTAGCGTATGCAACTCTGAAGATTCCGCTGCCGTCTCATAAATGTCGGCTGCCGACAACACTTCGCCTTCTGCATCTTTGAGACGTTCCCTCAGCCGCTTATTCTTAATGCGGCTCGTGCAGGTTCTATAACTAAACGAGGCTGTATGCACGGGCGGGTTAATTTTCCACATTATTGGCCTCCTTCTGTCTCTCGCGCGGCAATCAGTCCGCGAATGATTCCTCGTGCTTCGCCGCCCAGCTGGCCGTCAAACCTATTGATAACTTCGTCGTACGTCTCACCCTCAGTCGCTGCTTCATCCAATAGACGATGAAAACCGGAACGCGTCACCTCGAGTCCAAAAACCTCGCGCGTAAGGACGCCGACATTTTCTCCGAATGTTTCAATTTCTGGCCTCTCGGCAACCATTTCTCTTCCAGAGCGGCGCAATTTATATGCACAGTTACTGGGGACCTCTTGCAAAATGACTGGAGAATGTGTGGCAATGATTGCCACGCCGTTTCGATTGATCAGCAGGTCTGACAGGGCCCGAGTGAAGGCGCCTAGTAGGGGAGGGTGCAGGTGGGCCTCTGGCTCGTCTAGTAGCACCAGGGAACTCTCTTCGACGCTTTCGACTAGACGGGTCATAGTCAGCAACACGATTTTGTGACCGGAGCTCAAGTTTCGAAAGAGCTCCAGCGCATCCTGGGTCAGAGCCTCGTCATCGTCAGTTGCTGAGTCCGCGAGATCAGCGACGCCGGCGTCGCTGAAGATGGGATCCGCTTCGAGCATCTGTAGGGCGCGCCGCCACCGTGCCAGTCTGGTGCCCTGCAGACACGCCCTGACGCTTGTTGCGAATTCGCGTGCAATAGCGCTGGGATCCTTAGGGGGAAGGGGTTTGAGATTTTGGTTCAGCGGAAGTGGCTTCGATGTGCGATTCTGGCGAATTCTCTTGAGGCCGACGTAAGTGTACTGTAGGCCCTTGGTCTTATTTCGGGGTGTGCTAATTGGTTCGAACGGGTCGAACGCGCTAAACGTTACGGAAACAAGGTTGGCGAAACGACCCCTGCGAACGCCGCGCGTGCCGAATGTGAATGTTCCAACTTCCTCTTCCCTGGCACTGGGGTCTGCTAGGGCGCGACTCATATGATAGAGAATGTGAGTTTTTCCTACACCGTTACGGCCGATCAGGACGTGAATGTTCGTAGGAGGCATCGAATTGGGGACAACTTCGAAATCGAAGGAGGGGGGCTCGTTTTCTGATCGAGTATCCGGAGGTAGCGTGTAGGTGAATTCGTAGCGTGTGAGTAGAGGTCCGCCTTGAGTGAGCCTGCGAAACTGGCCCTCGACAGTATTGCGGGAAACAAAACGAAACAGGGACGTCCCTGTTACATCCTCACCCAAGGAGCGAATATAAATACTTTCATCGAGCGCAATGTCGCGTAGAGAGCGCAGTACTTCTTCACGAATGTCTGTGCTCAGCCGGGTGAGACTCCGATAGTAGTCTGGGTCCTGTCCCACGGAGAAAAATACGTCGCTTAGTGTCTCGAATTCGTCCGGCAAGTCAGGTGACCGCTGATCTGCCAGCATGTCAAATTGGCCAATCTTGAGATCGCCAATTTCATGGACCTGGCCGGTGTCGTCTCGGACGTGTAGATGATATAGGGTGCTGTACCGGAACCAGTCGTCCCAGTTGTCTTTGATCAAATATGCATGCTGAGATTCTCCTTCCGGAATTTGTGAGCCGAGAGGTAGAACAGTAAAGCGCATAGAGCCTCCCTAGGGAAGTTTCGGCGATTTTCCACCGTCGGTAGGAGTGTCAGTCGGCTAGCGTGGTACCGGACAAGGCTATGGGGCGCATGATGAGCACGTACGGCGGTTTCGGCGATTCGGCATGCCGCACCGAGTCGTGATCGGACGTAGGACCGGACAGCAGTAGATAGGTCTCGCCCGCAAGTGCCGGCCTGCGGCCCCGCCCCCGGTTGGGGAGTCCCCCAGAACACCGAGTGGCCCCGTGCATCCTGCAGAGGAAAGCACCGCCGGCGGATTGGCTGCTCATCCGCTTCGAGGGCTTCGCCCACGTCACCCCCACCGAGCGCGCCGCCTTGCACCAGGCGGGCCTGTCCGACGAGCTCTGCCTCGGCACGGTGATCGTGCGGACCGTCACGGGTGCCGCCTGAGACTTCCGGTAGGACGGTCAGCCCGTGATCCCCCGTGGCGTTGCCACGACGGATGAACTTGGCTTCAGCGAGCCACTGGATCCCATCCGTGATGGTGACGAGGTCTCGGGGATGCACGTTTATGCCAAGCTGCCGCTGCAACGTCAGGCCCGTCGCTTCGTCCGGCGCGCCTAACGGGCTCGCGATCGACACGACGCGTCCGAGGCGTCTCCTTGGCGTCGCAATGCGCCTTTTGTTCCTCGTGAGTCCAAGGAGTCAGCCGTGCGGCGCGCATCCGGTGGTTTGCGGTCGGTCTTGCCCTGTGCATGACGATCCTGCAGAAGCCCGTCAGGGGCTAGGCGCACATGCCGAAGCCATCAGGGAAGATCTTCCAGCCGAAGCCAGGGCTGTTCTCGTCCGTCGACGCCACGTTGTAGTCGCCCATCACCGCGAAGGGGCGGCTGCCCGCCGCGTCGCCACGACGGTCGCCTCGGCATAATCGCGTCCCATGGATCAGGGGGCAGCAGCCGTGTGGGCGGCAGGTATCGGTGTTGGCGGGGTTGTAATCACCGCAGGCATGGGGTGGTACGCCGCTCGCAAGGCAGCGGCAGCGCAAATTGAAGCGGCTCACAGGGCAGCGGCGGCACAGGTCGACGCGGTCCTAGCTGGCGTGCAAGCGCAGTTCTCGGCGCAACGCCAAGAGATGATGTGGCAGGTTCGCAGGGAGGCGTACACCGCGTTCCTTGGACAAGTCGAAGCGGTGCGGGTGGCGGTCGTGGAGCTTGCCCATCTCTGCGGTGAGGCGATCGAGGTCATGGGTAGAGCAGGCAACACGGTTCCAGATCTCGATACGCCAAGGGATCACCTTGCGCAGACCTACAAGGATCTGTGGCTCCGGGATTCGGCCCTCCGTCTGTCCGTCGACGTGGAGCAAGCCGAACAGGCAGAGCAGTTGAGGCTGCTGGTTATGAGAGCAGTGGAGGATGTCAGCGTGCTGGTGGACAGGATTTACATCGGCAGCCTCTTCAGGGCCGCTCGGCGGCAGTCACAGGACTCCATCGATGAGCTGCACGAGGGCATTGTGGAGTGGACCAGGAATGCCAGGGGGAACCTGGGGTCGGCAAGTCAGGAGCCCTGACATGCGGCATGAACAATACTGAGCGAGGCTCCGGTAGACCTGGGTCAGGCCGCATGTTCCCCCAGGCATCCCCCAGCGGCACGTGATGGTGCGAATATCCAGGTCAGGGCCGCTTCAGCCGTCCCGCTGTAAATCTGCTGACCGAGGCTTCAGGTGGGCGTTGTCGATTCATCGAGTCCGCAACCATCAGGCCGTAGCAGGAGCAGTGGGGGTGGGTCGACGGGTCGGTCCGAGCTAGTGCTGTCTCTGAGGCTTCGCCGTGGCGATGAGACAGCAACTTGCTGGTTCTGTCAGTGGACTTCGGCATGATTCTTCGGGTGACAAGAAGACCTAAGGCCGATCATGTTGAGGCAACGGCGGAACTCAACGATGCCGGCTGCGAGCCGGCAGAGCCCTACCCGGGACGTACGTCGATACCCTGGCTCGTCACGTGTCGCAACAAGCGTTGCGCTGGCAATGAGAAGCCGTTCAAGGTGTACCTCAGCTACATCCGCAACCCGGTGTACGGCGGTGCTGGCTGTGGTGAGTGCCGCAAGAGGCGGCGTGCGGAAGAGCGTCGCGCGGACATGGTCACTCGTGGACGCGTTCTGCCGATGGAGATCATCCACGACGTGCGGCAGCCAACTCGTTCTTGGTGCCTTCGGTGCTGGCAAGTTGTCCTACCTCGCCTGGACAACATTCGCTCAGGCCAGGGTAGTTGCGAACACTGTGGCGGCAAGGCTCGGTTCCCTGACGAGAAGGCGCGACGGCTCGCCCGGGCTTGGGGCTATGAGCCTGACTCTGAGGTCCCCTACAAGAACGACACGACCAGGTGGCCAGGGCGATGCCTGGCCCATGGACATTTTTGTGATCCGTCCCTGAATGCCCGCTTCAGCGGTGGTCCCTGCGCCGAGTGCGCTGAACACGGGTTTAAACCGAACCGACCAGCGCTGCTGTACCTGGTCATCAAGTCGACGCTGACGGCTGCCAAGATCGGCATCTGCGGGGACACGCCGAAGAATCGTCGGCTGTACGAACACGGTCGTAACGGGTGGACCGTCCTGAAGACGTTGCGGTTTCCGCTCGGGCGGGACGCGCGGGCTGTCGAGAAGGCCATGGTCGAGTCGTGGCGTGGTCGCGGTTGGTCGCCTGTCCTGGACAACGGCCTTGCGTACGACGGATACACAGAGACCGTGTCTCTTCGGTCGATCTCTACTGCGGAAATCTGGGCTGAGGTGCGTACGGCCGTGGTCGGGGCGGCCACAGAATCGTTTGAGGAATGCTGATGAGCCCTGCTCGCATCCAGCGCCGTAACGCTAAGGGGTGGCGCACACCTGTTGGGTCCCCGTACGTCGGGCGTGGTAGCCGTTGGGCTACCCCATTCATCGTCGGCCAGGCATTGGTTGAGGGGCATGTGTGGGGCGACATCCTTCCCGCGATGCAACTGCCCAGCTTGTGCGGGGACACAGCGCGGACTGTAAATCTGCCGGCTCAGCCTTCCCAGGTTCGAATCCTGGCGCCGCCACATTGAAGAGGCCCCCTTCCTCTGCGGAAACGCAGCGGAAGGGGGCCTCTTCGTACGCGGTGATCCGCGGTGATCGCAGTGATCGACGGGGGTCCGCGGGGATCTGCACCGAACTGCCTTCAGGCCGGCCCCGGACCACTCCGACGCGTGGGTCTGGTACCGCTCAGGAGGATGTCCTAGGGACCGGTTCGTCCTCGGCCACCCACGATCGTCGAGGCCTGCGGCCGGTGGCCGTCGGCGATGGCGATCAGCATGTACGAACCGGCACCGGGCGCGTCCACGTCGTACGCCCCCTCGCCGTGCGACACCGACCGGCCCAGTTGCCTCCCGCCGAGTGAGATGGGGCCCGTTCCGCGCCCAGGACGAACTGCCAGACCTCAGCCATCAGCAGGATGTTCAGGCCGTTCCCGCGGCCACGATCAGCGCGCCGCCCCCCGCTGAAGGCGTACAAGAGGGATTCACACGCCCATCGGGGCACACTGGCCCCATGTCCACGCGTCGCAGACACTGTCCCGAATGCCGTCGCGATATCGCCGTCGTCGCCGGACGCTTCGCCCGGCACGACCCGCCCGGCGCACGCGAGAGCGGCGAACTCGTCTCCTGCCCCGGCTCCCGGCGGCAGGCCGACCTCGGCGCGGCACAGCCCGCACTGGACGGCTACACGCTCCCCGAGTTCCCCGGTCAACTCCCGCTGTTCTAGGCTGCTTTCACCCGTGGTTCCTCGGCGGGACCGACAGCTCCCGAGCCCCGGCCCGCACATCCATCCGCGTCACCAGCCCATCCCCGCCGAACCGGTACACATGCTCGACCGTCCCGCCCCAGCGCTCCCCGTCACCGTCCCGCATTCCCTGCCGTACGGTCGCCACCACCGCCTCGTCGTCGCCGTCGAGCCGCAGCCCCTCCAGCCGTACGAGGGGATGGCCGGCCGCGAACTGCCGCGCCCAGTAGGCCCGCACCTCGTCACGCCCGTGCAGCCGAACCCCGTCGAGCACATTCGGCCAGTCCACGTCCGGGGCCAGGCAGCGCGGGACGAACGCGTCCCGCTCGTCGGTCGAGAAGACCTCGTACATCCGGCGCAGCAGTGCCTCCCGCGCCGTCGGAATCCCCGCGGCGGCCAACGTCAGTTCCCGGCCACCGACTTGACCGCCACCGACACCGGAGTCGACCCGCTGACCAGTTCCAGGACCAGACCGGCCGTCGCCGGCGTGTCCAGCAACTCCGCCAGTACGGCGGCGACATCGTCGCGCGGGATCGAGCCACGGCCCGTGTGTGCCTCCAGCCGTACGAAGCCGGTGCCGGCGTCGTCAGTCAGCGCACCCGGACGCAGGATCGTCCAGTCCAGGCCGTCCAGACCGCTCACGTACGCGTCGGCCTCGCCCTTGGCGCGCTGATACACGTCGAAGACGTCGTCGCCCTCGTGCGCCGGATCCGCGCCCATGGACGACACGACCACATGACGCCGTACGCCCGCCCGGACCGCCGCGTCCGCGAACAGGACCGCCGCGCCCCGGTCCACGGTGTCCTTGCGGGTCGCTCCGCTGCCCGGGCCGGCGCCCGCCGCGAAGACCGCGGCGTCCGCGCCCCGCAGCCGCTCCGCGACCTCCTCGACCGAGGCCGACTCCAGGTCCAGCAGCACCGGTTCGGCCCCGGCCTGCCGCAGGTCGTCGCCCTGCTCGGCACGGCGGATGACCCCCGCGACCTCGTCCCCGCGCGCGGCGAGCAACCGCTCCAGCCGCAGCGCGATCTGACCATGACCACCAGCGATGACAATGCGCATGTTTCCGACCGTACGCCCGCACGGCCGCATCCGCCGCACAACTCCGGCCACGCCCCGGGAACGCGCACGGGATGCACACGGCGATCCCAGCACACGGTGAACGGAGCGCCTGGCGCATGGCGCACACGGGCGCCACATCAAGCACGCCCACATCAAGCACGCCCACATCAAGCACGCCCACATCAAGCACGCCACCAGGAGCTCTACGACACGCCTCCCCGCCCCTGCCTTGGCAGCCCCACCTCCACAGCCGCCTCCACCCCCGCAGCCGAGTTGCAGTACTCGCGCACCGCACTCGTCCGCGCCACCACGCGCCCCCGATGGATCACGATCCGGCTGTACGCCAGGGACAGCGCCCCGGCCAGCCGATCGCCCCGCACGGCCAGCAGCTCGGCCGGGAAGCCCGCCTCGACCCGTACCTCCGCCAGTCCGAGCACCGCCCGCGCGGACGCGCTCACCGCGTCGTACGCCTCCTCGGGACGCAGGCCCTCGCGGGACGCCAGCAGGTAGGCGGCCTCCAGGGGATCGCCACGGCCCACGGGATTCGACACGTCCCTCAGGGCGCCGCTTCCGGCGGCCACCCGTACGCCGGCCGCGCGCAGCACCCGTACCGGAGCCGTGCCCCGCCGCTCCACGCTCCCGCAGCCGCCCTGAGGCAGGCACACCACCGCCACACCGGCCGCCGCGAGTTGGTCGGCGGTCCGGGCGGTCACCTCGGCGGGCAGCCGGGCCAGGCCGCCGCACGGCGTGAGCGTCACGCCGGGACGCAGCCCTCCGGCCATCGCCGCGAGCCGCGCCAGCCGTGCGGGGTCGGCGGCGTCGGTGTGCAGGTCGACCGGGCAGCCGTGCTCGGAGGCCACTTCGAGGACCGCTTCCACGTAGCCCGTCGGATCGGGGTCCAGATCCGGACAGCCGCCCACCACGGAGGCGCCCATCTTGAGCGCGTCCCGCAGCATCGCGAGGCTGTCGGCACCGGCAACCCCGGTCAGCATCCTCGGCATCGCCACCGTCGTCAGTTCCGTCAACCCGCGCAGCGAGCGGCCGGCCTGCAGGACGGCCGTCAGCGCGCCGAGACCCTGTACGTCGCCTACGCGCACATGGGCCCGCACCGCCGTGGCCCCGTGCCCGAGTTGCAGCAGAGCGGCCTCCGTGGCCCGGCGCTGGACGTCGTGGGCGTCGTACGAGACCGGTCCCTCGCCTCCCTCGCCGTCGGCTGAGAGCGCGGTGTCGCCGTGGGAGTGCGGCTCGGCCGGGGCCGGCAGGAGCAGATAGCCGCCGAGATCCAGACGCGCGGCGCATGCGCGCGTGCCGCCCGCCGAGAGGCTCCCGGCCGTACCGACCGCCTCGATACGTCCGCCGACCAGCCGTACGTCGACGGTCCTGCCGTCGGTGAGCCGCGCACCGCAGAGCAGCAGAGCGGCCCCATCGGCGGGGGAGGGATCGGACGCGGAGCCAGAGTGGGGCGGCCGCGGCTGGCTGTCTGGCATCGCGCTCCAGGTGCTCAGGGCTCGGGACTGCGCGAGCTCGGGGACCGCACTAGGGGCGCGCAAGATCACGCAGAGTGAGTCGAGCCTAGGGTGACGACGCGGTCACAACGGGGAGGGGCGCAATAGTCATACCGGTGTGGTCCGCCAGGCGGGAGGGGCTTTCGGGTCTCCCGGGAGGGGCGCCGGACAGGCCTGGGCGGGTGCCGCGAAACGGATTTGGGCGAACGGCGGCCGAGCGTGTAATGTCTTCATCGCTCGCCCCAATAGCTCAGTCGGCAGAGCGTCTCCATGGTAAGGAGAAGGTCTACGGTTCGATTCCGTATTGGGGCTCTGGTGTGAAAGGTTCCCGCCGGTTGGCGGGGCCCGATCGCATCACAGCGGTGTAGCTCAGTCGGTAGAGCAAGCGGCTCATAATCGCTGTGTCACCGGTTCAAGTCCGGTCACCGCTACTGACAGTAGCCGATTGTGGGGTCGGTCCTTCGATCGGCTACTCTTCTATGCGTTAACCCAGTCCCATCCGTTCGTCAAGGAGCACTCACGTGGCTGCCACCGACGTCCGCCCGAAGATCACGCTGGCCTGCGTGGAGTGCAAGGAGCGGAACTACATCACCAAGAAGAACCGGCGTAACAACCCGGACCGTCTTGAGATGAAGAAGCACTGCCCGCGTTGCAATGCGCACACCGCGCATCGCGAAACGCGATAGAACAGGCTCGTACACGAGGCCGCCCCCGCAGTCGGGGGGCGGCCTCGTGTCGTTCCGGTCTGATTATCCGCCGGTCAACCGCAGCATCCAGCAGCAGACATGCAGCAGACATGCAGCAGACATCAGGAGGTGCCGGGCCATGGCGCTCGACCAGTCCTTCGTGGGGCGGATCTACCCCCCCACCGCGCCCTACGAGGTGGGCCGGGAGAAGATCCGCGAGTTCGCCGAGGCCGTCGGGGACGCCAACCCGGCGTACACGGACCCGGAGGCCGCCAAGACACTCGGCCATCCCGATGTGATCGCCCCGCCGACCTTCGTGTTCTCCATCACCTTCAGGGCCGCCGGACAGGTCATCGAGGACCCGCAGCTCGGCCTGGACTACAGCCGCGTGGTGCACGGCGACCAGAAGTTCTCCTACGTCCGCCCCGTGCGCGCCGGTGACCGGCTCACCGTCACCTCGACCATCGAGGCCATCAAGTCCATGGCGGGCAACGACATCCTGGACATCCGCGGCGAGGTCCACGACGAGGCCGGCGAGCACGTCGTGACCGCCTGGACCAAGCTGGTCGCCCGCGCGGCCGAGGAGGCGTGAGCATTCGATGACGGCGAAGATCGCTTACGACGAGGTCGAGGTCGGCACCGAACTGCCCGCCCAGTCCTTCCCCGTGACCCGTGACACTCTCGTCCGGTACGCGGGCGCCTCCGGGGACTTCAACCCGATCCACTGGAACGAGAAGTTCGCCAAGGAGGTCGGGCTGCCGGACGTCATCGCGCACGGCATGTTCACCATGGCCGAGGCGATCCGCGTGGTCACCGACTGGACCGGCGACCCCGGCGCGGTCGTCGAGTACGGCGTCCGCTTCACCAAGCCCGTCGTCGTCCCGAACGACGGACAGGGTGCCCTGATCGAAGTCAGCGCCAAGGTCGCGGCCAAGCTCGACGACCACACGGTCCGCGTGGACCTCACGGCCACCAGCGCCGGGCAGAAGGTGCTGGGGATGTCACGGGCGGTCGTACGACTGGCCTGAGGGCTCGCGGGTTTTCCGGGATGGTGGGTAAGGGGTGCTCGACGATGCGGGCGCCCCTTACCTGCGACAGCGTGTTCGGCGCGGCACCCCCGGCGACCGCTCCGGGCGACGTCGGCTCTTCCTCACCGGCATCGCCTCTTCACCGGCATCGCCTCTTCACTGCCGCGGCCGCCAGGGCCGCGCCCGCGCGGCGGCTCTGGCGCCCGGCATCGACTCCCTCGTCGCCACCCGCGCACTCCAGGGCGTCGGCGCGGCGATCATGACGCCCCTGACCCTCCCCTGCTGACGGCCACTCTGCCCGCCGCCAAGCGCGGAATGGCGGACGGCGGCACGGCTCCTGACAGTGGATCTCCTGGCTGAACGTGCCGCCGAGCGTGCCGCTGGGCGTCGTCCTGCAGCCGCTCGTCGGCGGTGGCGTGTGTGGCGTGTGCTGTACGCGCCGCAGGGCCCCCACGCGCACCCCCACCCACCGGTCTCGGCGTCTCTCGTAGTCTTTACCGCGTGCAGGTACTCCACGACGCCCCCCTCGCCCCGCTGACCACCTTCCGCCTGGGCGGCCCCGCCACCCGGCTGGTCACCGCGACCACCGACGCCGAGGTGATCGCAGCCGTCCGCGAGGCCGACGACACCGGAACGCCCCTCCTCCTCATCGGCGGCGGCTCCAACCTCGTCATCGGCGACCAGGGCTTCGAAGGAACCGCACTGGTCATCGCCACCAAGGGATTCACCCTCCACGGCACCCGCCTGGAGCTCGCCGCGGGCGAGGTGTGGACGGATGCCGTCGCCCGCACCGTCGAAGAAGGACTCGCCGGTGTCGAGTGCCTCGCCGGCATTCCCGGCTCGGCCGGCGCGACCCCCATCCAGAACGTCGGCGCCTACGGCCAGGAGGTCTCGTCGACGATCACCGAGGTCGTCGCCTACGACCGAACGACCCGCGAGACGGTCACCCTCACCAACAGCGGGTGCGCCTTCTCCTACCGGCACAGCCGCTTCAAGGAAGACCCCCGGCGCTACGTCGTCCTGCGCGTCCGCTTCGCCCTGGAAGACGCCGAGGGCCTCTCCGCCCCGATCAAGTACGCCGAGACCGCCCGCGCCCTCGGCGTCGAACCCGGCGACCGCGTCCCCCTGGCCGCGGCCCGCGAGACCGTCCTCAAGCTGCGCTCCGGCAAGGGCATGGTCCTGGACCCCGAGGACCACGACACCTGGTCCGCCGGTTCCTTCTTCACCAACCCGATCCTCACTGACGAGGAGTTCGAGGCCTTCCACGCGCGCGTGGAGCAGCGACTCGGCGCAGACGTCCAGCCGCCCGCGTACCCCGCGGGGGAGGGCCACACCAAGACGTCCGCCGCCTGGCTCATCGACAAGGCCGGCTTCACCAAGGGCTACGGCACCGGCCCCGCCCGCATCTCCACCAAGCACACCCTCGCCCTCACCAACCGAGGCTCGGCCACCACGGAAGACCTCCTCGCCCTCGCCCGCGAGGTCGTCACCGGCGTCCGCGAAGCCTTCGGCATCACCCTGGTCAACGAGCCGGTCACCGTCGGCGTCAGCCTCTGAGGCCCCCCGACAGCCTCTGAGATCCCCGACCGGCAAGCGGCGACCGGGAACAGGCGACCGGCAAGCGGCGGCCGGGAACAGGCGACCAGCAAGCGGCGACCGGCAAAGGACGACCGGAAAGCGGCAACCGGCAACCAGCCGCACTAGTACGCCAACCCCACGCCCTCCTTCACCGCCCTGGCGTCCCCCACCATCGCCAGCATCGCGTGCGCCACATCGGCCCGCCCGATGAACCGCCCCTTGGCGGGGAAGCCCCCGGTCACCGACCGATACCGGCCGGTGACCGGCTTGTCCTGCAGCCGCGGCGGCCGTACGAGCGTCCAGTCCGTGTCACTGCGGGACACCTCGGCCTCCATCTCCCGCAGGTCGGTGTAGACGTCCCGCAGAACCGCCGAGACGAGCCCGCGTATCGCACGGTCGAGGCCCCCGTCCTCCTCCGGCGCCGGCCCGACAGGCGCGGCGCTCACCACGAGCAGCCGCCGAACGCGCTCGGCCTCCATGGCACGCAGCACCGTACGGGTCAGCCGCGCCGCCACCCCCGCGTCCTTACGGCGGCGCGCGCCGAGCCCGGACAACACCGCCTCCCGTCCGGCCACCGCACCACGTACGGCCTCCGGATCGCGCAAATCGGCACGGAAAACCTCAAGTCGGCCCTCGTTCTCGCTCCCGCCCGCAACCAACCGAGCGGGATCCCGCACGACGGCTGTCACCTCGTGCCCGGAGGCGAGCGCCTGACGGACGATCTCGCCGCCGATACCGCCCGTGGCACCGAAGACAGTGATTTTCATGGCGAATCCTCCCGCGCCGCTCATGGTGGGTGAGTATTCACTCACCCTATCCGTCCACTAGAGTGGGTAAGCACTCACTCACCCGTCAACCCCCTAGCCCCCATCAACCCGATCGGATGAAAAGCCCCATGGAACGGAAGCCCGCCCGCGCCCGCATCCTCGACGCCGCACGCGAGCTGATGCTCACCGTCGGACTGGCCCGGACCACCACCAAGGAGATCGCCAAGGCGGCCGACTGCTCCGAGGCGGCGCTGTACAAGTACTTCGCGAACAAGGAAGAGCTGTTCATCCGTGTGCTCGCGGAACGCCTGCCGCAGCTGGCCCCGCTGCTGCGCAGCCTGGCCGCCGAGCCGGGCCGGCACACGGTCGAGGAGAACCTCACCGAGATCGCCCGCCAGGCCGCGCTCTTCTACGAGCAGAGCTTCCCGATCGCCGCGTCCCTGTACGCCGAGACCCAGCTCAAGCGACGGCACGACGAGGCGATGCGCAGCATGGGCTCCGGCCCGCACAAGCCCATCGAGGGTCTCGACGCCTACCTGCGCGCCGAACAGACGGCCGGCCGCGTGCACCCCGACGCCGACACCTTCGCCGCCGCATCCCTGCTCCTCGGCGCCTGCGCGCAACGCGCGTTCGCCTACGACGCCACCGAGACCGGCCGCCCCCCGCTGGACGACTTCGCCCGCGGCCTGGCCCGAACGCTGCTGGGCGGAATCTCCCGCACCGACATCTCCGGCACCGACATCTCCGGCACCGACACCCCCGGCACCGACACCCCCGTCACCGCCCCCGCGGGCGACTCCTCACGCCCCCGCTGAGTGGCCCCGCCTCCCGCTCTCAGGCGCCCGGCCCGCTGAGCCAGTCGTCGATCCCCGACAACAGCTTGGCCCTCATGTCCTCCGGCGCCGCCGAGGCCCGTACCGACTGCCGTGCCAGTTCCGCCAGTTCCTGGTCCGTGAAGTCGTGGTACTCCCGGGCGATGTCGTACTGGGCCGCCAGCCGGGAGCCGAACAGAAGGGGGTCGTCGGCGCCCAGGGCCATGGGGACGCCCGCTTCGAAGAGCGTGCGCAGGGGGATGTCCTCCGGCTTCTCGTACACGCCCAGGGCCACGTTCGACGCCGGGCACACCTCGCACGTCACGCCCCGGTCCGCGAGGCGCTTCAGCAGCCGCGGGTCCTCCGCCGCCCGCACGCCATGGCCGATCCGGTGTGCGTGGAGGTCGTCGAGGCAGTCCCGTACCGACGCCGGACCGGTCAGCTCCCCGCCGTGCGGGGTCGACAGCAGCCCGCCCTCCCGGGCGATCGCGAACGCCCGGTCGAAGTCCCGCGCCATACCCCGGCGCTCGTCGTTCGACAGACCGAAGCCGACCACACCCCGGTCCGCGTACCGCACCGCCAGCCGGGCCAGCGTCCGCGCGTCCAGCGGGTGCTTCATACGGTTCGCCGCGACCAGGACCCGCATCCCGAGCCCGGTCTCCCGCATCGCGGAGTCCACCGCGTCCAGGATGACCTCGAGCGCCGGGATCAGGCCGCCCAGGCGCGGAGCGTACGACGTCGGGTCCACCTGGATCTCCAGCCAGCCCGAGCCGTCCCGCAGGTCCTCCTCGGCCGCCTCCCGCACCAGACGCTGGATGTCCTCGGGCTCTCTGAGGCACGATCGCGCCGCGTCGTACAACCGCTGGAAGCGGAACCAGCCCCGCTCGTCCGTGGCCCGCAGCTTCGGCGACTCCCCGCGGTTCAGCGCGTCCGTGAGCGCCTCGGGCAGGCGCACGCCGTACTTGTCGGCCAGCTCCAGCAGGGTGGTGGGCCGCATCGAACCGGTGAAGTGCAGGTGCAGATGGGCTTTCGGCAGCTCAGAGACATCACGTACACGCTCCATTCGAGGATCCTGCCGTACGTCCGGGTCCCACCGGTAGCGCTTTCCCCGAACGTGGTCTTGCTCGCACGCAGAGACGAAGAAGCGGGCCGCCTCTCCCGAGGAGAAGCGGCCCGCACCCCACACTCATGAGGAGGTCAGTCGCCGGCCTCCGCCAGCAGCTTCTGGATCCGGCTCACGCCCTCGACGAGGTCCTCGTCACCCAGCGCGTACGACAGCCGCAGGTAGCCCGGCGTACCGAAGGCCTCGCCCGGAACGACCGCGACCTCGGCCTCCTCCAGGATCAGCGCGGCCAGTTCGACCGTGTCCTGCGGGCGCTTGCCGCGGATCTCCTTGCCGAGCAGGGCCTTCACCGAGGGGTAGGCGTAGAACGCGCCTTCGGGCTCCGGGCAGAGCACGCCGTCGATCTCGTTGAGCATCCGCACGACGGTCCTGCGACGGCGGTCAAAGGCCTCGCGCATCGTCGCCACGGCGTCCAGGTCGCCGGACACGGCGGCCAGCGCGGCCACCTGGGCCACGTTCGAGACGTTCGAGGTGGCGTGCGACTGCAGGTTCGTCGCGGCCTTGACCACGTCCTTCGGGCCGATGATCCAGCCGACCCGCCAGCCCGTCATCGCGTACGTCTTGGCGACGCCGTTGACGACGATGCACTTGTCGCGCAGTTCCGGCAGGATCGCGGGCAGCGAGGTGAACGTCGCGTCACCGTAGACGAGGTGCTCGTAGATCTCGTCGGTCAGCACCCACAGGCCGTGCTCGACGGCCCAGCGGCCGATCGCCTCGGCCTCGGCCTCGCTGTAGACGGCGCCCGTCGGGTTCGACGGCGACACGAAGAGGACGACCTTCGTCTTCTCCGTGCGGGCCGCCTCCAGCTGCTCGACGGAGACCCGGTAGCCGGTCGTCTCGTCCGCGACGACCTCCACCGGGACACCGCCGGCCAGCCGGATCGACTCCGGGTACGTCGTCCAGTACGGCGCCGGGACGATGACCTCGTCGCCCGGGTCGAGGATCGCGGCGAAGGCCTCGTAGATGGCCTGCTTGCCGCCGTTGGTCACCAGGATCTGGGACGCGTCGACCTCGTAGTTCGAGTCGCGCAGCGTCTTCGCGGCGATCGCGGCCTTCAGCTCGGGCAGACCGCCCGCCGGGGTGTAGCGGTGGTACTTCGGGTTCTTGCAGGCCTCGACGGCCGCCTCGACGATGTAGTCCGGGGTCGGGAAGTCGGGCTCACCGGCGCCGAAGCCGATCACCGGCCGCCCGGCGGCCTTCAGTGCCTTGGCCTTGGCGTCCACGGCGAGAGTGGCGGACTCGGAGATCGCGCCGACTCGGGCGGAGACCCGGCGCTCGGTGGGAGGGGTTGCAGGGCTCATGGGCCCATCGTTTCAGACCGGAAACCTGCCCGGCACGGGGGTTTCACGTACTGAACAAGCGCTGAACAACCGTCCGGATTCGGGCCGCAGGCTGGGCGATCTTCCGCGGACAACGCCCTTACGGGCACTTTCTGTTCGACGACCGGCTGCGGAGCACGTACACTCTCACCTCGTTGGCCTTCAGCGGGCTGCGCTCAACCAGTGCTCACCGAGCACTCGGTCGGATGCGGTACGTTGGGGGACGGACAAAGGGTCGTAGCTCAATTGGTAGAGCACTGGTCTCCAAAACCAGCGGTTGGGGGTTCAAGTCCCTCCGGCCCTGCTACACACACCTTCGCCAGGATGTGTGCACGCATGTACGTACAGTAATGCACCGCCGTGCGGCTCAGACCGGGCGCGGCACGGCCACGACCCGGGAACAGGTGAGGACGAATGGCGGACGCCGTGGGCTCCATCGACACGCCTGACGCCCAGGACGAGGCGCCGGAGTCGAAGAAGAAGACTCGTAAGGGCGGCAAGCGGGCCAAGAAGGGTCCGCTCAAGCGCCTCGCGCTCTTCTACCGCCAGATCGTCGCGGAACTCCGCAAGGTCGTCTGGCCGACGCGCAACCAGCTGACGACGTACACGACCGTGGTGATTGTCTTCGTCGTCATCATGATCGGCCTGGTGACCGTGATTGACTATGGACTCAGCCACGCCGCCAAGTACGTCTTCGGCTGAGCCGAGAGCGAAGGGCGCCGTGGTTACCGGCGCCCCTTTTCGCATGTTCCACCCCTATGTATCCAGGAAGAAGCAGCCACCGTGTCTGACCAGAACCTGAACGACGCCGTCGAGCCACACGGACAGGACGTCGAGTCCGTGGAAGACGAGCTCGACATCGTCGAGGGCGCGGACGAGGACCTGGACGAGGTCGAGGCTGCCGACGCCGAGGCGGGCGAGCCCGCGGAGGAAGCCGCGCTCCACGCCGAGGACGGCGACTCCGATGAGGACGCTGAAGACGCCGCGGACGCCGACGGCGAGCTCGCGGACGAGGCCGGGGAAGCGGAAGAGGCCGAAGCCGAGGAAGAAGAGCCGGCCGAGCCCGTCGACCCCGTGGTCGCCCTGCGCGAGGAGCTGCGCACCCTCCCCGGCGAGTGGTACGTCATCCACACCTACGCCGGCTACGAGAACCGCGTGAAGACCAACCTGGAGCAGCGCGCGGTCTCCCTGAACGTCGAGGACTACATCTTCCAGGCCGAGGTGCCGCAGGAAGAGGTCGTCCAGATCAAGAACGGCGACCGCAAGACCATCCGTCAGAACAAGCTCCCCGGCTATGTGCTGGTGCGCATGGACCTGACGAACGAGTCCTGGGGCGTCGTCCGCAACACCCCCGGCGTCACCGGATTCGTGGGCAACGCCTACGACCCGTACCCGCTGACCCTGGACGAGATCGTCAAGATGCTCGCCCCGGAGGCCGAGGAGAAGGCCGCCCGTGAGGCCGCCGAGGCCGAGGGCAAGCCGGCTCCGCAGCGCAAGGTCGAGGTCCAGGTGCTGGACTTCGAGGTCGGCGACTCGGTCACCGTCACCGACGGCCCGTTCGCCACGCTGCAGGCGACCATCAACGAGATCAACGCCGACTCGAAGAAGGTCAAGGGCCTGGTGGAGATCTTCGGTCGCGAGACGCCGGTCGAGCTGTCCTTCGACCAGATCCAGAAGAACTAGCGCCTTCGGCGACAGAGCCACCGGCCAGGTCAGGCGATCGCTCGTGCGACTGCCTGACCTGCTCGGTTTTTAGCCGCACGGACCTACCCGTTAGGGTTGTGCGGTTGCCTTCGGGCATCAGGAAACTGACAGAAAAGACAGAGGACCCGGAATGCCTCCCAAGAAGAAGAAGGTCACGGGGCTCATCAAGCTCCAGATCCAGGCCGGCGCCGCCAACCCGGCTCCGCCGGTCGGCCCCGCGCTGGGTCAGCACGGCGTCAACATCATGGAGTTCTGCAAGGCCTACAACGCCGCGACCGAGTCGCAGCGTGGCTGGGTGATCCCGGTGGAGATCACGGTCTACGAGGACCGCTCCTTCACCTTCGTCACCAAGACGCCGCCGGCCGCGAAGATGATCCTGAAGGCCGCGGGCATCGAGAAGGGCTCCGGCGAGCCGCACAAGACCAAGGTCGCCAAGATCACCCAGGCGCAGGTCCGCGAGATCGCCACGACCAAGCTGCCCGACCTCAACGCCAACGACCTGGACGCCGCCGCGAAGATCATCGCCGGTACCGCGCGTTCCATGGGCGTCACGGTCGAGGGCTGAGCCCCACCTTCGTAGAGACAGACGCGGCTGAGAAGTCGCACGTGGCAGGGCCTGCTCGGCCCGTACCACGACTCCTTCAGAACACACAGGAGCAGTTGTGAGCAAGCGCAGCAAGGCTCTCCGCGCTGCGGACGCCAAGATCGACCGGGAGAAGCTGTACGCCCCGCTCGAGGCCGTCCGTCTCGCCAAGGAGACCTCCACGACCAAGTTCGACGGCACCGTCGAGGTCGCCTTCCGTCTGGGTGTCGACCCGCGCAAGGCGGACCAGATGGTCCGTGGCACCGTGAACCTCCCGCACGGCACCGGCAAGACCGCCCGGGTCCTGGTCTTCGCGACCGGTGACCGTGCCGAGGCCGCGACCGCCGCGGGCGCCGACATCGTCGGCTCCGACGAACTGATCGACGAGGTGTCGAAGGGCCGTCTGGACTTCGACGCCGTCGTCGCCACCCCGGACCTCATGGGCAAGGTCGGCCGCCTCGGCCGCGTCCTCGGCCCGCGTGGTCTGATGCCGAACCCGAAGACCGGCACCGTGACCCCGGACGTGGCCAAGGCCGTGACCGAGATCAAGGGCGGCAAGATCGAGTTCCGCGTCGACAAGCACTCGAACCTGCACTTCATCATCGGCAAGTCGTCCTTCGACGACACCAAGCTGGTGGAGAACTACGGCGCGGCCCTGGAGGAGATCCTCCGTCTGAAGCCGTCCGCCGCCAAGGGTCGCTACATCAAGAAGGCCGCGATCAGCACCACGATCGGCCCCGGCATTCCGGTCGACCCGAACCGCACCCGCAACCTCCTCGTCGAGGAGGACCCGGCCGCTGTCTGACCGGGTCGAGCCTGACGGCTCGCCACAGTCGGCGACGGGCCCCGCACCTCACACCGAGGTGCGGGGCCCGTTCCCATGTGCGGGTGACGTGCCCTGGGTTAGCGTGCGAACACGGCAACGGCACAGGGGGACGTATGAAGTGCACGGACGGGCGCCGTGTCGCGCTCGCGGTCGCGACGGCGCTCGCGCTGACGGGGACGGCCGCCTGCACCTCCTCCGAGTCCTCCGACACGCCCCGGAAGGACCGCGGCACCAGTGCCCGCTCCCTGGCCGCGCTGCGTTCCGCCGAGCGCTCCATGGCCCGCGCCGCGTCGGCCAGGGTGCGCTCCACGACCGTCATGGGCAGCCGGCTGTCCATCGCGGCCGACGGCGCCCTCGGCTGGGGCGACGGCCTCACCGGCACCTTCACACTCAGGTACACCGGAGGCACGACCGCCGAGAGCCTGCGCGCGCTCGGCATCACGTCGATGGAGGCCCGCTACCTGCCCGACGCCTACTACGCGCGGATGAGCGAGGCGTTCGCCGAGAAGACCGACGGCAAGCACTGGATCAAGTACGTGTACGACGATCTGGAGGCCCTCGGCGGCGGCGTCGACTTCGCCGACCAGATGCGCAACACCACCCCCAACCAGTCGGTGAAGCTGCTGCTGGAGTCCGGGGACGTGCGGAACGTCGGTCGGGAGAAGATCGCCGGGCGCACCGCCACCCACTACTCCGGCACGGTGTCGGTCGGCGACGTAGCCGACGCACAGCTGAAGAAGCAGCTCCAGCAGGCACAGGTCACCACGGAGACCGTCGACATCTGGGTCGACGACCGGAACCTGCTGATCAAGAAGGTGGAGAAGGGCCGCACGGGGAGCGGTGAGCTGACCCAGACCGCCTACTACAGCGACTACGGCGTTCACGTCACCGCCGCGAAGCCCCCCGCCGCCGACACCGAGGACTTCCGGGACCTACTGGCGCGGCAGAGCACTCAAACCCCTTGAGTCCCACAGGAATTGACGGATCCCTGTCCGCCTCCTGAGATACGCTCACGGCTTGCCTGTGAATAGTCCATGTGTTCCTTGGGGGGAATCAATGGTGTCTTCCATGCGCGCTTCCGTGCGCCGTAAAGCCACGACCGCGGGCCTCGCCGCGCTGCTCCTCGCCGCCGGCGCGGTGGGCTGCGGGACCGAGGAGTCACCGAGCATGTCGCCGGCGGCGGCCGTCGCGAAGGCGGCGAAGAACACGGAGGACATCACGTCCTTCCGCTACCGCCTGACCGGCCGGGTCCCCGAGGAGGGGCGCGTCAAGGCCGAGGCGTCCATGCGCACCAAGCCGACTGTGGCCATGAGCATGAAGATGACGGCCCTCGACCAGGGTGCGGACGGCGCTGCGGAGATCCGGCTCGTCGACAAGGCCATGTACATCGGCGGGGGAGCCGCGGCCGCCAAGGAGATGGGCGGCAAGAGCTGGATGAAGTTCGACATGTCCGCGTTGGGCAAGAAGGGTCCCGGCCAGAGCGCGCCGGGCGCGAGCCAGGCGGACCAGAACCCGGCGACCGAGTCCACCTTCCTCACCGGCGCCAAGGACGTGAAGAAGGTCGGCACCGAGACCGTCGACGGCGTCGAGACCACCCGCTACTCCGGCGTCGTCACCCTCACCGACCTCAAGGCGTCCCTGAAGGGCGAGGGCAAGGCCACCCGCGAGCGGCGCGAGAAGAGCATCAAGCAGTACGAGAAGTTCGGCGTCGACAAGCTCACCATGGACATGTGGGTCGACGGCGAGGACCACACCAAGCAGTTCCGGATGAAGGGCGACGCCGACAAGGGCCCGCTCGACATGACCATCACCTTCCTCGACATCAACAAGCCGGTCACGGTGACGGCCCCGCCGGCCAAGGACACGATGGACCTGGCCGAGATGATGAAGGAACTCCAGAGCTGAGCCCCGGCGGACCGGGGGCCGAGGGTCGTACGACCGGATTTGCTTGACGGCGATCCGGTCGCGTACTCTCCTACAGAAGCCAAAGACCGCTGGTCGTTGCCGTGTGCTCGTGAGAGGGCTCGGTGGCCGAAGGATCCGCTGAAAAGTGCGGACGACCCGCGCAGGTGACTGTGGAAGTGCTCCCGGGAACTCGCCGCTTACGCTGCGAATGTCCGGTAGAGCTACGCCCCTGCGCCTGCGCCGGGGCGTTTCGTTTTGCCCAGCCCCTTCCGAGCGGTCGTCATCACCCGGAAGGAGGCCGACGCTCATGGCAAGGCCCGACAAGGCTGCCGCGGTGGCCGAGCTCGCGGAGCAGTTCCGCAGCTCGAACGCCGCTGTGCTGACCGAGTACCGGGGTCTCACCGTCGCGCAGCTCAAGAACCTGCGCCGCTCGCTCGGTGAGAACGCCCAGTACGCCGTGGTGAAGAACACGCTGACCAAGATTGCGGCCAACGAGGCCGGGATCTCGACGCTCGACGACCTGTTCAACGGTCCGACGGCAGTTGCCTTCGTCACCGGTGACCCGGTGGAGTCGGCGAAGGGTCTTCGTGACTTCGCCAAGGACAACCCGAACCTCGTCATCAAGGGCGGTGTCCTTGACGGCAAGGTGCTGTCCGCCGACGAGATCAAGAAGCTTGCGGACCTCGAGTCCCGCGAGGTTCTGCTCTCCAAGCTGGCGGGTGCCTTCAAGGGCAAGCAGTCCCAGGCTGCTTCGCTCTTCCAGGCGCTTCCCTCGAAGCTCGTCCGCACGGTGGACGCGCTTCGCGCCAAGCACGAAGAGCAGGGCGGTGCCGAGTAACTCGGCTCGCGCAGTGACCGCCGCCTGAGGGCACGCCGGAAGGCACGCCTGCAGCAGTGGTCGTAGCGGGCCGAACGTACGCCCGCCATACATGTACATCCCGGCACCAGCCGAATTAGTGGAAGGATCGCCCACCATGGCGAAGCTCAGCCAGGAAGACCTGCTCGCGCAGTTCGAGGAGATGACCCTCATCGAGCTCTCCGAGTTCGTGAAGGCCTTCGAGGAGAAGTTCGACGTCACCGCCGCCGCCGCGGTCGCCGCCGTCGCCCCGGGCGCCCCGGGTGCCCCGGCCGCCGCCGAGGTCGAGGAGAAGGACGAGTTCGACGTCATCCTCACCGGCGCCGGCGAGAAGAAGATCCAGGTCATCAAGGTCGTGCGTGAGCTGACCTCCCTGGGTCTGAAGGAGGCCAAGGACCTCGTAGACGGCGCTCCGAAGCCGGTCCTCGAGAAGGTCGCCAAGGACGCCGCCGAGAAGGCCGCCGAGTCCCTCAAGGGCGCCGGCGCCTCCGTCGAGGTCAAGTGACCCCACGGAGTCCGCAGGACTCTCCAGCCCGCTGACACGGTCCCTCTGAGAGGGCTGTAACGCTGAGGCAGCGAAGAGCGATCATCCATCCGGGTGGTCGCTCTTCGGCGTTCCTGGAGGGGTGGCCACGGTTACCTTGCACTCGCGTATGCGAGGGGTATGGTGATCTTCGTTGTGTCTCCGGGTGCCCAGGGTTCGGGCAAGGGAGGCCTTGACGAACCGCACGCAGCGCGCAATTCTCAGGACGCGTCGTGACAACGGATCCGAATCCGAGGCATGGATCGGCGACGAAGAGGGCAGTATCAACGTGCGTTGAGGGCAGGCATGCCAAGGGCGTTGAGGACAACGAGGGTCACAGAAAATCGGGGCTGGACATCAGTGCGCCAAGTGGCTACACTGACCCTTTGCGCTGCCTGTTAGCTGCCTCCTGCCCGTCACCAGGGGCATGCCCTCACTTGAGCCTCGAGAAACAGACCGTATTTGATCAGGCCCTTTCGCCTGTCAGGCACTGTCCGTCCTCGGGTACGGGAGAGGGACCGGTACGCGCGTAGTGAGTCCGAGCCCTCGGAAGGACCCCCTCTTGGCCGCCTCGCGCACTGCCTCGACCGCGAATACGAACAACGGCGCCAGCACCGCCCCGCTGCGCATCTCCTTTGCAAAGATCAAGGAGCCCCTCGAGGTTCCGAACCTTCTCGCGCTGCAAACCGAGAGCTTTGACTGGCTGCTCGGCAACGACGCGTGGAAGGCTCGCGTCGAGGCGGCTCTGGATTCCGGTCAGGACGTCCCCACCAAGTCCGGTCTGGAGGAGATCTTCGAGGAGATCTCCCCGATCGAGGACTTCTCAGGGTCGATGTCGCTGACGTTCCGCGACCACCGTTTCGAGCCGCCGAAGAACAGCATCGACGAGTGCAAGGAGCGCGACTTCACGTACGCGGCTCCGCTCTTCGTGACGGCCGAGTTCACCAACAACGAAACCGGCGAGATCAAGTCCCAGACCGTCTTCATGGGCGACTTCCCGCTCATGACCGGCAAGGGCACCTTCGTCATCAACGGCACCGAGCGTGTCGTGGTGTCGCAGCTGGTCCGCTCGCCCGGTGTCTACTTCGACTCCTCCATCGACAAGACGTCCGACAAGGACATCTTCTCCGCCAAGATCATCCCGTCCCGGGGTGCCTGGCTGGAGATGGAGATCGACAAGCGCGACATGGTCGGTGTGCGCATCGACCGCAAGCGCAAGCAGTCCGTGACCGTTCTCCTCAAGGCTCTCGGCTGGACCACCGAGCAGATCCTCGAGGAGTTCGGCGAGTACGAGTCCATGCGCGCCACCCTGGAGAAGGACCACACCCAGGGCCAGGACGACGCGCTGCTCGACATCTACCGCAAGCTCCGTCCGGGCGAGCCGCCCACGCGCGAGGCCGCGCAGACGCTGCTCGAGAACCTCTACTTCAACCCGAAGCGCTACGACCTCGCCAAGGTCGGCCGCTACAAGGTGAACAAGAAGCTCGGCGCGGACGAGCCGCTGGACGCCGGTGTGCTCACCACCGACGACATCATCGCCACCATCAAGTACCTGGTGAAGCTGCACGCCGGTGAGACCGAGACGGTCGGCGAGTCCGGTCGCTCGATCATGGTCGAGACGGACGACATCGACCACTTCGGCAACCGTCGTATCCGCAGCGTCGGCGAGCTGATCCAGAACCAGGTCCGTACGGGTCTCGCCCGTATGGAGCGGGTCGTGCGTGAGCGCATGACCACCCAGGACGTCGAGGCGATCACGCCGCAGACCCTGATCAACATCCGGCCGGTCGTCGCCTCCATCAAGGAGTTCTTCGGCACCAGCCAGCTGTCCCAGTTCATGGACCAGAACAACCCGCTGTCGGGTCTGACGCACAAGCGTCGTCTCAACGCGCTCGGCCCGGGTGGTCTGTCCCGTGAGCGGGCCGGCTTCGAGGTCCGTGACGTGCACCCCTCGCACTACGGCCGCATGTGCCCGATCGAGACGCCGGAAGGCCCGAACATCGGTCTGATCGGCTCGCTGGCCTCCTACGGGCGGGTCAACGCGTTCGGCTTCATCGAGACGCCGTACCGCCGGGTCACCGAGGGTGTCGTCACCGACGAGGTCGACTACCTGACCGCCGACGAGGAGGACCGCTTCGTCATCGCGCAGGCCAACGCGCCGCTGACTGACGAGTTCCGGTTCGAGGAGTCGCGTGTGCTGGTCCGCCGTCGTGGCGGAGAGGTCGACTACGTCCCCGGTGACGACGTCGACTACATGGACGTCTCGCCGCGCCAGATGGTGTCGGTCGCGACCGCCATGATCCCGTTCCTCGAGCACGACGACGCCAACCGTGCCCTCATGGGCGCGAACATGATGCGTCAGGCCGTGCCGCTCATCAAGTCCGAGTCCCCGCTCGTCGGCACCGGCATGGAGTACCGCTCCGCAGCCGACGCCGGCGACGTGGTCAAGGCCGAGAAGGACGGTGTGGTCCAGGAGGTCTCCGCGGACTACATCACCACCGCCAACGACGACGGCACGTACATCACGTACCGCCTGGCCAAGTTCTCGCGCTCCAACCAGGGCACCTCGGTCAACCAGAAGGTCATCGTCAACGAGGGCGACCGGATCATCGAGGGCCAGGTCCTGGCCGACGGTCCGGCCACCGAGAACGGCGAGATGGCGCTGGGCAAGAACCTGCTCGTGGCGTTCATGCCGTGGGAGGGTCACAACTACGAGGACGCGATCATCCTGTCGCAGCGCCTCGTGCAGGACGACGTCCTCTCCTCGATCCACATCGAGGAGCACGAGGTCGACGCCCGTGACACCAAGCTCGGCCCCGAGGAGATCACCCGGGACATCCCGAACGTCTCCGAGGAGGTCCTCGCCGACCTCGACGAGCGCGGGATCATCCGGATCGGTGCCGAGGTCGTCGCCGGTGACATCCTCGTCGGCAAGGTCACGCCCAAGGGTGAGACCGAGCTGACCCCCGAGGAGCGCCTGCTCCGCGCGATCTTCGGTGAGAAGGCGCGCGAGGTGCGCGACACCTCGCTGAAGGTGCCGCACGGCGAGATCGGCAAGGTCATCGGCGTCCGCGTCTTCGACCGTGAGGAGGGCGACGAGCTGCCGCCGGGCGTGAACCAGCTGGTTCGTGTCTACGTGGCGCAGAAGCGCAAGATCACGGACGGTGACAAGCTCGCCGGCCGCCACGGCAACAAGGGTGTCATCTCCAAGATCCTGCCCATCGAGGACATGCCGTTCCTCGAGGACGGGACCCCGGTCGACATCATCCTCAACCCGCTGGGTGTGCCGTCCCGAATGAACCCGGGACAGGTGCTGGAGATCCACCTCGGCTGGCTCGCCAGCCGCGGCTGGGACGTCTCCGGTCTCGCCGACGAGTGGGCGCAGCGACTGCAGGTCATCGGCGCTGACCAGGTCGAGCCCGGCACCAACGTCGCCACCCCCGTCTTCGACGGTGCGCGTGAGGACGAGCTCGCGGGTCTGCTGCAGCACACCATCCCGAACCGCGACGGGGACCGTCTGGTCCTCCCGACCGGCAAGGCGAGGCTGTACGACGGCCGCTCCGGCGAGCCGTTCCCGGAGCCGATCTCGGTCGGCTACATGTACATCCTCAAGCTCCACCACCTGGTCGACGACAAGCTGCACGCCCGTTCGACCGGTCCGTACTCGATGATCACCCAGCAGCCGCTGGGTGGTAAGGCCCAGTTCGGTGGCCAGCGCTTCGGTGAGATGGAGGTGTGGGCGCTGGAGGCATACGGCGCCGCATACGCCCTCCAGGAGCTGCTGACCATCAAGTCCGACGACGTCACCGGCCGCGTGAAGGTCTACGAGGCCATCGTCAAGGGCGAGAACATCCCCGAGCCCGGCATCCCCGAGTCCTTCAAGGTGCTCATCAAGGAGATGCAGTCCCTGTGCCTCAACGTGGAGGTGCTGTCCTCGGACGGCATGTCCATCGAGATGCGCGACACCGACGAGGACGTCTTCCGCGCTGCGGAGGAGCTTGGCATCGACCTGTCCCGGCGTGAGCCGAGCAGCGTCGAAGAGGTCTGACGGGAGTTCGGAGGCCTTCGTCATGAAGGCCTCCGGCCCCAGGACCCCCGTATCAGACCCCATGACTTACAACCCTGAGAGGGATTGACGCATAGTGCTCGACGTCAACTTCTTCGATGAGCTCCGGATCGGTCTGGCCACCGCTGACGACATCCGTCAGTGGAGCCACGGCGAGGTCAAGAAGCCTGAGACCATCAACTACCGCACCCTCAAGCCCGAGAAGGACGGACTCTTCTGCGAGAAGATCTTCGGTCCGACCCGGGACTGGGAGTGCTACTGCGGCAAGTACAAGCGTGTCCGGTTCAAGGGCATCATCTGTGAGCGCTGCGGCGTCGAGGTGACTCGCGCCAAGGTGCGCCGTGAGCGGATGGGCCACATCGAACTGGCCGCCCCCGTCACGCACATCTGGTACTTCAAGGGCGTTCCGTCGCGCCTCGGCTACCTGCTCGACCTCGCCCCGAAGGACCTGGAGAAGGTCATCTACTTCGCGGCGTACATGATCACGTTCGTCGACGAGGAGCGCCGCACCCGCGACCTGCCCTCCCTGGAGGCGCACGTCTCCGTCGAGCGGCAGCAGATCGAGAACCGCCGGGACGCCGACCTGGAGGCCCGCGCCAAGAAGCTCGAGACCGACCTGGCCGAGCTGGAGGCCGAGGGCGCCAAGGCCGACGTGCGCCGCAAGGTGCGCGAAGGTGCCGAGCGCGAGATGAAGCAGCTGCGTGACCGTGCGCAGCGCGAGATCGACCGTCTCGACGAGGTGTGGACCCGGTTCAAGAACCTCAAGGTCCAGGACCTCGAGGGCGACGAGCTCCTCTACCGCGAGCTGCGTGACCGCTTCGGCACGTACTTCGACGGCTCGATGGGTGCGGCCGCTCTGCAGAAGCGCCTGGAGTCCTTCGACCTGGACGAGGAGGCCGAGCGCCTCCGCGAGATCATCCGTACCGGCAAGGGCCAGAAGAAGACCCGTGCGCTCAAGCGCCTGAAGGTCGTCTCCGCGTTCCTGCAGACCAGCAACAGCCCCAAGGGCATGGTGCTGGACTGCGTCCCGGTCATCCCGCCGGACCTTCGCCCGATGGTGCAGCTGGACGGTGGCCGCTTCGCGACCTCCGACCTGAACGACCTGTACCGCCGTGTGATCAACCGCAACAACCGCCTGAAGCGACTCCTTGACCTCGGTGCGCCCGAGATCATCGTGAACAACGAGAAGCGCATGCTTCAGGAGGCCGTCGACGCGCTCTTCGACAACGGCCGTCGTGGTCGCCCGGTCACGGGCCCCGGCAACCGTCCGCTGAAGTCGCTGTCCGACATGCTCAAGGGCAAGCAGGGCCGCTTCCGTCAGAACCTGCTCGGCAAGCGAGTCGACTACTCGGCGCGTTCCGTGATCGTCGTCGGCCCGCAGCTGAAGCTGCACCAGTGCGGTCTGCCGAAGGCGATGGCGCTGGAGCTCTTCAAGCCGTTCGTGATGAAGCGTCTGGTCGACCTGAACCACGCGCAGAACATCAAGAGCGCCAAGCGGATGGTCGAGCGCGGCCGCACGGTCGTGTACGACGTCCTCGAAGAGGTCATCGCGGAGCACCCGGTTCTGCTGAACCGTGCGCCCACCCTGCACCGCCTCGGCATCCAGGCCTTCGAGCCGCAGCTGGTCGAGGGCAAGGCCATCCAGATCCACCCGCTCGTGTGCACCGCGTTCAACGCGGACTTCGACGGTGACCAGATGGCCGTGCACCTTCCGCTGTCCGCGGAGGCGCAGGCCGAGGCCCGCATCCTGATGCTGTCCTCGAACAACATCCTCAAGCCGGCCGACGGCCGTCCGGTGACGATGCCGACCCAGGACATGGTCCTCGGTCTGTTCTTCCTCACCACCGACGGCGAGATGCGGAACGTGAAGGGCGAGGACCGCTCCTTCTCCTCCGTGGCCGAGGCGATCATGGCGTTCGACGCCGGCGAGCTCTCGCTGCAGTCGCGCGTGGACATCCGCTTCCCGGTGGGCACCATCCCGCCGCGCGGCTGGACCCCGCCGGCGCAGGAGGAGGGCGAGCCGGAGTGGCAGCAGGGTGACTCGTTCCGGCTGCGGACGACCCTGGGCCGCGCGCTCTTCAACGAGCTGCTGCCCGAGGACTACCCGTTCGTCGACTACGAGGTCGGCAAGAAGCAGCTCTCCGAGATCGTCAACGACCTCGCCGAGCGCTACCCGAAGGTCATCGTGGCGGCGACGCTCGACAACCTGAAGGCGTCCGGCTTCTACTGGGCGACCCGTTCCGGTGTCACCGTGGCCATCTCCGACGTCGTCGTTCCCGAGGCGAAGAAGGAGATCGTCAAGGGCTACGAGGCGCAGGACGAGAAGGTCCAGAAGCAGTACGAGCGCGGTCTGATCACCAAGGACGAGCGCACGCAGGAGCTCATCGCGATCTGGACCAAGGCGACCAACGAGGTCGCCGAGGCGATGAACGACAACTTCCCGAAGACCAACCCGATCTTCATGATGGTGAACTCGGGTGCACGAGGCAACATGATGCAGATGCGTCAGATCGCCGGTATGCGTGGTCTGGTGTCGAACGCGAAGAACGAGACGATCCCGCGTCCGATCAAGGCGTCGTTCCGTGAGGGCCTGTCCGTGCTGGAGTACTTCATCTCCACGCACGGTGCCCGTAAGGGTCTGGCGGACACCGCCCTGCGTACCGCCGACTCGGGTTACCTCACCCGTCGTCTGGTGGACGTCTCGCAGGACGTCATCATCCGCGAGGAGGACTGCGGCACCGAGCGCGGCCTCAAGCTGGCCATCGCCGAGCGCGGCGCCGACGGCATCCTGCGCAAGGCGGACAACGCCGAGACCAGCGTGTACGCGCGCTGCCTCGCCGAGGACATCGTCGTCGACGGCAAGGTGCTCGCCCCGGCGGGCGTCGACCTCGGTGACGTCCTCATCGACCAGCTGGTCGCCGCGGGCATCGAGACGGTCAAGACCCGCTCGGTCCTGACCTGCGAGTCCGCCGTCGGCACCTGCGCGATGTGCTACGGCCGCTCGCTGGCCACCGGCAAGCTGGTCGACATCGGTGAGGCGGTCGGCATCATCGCCGCCCAGTCCATCGGTGAGCCCGGTACCCAGCTGACGATGCGTACCTTCCACACCGGTGGTGTGGCCGGTGACGACATCACCCAGGGTCTGCCGCGTGTCGTCGAGCTCTTCGAGGCCCGTACCCCGAAGGGTGTCGCCCCGATCTCCGAGGCCTCCGGCCGCGTGCGGATCGAGGAGACCGAGAAGACCAAGAAGATCGTCATCACCCCGGACGACGGCAGCGACGAGACGGCGTTCCCGATCTCGAAGCGTGCCCGGCTCCTGGTCAGCGAGGGCGAGCACGTCGAGGTGGGCCAGAAGCTCACCGTGGGTGCCACCAACCCGCACGACGTGCTGCGCATCCTGGGTCAGCGTGCCGTCCAGGTCCACCTGGTCGGCGAGGTCCAGAAGGTCTACAACTCGCAGGGTGTGTCGATCCACGACAAGCACATCGAGATCATCATCCGGCAGATGCTGCGCCGCGTGACGATCATCGAGTCCGGCGACGCCGAGCTGCTGCCCGGCGAGCTGGTCGAGCGCTCCCGCTTCGAGCAGGAGAACCGTCGTGTGGTCCAGGAGTCCGGTCACCCGGCCTCCGGTCGTCCGCAGCTCATGGGCATCACCAAGGCCTCGCTGGCCACGGAGTCCTGGCTGTCGGCGGCGTCCTTCCAGGAGACGACCAGGGTCCTCACGGACGCGGCGATCAACGCCAAGTCCGACTCCCTGATCGGCCTCAAGGAGAACGTCATCATCGGTAAGCTCATCCCGGCCGGTACGGGCCTGTCCCGCTACCGCAACATCCGGGTCGAGCCGACCGAGGAGGCCAAGGCCGCGATGTACTCGGCCGTCGGCTACGACGACATCGACTACTCGCCGTTCGGCACGGGCTCCGGCCAGGCCGTTCCGCTGGAGGACTACGACTACGGTCCGTACAACCAGTAGGCGAGCGATCGCTTGACCTGAAGGGCGGTCACCCTGTGGGGGTGGCCGCCCTTCGGCGTGCCAGTGCCAGGCCTCCGGGTGGCCCGGAGTGACGGTCGGCGGGGTCGACAAACGGCCCACCCTGGCCGACTCATGCCGTCGCAGAAGGCGGGCGTAGGCGCATCATGGAGACATCTCGTCGTCCGGGAGGTGCTCCCCGTGTCGTACCCGTCGTGGCAGCCGTGGCAGGGCAAGGACGAGTCGCAGTCGAGGCAGGAGCGGGAGGAGGGGCCAGGAGAGCGGAGGCAGACAGGGCCCTGGCAGGGAGAGCAGGGCCCGGCAGAGCAGGCGCCGGGGCCTGCTGGAGGGGGCCGTGGGGGCGTTCCGGGGGGCCGGCCGAGTGCGGGGCACCTGCAGCCCTGGCAGGGCCGTACACAGGCTTACGGCCATGTCTCCTCGTCGGTCCTGCCGGCCGCGTCTGCCTCGTACTCCTCGTCCTCGTCCTCGTCCTTCTTCATGCTCGCCTCCCACGCCGACCGCGAGCGGGCCGTCGACGTGCTCAGAGCCGGGTACGGCGAGGGCAGGCTGGAGAAGGGGGAGTTCGACACTCGGGTGGGGCGGGCCTATGCGGCTCGGACGGTGGGGGAGTTGGCGTCGCTCGTCGCCGACCTGCCGGCCGGGCCCGTGCCGCAGCCGGGGGTCGTGGGGGTGCCACGGACGTTCCTGCCGGCGCCGCGGCCGCGGACGAACGGGAAGGCCGTGGCGGCGGCCGTGTGCGGATTGCTGTGTCTGCCGACCATCGGGCTCACCGCGCTGCCGGCGGTCGTCTTCGGGCACACGGCACGCTCCGAGATCCGGCGCAGCGGGGAGGGCGGTGACGGGCTGGCGGTCACCGGGCTGGTCCTCGGGTGGCTGTCCACCGCGGGGTGGGCGCTGGTCCTGATGCTGTTGATCTTTGTCGGGATCGCGATCAGCTGACGCCGGGTGGCCGCGCAGAGTGCGTGGAGGCGTGGAGCGGGTTGAGGTGGTGGCGGGCGTCGCACGTGCGCTCGTAGATCGTGAAGGGGTGCCTCAAGAGGATCGACGCCGGATATTCGAAGATCATCCGCGGTGCGGGGGCTTGACATGTACTGCCTGGTGATCCGAGCGCGGTCCATTTGTTTTGACCGCAGCGAATGAGCTAGGTACGCTCAGACCTTGTGCCTGGGGTGTGCCCTGGCTCTCGTGCGTGCCTTCAACCGCACATAGGGAGCCGTCACTGGCCACCGTAATCTGCGCTCTTTCTGCCTCGCGGCGGGGGTCTGCAGCATTCGACACACCCGACCGCGTGGGTCGGCGACGTTCCAGGTTAGCTTCACCATTCGGCACACAGAAACCGGAGAAGTAGTGCCTACGATCCAGCAGCTGGTCCGCAAGGGCCGGCAGGACAAGGTCGAGAAGAACAAGACGCCCGCACTCGAGGGTTCCCCTCAGCGTCGTGGCGTCTGCACGCGTGTGTTCACGACCACCCCGAAGAAGCCGAACTCGGCCCTGCGTAAGGTCGCGCGTGTGCGTCTGACCAGCGGGATCGAGGTCACCGCTTACATTCCGGGTGAGGGACACAACCTGCAGGAGCACTCCATCGTGCTCGTGCGTGGTGGCCGTGTGAAGGACCTGCCGGGTGTTCGCTACAAGATCATCCGCGGTTCCCTTGACACCCAGGGTGTGAAGAACCGCAAGCAGGCCCGCAGCCGCTACGGCGCCAAGAAGGAGAAGTAAGAATGCCTCGTAAGGGCCCCGCCCCGAAGCGCCCGGTCATCATCGACCCGGTCTATGGTTCTCCTCTTGTCACGTCGCTCATCAACAAGGTGCTGCTGAACGGCAAGCGCTCCACCGCCGAGCGCATCGTCTACGGCGCCATGGAGGGTCTGCGTGAGAAGACGGGCAACGACCCGATCATCACGCTGAAGCGCGCGCTGGAGAACATCAAGCCGACCCTCGAGGTCAAGTCCCGCCGTGTCGGTGGCGCCACGTACCAGGTCCCGATCGAGGTCAAGCCCGGTCGCGCCAACACGCTCGCGCTGCGCTGGCTGGTCGGTTACTCCCGCGCCCGTCGCGAGAAGACCATGACCGAGCGTCTGCTCAACGAGCTTCTCGACGCCTCCAACGGCCTCGGTGCCGCTGTGAAGAAGCGCGAGGACACCCACAAGATGGCCGAGTCCAACAAGGCCTTCGCGCACTACCGCTGGTAGTCGCTACCCACATCGAGACCGAGAGAAGACGAAAGCCTTATGGCTACCACTTCACTTGACCTGGCCAAGGTCCGCAACATCGGGATCATGGCCCACATCGACGCGGGCAAGACGACCACCACCGAGCGGATCCTGTTCTACACCGGCGTTTCGTACAAGATCGGTGAGGTCCACGACGGCGCTGCCACCATGGACTGGATGGAGCAGGAGCAGGAGCGTGGCATCACGATCACGTCTGCTGCGACCACCTGTCACTGGCCGCTCGAGGACAACGACTACACCATCAACATCATCGACACCCCCGGGCACGTCGACTTCACCGTAGAGGTGGAGCGCTCCCTGCGCGTGCTCGACGGTGCCGTGACGGTGTTCGACGGTGTCGCCGGTGTCGAGCCGCAGTCCGAGACGGTGTGGCGTCAGGCCGACCGCTACGGCGTGCCGCGTATCTGCTTCGTCAACAAGCTGGACCGTACCGGCGCCGAGTTCCACCGCTGCGTGGACATGATCTCGGACCGCCTGGGCGCCCAGCCGCTGGTCATGCAGCTCCCGATCGGTGCCGAGGCCGACTTCAAGGGCGTCGTGGACCTGGTCCGCATGAAGGCGCTGGTGTGGTCCGCCGAGGCCGCCAAGGGCGAGATGTACGACGTCGTCGACATCCCGGCCACGCACACGGAGGCTGCCGAGGAGTACCGCGGCAAGCTGATCGAGGGCGTCGCCGAGAACGACGAAGAGATCATGGAGCTGTACCTGGAGGGCCAGGAGCCCACCGAGGAGCAGCTGTACGCCGCGATCCGTCGCATCACCATCGCGTCCGGCAAGTCCAACGACACCACGGTCACCCCGGTGTTCTGCGGTACCGCGTTCAAGAACAAGGGCGTCCAGCCCCTGCTCGACGCGGTCGTGCGCTACCTCCCCACGCCGCTCGACGTCGAGGCCATCGAGGGCCACGCCGTCAACGACCCGGAGGAGGTCGTCCGGCGCAAGCCGTCCGACGACGAGCCGCTGTCCGCCCTCGCGTTCAAGATCATGAGCGACCCGCACCTCGGCAAGCTCACCTTCGTCCGGGTCTACTCGGGCCGCCTCCAGTCCGGCACCGCGGTGCTGAACTCGGTCAAGGGCAAGAAGGAGCGCATCGGCAAGATCTACCGCATGCACGCGAACAAGCGTGAGGAGATCGAGTCGGTGGGCGCCGGCGACATCGTCGCCGTCATGGGCCTGAAGCAGACCACCACCGGTGAGACGCTGTCCGACGACAAGAACCCGGTGATCCTGGAGTCCATGGACTTCCCGGCGCCGGTCATTCAGGTCGCGATCGAGCCCAAGTCCAAGGGTGACCAGGAGAAGCTGGGTGTCGCCATCCAGCGTCTCGCGGAGGAGGACCCCTCCTTCCAGGTTCACTCGGACGAGGAGACCGGCCAGACCATCATCGGTGGTATGGGCGAGCTGCACCTCGAGGTGCTGGTCGACCGTATGCGCCGTGAGTTCAAGGTCGAGGCCAACGTCGGCAAGCCGCAGGTCGCCTACCGCGAGACGATCCGCAAGGCCGTCGAGCGCGTGGACTACACCCACAAGAAGCAGACCGGTGGTACCGGTCAGTTCGCCAAGGTGCAGATCGCGATCGAGCCCATCACCGAGGCCGACGGTCCGGCGTACGAGTTCGTGAACAAGGTCACCGGTGGCCGTATCCCGCGGGAGTACATCCCGTCGGTGGACGCCGGTGCGCAGGAGGCCATGCAGTTCGGCATCCTCGCCGGGTACGAGATGACGGGCGTCCGCGTCACGCTTCTCGACGGTGCCTACCACGAGGTCGACTCCTCCGAGCTCGCCTTCAAGATCGCCGGTTCGCAGGCCTTCAAGGAGGCCGCGCGCAAGGCCAGCCCCGTGCTGCTCGAGCCGATGATGGCCGTCGAGGTCACCACGCCCGAGGACTACATGGGTGAGGTCATCGGCGACATCAACTCCCGCCGTGGCCAGATCCAGGCCATGGAGGAGCGGGCCGGTGCCCGCGTCGTGAAGGGCCTCGTGCCCCTTTCGGAGATGTTCGGCTACGTCGGAGACCTCCGCAGCAAGACCTCGGGTCGCGCAAGCTACTCGATGCAGTTCGACTCCTACGCCGAGGTTCCGCGGAACGTCGCCGAGGAGATCATCGCGAAGGCCAAGGGCGAGTAACGCACAGCGTTCACACGCCGTAGGCTTGACTCCGGAGCCTCGTGGGGCATTTCACCGCACGCGCGGGAAGGAATGCCCCCGGGATCCGGGCCATCCAGCAAAGATCACCTGGCGCCGATGAAGTAAGGCGTACCAGAACCACTCCCAGGAGGACCCCAGTGGCGAAGGCGAAGTTCGAGCGGACTAAGCCGCACGTCAACATCGGCACCATCGGTCACATCGACCACGGTAAGACGACCCTCACGGCCGCCATTACCAAGGTGCTGCACGACGCGTTCCCGGACCTGAACGAGGCCTCGGCGTTCGACCAGATCGACAAGGCTCCCGAAGAGCGCCAGCGCGGTATCACCATCTCCATCGCGCACGTCGAGTACCAGACGGAGACCCGTCACTACGCCCACGTCGACTGCCCCGGTCACGCGGACTACATCAAGAACATGATCACGGGTGCGGCGCAGATGGACGGCGCCATCCTCGTGGTCGCCGCCACCGACGGCCCGATGCCGCAGACCAAGGAGCACGTGCTCCTGGCCCGCCAGGTCGGCGTTCCGTACATCGTGGTCGCCCTGAACAAGGCCGACATGGTGGACGACGAGGAGATCCTGGAGCTCGTCGAGCTCGAGGTGCGTGAGCTCCTCTCCGAGTACGAGTTCCCGGGCGACGACCTTCCGGTCGTCAAGGTGTCCGCTCTGAAGGCCCTTGAGGGCGACAAGGAGTGGGGCCAGTCCGTCCTCGACCTGATGAAGGCCGTCGACGAGTCGATCCCGGAGCCCGAGCGCGACGTCGACAAGCCGTTCCTCATGCCCATCGAGGACGTCTTCACGATCACCGGTCGCGGTACGGTCGTCACCGGCCGTATCGAGCGTGGTGTCCTGAAGGTCAACGAGACCGTCGACATCATCGGCATCAAGACCGAGAAGACCACCACCACGGTCACCGGTATCGAGATGTTCCGCAAGCTGCTCGACGAGGGCCAGGCCGGTGAGAACGTCGGTCTGCTCCTCCGTGGCATCAAGCGCGAGGACGTCGAGCGCGGCCAGGTCATCATCAAGCCGGGCTCGGTCACCCCGCACACCGAGTTCGAGGCGCAGGCCTACATCCTGTCCAAGGACGAGGGTGGCCGCCACACGCCGTTCTTCAACAACTACCGTCCGCAGTTCTACTTCCGTACGACGGACGTGACCGGCGTCGTGACCCTCCCCGAGGGCACCGAGATGGTCATGCCGGGTGACAACACCGAGATGAAGGTGGAGCTCATCCAGCCCGTCGCCATGGAAGAGGGCCTGAAGTTCGCCATCCGTGAGGGTGGCCGGACGGTCGGCGCCGGCCAGGTCACCAAGATCAACAAGTAAGCTTGTCGATCTGACCTGGTAGCTCCAGCTTGAGCTGAGCACCTGAAGGGGCCCGTACGACTTCGGTCGTGCGGGCCCTTTCGCGTGCCAGGTCCTTGCGCCTGGGGAACCACGGAACCGCAGGAGTGCGGGACGTCAAGCGAAGTCTTGGGGAACGTTGTCGGACGGCTCGGCGAGGGTTCGGGCAACTGTGCCGCACGGAGGGGCGGTATGGGCCTGTCTGTGCGCTGTGAGGTGGTTGGGGCGGCCGTAGCGTGAACGGCGGTCCGGTGCCGCCCGGCCCGGAATTCGCTCGTGAGGATGGACTGACAGGTGCCGATGCGTGGCGCGGACGGCAGATCGACGATTCCGACGCGGGTGGTGGGGGGACTGCAGCAGCCGCTGCCGCCACTGGTCGTGCCGGAGCAGAAGCCCCCGCCGGCTGCCGCCCGGTCGGGCCGCCACGCCGTCGTACGGGAGCGCGTGGGCCGTCGGCTGTACGCCATCGACGGCATCCGGCTGCTGGCCGCCCTGATGGTCGCCGTGCACCACTACGCGGGCACCAACCGCGTCGACCAGCCGGGCAACGCCATCTGGGACCGGCCGGCGTCCGACATCATGCCCACGGTGTTCCGGTTCGCCTCCTACGGCTGGATCGGCGTCGAGATCTTCTTCGTGATCAGCGGCTTCGTGATCTGCATGTCCTGCTGGGGGCGCACCCCGAGGCAGTTCTTCGTCTCCCGGGTGATGCGCCTCTACCCGGCGTACTGGTTCGCGGTCCTGTTCACGACGGGCGTGCTGATGGCCGTCCCCGGAGTGTGGGAGCGGCTGCGCCTGCGCGAGGTCCTGCTCAACCTCACGATGCTCCAGTCCGGTTCGGGTGTCGTGAACGTCGACGGCGTCTACTGGACGCTCTGGTCCGAGCTGCGCTTCTACCTGCTGTTCCTGGTCGTCGTCGCGACCGGGCTGACGTACCGCAAGGTCGTGGTCTTCTGCTGCGTGTGGGGCGCGGCCGCGATGCTCGCGCCGGCGGCGAAGTTCCCGCTGCTGGAACTGGTCGCCAACCCGGACGGGGCCTGGTACTTCATCGCGGGGCTGGCGCTGTACCTCATGCACCGCTTCGGCCAGGACCTGCTGCTGTGGGGCATCCTCGCCATGGCCTGGCTGATGGGCCAGCGCGAACTCGGGCAGCGGATCGACGAGGTGGAGCACGTGTCCGGGTGGCGGGGGAGCGTCCTGATCTTCACCGTCTTCCTGCTGGCCATGGTCGCCATCGCCCTCGGCGCGACGGACCGGATCCGCTGGAAGTGGCTGGTGACGGCCGGCGCGCTGACGTATCCGCTGTACCTGATGCACTACGCGGCCGGTACGGCCGTGATCAACCGCCTCCACGACACGATGGACGCTCGCCTGCTCGTCGTGGTGGTGCTGGTGGGCTTCATGGTGCTGAGCTGGCTGGTGCATCGGTTTGTCGAGCGGCCGGTGGCGGGGGTGGTGAAGCGGGGGTTGGAGACGTCGTTCGCTCGGGTGCGGGATGCGGGGGTGGCGGGGTGAGCCGGGACTTGCGGGACTCGCGGGACTTGCAGGACTTGCAGGACTTGAAGGACGGGGTGCCGACGGCCACGAGGCGTGTGCAGACCGAGGGCCCGGAGGCACCTCGACCAGGGGTCGGTGTCCCAACGGGACCTGCCCGGGGCCGAATTGGCGCGACATGGTGTGAGGACTGTGGAACGCTACGGGCCTGATGCCTGATGCCTGATGCCTGATGCCTGATGCCTGATGCCTGATGCCTGAGGTCTGCAACCTGAGGTCAGCGGCTCGGAGCACCCGTGCCAGTAGGCTTCTTGCCGCTTCTCTTTCGATCCCCGGGCCGGAGTTCCCCATGACCACAAGACGGTTGGCCGCAGCAACTTCGGTTCTCTCGACCGCAGCCGCCGGCGTTCTGCTCGTCGGCTGCTCGGCCTCGGTCGACGTCGGGTCGACGTCGAAAATGTCTTCGGACAAACTGGCCAAGACTCTCGCCGAAAAGCTCGCCGCCACAACTGGCCAGCCGAAGCCGGACATCACCTGTCCGGAGGACCTCGCCGGCCAGGCAGGCACCACCACCCGGTGCAAGCTCACAGCGGATGACGGCAGCACCCTGGGCGTAACGGTCAAGGTGACCTCTGTCGACGGGAACCAGATCAACTTCGACTTCGAAGCCGACGAGACGGCTTCCCCGGCTCGGAGCTGATTACCGCGCCGACTGAGTGCGAGTGCTCATGTGCGGCTGCTGGGTCTGCGGTTGACTGAAGTCGGTCTCCCTTCCCGGGACTTGGTCCTGTGCTGTTGGCTGAGAACGACTGCTCGCGGGGACAGGTCGGGTGAGCGCTGTCACTGCTGGTAGCTAAAGTTACTCGTGAGTGGTCGGCTGCTGATGACGTACGGGGGAGGACATGGAGTTTCCGAGCGACGGCAGCGCTGGATCGGAGGCGTCGTGGTTCTCCGGGGTGTTCGACGCGGCGCAGCACTTTGCCGCGGACGTCGCTACGGAGCTGTCCTCCTTCACCGCGTTCCAGAAGCGCGTCGATGACCTCATCCGTGACCTGAAGGGCTCGGAGGCGGGCCCGGGCAAGGTCGGTGAAGAGCGGCTCGCACGCCATCAGTTCGGTGGCGGCGACGGGCAGTGGGCCGAAGCGAACGGCCTGTTCGACGCGTACGAGACGGTGATCAGCGAACTGGAGACGCTGTCGAAGCTGCTGTCCGACTCGATGGAGGGCATGAGCATCGCGGTGCTGGCCTCGCACAAGGGCTACCAGAACATCGACCTGGACGTCCGCGACCGTATGGCGGCGATCAGCGCCGAGACGAGGAAGCACTACGGCGGGGACTACGACCCCAACCTGCCGAAGGCCAGCCACGGGGACGACGGCGGGAGCGCGGCGAAGCCGGACCGGTCGGCGCCGGCCGACGACGCGGGCGGCACGATCTGATGACGCTGACGAGCATGGGGGAGTCCTGATGCCCGGCAAGGGAACCGGCGGCGGCACGCCGTTCGAGGACATGAGCCATGAGCAGATGCTCCAGTGGCTGGACCAGGCGAAGCCCGGAGCGCTGCAGGCTGCCGCCCAGCGACTCACCCAGGCCGCGGAAGAGATCCGCAAGATCGGCGAAGAGCTCAAGGTCCGCCCGCAGTACGTGGAGTGGAAGGGGGAGGGCGCGGACGCGTTCCGCACCTGGGCCGGTGACCTGGCCAACTCCACTCTGAGGCTGGGTGAGTTCAGCGAGGGCGCCGCGAAGTGGATGGACCAGGCCTCCGGGGCGGTCGCTTCCGCGCAGGTGTCCATTCCGCGCGACACGAAGGGCGCGCAGGCGAACCTGGACGCGGCGACAGCCGCGCACAACGACCCGGACGCGGCGGCGGTGAGCTCCAAGTCCGCGAGCGAGCTGGCGGCGCTGGCGGCGGACCGGGAGAAGGTCCGGTTGCAGGCGGCCGCGGAGATGCGGAAGTTGGGGCAGACGTATACGTGGTCTGCTGTGCAGATGGAGGGGTTGGAGCGGCCTAAGTTTCCGCCGCCGCCGGCGGCGATCAAGCCTCCGCAGGAGGTTAACTCAGAGGACCTGGCACGGCCGGGGACTGAGAGTTCCAGTGGGGTGGGCGGAGGCGGTACCGGCAGTGTCGGAACCGCAGGAGTGACGCATCAGCGCCTCGAGACAGGGCCGCACGCCAGCCGCGTGCCGACCGAGGACGTGCGGCCGTCGGTGACCGAGCCTGCAACGCGGGTCAATATCGACTCAGTGTCTGTGCTCCCGGAATTGCACCAGCCGTCCCCGGGGCATTCGGCCGGGGCCCAGGTAACCGGTCGCCCGGACGCCGGTGCACCGCCGTTCACCAATGGCACGACCCCGCCGCTCTCCAGCAGTGTTTCGCGTATGCCGTCAGTCACGAGAGGGCAGGGAAGGACGGCTTTCGGCGGACGTATGCCAGCCCAGCCTGGGGCGGGGGTTACCGGCTCAACGCCCGGCCGGGGAGTCACGGGAGCCGGTCCGATCCAGGGTCGGAACATGCCAGGTGTCGGCTCGGCTTCCGGCAGTATCGCTCCGGGCCAAGGCGTGGCATCAGGCCGCGGTGTTCCAGCCAATTCAGGAGTCTCCGGTGGGCGCCCCACCACGACGCCTCCCACGGGCAGGCCGACAGGCCGACTGCCTGGCGGAACGGTTGTCGGCGGCGAGCCCGCAAGCAGCCGCGGTCAGGTCGGCTCCGTGCCGACCGGACCGGGAGGACAGACGGGTGCCCAGCTTGCCAGGCCTACCTCCGGGCGTTTCGTGCCCACGACGCCACGCGACGGCATCGTCGGCGGCACCCCTCAGCAGACGGGCCGTGCCCCGGCCCGGCCCGGTGCGTCGGTGCCGTCTGCACCGACGCGAGGAGGCGTCTCCGGCGGTACCCCCAGCGAGGGCAGTACCCGGGGAGGCGTTCGCGGTGGTTCTGCCAGGCCGACCCGTGGTGCCCGGCAGGGAAACCAAGGGCAGAAGCCCAGCCGCCGCAATGAAGCGCCGACCGCCGACTGAGGCCCAGGGAATGAGAAGGACGTACATGCCCATCAGCAGCACTTGGCACAGGGGATTTCGGGCTGTGGCCTCGGCGGCCATCGGCCTACTGCTGGTGGGCGGTACGGCCCTTCAGGCGCACGCCGACTCCACCCGTTCCCAGCAGTGGCACCTGGATGCCATGGGCGCCCAGGAGATGTGGCGGACGAGCACAGGCAAGGGGATCACGGTTGCTGTGATCGACACCGGGGTCGACCCTGACAACCCCGACTTGAAAGGGCGAGTTCTCGACGGGAAGGACTTCGCGCCATCGAGCCGCGCGGGCGACGGGCACACGGACTATAACGACCACGGCACGGGGACGGCTGGACTCATCGCCGGTACCGGAGCCTACGGAGGCGGCAAGGGCGCGTTCGGCCTCGCGCCGGGTGCCAAGATTCTTCCCATCCGTGTCCCTGCGGAGACCGAGGACGCCATGGGTTTCGCGAGGCCGGCGTATTTCAGCAAGGCGATCCGATATGCGGCAGATGCCGATGCCAAGGTCATCAACATCTCCATGGCTTCTGTCGTCAGCAGCCCGGAACTCACTGCTGCGGTGAAATATGCCCTGGATCGGGGAGCGTTGGTCTTCGCAGCGGTGGGCAACGAGGTCGACAAGGGCAACCCCGTCTTGTACCCGGCCGCCACGCCCGGTGCCGTCGGGGTTGCGGCGGTGGGAAAGAATCTCCGCCGCGCTTCCTTCTCCGAGTACGGCCCACAGGTGGACATGGCGGCTCCGGGCGAAAGCATGGTCCACGCTTGCGGTGGCAAAACGGGCCTCTGCAAGACCGAGGGCACCAGTGACGCAACTGCCCTCGCCTCCGCCAGCGCTGCCCTGATCTGGTCCAAACACCCCAACTGGACCAACAACCAGGTCCTCCGCGTCATGCTCAACACCATCGGTGCTCCTACGGATGGCGCGAAGCGCAACGACTCCATCGGCTATGGCATCGTCCGCCCTCGGGTCGCCCTCCAGAACCCGGGCGATCCGGGGCCCGCGGACGAATACCCGCTCCCTGACCTGGCCGCCGCGGCCTCGGCATCGCCCTCTCCTGGCGCTTCCACCTCCGTTTCCGCTTCAGAGTCGCAGCGTGCGGCGGTCTCAAAGACCGCCGAGGCAGCGGACAAGGACAGCGGTACCGCGCTCTGGGCAGTACTGGGAGCGGTCGGCGCCGTGGTGCTGATGGGCGCAGCGGTCGCCTTTGTTGTCGTACGAAGGCGTTCGGGTGCGACCCAAACGGCGCACGGCGGAGGTCCACAGCAGCCGCACCGCTCACAGCAAGATTTTGACGCCCGCCGATAGACGGCCGAAGTCGGGTCGTCCGGCGTAACGCGTACCGGCAGAGCAAGTATGAAGCGGTGGCGCTACGAGTTGACGTTCGAGTGATCAGAGCGTCACCGCCGTTGGTAAGTTGCGACAACGGAATCACGGGGAGGGCGCGGGGGTATGGCCTGGGACGAGTGGGAGCAGCTCAAGTCCGATGCGGCTCAGAGAAGCTCGACGCGCATGCAGCTCAACCAGCTCCCCGCCGAGGGCGGCGGGAGTGGCGGAGGCGGGGGCGCAGACGGTGATCTCGTGGTGAACCAGAACGACCTCGGTGCCGTCGGGCACGAGGCCCATACCCTCTTCGAGGACCTCCGCACCGGGACGGACATCGCGGGCCTGTACACGGACGGTGCCGGCTCCACGATGCAGGCAGCCACCTCCCTGAAGTCGCACGGCTTCCAGATGGGCAGCGCGCTGATGCTGACGGTCGAAGTCTGGACCTCTCAGGCCAAGACAGTCCTCCAGGCATGCGCGCATATCTCCAACCACCTCGACTACAGCAAGAAGCAGCACGCCCGGGACGATGCCGAGATCGCGGCTGTGGTGCGCGGCCGGGACGGTACGGCCGAGTCAGTTTCCGAGATCAGCAAGTACTTCAAGTAGGAGCGTCCCGGTGGCCGTCAAGTACCAGGATCTGATCGAGGTGGACCTCGGCCAGCTGGAAACAGCAGTTGCCGACTGGAAGCGCACCGTCGACAACCTCAAGACTGCGGCCGACAACGCCCGCGAGGGCATGAAGGCCAAGTCTGACAAGGCCCGGTGGGCCGGCGTGAACGCCTCGGTGACCCGTGATTTCGTCAACAAGACGACCAAGGAGATCGCAGACCTTCACACCGAGGCGAACAGCATCTATCAGGTCCTCGACGACGCCCACACGGAGCTGACCTCGCTTCAGAAACAGGTCAAGGCGGCGCAGGCGGAGGCTCAGAAATGGGGAATCCGCGTCGACGACTACGGCGACGGCACTGTTTCTTGCGTCTACCCGCACGTCAGGAGTGACTCCGACGTGCACACCACGGAGGAGAACGAGGCCAGGGACGAGTTGCAGGGCCGGATCAGCCGGATCCTCTCCCACGCCTCGGAAATCGACGCGTCGGTGTCTCGCGCGCTCCGCAAGAGCCACGGCAGCGATCCGCAGAACGCCGGGCACAGCTCGTACGACTCCCTCGATGAGGCCCAGGCCGAGCGTGCGTCGGAACTGGCCAAGCTCGGAACGAAGATGACCGACAAACAGTTCACCGAGCTGAACTCCATCATGAAGTGGAACGCGAAGGACGCGGACTTCAGTACCCCCTTCTACAGGTCTCTGGGCGGGCCCGAGGAGGTGCTTGAGTTCTACGGCCGTATGTCCATCGACGGCACCCAAGGCGACGACAAGAAGCGACTGGCCCTGACCAGGCAGTTCCAGCGCAACATGGGCACGGCACTCGCCTCGGCGACCGATCCGGACAACAAGGCGCACCTTCCCACGAGTTGGGGGACGGAGTTCAGGAAGCTGGGCACTCAGCTGATCGAGCTCCAACCGGGAGCCCCGAACTCTCCCTACGGGTACCAGGTCCTCGGCGGTCTGCTGCGGTACGGGAACTACGACGCGCGGTTCATCAACCCCATCGCGGAACATGTGGTCCAACTGCACCACAAGGACCCCTACTTCTTCATGAACAACAAGCCAGTGACCGGCGGAGCGGATCTCGACTGGGGATTCAACCCTTCGGGGAAGATGGGCGCCGGATACGACCCGCTCACCAGCGTTCTGGAGGGACTCGGGCACAGTCCCGATGCGTCGAAGAAGTTCTTCTCGGACGACATGACACCAACGGTGTACAACGAGGACGGCACCGTGAAGAAGGGCGGCACCCTCGACTACACCTACTACGAGGAGTTGACGAAGAAGGACTTCGACTGGCCGCCGGACAGCCTCGTTCACCCCGGCAGCGACGAGGCTGCGCAGGCTCGTGATGGTGGTCCGGACGCCCTCGGGCACGCTCTGGAAGCAGCAACCCTGGGCTACGCGTACGACGACCCGTCGCCCACACCGTCCCGGGACGCGACCTCGGCCGCGATCATGGAGAAGGTCGTGCATACCTACGGTGACCCGAAGAACGTCAAGGAATCCATTGCTGACAGCCTCGGGCGTATGGGTGCCGGATACATCGATGACCTGAACTGGGGACTGAACGAGAACCGGACGGACAGCCTGTTCAACCCGAAGGATCTGGACGGTCACGCACAGTTCGGATCGAGTAACGCGATCAAGTTCCTGAGCTCGATCGGGCAGCATCCGGACGCGTACTCGGAGATCTCCGTGGCCCAGCAGATCTACGGGACGAGCGGTCTGGAGGCGCAGGTCGACGGAAGTCATATCAACGAGCCGCACGCACGGGAGATCGTGCGCACGGGCGCCGAGATCCAGGGGATCCTCGACCAGTCCAGGGCGGATCAGGTCCGGGCGGAGGGTTTGGCGAAGGACGCGGCTTACAACAAGAGCCTGGAGCAGAAGACCGAGTGGATCAAGTTCGGCGCGGGTGTGGGGATCGCGGCGGGGGCGGCCTTTCTGCCGCCAGTGGCTGCCGTGGGGGTGGCAGGCACGCTCATTCCAGTCTTCATGGATGCCGGGCAGGGCGCCCTTGAACAGCAGATCGGCACTGTGATCGGCACCAGTGCGGAAACGGGACAGCAGGACAGCTCCAGCACGATTCAGAGGCAGACGGGAGAGATCTATGACGCAGGCGAAGTCGCCGCAGCGTCTCCCAGGGAACAATTCATGGCAAATCATCACATCAAGCGGGACAGTGATTTCGGCCAGGATCTGGAAGACGCTCTGACAGGTGGGTACACGAAGGGAACCAATGGAGAGAACCAGCGCGGTGTACTTCCCCAGGCTTAGAGCCGTGGCCTTGGTCTCGATCGCTGCCGTCCTCGCGATGGCCGGTTGCCAAAGTGGGGAATCGAAGAGCGGGCCTTCGGCGAGCCCCAGCTCTGCAGAAGTGACCTGCGAGAGAGTCCTTAATGCTGAGGCCAAAGCTGCGATAAAGCGGATCGCCGATATTCCTCGATCCGTCAAGGTCACCTACATCGGGAGTCCACAGCGTACGGCCGACCACTTGGTTGCCCTGCACGATGCCGGGAATGTGAGCGAGTGGGACGAGGCAAACTTCTGTGGCGCGCACAAAGGGTCGGCGGGACTTGAGTCGGTGCAAGTGAAGTTCTCCCTGGCCGAAGAATCTCCCAAAACGGGCCACGCTGCCTCGATCTTCAAGGAATACAGGATGGCGAAAGCGGCTCTTGCCGGCATCAAGGTAGGCGTCCTGTACTTCGAGTGTTCTAGCAAGAAGTTCGCTGCGGGTGCCGGAGCGACCGTGCTGGTACGGGGAGAAGTCCGAAGCAGATACGAGACGTCCGAACCCGAGGAGACGGCGAGGGAGGACACTCTCCGCATCATCTACGAATCGAGCCGCGCCCTCTCCGACCTCCTGGGCTGCAATTCCAACGCCGGCCTTCCCAGCAGCTTCAGCATGCCGCCCGAGGTGTGAAGGGCGGCCGCTTACCGACACGTTCGCTGGGGCCACGCACCGCAGGGCCCGTACGACCAGGAGGTCGTACGGGCCCCTTTGCTGCCAGCAGTCGGCCCTTGGCGCCGGTGGCGTCAGGCTACGGCGTCACCACCTTGCCCCCGAAGGTCACGGCGAGGCGGCCGTCCGAGGCGAAGGACCAGCCCAGGGCGCCGGAGTACGAGGAGCAGCGGGAGCCGTTGGTGCCGGTCCAGAACTGGTTGGAGCTGTCGGCGTCGCCGATGGTCTTGTCGTTCGAGCCGCTGACGCTGTACCGGCACGAGGTGTTGTTCCGGAACACGTGGGTGCCGACGTCGAACGCGAAGTTGCGCTGGGCGTTGTCGACGCTGACGTTGCTGGAGATGGTCATCTTGCCCGGGTTGCTGTTGTAGGTGAACCCGTGCTTGCCGTTGCGGTAGGCGATGCTGTGCTGGACGACGTGGTTGACCGCGATGTCGTCGCCGCCGAGCTTGTAGCCGTTGCGGTCGCCGTTGGCGTTCACGGTGCCGTTGCTCAGCGTGCCGTTGTTGTAGGACAGGGAGTACTCGATGGTCACCGGGCCGATGGCGCCGGTGTCCGTCTTGGTGTACAGGTCCCAGCCGTCGTCGATGTTGTTGTGGGAGACGGCGTAGCGGAAGACGTTGCCGGTGCCGGTGGTGAGCTTCGCGGCGAAGCCGTCGGCGTCCTCGCCGTCGGAGTCGGCGTTGTCGTGCGACTCCGCGCTGACGATCAGGTTGTTGGACGGCCACTGGGAGCTCGGGGTGCTGGAGGAGATCCGGCCCAACTGCAGTCCGGTGTCGCGGTTGTACCTCGTCACCGTGCGCTCGATGACGTTGTTGCTGCCGCCGACGTAGATCCCGTTGTCCCCGGCGCGCTCGACGGTGAGGCCGTAGACGTGCCAGTAGTTGGCGTTCAGCTGGAGCCCGCGGTTCGACGAACTCTCGCTCTGCGCCGAGAAGTTCAGCACCGGTTTCTCGCCGGGGTAGGCGGACAGGTTCGTGCGGGCGCTGGAGGTGCCGTTGCTGCCCGCCGGGATCGTGATCGTCGACGAGTAGTTGTACGTCCCACCGCGCAGGTAGATGGTGCCGCCGGGGGCGATGCGGCTGATCGCGGTGGCGAGCGTCGTCGGCGCGGACTGCGTGCCGGCGGCGCTGTCGGTGCCGCTCGGTGACACGTACTGCGTGGTGCTCGCGGCCTGAGCAGAGGTGCCGGACAGCGCGACGAGCGCGCCGGCCAGCAGGCTGACACATGCGATGACGGGTCTCACTTGCATGGGGGGATGCCTCCGGGTTCGTCCGTACCTGAAGAGCAGTGCAAGAGAAAGCGCTTTCTCGTGTTCTGGTAGGCGAACGTAAGGGCTTGCTGTGGACGCGTCAATACATGGGTACGTGATTCTTGTTCATACTTGCGAACGCGGCACGGTCGGCGCAGACTTCCTGAAAGTCTCCGCAAGTGGGTCGGACGGCAGCGTTACTGCAGGTCGCCCAGTACCTCGCGGATCCTCTCGAGCTCCCGCATGCCCTCGGTGTGGTCGGTCAGCGCGCTGAAGGCATTGTCCGGAGACCGCGGGGGCCGGGTCCGTGGCGACCGGAGGGCGGGTGGGCGTCCCGCGGCGTTGTCGGGGGAGCGAGCTCTCGACAGCCCGAGCGCGGATCAGGTGGCAAGAACAGCCGAGCCCGCCTGAGACGGTCGGCACTTCACGCCGCTGCGGCCGTATCGAGGCCGAGGCCCGCCTCGCGGCAGGTGATGCCGCGGGGATTGAGCGGCCGCGCGCAGGAGGGCGCGCTAAGGTTCTGCGCATCCATCAGGAAGCCCTACTTCCTCGGTGGTCAGGCCCTCGCACTGGGATTGCCGTCCCGGCGGGGGGCCGTCCCATGTCTGCGGTTGTGGTCGCGGCGAGCATATGCCGGTGAACCCGTCTGAAATCCAGCCGAGTTGGAGATCACCACTCTTCCGGGTGACCAGGGTTCCTGTGGAGGTTCGGCGGGGTGAGGTGGGGTGGGTATTTGCCCTGCGGTCTTGGAAAAGCTTTGATCACGCGTTGGGCCGGGCGGTGAGGGGCCGGGACGGGACGGGCCGCGATCCGGTGAGGCTGATCTCCACTTCTGCTCGACTTCTGCTCGGATGGTCTTCCGTGGAGTGGGACCGTGCGCCGCTCTCCAGCGGTCGGCGAGCGCGTCCACGAGGAGGAGACCGCGGCCGGACTCGCCGTCTGGGCACGGCCGTTGGGCGCACGGCAATCAGTCCCCCCGTGTGCCGCCGACCTCGATGCGGAGGGTGCCGTCGACGACGTATGGCACGAGGTGGAAGCCCGGCTGGGGCGCAGATGTGGGTGGCCGCGCCGGCGGTGAGTTTCGGCCGCGGTGTGCCGCGCCGGTGCAACGTGCCTCCTCAGGACCGGAGTTGCTCGGCGGCGAGGGGGGCGCGCGAGGCGGACGCCGCAGACGTGAGGGACAGCGAGAGGGTGAAGTTGCCGCTGGGGCTGCCGAGTTGGGCTCCGTGCTCGGCGGTGACAGCAACGGCCCCGACGACGACTCCTCATCGGGATCGCCGTAGCACGCCATGATCACGTCACCGGATACTCTGCCCTCTCCGAATCCCGCACCACGGAAGAAGTGGGAATGAGATCAGGCAGACGAACGGCCGCCGTGGCCACGCTCGTGGGAGCGCTCGCTCTCTCGTTGTTCAACGGCCCGGCGGCCCAGGCCGCGGACACCGGTATCACCGTGTCGGACATCGTCATCAACAAGGGCAAGCCGATCGTGGTCGGTACGACCAAGGTGGTGGAGCCGTCCCTCACGTTCAAGATCGCCCTTCCGGCCGGCTACAGCACCAGTGACCCGTCCCGGTACGACGCGCATCCCTTCATCTACCGCGGCAACATCAAGCAGGCGGCCGCAGCCACCGGAGGCAGCTACATAGGACCGGGCGGCTACACCTGTTACGAGGAAGGCTCCAAGAAGGCCAGTTGCGAGGGGTCCCTCTATATCGACCCCCACCCGAGCCGGGAGCACGTCGACTCCAACAGCGACGCCACCACGTGGAAGATCGGTGTGGCGCTGCGCCTGTTCAAGGCCAGCGGCAGTCTCGTCGCGGAGGAGTACGAGACGAGGTCCGCGACCGTCCGGCTCAAGCGCGCGGCGAAGGTCACCGTGAACGCCGCGCCGGAGCCGGTCAAGAAGGGCCAGAAGATCACTGTCACCGGCAAGCTCACCCGTGCGAACTGGGACACCAAGAAGTACGGTCCCTACGGCGGCCGGACGGTCGAGCTCCAGTTCCGTCAGACGGGCACCAGCTCGTTCGGGGCGGTCAAGAAGGTCACCACGAGCAGCTCCGGCGCCCTCAAGACCACGGTCACCGCCGCCACCGACGGTACGTGGCGCTGGGTGTACCGCGGCAACGACACGACCGGCGCCGCGACCAGCGGCGGGGATCATATCGACGTGCGCTGACCCCGGGCGGGGAGGGCGGCTGCTCCTCCCCGGCCCTGTGGCGGATGTGCCGCCGATCAAGACCGAGAACCAGCCTGTCCTCGGGCGGCGAAGGGCGACATCGCCCGAAATCGCCTGGTCGGGTGGCCGGGACGGCTGAGCAGGACAAGAGGTACGAGTCGGGGCGCGGACGACGTCTGTGTTTGACCTGCGTCACCTCCCGGGTATTGTCTCCGCCCCGATTGGCCAGCCCCCCGCCCCCTATGGCAGACTGTCCGAGTTGCTCGGTCGAGTGTTGATGCTGCGCGCCTCCCGCCGGGAGGACCGGAAGCGAGTCCCACAGTACTCGTCGCCCTAACTGCCAGATGGCAGCGCTGGGGCGGACGTACGGGAATCTTTCGGGAAGTGTCAGTGCGGCGCCGGCCAGGCACCCGGTGGGCTTTCGCCTCCGGCTTGCGGTTCCGGAAGGGCCGTGTTCATTCCCTGCAGGGATGTTCGAACGTAGGACATCTGTGTCAGTGGAAGCGCGACACGCCCGACCGCGTGGGTCGGAAGAAAGCAAGAGAACACCGGGTTCCAGAGCGTTACGAGAGACAGGACTGCTGAGTAGCCATGGCGGGACAGAAGATCCGCATCCGGCTCAAGGCCTACGACCACGAGGTCATCGACTCCTCGGCGAAGAAGATCGTCGAGACGGTGACGCGTACTGGTGCGTCGGTCGCGGGCCCGGTGCCGCTGCCCACTGAGAAGAACGTGTACTGCGTCATCAAGTCGCCGCACAAGTACAAGGACTCGCGCGAGCACTTCGAGATGCGCACGCACAAGCGCCTGATCGACATCCTCGACCCGACCCCCAAGACCGTTGACTCTCTGATGCGACTCGACCTCCCGGCCGGTGTCGACATCGAGATCAAGCTCTGAGGCCGGTGATCTGAAGATGACCAAGCAGATCAAGGGCATCCTGGGCGAGAAGCTCGGCATGACGCAGGTGTGGGACGAGAACAACCGTGTTGTTCCGGTCACCGTCGTCAAGGCCGGCCCGAACGTCGTGACCCAGGTCCGTACGAACGACGCCGACGGCTACGAGTCGGTCCAGATCGCCTTCGGCGAGATCGACCCGCGCAAGGTGAACAAGCCCCTCAAGGGTCACTTCGCCAAGGCCGACGTCACCCCCCGCCGCCACCTCGTCGAGATCCGCACCGCGGACGCCTCCGAGTACACGCTGGGCCAGGAGATCACCGCTGAGGTGTTCGAGGCCGGCCTGAAGGTGGACGTGACCGGCAAGAGCAAGGGCAAGGGCTTCGCCGGTGTCATGAAGCGTCACAACTTCAAGGGCCTCGGCGCCGGTCACGGCACCCAGCGCAAGCACCGCTCTCCCGGCTCCATCGGTGGCTGCGCCACCCCGGGCCGTGTGTTCAAGGGCCTCCGCATGGCGGGTCGCATGGGCAACGAGCGGGTCACCACCCAGAACCTGACCGTCCACGCCGTTGACGCGGAGAAGGGTCTGCTGCTCATCAAGGGCGCGGTTCCCGGTCCGAACGGCGGCCTCGTCCTGGTCCGCACCGCGGCCAAGGGGGCCTGAGGTAACCGATGAGCACTGTTGACATCCTTTCGCCTGCAGGCGAGAAGACCGGTAGCGTCGAGCTCCCCGCGGAGATCTTCGGCGTGGAGAAGATCAGCATCCCGCTGATCCACCAGGTCGTCGTCGCGCAGAACGCCGCTGCCCGTCAGGGCACGCACAAGACCAAGCGTCGCGGTGAAGTCCGTGGTGGCGGCAAGAAGCCGTACCGCCAGAAGGGCACCGGTCGCGCCCGTCAGGGTTCGACCCGCGCGCCGCAGTTCGCCGGTGGTGGCGTCGTGCACGGTCCCGTGCCGCGTGACTACTCGCAGCGGACCCCGAAGAAGATGAAGGCCGCCGCTCTGCGTCACGCCCTCACCGATCGGGCCCGCCACAACCGCATCCACGTCGTCTCCGGCGTCGTCGAGGGCGAGAGCCCGTCGACGAAGGCCGCCAGGACGCTGTTCGGCAAGATCTCGGAGCGCAAGAACCTGCTCCTGGTCGTCGACCGCGCCGACGAGGCCGCGTGGCTGTCCGCCCGCAACCTGCCCCAGATCCACATCCTGGAGCCGGGCCAGCTGAACACGTACGACGTTCTCGTCTCCGACGACGTGGTCTTCACCCAGGCCGCTTTCGAGTCCTTCGTGTCCGGCCCGAAGGCCACTGACACCGAAGGGAGCGAGGCCTGATGGCTATCCGTCATCCCTCCATCGCCTCGAAGGCCGCCAAGGCCGCCAAGGCCGCGCGCGTCGCCAAGGCGCGTCGCCACGCCAGCGAGGGCAAGAACACCGTCGTCACCCCGGCGAGCAAGGCGTACACGGACCCCCGTGACGTGCTGCTGAAGCCGGTCGTGTCGGAGAAGAGCTACGCGCTCCTCGACGAGAACAAGTACACGTTCATCGTTGACCCGAACGCCAACAAGACCCAGATCAAGCAGGCCGTCCAGGCGGTCTTCTCGGTCAAGGTCACGGGGGTCAACACGATCAACCGCCAGGGCAAGCGCAAGCGGACCCGCACCGGCTTCGGCCAGCGCGCGGGCACCAAGCGCGCGATCGTGACCCTCGCTGAGGGCGACCGTATCGACATCTTCGGCGGTCCGACCGCTTAAGCGGGTCGGATCGTCCGATATCGGACGAGGACTGAGAAATGGGAATCCGCAAGTACAAGCCGACTACGCCGGGCCGTCGTGGCTCCAGCGTCGCCGACTTCGTCGAGGTCACGCGGTCCACGCCGGAGAAGTCGCTGGTCCGCCCGCTGCACAGCAAGGGCGGCCGTAACAACGCCGGTCGTGTGACCGTTCGCCACCAGGGTGGCGGACACAAGCGCGCCTACCGCGTGATCGACTTCCGTCGTCACGACAAGGACGGCGTGCCGGCGAAGGTCGCGCACATCGAGTACGACCCCAACCGCACCGCGCGCATCGCGCTGCTGCACTACGCCGACGGCGAGAAGCGCTACATCCTCGCCCCGCGCAACCTGCAGCAGGGTGACCGCGTCGAGAACGGTCCCGGGGCCGACATCAAGCCGGGCAACAACCTGGCGCTCCGCAACATCCCGGTCGGTACCACGATCCACGCGATCGAGATCCGTCCCGGTGGCGGCGCCAAGTTCGCCCGCTCCGCCGGTGCCTCGGTGCAGCTGCTCGCGAAGGAGGGCACCATGGCCCACCTCCGCATGCCGTCCGGTGAGATCCGCCTGGTCGACCAGCGCTGCCGCGCCACGGTCGGCGAGGTCGGCAACGCCGAGCAGAGCAACATCAACTGGGGCAAGGCCGGCCGCAAGCGTTGGCTGGGCGTCCGCCCGACCGTTCGCGGTGTGGCGATGAACCCGGTTGACCACCCGCACGGTGGTGGTGAGGGCAAGACCTCCGGTGGTCGCCACCCGGTCTCCCCGTGGGGTCAGAAGGAGGGTCGTACTCGTTCGCCGAAGAAGGCTTCGAACAAGTACATCGTCCGCCGCCGCAAGACGAACAAGAAGCGCTAGGAGCGGGTTTAGATGCCGCGCAGTCTCAAGAAGGGGCCCTTCGTCGACGACCACCTGATCAAGAAGGTGGACGCCCAGAACGAAGCGGGTTCCAAGAACGTCATCAAGACCTGGTCCCGTCGCTCGATGATCGTCCCGGCCATGCTGGGCCACACGATCGCGGTGCACAACGGCAAGACCCACATTCCGGTGTTCGTCACCGAGTCGATGGTCGGCCACAAGCTCGGCGAGTTCTCGCCGACGCGCACCTTCCGGGGTCACGTCAAGGACGACCGGAAGTCGAAGCGCCGCTAAGCGCGGGGTGGAATGACCATGACAGACACTGGAAGGACAACCATGGAAGCCAGGGCCCAGGCGCGGTACATCCGCGTCACGCCCATGAAGGCCCGCCGCGTGGTGGACCTCATCCGTGGCATGGATGCCACGGAGGCTCAGGCGGTCCTGCGTTTCGCCCCGCAGGCCGCGAGCGTGCCGGTCGGCAAGGTGCTGGACAGCGCCATCGCCAACGCCGCGCACAACTACGACCACACCGATGTCGACAGCCTCTACATCGCAGAGGCCTACGTCGATGAGGGCCCGACCCTGAAGCGGTTCCGTCCGCGTGCCCAGGGCCGTGCCTACCGGATCCGCAAGCGGACCAGCCACATCACCGTGGTCGTCAGCAGCAAGGAAGGAACCCGGTAATGGGCCAGAAGGTAAACCCGCACGGGTTCCGGCTCGGTGTCACGACCGACTTCAAGTCGCGTTGGTACGCCGACAAGCTGTACAAGGACTACGTCAAGGAAGACGTCGCCATCCGTCGGATGATGACGTCCGGCATGGAGCGCGCCGGCATCTCCAAGGTCGAGATCGAGCGCACCCGTGACCGCGTCCGTGTGGACATCCACACGGCCCGTCCGGGCATCGTCATCGGCCGCCGTGGCGCCGAGGCCGACCGCATCCGCGGCGACCTCGAGAAGCTCACGGGCAAGCAGGTCCAGCTGAACATCCTCGAGGTCAAGAACCCCGAGACGGACGCTCAGCTGGTCGCGCAGGCCGTCGCCGAGCAGCTCTCCTCCCGCGTCTCCTTCCGCCGTGCCATGCGTAAGAGCATGCAGTCGGCGATGAAGGCCGGCGCCAAGGGCATCAAGATCCAGTGCGGTGGCCGCCTCGGTGGCGCCGAGATGTCCCGCTCGGAGTTCTACCGCGAGGGCCGCGTGCCCCTGCACACGCTCCGCGCGAACGTGGACTACGGCTTCTTCGAGGCCAAGACGACCTTCGGCCGCATCGGTGTGAAGGTCTGGATCTACAAGGGCGATGTCAAGAACATCGCCGAGGTCCGCGCTGAGAACGCTGCCGCCCGTGCGGGTAACCGCCCGGCCCGCGGTGGCGGCGGCGCCGACCGCCCGGCCCGTGGTGGCCGTGGTGGCGGCGGCGGCGAGCGGCGCGGTCGCAAGCCGCAGCAGGCTGCTGGTGCCGAGGCCCCCAAGGCCGAGGCTCCCGCCGCCGCTCCGGCTGAGAGCACCGGAACGGAGGCCTGACCGACATGCTGATCCCCCGTAGGGTCAAGCACCGCAAGCAGCACCACCCGAAGCGCCGTGGTCAGGCCAAGGGTGGTACGACGGTCGCGTTCGGCGAGTACGGCATCCAGGCCCTCACGCCGGCGTACGTGACCAACCGCCAGATCGAGGCGGCTCGTATCGCGATGACCCGCCACATCAAGCGTGGCGGCAAGGTCTGGATCAACATCTACCCGGACCGCCCCCTGACCAAGAAGCCCGCCGAGACCCGCATGGGTTCCGGTAAGGGCTCCCCCGAGTGGTGGATCGCGAACGTGCACCCGGGCCGGGTCATGTTCGAGCTGTCCTACCCGAACGAGAAGATTGCGCGTGAGGCCCTCACTCGTGCGGCGCACAAGCTGCCGATGAAGTGCCGGATCGTCAAGCGCGAGGCAGGTGAAGCGTGATGTCGGCCGGTACCAAGGCGTCGGAGCTGCGCGAGCTGGGTGACGAGGAGCTTCTGGCGAAGCTCCGCGAAGCCAAGGAAGAGCTGTTCAACCTCCGCTTCCAGGCGGCGACGGGCCAGCTCGAGAACCACGGCCGGCTCAAGGCCGTCCGTAAGGACATCGCGCGGATCTACACCCTGATGCGTGAGCGCGAGCTGGGCATCGAGACGGTGGAGAGCGCATGAGCGAGAGCAACGTGACTGAAGAGACCAAGACGGACCGCGGATTCCGCAAGACCCGTGAGGGCCTGGTCGTCAGCGACAAGATGGACAAGACCGTCGTCGTCGCCGTCGAGGACCGTGTGAAGCACGCGCTGTACGGCAAGGTCATCCGCCGTACGAACAAGCTCAAGGCCCACGACGAGCAGAACGCCGCGGGTGTCGGCGACCGTGTCCTCCTCATGGAGACCCGGCCGCTGTCCGCGACGAAGCGCTGGCGCGTCGTCGAGATCCTCGAGAAGGCCAAGTAAATCTCCTGCGGGCAAACTCGCAGGACAGTTCCGCCAGGCTCCGGGTGCCGCTCGCTGAGCGGCACCCGGGGAACCGGCAGACAAACAGGAGATAGACGTGATCCAGCAGGAGTCGCGACTGCGTGTCGCCGACAACACTGGTGCGAAGGAGATCCTTTGCATCCGTGTGCTCGGTGGCTCCGGTCGCCGCTACGCGGGCATCGGTGACGTCATCGTCGCCACCGTCAAGGACGCGATCCCCGGTGGCAACGTGAAGAAGGGTGACGTCGTCAAGGCGGTCATCGTTCGCACCGTCAAGGAGCGCCGCCGTCCGGACGGCTCGTACATCCGCTTCGACGAGAACGCCGCTGTCATTCTGAAGAACGACGGCGACCCTCGCGGCACCCGTATCTTCGGCCCCGTCGGCCGTGAGCTGCGCGAGAAGAAGTTCATGAAGATCATCTCGCTCGCGCCGGAGGTGCTGTAAGCATGAAGATCAAGAAGGGCGACCTGGTCCAGGTCATCACCGGTAAGGACAAGGGCAAGCAGGGCAAGGTCATCGCGGCCTACCCCCGCGAGGACCGTGTCCTGGTCGAGGGTGTCAACCGGGTCAAGAAGCACACCAAGGCCGGTCCGACGGCTCGTGGTTCGCAGGCCGGCGGCATTGTCACCACCGAGGCCCCCATCCACGTGAGCAACGTTCAGCTCGTCGTGGAGAAGGACGGCAACAAGGTCGTGACCCGCGTCGGTTACCGCTTCGACGACGAAGGCAACAAGATCCGCGTTGCCAAGCGGACGGGTGAGGACATCTGATGGCTACCACCACCACTCCGCGTCTGAAGACGAAGTACCGCGAGGAGATCGCGGGCAAGCTGCGTGACGAGTTCAAGTACGAGAACGTCATGCAGATCCCCGGTCTTGTCAAGATCGTGGTCAACATGGGTGTGGGCGACGCCGCCCGCGACTCCAAGCTGATCGAGGGCGCCATCCGCGACCTCACCACGATCACCGGTCAGAAGCCGGCCGTCACCAAGGCCCGCAAGTCCATCGCGCAGTTCAAGCTGCGTGAGGGCCAGCCGATCGGTGCCCACGTCACGCTCCGTGGCGACCGCATGTGGGAGTTCCTGGACCGCACCCTGTCGCTGGCGCTCCCGCGCATCCGCGACTTCCGCGGCCTGTCCCCCAAGCAGTTCGACGGCCGTGGCAACTACACCTTCGGTCTCACGGAGCAGGTCATGTTCCACGAGATCGACCAGGACAAGATCGACCGCGTCCGGGGTATGGACATCACCGTGGTCACCACGGCGACCAACGACGCTGAGGGCCGCGCGCTCCTCCGTCACCTCGGCTTCCCCTTCAAGGAGGCGTAAGCGAGATGGCGAAGAAGGCTCTGATTGCCAAGGCTGCTCGTAAGCCCAAGTTCGGTGTACGTGGCTACACGCGCTGCCAGCGCTGCGGCCGTCCGCACTCCGTGTACCGCAAGTTCGGCCTGTGCCGCGTGTGCCTCCGTGAGATGGCTCACCGTGGCGAGCTGCCGGGCGTGACCAAGAGCTCCTGGTAATCCCCTACTTCGGGATTGCAGGAACTCTCGGTAAGTAAAGGGCGGTGTCAGGTGCCCACCCCTTCATGGCTTAGGCTAGGGGGGTTGGGCGCCTGGACGCCCATACGACTTACTACGCCGTAGGTCCACCGCGCCGCACCCGTCCCGTCTCGGATCGGGGAGAGGGATGGCGCACCAGGAAACCCCGGCGAGAGAGGCCGAAGGCCAATTCATGACCATGACTGATCCGATCGCAGACATGCTTACGCGTCTGCGGAACGCGAACTCGGCATACCACGACTCCGTGACGATGCCGGCATCGAAGATCAAGTCTCACATCGCGGAGATCCTCCAGCAGGAGGGCTTCATCACGGGCTGGAAGGTCGAGGACGCCGAGGTCGGCAAGAACCTCGTCCTGGAGCTGAAGTTCGGCCCCAACCGTGAGCGCTCCATCGCGGGCATCAAGCGGATCTCCAAGCCCGGTCTCCGGGTGTACGCGAAGTCCACCAACCTGCCGAAGGTGCTCGGCGGCCTCGGCGTGGCGATCATCTCCACGTCCCACGGGCTCCTCACCGACAAGCAGGCCGGCAAGAAGGGCGTGGGTGGGGAAGTCCTCGCCTACGTCTGGTAGCGGAAGGGAACGGAGGAAACAGCTATGTCGCGCATTGGCAAGCTCCCCATCACGGTTCCCGCCGGCGTGGACGTCACCATCGACGGCCGTACGGTTTCGGTGAAGGGCCCCAAGGGCTCGCTCTCCCAGACCATCGCGTCGCCGATCGAGATCGCCAAGGGCGAGGACGGCATTCTCAATGTCACCCGCCCCAACGACGAGCGTCAGAACAAGGCCCTCCACGGCCTGTCCCGCACGCTGGTGGCGAACATGATCACCGGCGTGACCGAGGGTTACGTGAAGAAGCTCGAGATCAGCGGTGTCGGTTACCGCGTGCAGGCCAAGGGATCGAACCTCGAGTTCGCGCTCGGCTACAGCCACCCGATCACCGTCGAGGCGCCCGAGGGCATCACCTTCAAGGTCGAGAACCCGACGCGATTCTCGGTCGAGGGCATCGACAAGCAGAAGGTCGGCGAGGTTGCGGCCAACATCCGCAAGCTGCGCAAGCCCGACCCGTACAAGGCCAAGGGCGTCAAGTACGAGGGCGAAGTCATCCGCCGCAAGGTCGGAAAGGCGGGTAAGTAAGCCATGGCATACGGACAGAAGATCCTCAAGGGCGACGCTTACAAGCGTGCTGCTATCAAGCGCCGTCACATCCGGATCCGCAAGAAGGTCGCTGGTACGGCCGAGCGTCCCCGCCTGGTCGTGACCCGCTCGAACCGCCACATCGTGGCCCAGGTGATCGACGACCTCAAGGGTCACACCCTTGCGTCGGCGTCCACCCTGGACACGTCGATCCGCGGTGGCGAGGGCGACAAGTCCACGCAGGCCAAGCAGGTCGGTGCCCTGGTCGCGGAACGCGCCAAGGCCGCCGGTGTCGAGGCCGTCGTATTCGACCGTGGTGGTAACCAGTACGCCGGGCGCATCGCCGCTCTGGCGGACGCCGCCCGCGAAGCCGGACTCAAGTTCTGAGTCGCCCGTCGCGTCAGCGACCCAATCGTTGGCGCGTAGCTAGCGGAAACAGAGAGAGGTAATTCCAATGGCTGGACCCCAGCGCCGCGGTGGCGGTGCCGGTGGCGGCGAGCGGCGGGACCGGAAGGGCCGTGACGGCGGCGCAGCTGCCGCCGAGAAGACCGCATACGTTGAGCGCGTCGTCGCGATCAACCGCGTCGCCAAGGTTGTGAAGGGTGGTCGTCGCTTCAGCTTCACCGCGCTGGTCGTGGTGGGCGACGGTGACGGCACCGTGGGTGTCGGTTACGGCAAGGCCAAGGAGGTGCCGGCCGCCATCGCCAAGGGTGTTGAGGAGGCCAAGAAGCACTTCTTCAAGGTCCCCCGTATCCAGGGCACCATCCCGCACCCGATCACGGGTGAGAAGGCTGCCGGCGTCGTGCTGCTCAAGCCCGCGTCCCCGGGTACCGGCGTCATCGCCGGTGGTCCGGTGCGTGCCGTGCTCGAGTGCGCCGGTATCCACGACGTGCTGTCGAAGTCGCTCGGCTCGTCGAACGCGATCAACATCGTGCACGCGACCGTGGAGGCCCTGAAGGGCCTGCAGCGTCCCGAGGAGATCGCGGCCCGCCGTGGTCTGCCGCTCGAGGACGTCGCTCCCGCGGCTCTGCTGCGTGCGCGTGCCGGGGCTGGTGCTGCGTAATGGCTCAGCTCAAGATCACGCAGACGAAGTCGTACATCGGCAGCAAGCAGAACCACCGTGACACCCTGCGCTCCCTTGGTCTCAAGGGCATCAACACGCAGGTCGTCAAGGAGGACCGCCCCGAGTTCCGCGGAATGGTGCACACCGTCCGCCACCTCGTGACGGTCGAGGAGGTCGACTGATCATGGCGGAGAACAACCCGCTCAAGATCCACAACCTCCGTCCCGCCCCGGGCGCCAAGACCGCCAAGACCCGTGTGGGTCGTGGTGAGGCGTCGAAGGGCAAGACGGCTGGTCGTGGTACCAAGGGCACCAAGGCCCGCTACCAGGTTCCGGAGCGCTTCGAGGGCGGGCAGATGCCCCTCCACATGCGTCTCCCGAAGCTGAAGGGCTTCAAGAACCCGTTCAAGACCGAGTACCAGGTCGTGAACCTCGACAAGCTGGGCGCGCTGTACCCCGAGGGTGGCGAGGTCACCGTCGAGGGCCTCGTGGCCAAGGGTGCCGTTCGCAAGAACAGCCTCGTCAAGGTCCTCGGCCAGGGCGAGATCTCCGTGGCGCTGCAGGTGACGGTCGACGCCGTCTCCGGCTCCGCCAAGGAGAAGATCACCGCCGCCGGCGGTACCGTCACCGAGCTCGTCTGAACACCACAGGCGTCTCGATGACCTGAGCGATCCCGACCGGGGATATCCCACAAATGGGGTATCCCCGGTTGGTCGTTCCAAGGGGGCAGTCTCGCCGGTAAGGTGGCCTGCACTGCCCACTTTCACAAGATGCTTCCCATGAGGCACCTTGGGCGGCAGTCGACCGTTACACATGTCGTCGTTCCTATTGGACCTTCAAGACCGTCACCCTTGACGCAGTTGCGCGGGGGTCGCAGGAGGCACCGTGCTCACCGCGTTCGCCCGGGCGTTCAGGACGCCCGACCTGCGCAAGAAGCTGCTCTTCACGCTCGGCATCATCGTGGTCTACCGGGTGGGTACCCACGTGCCGATCCCGGGCGTCGACTACACGGCCGTCCAGCAGTGTATGGACGAGGCGTCCGCCAACCAGGGCCTGTTCGGTCTGGTGAACATGTTCAGCGGTGGAGCGCTCCTGCAGATCACGATCTTCGCGCTGGGCATCATGCCGTACATCACCGCGAGCATCATTCTGCAGCTGCTGACCGTCGTGATCCCGCGCCTGGAGGCCCTCAAGAAGGAGGGGCAGGCCGGCACCGCGAAGATCACGCAGTACACCCGGTACCTGACTGTGGCGCTCGCCATCCTGCAGGGCACCGGCCTGGTCGCCACCGCCCGCAGCGGTGCGCTGTTCAGCGGTTGCCAGGTCGCCAACAGCATCGTGCCGGACCGCGCGATCTTCACCACCATCGTCATGGTCATCTGCATGACCGCCGGCACCGCCGTCGTGATGTGGCTCGGTGAGCTCATCACCGACCGCGGCATCGGCAACGGCATGTCGATCCTGATGTTCATCTCGATCGCCGCGACCTTCCCGTCCGCACTGTGGGCCATCAAGAAGCAGGGCACCCTGGCCGGCGGCTGGATCGAGTTCGGCACGGTCATCGCGGTCGGGCTGGTCATGGTCGGCCTGGTGGTCTTCGTCGAGCAGGCCCAGCGCCGGATCCCGGTCCAGTACGCGAAGCGGATGATCGGCCGCCGTTCCTACGGCGGTACCTCGACGTACATCCCGTTGAAGGTGAACCAGGCGGGTGTGATCCCCGTCATCTTCGCGTCGTCGCTGCTCTACATCCCGGCCCTGGTCGCGCAGTTCTCCAGCGGTACATCGGGCTGGAAGACCTGGATCGAGGGCCACCTCGTCAAGGGCGACCACCCGATTTACATCACCTTGTACTTCTTGCTCATCGTGTTCTTCGCGTTCTTCTACGTGGCGATCTCCTTCAACCCCGAGGAAGTCGCCGACAACATGAAGAAGTATGGTGGCTTCATCCCGGGCATCCGGGCTGGCCGACCGACCGCTGAGTACCTGTCGTACGTGCTCAACCGGATCACCTGGCCGGGTTCGCTGTATCTGGGTCTGATCGCTCTCGTACCAATGATGGCGTTGGTTGGCTTCGGGGCAAGCCAGAACTTCCCGTTCGGCGGGACCAGCATCCTGATCATCGTGGGTGTGGGTCTCGAGACGGTGAAGCAGATTGAGAGCCAGCTCCAGCAGCGCAATTACGAAGGGTTCCTCCGCTGATGCGTATCGTCCTCGTCGGGCCGCCGGGCGCCGGTAAGGGAACGCAGGCCGCGTTCCTGGCTCAGAACCTGTCGATCCCGCACATCTCCACGGGCGACCTGTTCCGGGCCAACATCAGCAAGCAGACCGAACTCGGCAAACTGGCGAAGTCCTACATGGACGCGGGCAACCTGGTCCCTGACGAGGTCACCATCGGCATGGCGAAGGACCGCATGGAGCAGCCCGACGCGGAGAACGGCTTCCTGCTGGACGGCTTCCCGCGCAACGTGTCGCAGGCCGAGGCGCTGGACGAGACGCTCCAGGCCGAGGGCATGCAGCTGGACGCGGTGCTGGACCTGGAGGTCCCCGAGGAGGAGGTCGTGAAGCGGATCGCCGGCCGGCGTATCTGCCGGCAGGACTCCGCGCACGTCTTCCACGTGTCGTACAAGGCGCCGAAGCAGGAAGGCGTCTGCGACGTCTGCGGCGGTGAGCTGTACCAGCGCGACGACGACTCCGAGGAGACCGTCCGCACGCGGCTGGAGGTCTACCACACGCAGACCGAGCCGATCATCGACTACTACAAGGCGCAGGGCCTGGTGGTCACGATCTCCGCGCTCGGCAAGGTGGAGGACGTGACGGCACGGGCCATGGAGGCGCTCAAGCGCGAGGACCACGTCGCGTAGCGGTTCTTCGCGGTCGTTCCTCGTAGTCGCTCTTCCTGTCGTTCGTTCTCGTCGTTCGTTGCTGGTCGTTCTTCGTACGTCGTCGCAGCCGCGGTTCCCTTCCGAGGGGGCCGCGGCTGCTGCGTGGGTGCACGTATCGTTGAGGGCGCCCGTCCCTCTTCCGGTCCGAGAAAGGCCATCGCCGCCATGGTGCAGATCAAGACCCCCGAGCAGATCGCCAAGATGCGTGAGGCGGGACTGGTCGTCGCCGCCATCCACGCGGCGACGCGTGAGGCCGCGGTGCCCGGGGCGACGACCAGGGACCTGGACCAGGTCGCCCGCAAGGTGCTGGCGGAGCACGACGCGAAGCCGAACTTCCTGGGCTACGGCGGGTTCCCGGCGACCATCTGCACGTCCGTGAACGAGGTCGTCGTGCACGGCATCCCCTCTGAGGAGGTCGTCCTCAAGGACGGGGACATCATCTCCATCGACTGCGGCGCGATCATCGACGGCTGGCACGGCGACGCGGCCTACACGGCCTTCGTGGGCTCGGGCCACGCCCCGGAGCTGATCGAGCTCTCCCGGGTGACGGAGGAGTCGATGTGGGCCGGCATCGCGGCGATGAAGCCGGGCAACCGGCTCGTGGACGTCTCCCGGGCCATCGAGACGTACATCCGCCGCCAGCCCAAGCCCGGCGGCGGCCGCTACGGCATCATCGAGGACTACGGCGGCCACGGCATCGGCACCGAGATGCACATGGACCCGCACCTCCTCAACTACGTCGACCGCCGTCGCGGCAAGGGCCCCAAGCTGGTCCCCGGCTTCTGCCTCGCCATCGAGCCGATGGTCTCCCTGGGCACCCCCAGGACGGAGGTCCTCCAGGACGACTGGACGGTCATCACCACCGACGGCACCTGGTCGTCCCACTGGGAGCACTCGGTGGCGCTGACGGAGGAGGGACCGTTGGTCCTGACGGCTCCGGACGGCGGTAAGGCGAAGCTGGCGGAGCTCGGGGTCGTGGCGGCGCCGGATCCGTCGGTCTGAGCGCGCTGCCCGGTACCGGGGGCGCTGCGGGTCCGTGGCGGCTGGGCACGCAGTTCCCCGCGCGCCCCGGGCCCCGCTTCGGTTGGACGGGTTTCGCGCTTCCGGCTGCGGACGGGTCGGATGCAGTGTGCCGGGTTGTCCTGCTTAGAGATCTCCGCCGTGGGGCAGACTCTCTCGATTCGTCTTTCCGGGTGTGCTGACGTAGACTAACTCGTCGGCTCTCGTGCACCCGCATGTCCGCATGCGCCCGTAAGGGACGCAAAGGGAGTCGATCAAGGTAGTCGATTCGAAGGGCGAAGCGTGGCCAAGAAGCAAGGTGCCATCGAGATCGAGGGCACTGTCGTCGAGTCTCTTCCGAACGCCATGTTCAAGGTCGAGCTCCAGAACGGCCACCAGGTCCTGGCACACATCAGCGGCAAGATGCGTATGCACTACATCCGCATCCTCCCTGACGACCGGGTCGTGGTGGAGCTGTCTCCGTACGACCTGACGCGTGGCCGGATCGTCTACCGGTACAAGTAGATCTTGCCCACGTCCCGTGCCACGGCGCGGGGCCGCCGGCAACTGACCCGGAGAACCTCACCCCATGAAGGTCAAGCCGAGCGTCAAGAAGATCTGCGACAAGTGCAGGGTGATCCGCCGTCACGGTCGGGTCATGGTCATCTGCGACAACCCGCGCCACAAGCAGCGCCAGGGCTGATCGCACACAGATCCACCCTCTGCATCCGCAGAAATTCGCGCGACGCGAGCTGAACATGTTCATACGCAGGATCCGGGCGAGCCATCGCCCGACACCCCCGGTTCGGAGGCCGGGGACCCGGTTCGTACCTGGTACGGCGGCTGGGAGTCGGTCCTGTGGAAGACCTCCGAAGATCAACTGGAGCCATTGAATGGCACGCGTTTCCGGTGTTGACATCCCGCGCGAAAAGCGCGTGGAGATCGCCCTCACCTACGTGTTCGGCATCGGCCGGACTCTCTCGCAGCAGACGCTCGCTGCCACCGGCGTGGACCCGAACACCCGTGTTCGCGACCTCTCCGAGGAGCAGCTCGTCGCGATCCGCGAGTACGTCGACAACAACATCAAGACCGAGGGTGACCTCCGTCGCGAGGTCCAGGCCGACATCCGCCGCAAGGTCGAGATCGGTACCTACCAGGGTCTCCGTCACCGTCGCGGTCTGCCCGTTCGCGGTCAGCGCACCAGCACGAACGCTCGTACCCGCAAGGGCCCGCGTCGCGCCATCGCCGGCAAGAAGAAGCCGGGCAAGAAGTAGTCCGCAGCGGACTCGCCGTCCAGCGGTCTTCGCTGTAGGACCGACCACCTCCCGTAGGAGATATAGATGCCCCCCAAGGGTCGTCAGGGCGCTGCCAAGAAGGTGCGCCGCAAGGAAAAGAAGAACGTCGCTCACGGCCACGCGCACATCAAGAGCACGTTCAACAACACGATCGTCTCGATCACGGACCCCTCGGGCAACGTGATCTCCTGGGCCTCCGCCGGCCACGTCGGCTTCAAGGGCTCGCGCAAGTCCACCCCCTTCGCCGCGCAGATGGCCGCCGAGTCGGCCGCCCGCCGCGCGCAGGAGCACGGCATGCGCAAGGTCGACGTCTTCGTCAAGGGCCCGGGTTCGGGCCGTGAGACGGCCATCCGTTCGCTGCAGGCGACCGGTCTCGAGGTCGGCTCCATCCAGGACGTCACCCCCACCCCGCACAACGGCTGCCGTCCGCCCAAGCGCCGCCGCGTCTGAGGCCAGGTTGTCTTGAGGTTGCGGGCGGTACGGCTCTTCGGGGCGGTACCGCCCGTACCCTTGCAGTACCCCGCACTTTCGTCGGTGCGGGTCCGTCGGGCGTCAAATAGCGGGCGTCCACGAAAAAAGGATCTCCACACATGCTGATCGCTCAGCGTCCCTCGTTGACCGAAGAGGTCGTCGACGAATTCCGCTCCCGGTTCGTGATCGAGCCGCTGGAGCCGGGCTTCGGTTACACCCTCGGCAACTCCCTGCGTCGTACGCTCCTCTCCTCGATCCCGGGTGCGGCGGTCACGTCCATCCGTATCGACGGCGTTCTGCACGAGTTCACCACCGTGCCGGGCGTCAAGGAGGACGTCACCGACCTGATCCTCAACATCAAGCAGCTGGTCGTCTCCTCGGAGCACGACGAGCCGGTCGTGATGTACCTGCGCAAGCAGGGCCCGGGTCTGGTCACCGCCGCCGACATCGCGCCCCCGGCCGGTGTCGAGGTGCACAACCCCGACCTCGTCCTCGCCACGCTCAACGGCAAGGGCAAGCTGGAGATGGAGCTGACGGTCGAGCGTGGCCGCGGTTATGTCTCCGCCGTACAGAACAAGCAGGTGGGGCAGGAGATCGGCCGCATTCCGGTCGACTCCATCTACTCGCCGGTGCTGAAGGTCACGTACAAGGTCGAGGCCACGCGTGTCGAGCAGCGCACCGACTTCGACAAGCTGATCGTCGACGTCGAGACCAAGCAGGCCATGCGTCCCCGTGACGCCATGGCGTCGGCCGGCAAGACCCTGGTCGAGCTGTTCGGTCTGGCGCGCGAGCTCAACATCGACGCCGAGGGCATCGACATGGGTCCGTCCCCGACGGACGCCGCGCTCGCCGCCGATCTCGCCCTGCCGATCGAGGAGCTCGAGCTCACCGTTCGGTCGTACAACTGCCTCAAGCGCGAGGGCATCCACTCCGTGGGTGAGCTCGTGGCTCGTTCCGAGGCCGACCTGCTCGACATCCGCAACTTCGGTGCGAAGTCGATCGACGAGGTCAAGGCGAAGCTGGCCGGCATGGGCCTGGCCCTGAAGGACAGCCCGCCCGGATTCGACCCCACGGCCGCCGCGGACGCCTTCGGCGCGGACGACGACGCGGACGCGGGTTTCGTGGAGACCGAGCAGTACTGATCGGTGCCACCTCCGGGGGTCTCGCGCAGACCCCCGGATCTCCGACGGGCGACCGCCCGCTCGGATACTGACTCCGGTACCTGATACGGCCGGGGCAGACACCTAGGAGAAAGACCATGCCGAAGCCCACCAAGGGTGCCCGTCTGGGCGGCAGTGCCGCGCACGAGAAGCTGCTCCTCGCGAACCTCGCGAAGTCGCTCTTCGAGCACGGCCGCATCACCACCACCGAGGCGAAGGCGCGCAGGCTGCGTCCGTACGCCGAGCGTCTGGTCACCAAGGCGAAGAAGGGCGACCTTCACAACCGCCGTCAGGTGCTCCAGGTGATCACGGACAAGAGCATCGTCCACACGCTCTTCACCGAGATCGGCCCGCGCTACGAGAACCGTCCCGGTGGCTACACCCGCATCACCAAGATCGGTAACCGCCGTGGCGACAACGCGCCCATGGCTGTCATCGAGCTGGTCGAGGCGCTGACGGTCGCGCAGCAGGCGACAGGTGAGGCCGAGGCCGCCACCAAGCGTGCCGCCAAGGACGCCGAGGCTCCGGCGGCCGAGGAGACCAAGGTCGACACGACCAAGGCCGACGAGGCCGAGGACGCCGCCGAGGAGTCCAAGGACGCCTGAGGCATCACCTCGCGTCGAGCGGGTCCGCCCCCTGCGGGGCGGGCCCGCTTTCACGTTTTCCGCAGTGATGCAGCGCTGAGAGGATCTAGGGGTGAGTGACGAAGTACAGCCCGGGTTCGTGCGGGTGCGGATGGACCTCTCGTACGACGGGACCGAGTTCTCCGGGTGGGCCAAGCAGGCCGGCGGACGGCGGACCGTGCAGGGGGAGATCGAGGACGCCCTGCGGACCGTGACGCGGTCGAAGGACACCACGTACGAGCTGACCGTGGCCGGGCGGACCGATGCCGGGGTGCACGCGCGCGGGCAGGTGGCGCACGTGGATCTGCCGGAGGGGCTCTGGGCCGAGCATCGGGAGAAGCTGCTGAAGCGGCTCGCCGGGCGGCTGTCGAAGGACGTGCGCGTGTGGTCCCTGACCGAGGCCCCGGCCGGCTTCAACGCGCGGTTCTCGGCGATCTGGCGGCGGTACGCGTACCGGGTCACCGACAATCCCGGCGGCGTCGACCCGTTGCTGCGGGGCCACGTCCTCTGGCACGACTGGCCGCTCGACGTCGACGCCATGAACGAGGCCGCCGGGCGGCTGCTCGGGGAGCACGACTTCGCCGCCTACTGCAAGCGGCGGGAGGGCGCGACCACGATCCGCACGCTTCAGGAGCTGAGCCTGCGACGGGGCGACGACGGGATCATCACCGCGACCGTGCGCGCTGACGCCTTCTGCCACAACATGGTGCGCTCGCTCATCGGGGCGCTGCTGTTCGTGGGGGACGGGCATCGCGGGACGGAGTGGCCGGGGAAGGTGCTCGCGGCCGGCGTACGGGATTCGGCGGTGCATGTCGTACGGCCGCACGGGCTGACGCTGGAGGAGGTCGGCTACCCGGCCGACGAGTTGCTGGCCGCGCGCAACCTGGAGGCGCGAAATCGCCGGTTCTTGCCTGGTTCGTCCGGGTGTGCAACCTGTTGATTACGTAACTTAAAGGAAGCCATTGGGGTCATAGTCGGATTTACCAGATGTACGGCTCCATGTCTCCCTAACGCATCCCGCACCCCTTGGATACTTCTTCACTAGCCCCTTTGTTCGCAGAGGCTTGAGGTGGGGGTCGTCGGGCCAGTGGCCCGGAGGGTGGGGCTGCCGTCCATTGACTCTGCCCGCATGTCCTGAGCGGCCGGTGCCGGGGGGCGTCGCTCCGCCCGGCACGGAGGAAGGCGTGGCGCCGAACGGGCACCGCTGGGGCCGCTGCCCGCGCCGCCTTCGCATGCGGAGAAGTACTCGTACGTCAAACGGCGCCTGTGGGTTCTGACGCTGGCCTGCTGTCCCGGTTCGCCAACCGCTATGCCCTGACCGTGCTCGGCACGACGATCCGCGACATCACGGCCGGCTTCAACCTGTGGTCGGCCGCCACTTCGCGTGACGTGGATCTCACGGCCCTGGACAGCGCCGGCTACAGCTTCCAGGCCGAGCTGAAGTTCAAGGCCGTCCGGGCCGGTCACGGCGCCGTCGAGATCCCGATCCGGTTCGAGGAACGCACCGAGGGAGTGTCCAAGATGAGCTTCGCGGCGCAGGTCGAGTCGGCGCTGGTGCCGCTGCGCCTGCGGATGCGCAACCGGCGGAGCTGAGGCATGAGCGGACGGCACGCGCTCCCTTCGCGGCTCGGGGGCCTGTACCGCGAGATCGCGAAGTTCGGCCTGGTGGGGCTCTCGGGATTCGTGATCAATCTCGCGGTCTTCAATGTCATCAGGAGCCTCGCCCAGTGGCCCACCGTCAGGGCGAGTGTCCTGGCGACGGCCTGCGCCATCGTGGGCAACTACCTCGGCCTGCGGTACTTCACGTACCGGGACCGCGGCCAGGACGCCCGGATCGGCCGGCAGAAGGAGTTGGGCCTCTTCCTCTTCTTCAGCGCGATCGGCCTGGTCATCGAGAACGCGGTCCTCTACACGACCACCTACGGATTCGGCTGGGACAGCACACTCGCCAACAACGCCTGCAAGTTCCTCGGCATCGGCATCGCGACCCTGTTCCGTTTCTGGTCCTACCGGACGTGGGTCTTCAGGCCGGGCGGCCCTCTGCCCGAGAAGACCGCGGCCGTCGCGCGGGGTGGCCCGCACGCCGTGCGCACTCCGTCCGCCGCGTCACCCGAACCCGTCCTGAACGGGCCCTGGCAGCCTTCATGACGGTGTCGGGCCGGGTGCCGGACGGGTGAGCGTCACCCGTTCGCCGCGGCCGACGCCTGGGCCTCGCCGCGGCGGCGGATCTGGCGGAACGTGAACTCGGCCAGGTCGTCGCCTGTGGAGAAGACGGCCGTGTCCTTGCCCGTCACGTCCTTGCCGTTGGTGAAGCCGGTGATCGTGAAGTAGGCGTAGCGGCCGTAGGAGTTGATGGTCGAGCGGCAGATCGCGGAGTTGCAGAAGGCCTTGACGCCCTTTCCGTCCAGGGACGCGACGATGCTCTGCTTGTTCGTCTGGCTCTTGGCCTTGGTCGCCGCCGCCTCGGTGTCGAAGACGGCCACACCGACCGTGACCGCGATGCCGCCCTGGGTGTAGGTGACGCGCATCAGCCGGGTGCAGTCGTTGCCGGTGAGGGCCTTCGGGAGGGTGCCCTTCGCGGCCGACGCGCAGTTCTTGGTGTCGGCCGTCGGGCCCTTCTTGTAGATGGTCGAGCCCATGGTCAGCTGGGTGCCCGGGTACAGGATGTCCGGGGCGAGCGGCGCGGTGTCCTTGCTCTTGCTGGCCACGAAGTCCTTCGGGTCCAGCGGCGGCGGGACGCTGGTCGGCGCGAAGGACGGGGTCGAGGTGTTGGACCCGCTCGGGAGGCCGCCGGCCGCCGGCAGTGAGGAGGCCGGCCTGTTCGAGGCCTCGTCGTCGCCGTTCGCCGACACCACCGCCATGGCGACGGCCGTGCCGATCGCGACCGTGGCGAGCGCGCCACCGCCGATGAACAGCAGTCGTCGCCGCTTGTTGCGCGTCTCGGACGCCTCGGCGAGCGCGGCCCAGTCCGGGGACCCGGCGGCGCCGCCGTCCCACGGCTGCTGCTGGGATTGCGGTTTCCAGGGATCCCACTGCGACTGGGGTCCCCCCTGCTGCCCAAAGCTCATGGGGCGCATCTTAGACGGGCCGAGGGGTGTGGCGGTCCGTCTCAAGAAGCTCTGGAACCCCCGGCGTTCGGCCGCTGAACGACCGCAAAAGCGACATCTCCGGGTGGTTGGTGCGCAGGGTGGGCGGGCGCCGGCGGGTGGCGCCGGCCGCGGGTGCGTCCGGGCTGACCTCGGGCGGAGGGGCGGGGCGCCGTCGTCGTCGGGGCCGCGTGCGGCTGGGCGGCCGGTGGATCCTCGTATGGCGTTCCACACCTCCCGCACCTCTACGGCCCCCCGCGCCCTGTGATCACTCTCCGCGCCCGGGTCGTCACCGGAACCGTGCGCCGGTGTCCGGGGGGCCGATCGGGTGGACGTACACTGTGGGAGGGCCCGTCCGGTTGCGAAACAGCTCGTTTTGACCCGGCCAGGGCGCCGCAGGTATCCTGCATGTTCGTTGTGTATTGGCTTGCTCATTCTCACGGGACGGGCCCTTACACCGGTCCACCGGGCCGATGACCAGCGACCCCACGTACGCGGTATGCGTCGCCGCAGTGCGGTCCAGGCTGTCGTGATCGTTTCGGTGACCTTGTCTAGGACCATTCACTCGAAGCGAAGGCTACGAACCGTGCGTACGTACAGCCCCAAGCCCGGCGATGTGACGCGCCAGTGGCACGTCATCGACGCTCAGGACGTTGTCCTGGGTCGTCTCGCCACTACCGCCGCGTCCCTTCTGCGGGGCAAGCACAAGCCGATCTACGCGCCTCACGTCGACACCGGTGACTTCGTCGTCATCATCAACGCCGACAAGGTGCACCTCTCCGGCAACAAGCGCACTCAGAAGCTCGCGTACCGCCACTCCGGCTACCCGGGTGGTCTGCGCTCCGTCCGTTACGACGAGCTGCTCGACAAGAACCCCGAGAAGGCCATCGAGAAGGCCGTCAAGGGCATGCTCCCCAAGAACACTCTGGGCCGTCAGATGCTCTCGAAGCTGAAGGTCTACAAGGGTGACCAGCACCCGCACGCCGCCCAGCAGCCGGTGCCGTTCGAGATCACCCAGGTCGCGCAGTAAGTCCGGCCACCCCCTAAGACTGAACAGAATCTGAGGAGAATCGTGGCCGAGACCACTGCCGAGCAGCCGCTCGAAGAGCTTGACATCGACAGCTACACCACGGAGTCGGACGTCCCCGTCGAGGGCGAGTACACCTCCGAGTCCCTCGCGTCCCGTTTCGGTGAGCCCCAGCCGGCCGCCGGCCTGGGCCGCCGCAAGAACGCCATCGCCCGCGTCCGGATCGTCCCGGGCACCGGCAAGTGGAAGATCAACGGTCGCACCCTCGAGGACTACTTCCCGAACAAGGTGCACCAGCAGGAAGTCAACGAGCCCTTCAAGGTGCTCGAACTCGAGGGCCGTTACGACGTCATCGCCCGCATCGCGGGTGGCGGTGTCTCCGGTCAGGCCGGTGCGCTCCGTCTCGGTGTCGCCCGCGCGCTGAACGAGGCCGACGTCGACAACAACCGCGGCGCCCTCAAGAAGGCCGGCTTCCTCCGTCGCGACGACCGTGCGGTCGAGCGCAAGAAGGCCGGTCTGAAGAAGGCCCGCAAGGCCCCGCAGTACAGCAAGCGCTAAGCTTCGCTGCCTGCTCGTACGAACGCCCCGGCGGCACGCCACAGTGCTGTCGGGGCGTTCGTTTATCACTGCCGGGGGCGTATAACGGCACAAGACGTTCTAAGGCTTGTGTGATCGGATGCCGCTATCCGTTGTGAGCGCGCCTTGCGAAACTGACGCTTCCTCAGGAGGACAAGTGGGACGACTCTTCGGCACGGACGGCGTGCGCGGTGTAGCCAACGCGGATCTGACGGCCGAGATGGCGCTCGGCCTCTCCGTCGCCGCGGCGCACGTACTGGCCGAGGCGGGCACGTTCGAGGGCCACCGGCCGACCGCCGTGGTCGGACGGGACCCGCGTGCGTCCGGGGAGTTTCTGGAGGCCGCGGTGGTCGCGGGCCTCGCCAGCGCGGGCGTGGACGTCCTGCGTGTGGGCGTGCTGCCGACACCGGCGGTGGCGTATCTGACGGCCGCGCTCAGCGCCGACCTCGGGGTCGTGCTCTCCGCCAGCCACAACGCCATGCCCGACAACGGCATCAAGTTCCTCTCCCGCGGCGGGCACAAGCTCGACGACGAGCTGGAGGAACGGATCGAGGCGATCTACGAGGAGCACCGCACCGGCGCCCCGTGGGACCGGCCGACGGGTGCGGGCGTGGGGCGTGTGCGGTCGTACGAGGAGGGGTTCGACCAGTACGTCGCCCATCTCGTCGGCGTACTCCCGAACCGTCTGGACGGTTTGAAGATCGTCCTCGACGAGGCGCACGGCGCCGCCGCCCGGGTCTCGCCGGAGGCGTTCACGCGGGCCGGTGCCGAGGTCGTCCTGATCGGGGCCGAGCCGAACGGGCTCAACATCAACGACGGCTGCGGGTCCACCCACCTCGACCCGCTCAAGGCCGCGGTCGTCGAGCACGGGGCGGACTTCGGCATCGCGCACGACGGGGACGCCGACCGGTGCCTGGCCGTCGACCACACCGGTGCGGAGGTGGACGGTGACCAGATCATGGCCGTCCTCGCGCTGGCGATGCGGGAGCGGGGGGCGTTGCGGGCCGACACCGTGGTGGCCACCGTCATGTCCAACCTCGGCTTCAAGCTGGCGCTGGAGCGGGAGGGGCTGAATCTCGTCCAGACCGCGGTGGGGGACCGGTATGTGCTGGAGGAGATGAAGGAGCACGGGTACGCGCTCGGGGGTGAGCAGTCCGGGCACGTGATCATTCTCGACCACGCGACGACCGGGGACGGCACGCTGACCGGGTTGCTGCTCGCCGCTCGGGTGGCGGAGAGCGGGCGGTCGCTGCGGGAGCTGGCGGCGGTGATGGAGCGGTTGCCGCAGGTTCTGATCAACGTGCCCGATGTGGACCGGTCGCGGGTGCGGACCTCTGCCGAGCTGGTGACGGCTGTCGCCGACGCGGAGCGGGAACTCGGTGCGACGGGGCGGGTGTTGTTGCGGCCGTCCGGTACCGAGCCGTTGGTGCGGGTGATGGTCGAGGCCGCGGACATCGACCAGGCTCGGTCTGTCGCCGGGCGGTTGGCCGATGTGGTGAAGTCGGCGCTGGGGTAGTCGCCCCGGGTCCTTCGGGCTTCCGGGTGCGGGTGCGGGTGCGGGGTGCGGGTTTGATGTGGCTGGCCGCGCCCACGACGGGGGTCCCCCGCTCGAGCGAAGCCGAGAGCGGGGAGGAGCCGCACATCGGCAGAGCCCCGCGCCCCCTCGGGGCGCGTTGCGGCTCCCGGTCCCGGTGATTCAAGCCGCTGACCGTTTGCGCTGCGCCGACCAGAGCCACTTCTGGAGCATCAGGGTCAGGGTGCCCGCCAGGATGATGCCCAGGAGGTTCAGCAGGAGCTGTTCCGTGGAGTGCCATGCCTGGTTGGTGTCGCTGTAGATCAGGGCTACGGCCGCGTTGGCGGCGGCCGGGACCGTCGTGACCGAGATGGCCACGCCCACCAGGGCACCGGACTTGGCGGACGTCAGGGAGAGCGTGCCGGCGGCTCCGGCGAGCACCGCCACGACGAACGAGAACCAGTCGGGGGCGTAGATGAATCCCGTGTTGGGCCGCTCGGCCTCCAACCGGGCCTCGGTGAACAGGCCGACGGCGTCCATGAAGAGGCTGAAGCCGACGGTCACCACCATCGCCACCGCGAAGCCCACCAGCAGCGCGATCAGTGAGCGGAGCGCGAGGCGGGGCGCCCGTTGGACGGCGGCCGTGCAGATGCCGGCCAGGGGACCGAACTCCGGGCCGACCGCCATCGCGCCGACGATCAGGATCGCGTTGTCCAGCACCACACCGCAGGCCGCGATCATCGTGGCGAGCGTGATGAACGCCAAGTAGGTGACGGAGAGGGTCGACTCCTCGTGGGTCGCGTCGGTGAGGTGCTCCCACAGGACGGCGTCCGCGCCCTCGCCGGGGGCGTCCTCCTCGGCCTGGTCGGCGCGCTTGGAGAGGGACAGGTCGATGTTCTCGACGGCGATGGAGCCGGTGGTGTCGAGGTCCAACTTCTGCAGTCCGCTGAGGAGTTCGTCACCGGCCTCGCGGGCGACATCGCACATCACCACGTCCCCGGCGGGAATGCGGGCGGTGCCCGGCAGGACGACGAGGTGGGTGGTGCCGACCGTTTTCTCGATCAGACGGACCACGTCGTCGGTCTTGTCGGACGGTGTGATGAGGCGCAGATGCAGCATGGCCGCAGAGTAACCGTCACAGCTTGCGCAGGCTCAGCCGCTGCACCTTGTGGTCGGGGCCCTTGCGGATGATGAGGGCGGCACGGCCGCGGGTGGGGGCCACGTTCTGGACCAGGTTGGGCCGGTTGATCGTGCGCCAGGTGGTGCGGGCGTAGTCGAGGGCCTCCTCCTCGGAGACCTGGGTGTACTTGCGGAAGTACGAGGACGGGTTCTGGAAGGCCGTGGCGCGCAGCTTCTTGAAGCGGTTGAGGTACCAGCGCTCGATGTCCTCGGTGCGGGCGTCGACGTACACACTGAAGTCGAAGTAGTCGGCGAGACCGACGCGGGTGCGGCCGTCCTTGCCGGGCAGCGCGGGCTGGAGGACGTTGAGGCCCTCGACGATCAGGATGTCGGGGCGGCGGACCGTGAGGCGCTGGTCCGGGACGATGTCGTAGATGAGGTGGGAGTAGACGGGTGCGGTGACCTCGTCCTTGCCCGCCTTGATGTCGGCGACGAAACGGGTGAGCGCGCGGCGGTCGTACGACTCGGGGAAACCTTTCCGCGACAGCAGGCCGCGGTCCTCCAGCTCCTTGGTGGGCAGCAGGAAACCGTCGGTCGTGACGAGCTCGACGCGGGGGTGTTCCGGCCAGCGGGAGAGCAGCGCCTGGAGAAGGCGGGCGACCGTGGACTTTCCTACGGCGACGGAGCCGGCGACTCCTATGACGAACGGGGTGCCGGACTGGGAGCCCTGCTCGCCGAGGAAGGTGTTCAGCGCCCCTCTCAGGCCGTCGGTGGCGCCGACGTAGAGGTTAAGGAGCCGGGAGAGCGGGAGGTAGATGTCCCGCACCTCGTCGAGGTCGATGACGTCGCCGAGGCCACGCAGCTTCTCGACCTCCTCGGCGGTGAGCGGCAACGGCGTCTTCTCGCGCAGCGCACTCCACTCGGCTCGGGTGAGGTCGACGTAAGGAGTCGCCTCCGGCCTGTGCCGGTGGGCGCTCCGGGGCATCGGGGAGACCGGAGAGATCACAGTCCATTGTTAACGGAGTTTGAAGGGGGCGGGGGGTGGGGTGGGTCACGTCGTTGCGTGAGCGGGGTCGGAAAACCTCCTGGAGCGCTGCTCCAGGAGGCGGTCCGGCCAGGAACCCCTTCGCCGTGGAGCCTTCGGGGAGGGCTTCACGGAGGGCTTCGCGCAGGGTTTCAGGGAGGAAGGAATCACCTTCTGGGAACCCCCGCCCCCTGCCGGTTCCTCACCCGGACAGGCTGACCCGCTCCCGCAGAGCCGACCACACCGCGTCCGGCGTGGGGCGTCGGGCGAGCAGGTCGGACGCGGCCCGTGCCTGTGCCCGCAGCTCCGGCTCGTGCAGCAGGGTCTCCACCGTCGCTGTCAGCTTGGTCGTGTCGTCGCAGACGACACCGGCGCCGAAGCCGGCGACGAGGGACGCCACGAGCGGCTGGTTCGCCATGCGGGGCACGAAGGCCAGGGGCAGGCCGCGGGAGAGCGCGGCCAGTGTGGTCCCCGAGCCGCCTGCGGCGACCACCGCCTGGACCCGGTCCAGCAACTGCCCGATCGGCGCGAACGGGACGGCGCGTACTCGGTCGGAGTCGCCCTCGACGTCCTCGCGGCCCAGGGTGAACCCGGTGGTGACCAGGGCGTCGGCGCCGGCGTCCAGCACGGCGCGCACGGCGGTGTTGAGCAGCGCCACATCGTCCACGACCGTGCCGAGGGTCACCAGCACGACCGGGCGATCACCGTCGAAGGCGGGGATGTCGGCCACCGCCGAGGTGTTGTACGCGGTGGTTCCCATCGCGAACGCGCCCTCCCGGCGAGCGGCGTTCGGCTCACTCTCCAGCCACTCCGGCCACAACTGGACGGTCGCCGACCGGGTGGGCACGGTCAGCTCACGCTGCTCCAGCGCGCTCACCATTCCGCCCTCGAGAGCCGCGTCGACAGCCGTGGCCGGGCTGTGCACGAAGGTCACCTACGGGATGCCGAGTCGCCGCGCGACCAGCGGTGCGAGGTAGTCCCACATCTCCGCGACGATGACGTCCGGGCGCTCGTCCGTGGCTATGTCGCACAGCTCGTCGAAGGCCATGTCCGCGTAGGTCGTCGTGAACAGGGCGACGGTCTCCGCGAGCAGACCGGAACTGTCCGTCCGGTAAGCCAGCACGTCCCGCCCGGTGCGTCTGTCGTTCTCGGCAAGGATCTCGCGCAACGACGGCCCGAGGGCACGCATCGTCAGACCGTCGGCCGTGCCGTGCAGCTCGTCCGATGCCGCGACGACCACCTCGTCCCCGGCTGCTTCGGCCGCGTGGGCGAGCGGAAGCATCGGCAGCAGGTGGCCATACGCGGGGAAGCTGGTGAAAAGCGCTTTCATGACGTGGTGTCGTCCTTTTCGCGTTGGTGCGTCGCACTGTCGCGACGCGAGGTTCGTGAGGAGCAGCAGGAGGCGCCACGTCGGGAGTGGTGGCGCTCCTTCGCACCCTCCGACCCCCACGCCCCCCAGCACACCCGGTGCCGCATCACCCATCACATGAGTGCGACCCACTCATCAGAGCCGCCTCTGATGAACAGTAACAGGTATGATCTTTGGCATGGCAGAAGCGCGCGGCGACATCGCCCGAACGGGCAGGAGGGCCGAATACGCCCGGATGACCCGGCAGGCCATCCTGGACGCGGCCCGCGACCTGTTCATCGAAAAGGGCTATTTCGCCACGAAGGTGGAGGAGATCGCCCGGACCGCCCGTGTCGCACCGGCAACGGTGTACGCGGTCGGCGGCGGGAAACACGGACTGCTCCGCACGCTGATCGAGTCCGGCACCACCGCCGAGGAGATCCCGGAGGTCCTCGCCCGGATCGAGTCGATCACCGACCCGTATGAGCTGATCCGGTTCATCGTCCACGCCACACGCGTGCAGTTCGAGGAGTGGTCGGGCCTGATGCGGCAGGTGGTCGCCGCCGCACCCCAGGAACCCGCCGTACGGGAGATCCAGCAGATCGCGCACGACAGCATGCGCGGCGGCCTGTCACTGACCGCCCGTCAGCTCGCCGCGATGGGCGCGCTCCGTGACGGCTTGGAGGTTTCCCGGGCCACCGACGTGCTCTGGCTCCACCTCTGCAACGCCGCCTACTTCATCCGCACTGATGACCTCGGCTGGTCGCTGGACGAGTCCGAGACCTGGCTCATCGACGCACTGGCTTTCGCCCTGCTCGGTCACCTTCAACAGAGGGACTGACCGCAGCCGGGGCTGCCCTTGACCCCCGTCGAAATTTCCGAAATCGGGCACGGAGTGCCGTGTTCGGGCGGTGGATCGTGCGTAGGCTGCCGTTCCATGTGCGGAATCGTGGGATACGTGGGCTCGCAGTCGGCGCTCGATGTCGTGATGGCCGGACTGAAGCGACTGGAGTACCGGGGGTACGACTCGGCGGGCGTCGCCGTGCTCGCGGACGGCGGGCTGGCGGCGGCGAAGAAGGCCGGGAAGCTGGTCAACCTGGAGAAGGAACTGGTCGACCGGCCGCTGCCGTCGGGGACGACGGGCATCGGGCACACGCGGTGGGCCACGCACGGGGCGCCGACGGACGCCAACGCGCATCCGCACCTGGACAACGCGGGGCGGGTGTCCGTCGTCCACAACGGGATCATCGAGAACTTCGCCGCGCTGCGGGCCGAGTTGGAGGAGCGGGGACACGAACTGGCCTCCGAGACGGACACCGAGGTCGTCGCCCATCTGCTCGCCGAGGAGTTCTCCTCGTGCGCCGACCTGGCCGAGGCGATGCGGCTGGTGTGCCGGCGGCTGCAGGGTGCGTTCACGCTGGTCGCGGTGCATGCCGACGAGCCGGATGTGGTCGTGGGCGCGCGACGGAACTCGCCGCTGGTGGTGGGCGTCGGAGCGGGCGAGGCCTTTCTCGCCTCGGACGTCGCCGCGTTCATCGCCCACACGCGGTCGGCGATCGAGCTGGGGCAGGACCAGGTGGTGGAGCTGCGCCGGGACGGGGTGACGGTGACCGGCTTCGACGGCCGCCCGGCCGACGTGCGCTCGTACCACATCGACTGGGACGCGTCGGCGGCGGAGAAGGGCGGCTACGACTACTTCATGCTCAAGGAGATCGCCGAGCAGCCCAAGGCGGTCGCCGACACGTTGCTGGGTCGCATCGACGCGGCCGGCTCGCTGACGCTGGACGAGGTACGGATCAGCGACCAGGAGCTGCGGGAGATCGACAAGGTCGTCATCGTCGCCTGCGGTACGGCCTTCCACGCCGGGCTGATCGCCAAGTACGCCATCGAACACTGGACGCGGCTCCCGTGCGAGGTGGAGCTGGCGAGCGAGTTCCGGTACCGGGATCCGATCCTGGACGCCCAGAGCCTGGTGATCGCCATCTCGCAGTCCGGCGAGACCATGGACACGCTGATGGCGCTACGGCACGCGCGGGAGCAGGGCTCCAAGGTGCTGGCCATCTGCAACACCAACGGGTCGACGATTCCCCGTGAGTCGGACGCGGTGCTCTACACGCACGCCGGGCCGGAGGTCGCGGTCGCCTCGACGAAGGCGTTCCTGACGCAGTTGGTGGCGTGCTACCTGGTCGCGCTGTACCTGGGGCAGGTGCGGGGCACCAAGTGGGGCGACGAGATCGGCGCGGTGGTCCGGGACCTGTCGCGCATCTCCGGGGAGGTCGAGCGGGTCCTGGAGACGATGGAGCCGGTGCGGGCGCTGGCCCGGTCGCTGGCACGGAAGCGGACCGTGCTGTTCCTCGGGCGGCATGTGGGCTATCCGGTGGCCCTTGAGGGCGCGCTGAAGCTGAAGGAACTCGCCTACATGCACGCCGAGGGCTTCGCCGCGGGCGAGCTGAAGCACGGGCCGATCGCGTTGATCGAGGACGACCTGCCGGTGGTCGTGGTCGTTCCCTCGCCCCGGGGGCGGTCGGTGCTCCACGACAAGATCGTGTCCAACATCCAGGAGATCCGGGCGCGGGGTGCGCGGACGATCGTGATCGCGGAGGAGGGGGACGAGGCGGTGGTGCCGTACGCGGATCACCTGATCCGGATTCCGGTTACGCCGACGCTGCTGCAACCGCTGGTGTCCACGGTGCCGTTGCAGGTGTTCGCGTGCGAGCTGGCGACGGCCCGGGGCAACGAGGTGGATCAGCCGCGGAACCTGGCCAAGTCGGTGACGGTGGAGTGAGTCGTCTTCAGGGCGGCTATGAAGGTGGTGAAGGCTCCGGCGGGGAAGGTGAGGGTGGCTCTGGCGGGGGTCTTGGTGTCGCGGACGGATACGTGGGTGGGGGAGTTGGCGATCTCCACGCACTCGTTGCCGTCGCCGCCGCCGGAGTAGGACGATGTCCGCCAGTTGTCGGGGGTGGTCATCGGGTACCTCACAGCTCCTTCGTCAGCTGGTGGATGAAGTCACGCGAGCGGTCGGGTTCGAGCGACACGGCCTCCACCTTACGGAAGAGCGTTCGGAAAGCGCTGAGTTGAGCTTCGGAATCGATGAAGACCGTCCCATGGGGGGCATCGCGTACGACCGTGTCCAGCTTGGGCACGGCGCCTCCCACATAGGTCATGGCGCTCCCGGCTTGCGAGAAGCCGTCCAAGTCGAACGGGACCACGCGCACCGTGAGGTGATCCGCGCCGGAGAGCTCCACAACGTGGTCGAGTTGGGCTCGTGACACGGCGCGGTCGCTGACTCTGATGCGCAGGGCTGCTTCGTGGATCACCACTTCGATCGGGACACGTGCGGGTCCTTCGCTGATCCTCTGGCGCGCCATGCGGTGTTGGACACGCAAGTCGATCTCTTCCTCGGTGAGTTCGGGGATCCTGTCGGAGAACACGGCACGGGCGTACTCCTCCGTCTGCAGGAGGCCCGGAACGTACAGGACGGCCACGTGGTGCTGGAACTGTGAGTAGTGATCCAGCTCGGACAGATCCAGGAACGACGTGGGCAGCCGGCCTCGGTACTCCTCCCACCAGCCGCGTGTGCGATCGCAGGCCATCGCGACCAGGGCGTTGACGAACTCCTCGTCCGTACAGGCGTAGTGGGACGCGAGTCGGCGCAGCCGTTTCTCGCTCACCCCCGCGATGCCGGACTCGATCTGGCTGATGACCGGAGCGGTCACCCCGAGCAGAGAAGCCGCCTGCCGAGATGTGAGGCCGGCGGCGTCGCGGAGCCTGCGCAGTTCGGCTGCCAGCCGCAGCTGACGTGCCGTCGGCTCGGCCCTCAATGCCATCGCATCCTCCCAACGCGCATGCGATCGTGACTCGTTCGGGGGTCACAGTACGCGATCGGCTTGCGAGATTTAAACAATTAGCCCTACGGTCGGTGACGCGACGCACACGCTGCGGATTGCCGGGGTCCCGGAAGCGCACCGCCCCGTCCTGCCATGACGGCCGCGACACTGCCACCGCCCGCCGACCCGCAACCCCCCACCACTTGAACGGAGTTGACGCATGCCCGAAAACGAGTCCGAACCGTGGGAGTACTGCCTGTACATCCCCAACGACCTCCGAGCCGTCACCGTGAGCCGCCGCACCCTCCGCCTGATCCTCACCCTGCACGGGCTGATCGGCCTGGTCGACGTCGCGGAACTTCTCGCCGCGGAGCTGGTCTCCAACGCCGTACGCCACACGAAGGGGCCGGCTGCCCTGCGCGTGCGCTGGTCGGCGGGGGTGCTGCGGATCGGGGCGTGGGACGCGGACCCGGAACCACCGGAACCCCCGCGGGCGTTGGAGCAGCTCGGGGAGTTGGCGGAGGAGGACTCGATCTAGGTTGCGCACATGGTCACATCAGCTCACGAGGGCATGCACCGGATCTTCCAGGAGCGGCCGGAGATCCTGGCTCCCGTGTTCGGGGTGCTGGGTGTCCCGTTATCCCCGAAGGCGACCGTGGACGCCGTCACCACGGACGTCACGGAGGCCCGGCCGCTGGAGCGGCGCGTGGACACCGTGCTGCGCATCGGGCCGTCCGACGGCGAGGACTTCCTGCTCGCCATCGAGTCGCAGTCGGTCAAGGTCCCGGGCAAGGAGGCGAGTTGGGCGTACAACGTCGCCTACCTGATCACCGATGCCAGGACCGCGGCGAAGAACCTCGCGCTGGGCGTGCTTTCGGCCCTGGCACACGCCCGCAGCCCCGACTGTGAGGCCATACTGAAGGCAATCACAACCGCCCTTCAGGAACTCCAGGAATCGGATCCCGAGACCGCCGGGTACTTCTTCGAGTTCCTGGAAATCAACCTGGGTAGCACCCCAGCCGGAGAGAAATTGAGGGAGATCATGTCGTTCGTCAGCTACTTCCCCGGCCGGGGGACGGTCCGTGAGACGGCGTACCTGGAGGGCAAGACAGAAGGCGAGGCCAAGGGGATCCTGTTCGTGCTGGAGGTGCGCGGCATCCCCGTGTCGGACAGTGTGCGCGAGCGCATCACCGCCTGCACCGATCTCGACCGCATGGACGCCTGGCTGGAGCGTTCCCGCACGGTCGAGCGGGCCGAGGACCTGTTCGTCGAGGACTCGGAGGTTCCGGGGCCCGGTCCGGAACAGGCCTGAGCGTTGGACGACCAGCACGGGCAGGCGTGAGGCGAAGTGCTACCCCGCCGGCCGAGCCTGGGGATGGATGTTCGTCCGTTCCGCTACTCGCCACCGATGTCATGTCATGCAGCAGGAAGAGGAGCAACATCGCCTACCGGTGGGTTGAGGCGGGCGAAGCCTTCCTGGCGTTGGTAAGGGAAGTATGGGTAGGCCGCTGTCCTGCTGCTCGCCGCATTGAGTTTCGCCAACTGGTCGGGCGTAAGAGTCCAGCCGACGGCGCCGAGGTTCTGACGGAGCTGCTCCTCGTTGCGGGCGCCGATGATGACGGAGGAAACGGTCGGCCGCTGCAGCAGCCAGTTGATGGCGATCTGCGGAATTCCTTTGCCGGTCTCCTGAGCGATCTCGTCGAGAGCGTCGACCACGCGGTAAAGGTGTTCATCCTCGACCGGCGGGCCGTACTCCGCGGTGTGGTGCAGTCGGCTATTGGCCGGTAGGGGCTGGTCGCGGCGGACTTTGCCGGTGAGCCGTCCCCAGCCGAGGGGGCTCCAGACGAGGGCTCCGAGGCCCTGATCCAGCCCGAGGGGCATCAGCTCCCACTCGTAGTCGCGGCCGATGAGGGAGTAGTAGACCTGATGTGCGACATAGCGCGGGTGGCCGTACCTCTCCGCGATCGAGAGGGACTTCATCGCCTGCCAGCCGGAGAAATTGGAGATACCGAGGTAGCGGACCTTTCCTGCTCGCACGAGATCGTCGAGTGTGGACAGGACTTCCTCGATCGGCGTGCCGGCGTCAAAGGCGTGCAGTTGGAACAGGTCGAGGTAGTCGGTACCGAGTCGGCGCAGGGCGTCCTCGCATGCGGTGATCAGACGCGAACGTGAGGAACCAGCGTCACCTGGGCCGTCACCCATCGGCAGGCTGGTCTTGGTGGACACGATCACCCGATCCCTGCGACCTTTGATCGCTTCGCCCAGCACCTCCTCGGAGGCGCCGCCGGAGTACACGTCGGCGGTGTCGAACATCGTGATCCCGGCGTCCAGGCAGATGTCCACGAGGCGGCGTGCCTCGCGCGCATCGGTGTTGCCCCAGGCGCCGAACAGCGGTCCTTGGCCGCCGAAGGTGCCGGCGCCGAAGCTCAGTGCGGGGACCTTGAGGCCGGATGCACCCAGCCGCCTGTATTCCATGACTGTTCCTCCCTCGTTGCCTGACCCACTAATGGTTCTGGAGTTCCGTTAGTGTGTACCTCAACGTAGCAGGCGTCAGCGATTAACGAAACTGGAGTCCCGTTATGGGGTTTGAAGGTGCTGATCCAGGGACCGTCCGTCCTGGAGGGCGCACGGCGCGGGTCCGGTCGGCGGTGCTGCAAGCCGCTGGGGACGCTTTGGCGGAGCATGGCTTTGCCCACCTGGACCTCGCCGACATCGCGCGCCGCGCCGAGGTGGGCAAGACCACCGTCTACCGCCGCTGGGGAACGGTGACCAGCCTGGTGGCCGACCTGCTGCTGGACATGGCCGAGCAGTCACTGCCACGCGACGAGACCGGCTCGCTGCTCGGCGACCTCAAGGCCAACGCCCGGCTCGTGCAGCGCACCTTGGCCGACCCGCGGCAGGGAGCGCTGTTCAAGGCGGTGATCGCCGCCGCCACCTGCGAGGCGAAGACCGCCGAGGCCCTGCACCGCTTCTACGACATCCGCGTCAAGGAGTGGGCACCCTGCGTCCAGCAGGCCATCGACCGGGGCGAGGTGCCTGAGGGCACCAATGCCGACGAGGTCATCCGTGCTGTCTCCGCCCCCCTCTACTACCGCCTGCTGACCACCGGCGACCGTCTCGACGAAGCCGCCGCGGACCAAGCCGCCGAGGCCGCCGCGGCCGCAGCGCGCGCGGGAGCGTACCTGCGGGATGGCTGACCGCGACACACCAGGCCGATCTGGTCACCGGGGAGGCGAGCCCGCGGTCGCCGGACGGATCGTAGAGTGCGCGGATGAGCATTATCGGGGTCGGTATCGACGTTGCCGAGATCGATCGGTTCCGGGCGTCGCTGGAACGTACGCCCACCATGGCGGCGCGGCTGTTCCTGGAGAGCGAGTTGTTGCTGCCCAGCGGGGAGCGGCGCGGTGTCGCCTCGCTCGCCGCGCGGTTCGCCGCCAAGGAGGCGCTCGCCAAGGCCCTGGGCGCCCCGGCGGGCCTGCACTGGACCGACGCCGAGGTCTACGTAGAGGACAGCGGGCAGCCACGGTTGCGGGTGACCGGGACCGTCGCGGCACGGGCGGCGGAACTGGGCGTCCGGTCCTGGCATGTGTCGCTCAGTCATGACGCGGGGGTGGCGTCGGCGGTGGTGATCGCGGAGGGGTGACGGCGGGTGCGGCGGATGGGCGCTGCCACCCCCGTAGTCAAACTCAGGCTCAGGCCGCCTGATCCCACTCCGCGTACACCTCCTCGTAGTTCCCCGGGTCGTCGTCGCCGGCGCGTCCGCCGAGGGACTTCTCGCGGGCGCGCAGCAGGGCCCACGCGAGGGCGGACGCGCAAGTGGCGTACCAGGGCAACGGCCAGAGGATGTGCCACCAGGGGGCGCTCGGGGCGACGGTGATGTCGACGGCGGCTGTGGCCATGCCGGCGCCCAGGCTCCAACACAGCAGGCGTCCGAGGTAGCGGACGGCTCGGGTAAGGGTGCCGACGGATCTGTCCGGATCGGTCATCGCGGGAAAGTCCTTCACGGAATGGGCGACGGCCGCAGCTGCGGCAGTGCTCGCCGAACGCCCTAAGTGTGCGTTTCGTGAAGGGTCGTGCCCAGGGGTGTTGTGTGGCGCCCGGGGCATCTGAGACAGCCTCAGGTCCGGGCATATGCCAGCAAGTACCCGATCGTGCCTGGTAAGCGCTTCCGTCCCTTGTGCGGTACGGACCTGAATATGGCTTGAAATCATCGCGTGGTCCCCATGGATAGTGACCTGACCTGGAAGAAATTGCGCTTCCGGACATCTCTATTGTCCAGTGGCTGGCCGGAATTGATCATTCCTCCCCGATGTAAGGGGTGTGTGTGGTTATTTGTCCTGTTATTCATCAGTAAAGCGGTAGGGCTGATTCCGGCTCGCATGGGAAACGGCTTCAAGGGCAGGACGGGCCAACCTGTGTGTTTCTCATGGCAACTTGTGCGGCTCTTGTGACCACTGGGGTCACAGAATCTGACTTCCTGTGGGGGGAAGCTGATGCACTCGCGTGCCACACGCACGCCGTCTCGGCGTGCCCGGAGATCACCCAGAATCGCTCTCACCGCTGCCATCGCCACCGCGGCGTTGGCCGTGGCCGCCGCACCCGGCGTGGCGGCCCCGTCCGAACCGGAACTGCCCAAGCCGGAAAGCCCGTGGACGACGCCGGCGAAGGTCGAGGCGCCCGCGACCCCGGTCGGCGTGACGAATGCCCCGGCCTCCGAGGCCGAGACCGAGCCATCGGCGGAGGTGGCGGCCTGGCGGGCGGCGCAGAAAGCCCGTACGGGCGCAACCGGCACGACACGCAAAGCTGCCGCAGCCGCCTTCCTGCCCGAGGGTCAGGGCCAGGTCCCCTGGCACCGCATCACCCGAGACCGGGTGAGGAAGGTGTCCTCGACGAACGCGACCGTCACCTTCGACTACGACGGCGACGGCAACCTCAAGTCCCGCACCGACGCCTCCGGCACCACCGGCTGGGATTACGACGAGCTCAACCGTGAGCGCGTGCGCACCCTGCAGAGCGGTGCGCAGACCGTCCTCGCGTACACGCCGGGCGGCGAGGTCGACTACTACACCGACCCGACCGGTACGACGGACTACACCTGGGACAAGGCCGGCCGCCTGGACTACCTGACCGACCCGGCGGGCAAGAAGACCGACTTCGACTACGACAAGAACGACAAGCGCACCACAACCGTCTATCCCGGCGGCACCACCCAGTCCGTCGGCATCGACGAGGACGGCCGCCCCAAGACGGTCAAGACCACTTCCGGTACGACAACACTGGTCGACCTGGCCTACAGCTACGCCAACGCGGGCAAGGACACCACCAAGATCCGCACCCGCACCGACAACCTCACCAAGCTGAAGACCACCTACCAGTACGACACGCAGGACCGGCTCCGGTACGCCCTGGAGTCCGACTCCGCCGGTGCCCGCACGGCCTCCTGGCTGTACTGCTGGGACCAGGCCGGCAACCTCACCGCCCAGGACGGCACCGCCTCCACCTGCCCCACCACCGCCACCTGGACCTACAACGACGCGCTGGAGCTGACCGCGCAGAACGGCTCTACGACCGGCTGGTCCTACGACAAGCTCGGCAACGAGAGCGCCGGCGGCCGCACCGCCGCCACCCGCCGCACCAGCGAGACGTGGACCGACCACAGCCAGCTGTCCGGCCTGACCGTGAACGGCTCGACGTACGACCTGGTCCATGCGGGGACCGACAACTCCGAGCGTACGAAGCTGGGTTCGACGTGGTTCCACCACACGGCCCTCGGGCTGGCGTCCACGACGACGAACGGCGTCGACACCGGATTCATCCGGGAACCGGCGGGCACGTTGAATTCCATGACGACTGGGGGGAAGTCCTACTACTACCTCACCGACGCCACCGGGAACGTGCTCGGCCTGGTCGACGACGCGGGCAAGCGCACCCACACGTACGCCTACGGTCCCACTGGCCTGCCGCGCACGACCCCGACCGAGGCGGTCCCCCAGCCGTACCGCTACACCGGCGCCTACCTCGACCCGACCGGTCTGTACAAGATGGGCGCCCGCTACTACGACCCCCAGATCGGCCGCTTCACCCAGCCCGACCCGTCCGGCCAGGAGGCCAACCCCTACCTGTACGCGGGCGGCGACCCCATCAACAACAGTGACCCGGCTGGGCTGCTCAGTCTGCCGGACGTTGGAGGTGCCCTCGAACAGCTGGGCAAGGCCAGCGACCTGCTGAACACCGGCGTTGCTGCCCTTCAGGGTGATACACGAGCAGCTTGGGCCAGCTTGGCCGGATGGGGAGTTGGCACACTGGCGGGCTTGGGTTGTGGAGCACTCATGACCAGCGCGGGTGTTACTGCCCCTGCTGCTCCTGCTGTGTGCAGCGGAGTCGGGTACTACGCAGGCGAACTGACAACTGACGCTCTGCGTTAGAGCGCTGAGGGGCAGTGGGTTGAGGAGGGTTCCCCCCTCCTCAACCCATGGGAAGAGGATGTGATGAAGAGGTTTTCCGGCGAGAACAACAAAATGCTAAGAATATGGCTCGTCGCGTCGTTCCTGTTCGCGCTATTCCTTGTGTTCCTGATGATTTTCCAGGGAATGTACGGAGCCTGGGTGGGACTGGCCGTCCTGGCCCTCTTCTGGGCCCTGGCCTTCTGGGTCACCAGCTCCCCCGGACGGCGTTGAGGAGTGCGCCCACGCCGACCGAGGCGGGGACGCCGAAGACGCCGAGAATGCCGCCCTTGGCAGCGTGATCGGTGGCCTCATCGGCGGAGCGAAGGTTTGGTGAGCACTCGTGTGAAAAGGGGAGAGCTCGTGCCTGAAGCGAACAGGGCGCATGCGATCGCTTGAAAGCGCGGACTGCTTTACGCGCTGGTAGGCGTGGTGCTTGAAATGGTGTTGAGTCTGGTCTCCAGTTTCATCGGGACGCCATGGCAGGGCGCGTTGGCGCTGGGGTCCGTCGGCGCAGAACAGGGTGGTTTCGCGTGGGCGCGCCACCGGCCGATATGAAGCCTCGTGGTTGCGGCAGCGCCGGCGTGACACTGCTGGACCATGCCATTGCCAGCCGCCCCGAGGACGGAAGGTTGTGACATGCCGAATGTCGGGTGGTCGCTCGAACAAGGTGCGGCCGTGAAGAGATGGATGCTTTTCGTCACCCTCTTCGCAGTGGCTGGGGTGATCCTGTCGGTGTTCCTCATCCTCGCGGGAAACTCGGGTGGATGGGTCGTCCTGGTGATGACGCTCTGTATTTACGGGGCTGTGCGCCTGTTCGTCGGCAACATCAAGAAGAAACAGCCGCACTGAACATGCGAGTTCGGGGATGTTGTGTATGTCGTATCCGACGGTCGAGTCGATGGCACGCGGTGCTTCCGGTTCGCCGCTGCCCGTCTGGCTGTGGGTGGTCGTCGCGGTTGTCTTCGTGGGGCTCGCCGGCTACGGCACCTATCGGAAGAGGCGAGACTGACAGCCGCCTCGGAGCCGGAGTCAGTCGCGATTTCTCGGGCACGTTGACTCCATGACGAATGAGGGGAACTGGCTGTCCCTGACCGGCGTCAGGCTTGCGCCCGATGGCTACGAGTGGCTGGTGGTCGCCGTGTTCCTGGCGTCCGTCGCGCTGGTTCTTTACGTCGCCACGCGGAACAGACAGTGAGGGCTGGAGGTGCCTGTGATCGGCGTGATCTGGAGGACGACGGCGTCGGCGTGATCTGGAGGACGACGGCGTCGGCGTGATCTGGAGGACGACGGCGTGCACGCGACGAAGCCCCAATGGACGAAGCCCCAATAGGCGTGCCGTGTTCCGGCCTTCGCGTTCCACGGACGTTCTGCGGCAGACTCGATCACATGCGTACTGCGTACAGCGTGGAGACGGTTAGGGCGGCCGAGCGGGAGCTGATGGCGCGGCTTCCGGACGGGGCGTTGATGCAGCGGGCGGCGGCCGGACTTGCGGCCGCCTGCGCGGACCTGCTGGGGCGGGTGTACGGCAGCCGGGTGGTGCTGCTGGTCGGCAGTGGTGACAACGGGGGCGACGCGTTGTACGCCGGGGCCCGGCTGGCCCGGCGTGGGGCCGGTGTCACGGCGGTGCTGCTCACGCCCGAACGGGCCCACGCGGGCGGGCTCGCGGCCTTGCGGCGAGCCGGTGGGAGGGTCGCCGGGGCCGGTGGGGCCGAGGAGCTGATCGAGCGGGCCGACCTCGTCGTCGACGGCATCGTCGGGATCGGCGGCAAGGGCGGACTGCGGCCGGACGCCGCGCCGCTCGCCGCCGCGGCGGAGCAGTCGCGGGCCGCCGTCGTCGCCGTCGATCTGCCGAGCGGGGTCGATGCCGACACGGGGCAGGTGAACGGGACCGCCGTACGGGCCGACCTGACCGTCACCTTCGGGACGCACAAGCCCGGGCTGCTGGTCGATCCGGCGCGGGAGTACGCCGGGTCGGTGCGGCTCGTCGACATCGGGCTGGAACTGCCGGACGAGCCCGAGCTGGAGGCGTTGCAGCACGCGGACGTGGCGCGGCTGCTGCCGGTGCCGGCGGCGGAGAGCGACAAGTACCGGCGGGGCGTCGTCGGGATCGCCGCCGGGTCCGCGCGTTACCCGGGGGCCGCCGTGCTCGCGGTGTCGGGCGCGCTGCGGGGCGGGGCCGGGGCCGTGCGGTACGTGGGGCCCGCCGGGGACGCGGTGATCGCCCGCTTTCCCGAGACGCTCGTGTCGGACCAGGGGCCGAAGAAGGCGGGGCGTGTGCAGGCGTGGGTCGTCGGACCGGGCGCCGGGGACGACGCCGCGACGGTGGCGGAGGTGCTGGCGGCGGACGTACCCGTGCTGATCGACGCGGACGGACTGCGGTTGGCGGACGTGGCAGCGGTGCGGGCCCGTACCGCGCCGACGCTGATGACTCCGCACGCCGGTGAGGCCGCCGCGCTGCTCGGGGTGGCCCGGGAGGAGGTCGAGTCGGCCCGGCTGAGTTCGGTGCGGGAGCTGGCGGGGCGGTACGGGGCGACCGTACTGCTGAAGGGGTCGACGACGTTGGTGGCCGGCTCGGCGGGCGGGGCCGTCCGCGTGAACGCCACGGGTACGTCCTGGCTCGCCACCGCGGGAAGCGGTGACGTGCTGTCAGGGCTGACGGGGTCGCTGCTGGCGGCGGGGCTGTCGGCGTCGGACGCGGGGAGCGTCGGGGCGTATCTGCACGGACTGGCCGGCAGGCTCGCGGCGGACGGGGCGCCGGTGGGGGCGCACGACGTGGCGGAGGCGGTGGTGCGGGCCTGGCGGGACGTACGCCGGTGAGCGGGTGGTCCGAGCAGGGGCCGAGCCGCGCCGGTCGAAAAGGCCGCCGTCCGGAGGTCCTGTCCCGCCCCTCTGAGAGACTGGGGGCGCGATGAGTGAGACAGCAGCCCCGACGAGCGCCCCCCTGCGTGCTCGCGCCGAGATCGATCTGGCCGCCCTGCGGGCCAACGTGCGGACCCTGCGCGCCCATGCGCCGGGCGCGGCCGTGATGGCCGTGGTGAAGTCCGACGCGTACGGCCACGGGGCGGTGCCGTGTGCCCGCGCGGCGGTCGAGGCGGGGGCGCGCTGGCTGGGCACGGCCACCCCCGAGGAGGCGCTCGCGCTGCGCGCCGCCGGGCTGACCGGGCGGATCATGTGCTGGCTGTGGACGCCCGGCGGGCCCTGGCGGCAGGCGATCGAGGCGGACCTCGATGTCTCGGTCAGTGCCCTGTGGGCCCTCGCGGAGGTCACCGAGGCCGCCCGCGCCGTCGGCGTCCCCGCGCGCGTGCAGCTCAAGGCCGACACGGGACTGGGCCGGAACGGGTGCCAGCCCGGCGAGGACTGGGCCGAGTTGGTCGGCGCCGCGCTGCGCGCCGAGGCCGAGGGGCTGATCCGGGTCACCGGGCTGTGGTCCCACTTCGCCTGCGCCGACGAGCCCGGGCATCCCTCCATCGCCGCCCAGCTCACCCGCTTCCGGGAGATGCTGGCGTACGCCGAGGGGCAGGGCGTGCGGCCCGAGGTGCGGCACATCGCCAACTCGCCGGCCACGCTCACGCTGCCCGAGTCCCACTTCGACCTCGTACGGACCGGGATCGCCGTCTACGGCGTCTCGCCGAGCCCGGAGGTCGGCACTCCGGCCGACTTCGGACTGCGTCCGGTGATGACGCTGTGTGCCTCCATCGCGCTGGTGAAACGCGTTCCGGGGGGTCACGGCGTCAGTTACGGGCATCATTACGTCACCCCGGGTGAGACGACCCTCGGCCTGGTGCCCGTCGGCTACGCGGACGGCATCCCCCGGCATGCCTCCGGGACCGGTCCGGTGCTGGTCGACGGCAAGTGGCGGACGGTGGCCGGCCGGGTGGCGATGGACCAGTTCGTCGTCGATCTGGGCGGTGACGAGCCCGAGACCGGCGCGCCGGCCGTGCTCTTCGGGCCCGGCGACCGCGGTGAGCCCACCGCCGAGGACTGGGCGCAGGCGGCGGGCACGATCGCGTATGAAATCGTCACCCGGATCGGAACGCGTGTTCCTCGCGTCTATGTGAACGAGGAACAAACGGGGTAACCGCACAGCGCGCGCGAGAACAGCGAGCCCGGCACCGCACAACGCACCACACAACAACACCGGCACCACATGCACCACCGGCACCAGACAACAGCGGTACCACGCACAACAGCGGTAACACCCGACCCAGCGATCCAGTAGTCCGGCAAAAAGGAGCGGTACGTGAGCGAGAGCAGTGCGGAGGCGGTCGTGGACGCCGCCGCGGCCGTCGCCACCGCCACGGGGGCGGCCGCCGGCTGGCGCAGGGCGACCGGCATCGCGGGCGCGGCCATAGGAGTCGTCGCCGCGGGCGCGGCCGCGGGCGTCGCCGTCGAGCGGCTCACCGTCGGCCGCGGGATGCGGCGCAAGGCCCGGCTCGCACTCGACTCGACGGGACCGTACGGCTCGCTGCGCGGCACCCCCGGCAAGGCGTACGGCGACGACGGCACCGAGCTGTACTACGAGGTCGACGACGTGGAACCGGAGGGCGGCTCGGCACCCCGGCGGCGCCGGCTCTTCGGACGCAAGGCGCCGGCTCCGGTCACCGTCGTCTTCAGCCACGGCTACTGCCTCAGCCAGGACTCCTGGCACTTCCAGCGGGCGGCGCTCAGGGGCGTCGTGCGGACCGTGCACTGGGACCAGCGCAGTCATGGGCGGTCCGGGCGGGGCGTCGCCCAGACGAGGGAAGGGGTGCCCGTCACCATCGAGCAGCTCGGGCGGGACCTCAAGGCCGTCATCGACGCGGCCGCGCCGGAGGGGCCGCTCGTGCTGGTCGGCCACTCCATGGGCGGGATGACCGTCATGGCCCTGGCCGACGAGTACCCCGAGCTGATCCGCGACCGGGTGGTCGCGGTCGCCCTGGTCGGTACGTCGTCCGGGCGGCTCGGCGAGGTCAACTTCGGGCTCCCCGTGGCCGGCGTCAACGTCGTCCGGCGGGTACTGCCCAGCGTGCTCAGGGCGCTGGGGCAGCAGGCGGCCCTGGTGGAGAAGGGGCGGCGGGCCACGGCCGACCTGTTCGCCGGGATCATCAAGCGGTACTCGTTCGCGTCCCGGGACGTCGACCCGGCCATCGTGCGGTTCGCCGAGCGGATGATCGAGGGCACCCCGATCGACGTGGTCGCCGAGTACTACCCGGCGTTCAACGACCACGACAAGACCGAGGCCCTCGCCCTCTTCAGGGACATGCCGGTGCTCGTGCTGGCCGGCGTCCAGGACCTCGTCACGCCCAGTGAGCACAGCGAGGCCATCGCCGACCTGCTGCCGGACGCCGAACTGGTCCTCGTACCGGACGCCGGACACCTGGTGATCCTGGAACACCCGGAAGTGGTCACCGACCGCCTCGCCGACCTGCTCACCCGCGCGGGGGCGGTGCCGACAGGGGCTACCGTAAGTGGCTATGGAAGCACCAGCAGCCCCGCACGACCCGGTTGAGACCGAGCTGACCGTCACCTCTCCCGAACAGATGCGGGAGCTGGGCCGAAGGCTCGCGAAACTGCTGCGCGCGGGCGACCTCGTGATGCTGACCGGGGAGCTCGGCGCCGGCAAGACGACGCTGACCCGGGGACTGGGTGAGGGGCTCGGGATCCGGGGCGCGGTCACGTCCCCGACCTTCGTGATCGCCCGGGTGCACCCGCCCCTGGGCGACGGTCCGCCCCTCGTGCACGTCGACGCGTACCGGCTGGGCGGCGGCCTCGACGAGATGGAGGACCTCGACCTCGACGTCTCGCTGCCCGAGTCCGTGATCGTCGTGGAGTGGGGCGAGGGCAAGGTCGAGGAGCTGACCGACGACCGGTTGCAGGTCGTGATCCACCGGACCGTCGGAACCGCGCCCGCCCCCGGGACGGCCCCCGGGCCCCCCGAGACGGACGAGGTGCGGCACGTGACCCTGACCGGACTCGGTGGGCGCTGGGCGGCGGTGGACCTGAGCGTGCTGTCCGCGTGAGTGCGGCCGCACGAGGGGCGGTGGGCGGGCGTCCGCCGAGTTCATGGATGTTCCGACAAGACGTCGGCAAGATGTTGCGTTGGGCGTCTCATGCGTGGTCACATGGTATCCAGTTCGTAGTTAGGTCTACCTAACTACGCCCGCCCCCGAACTTCAGGAGGCGTCCATGTCGGCCACCGAGAGCAAGCCGGAGCCGCGGCAGCAGCCGCAGTCGAACGCGGCCGTCGTCGGCGTGTCCATGCGGGATCTGCTGGCGTCCTGCGCCGCCGCGCACGAGATCTCGACCCCGCCGCGCGTGCCCGACCCGCAGCCCTCGCGGCGGCCCGCCGAGCACCGCAAAGCCGCCTGACACTCCGGTCACCGGGACCAGGGCCCTTCTGATGGATCTCCGCGGCGTCGCGACGCCCGGCACGCACGCTCACCGAACGCCCGGCGTCGCGACGCCCGGCACGCACGCTCACCGAACGCCGCTCCTTCTCCCACGGAGATCCATCAGAAGGGCCCTAGCGGATCACGACGACCTTCGCGCCGATCGTCGCGAACTGCCACAGGGCGGTGCCGTCCGCACGGGACTCGCGGATGCCGCCCGTCCGTGCGCTCGGATCGACGGGCGCGGCCACGTTTTTCACCGCCGCGCTGAAGCCGATGGGCAGGCCGTCCACGGTGGTGAAGCGGACGACGTGCTCGACGGGGGTGCCGTCGGTGCCGGTGACCGAGCTGGAGCGGGACGTGACCGCGTAGCTGCCCGGCGCCGGGTCGACGTCGCCCGGGGCGACCGCGAAGGTACGCCGAACCTTCTCGCCCTGGCCCACCAGCCAGACCCGGTCGCCGCTCAGCGTGTACACGACCCGCTCACCCGCGCCGGAGGCGGCGGGCAGGGCCGCCGGGTTCCGTTCGCCACGCGGTGACTCCGAGGTGGCCGCGGCGGGCGTGCCGTCGGCGGGCGGTGCGGCGAGGTCGGCGGGGAGGTTGGCGGAGGCCTGGTGGCCGAGGAAGCCGACGCCCGCGAGGGCCGCCGCGGTGAGCCCGGCCACGAATCCGGCGCTGCTGCTTGTCACGGTCGTCCACCTCTGTGTCGTACGCCTTGCAACGGGGCGAAGGTAGCAGTCGGTGACCGTTCGACCTCGCCGTCCGACACGGGCCCGCGGGAGCCGTAGGCTGTTTGCGTGCTCTTGCTCGCTCTGGATACCGCCACCCCCGCCGTCACCGTCGCGCTGCACGACGGCGAGGACGTCATCGCCTCGTCGAGTCAGGTGGACGCGCGCCGGCACGGCGAACTGCTGCTGCCGGCCGTGGACCGGGTGCTCGCCGAGTCCGGTCTGCGGCTCGACGCCGTCACCGGGATCGTCGTCGGCATCGGCCCCGGCCCGTACACCGGGCTGCGCGTCGGTCTGATGACCGCCGACACCTTCGGGCTCGCGCTCGGCGTCCCCGTGCACGGCGTGTGCACGCTGGACGGTCTCGCCTACGCGTCCGACATCGAGAAGGGTCCCTTCGTCGTGGCGACGGACGCCCGGCGCAAGGAGGTCTACTGGGCCACGTACGCCGACTCCCGCACGCGCCTGACCGACCCCGCCGTCGACCGGCCCGCCGACATCGCCGAGCGGGTGGCCGGACTGCCGGCCGTCGGCGCGGGCGCGCTGCTGTACCCGGACACCTTCCCGAGCGCCCACGAGCCCGAGCACGTGTCGGCGGCGGCCCTCGCGGCGCTGGCCGCCGAGAGACTGGCCGCCGGCGTGGAACTCCCCGCTGCCCGGCCGCTGTACCTGCGCCGGCCCGACGCGCAGGTGCCCAAGAACTACAAGGTGGTCACCCCCAAGTGACCCCAGAAGCGACCCCACGAGCGACCGCGTCGACCGTGAACCCTCGACTGCGCGAGATGCGCTGGTGGGACATCGACCCCGTGCTGGCGCTGGAGCGGGACCTCTTCCCCGAGGACGCCTGGTCCCGCGGGATGTTCTGGTCCGAGCTGGCCCACTCCCGCGGCCCGGAGGCGAACCGGCGGTACGTGGTCGCCGAGACCGCCGACGGGACGATCGTCGGATACGCGGGACTGGCCTCCTCCGGCGAACTCGCCGACGTACAGACGATCGCCGTCGCCCGCGACCACCAGGGCACCGGACTCGGCAGCCGGCTGCTGACCGAACTGCTGCGGGCCGCCGGCGCCTTCGAGTGCGCCGAGGTGATGCTGGAGTGCCGGGTCGACAACGTCCGCGCGCAGAAGCTGTACGAGCGCTTCGGCTTCGAGGCCATCGGGTTCCGGCGCGGGTACTACCAGCCGGGGAACGTGGACGCCCTGGTGATGCGACTGACCGACCCCTCCACCTCCGTGAACGGCGTACAAGGAACCGAGATCCATGGCTGACGAACCACTCGTCCTCGGCATCGAGACCTCCTGCGACGAGACCGGCGTCGGCATCGTCCGCGGCACGACCCTGCTCGCCGACGCCATCGCCTCCAGCGTCGACGAGCACGCCCGCTTCGGCGGGGTCGTCCCGGAGGTCGCCTCCCGGGCGCACCTGGAGGCGATGGTGCCGACCATCGACCGCGCGCTGAAGGAAGCGGGGGTGAGCGCGAGGGACCTCGACGGCATCGCGGTCACCGCCGGACCGGGGCTCGCCGGGGCGCTGCTCGTCGGCGTCTCCGCGGCGAAAGCGTACGCGTACGCGCTCGGCAAGCCCCTCTACGGCGTCAACCACCTCGCCTCCCACATCTGCGTGGACCAACTGGAGCACGGCGCGCTGCCGGAGCCGACGATGGCCCTGCTGGTGTCCGGCGGGCACTCCTCGCTGCTGCTGTCGAGCGACATCACCTCCGACGTCCGCCCGATGGGCGCGACCATCGACGACGCGGCCGGCGAGGCCTTCGACAAGATCGCCCGCGTGCTGAACCTGGGCTTCCCCGGCGGTCCGGTCATCGACCGGTACGCCAAGGAGGGCGACCCGCAGGCCATCGCGTTCCCGCGCGGTCTGACCGGGCCGCGCGACGCGGCGTACGACTTCTCCTTCTCCGGGCTGAAGACGGCCGTGGCCCGCTGGATCGAGGCGAAGCGGGCGGCGGGCGAGGAGGTGCCGGTGCGGGACGTGGCGGCCTCCTTCCAGGAGGCGGTCGTGGACGTGCTGACCCGCAAGGCGGTCAGGGCCTGCAAGGACGAGGGCGTCGACCACCTGATGATCGGCGGCGGCGTCGCCGCCAACTCGCGGCTGCGGATCCTGGCCCAGGAACGCTGCGAGGCGGCCGGCATCCGGCTGCGGGTGCCCCGCCCCAAGCTGTGCACGGACAACGGGGCGATGGTGGCGGCGCTGGGTGCGGAGATGGTCGCCCGGGGGCGGTCCGCGTCCAGCTGGGAGCTCTCCGCCGACTCCTCGCTGCCGGTTACGGAAACACATGTCCCCGGCCACGACCACGTCCACGAGGTCAGCAAGGAGAACCTCTACTCATGACGGTCGCGCTGATGTGGGAGGCCCGGGCGGCCGAGGGCCGGGGCGAGGAGCTGCTGGCGTGGGCGCGGCGGCAGGAGCTGCCCGAGCGCCCGGTACGCCGGGAGACCTTCCGGGCGCCGCAGGACCGGGTTCTGGTCATCACGTGGTGGGACGCTCAGTACGACGCCGACCTGCCCGAACTCCCGCAGCCTGACGGCGAGTTGGCGGCCCGGCCGGTGCATCGGTGGCGGTTCGAGTCGCTGGGCGAGGACTGAGAGCCGCCCGCTGGTCATCCCCCCGCGGCCGATTCCTCCGGACGGGTCCCGGACCCGAAGCCGAGGATGTCGGGGACTGCTTCGCGCAGGCTCCCGAAGTGACGGTGCACGCCCGCCACCGCGATCGCGGCGTTCACCCCCCACACCGTCATGCCGGCCCGCAGGCCGGCCTCGACTCCGGACGGGGCGTCCTCGATGACCAGGCAGTCCTCGGGCTCGGCACCGAGCTGCTCGGCGGCCGGCAGATAGGGCAACGGGCGACGGTTTGCCCTGCGACACCGCGGCGGCGTTCACAACGACGCGCGGGACCTGCAGGCCCGTCCGGGTGAATCGTCCACGAACGGTGCTCGTAGTTCGGGACGAATCTCCTGGCGCCGGGCCGCACAAGCTCACGCGTCATGCCGTGATCATGTCAGGAAGCCGCGGCAGTGCATCACCTCGGGACCGGCTGCTCCTACGGCTGCGGCGCCGACAGCGCCCACGCGGCGCTCACGAGGGCCGCGGACGCCAGCGTGAAGCCCACCACGGCGACGAGACTCCCGCCGCCCAGCAGGAAGCCCGCGAGGACACCGATCGCGACGCCGATCGCCGTGGCCCGGGCGCCCGGCCGCCACCAGGGGTCCGCGGGCCGTATGTCCGTACCGGCCGGAAGGATGAAGGAGTCCCGCAGGTCACCGCGGCCGGCCCCCCGGTCGTACATGATCATGTGCCGTGGCGGCCGGTCACGCAGTCGGCCCAGCGGGACGAGGCGGGTGCCGTCCGGCAGTTCCACCGCGGCGGGGCGGAGGCCGCGCGGCGAGCGGCGCACGGTCACCGGGACGGCGCCGGAGCAGTCGTCGAGGGCGGGGTGCCACATGACCCGCTGCCACAGGACGCGCCGGTCGGGGCGGTCGGGCTCGGCGAGAGCGAGCCAGGTCGTGTCTCCCCGCCACGTCGTCGCGCGGCGCTCCCCGAGGTGCACGGTCGCCGTCATGGGTCGGCCCGGCCGCCGCAGCGCCCAGCGGAAGCGCAGGCCGCGCCAGGCCCAGACGCCGCATATGGGAAGTACGGCGAAGGCGGCGAGGAGGATCGGGACTTCGAGGTCGTCCGCGTCCGCGGTCTCGTCCGGGTCGGCGGGGAAGCCCTGCGGATCCGGCTGAGCGGGGTCGTAGACCACGCGGAAGTGCCTGCCCTTGGTGTAGCGGTCGGTGTCGTACACGCCGAAGCGCTGGACGTGCTGCTGACCGGTGCCGTCGGTCCACCGTACGCGGATGTCGTCATCGTCGCCGATGCCGTCCTGGACGACCAAGCCGACGGCCGTCCGTGTGGCCCGGTCGCGGGCGCTTTCGTACCGGAAGGCGTGCACGCCGAGCCAGGCGGCGAACAGGCCGTACCCGACGAGGGTGACGGCCACACCGAGCAGGGCGACGCGCAGGGCGGGACGGGGACGTCTCGCACCTGTCGTGGTGCTCATACGGTGACCTCCTCCGTCCCCGTGTCCGTCCCCGCTGCCGATGCCAGCGCCCGTACGTCGCCCAGGTCCCCGGTCTCCACCGCGTCGGCCACCAGCTCGTGGACGTCGACGACCGTGCCGTCGGGCCCGGTGAGGACGGTGTCCAGCCAACGGCCGGCGCGGGTCCAGCCGGCCTCGCGCAGCTCGGTGGCCAGGGTGACGCTCACGGCGTCGGTCAGCACGCCACGGGACAGCGGAGGCCGGGCGGCGGCGGGCACCCGTCGCAGGCTGGGATCGAGCCGGCGGGCCAGGCGTGGCCAGCTGCCGTCGGCGACGGCGTCCAGCGCGCCGGCCACCGCGCGGCCCGGTGACTCCTGGCCGGTCGCGGCCCGCAGCAGACCGAGCAGGTCCTCGACCTCGCCGAGCGCGTCAGTCAGCTCGTGCAGCCGGTCGGAGGACAGGTCCAGGAGGCGTACGGGGCGCGGTGGGTCGTACCGGTCGCGCCCGCCACCTTTCCTCGGCCGCCGCTCCGTAGCCCCGTCCCCCAATTCGTCTTCTGTACCGGCCAGTTGTCCCATACACCAGCGTTCGTAGGCCTCGGCGTCACGGAGTACGAGCGGCGCCGCGCGGTACGGGGCGGACGGCTCGACCCCACGCGGCAGTGAGGCCACCCGCGGGGTGAGGGGTGGGTGGCCGTCCGCCGCGTACGGGTCGAGGGCCTCCTCCTCGGCGGCGGCACGGGCAAAGCGGCGGGCCACCCTGGGGTCGCGCAGGGCCGTGTCGAGGGCGTCGTAGAAGTCCTCCGGGTAGCCGCCGTCCTGCGCGAGCGCGGCCCACCACATCTCGCCGAGTCTCTCGAACGCCGCGTGGAGCACGGCGGTCCGCCGGAGTGCCTCGGCGGTGGCCGCGGTGCCGGCCACGCGGACGGCGTCGGCGTCGGCAGCCGTCTCCGCCCGCCACACCAGCGGCTGGGAGGCCCGCAGCAGCGGTGCCGCCATCGGCGCCAACGGGCGGAAGCGGCCCACCAGGCGGTCCGCGAGCACGGAACGGGAGAACAGCAGTGAGGCCGCACGACGGTCGCGCACATGGTTTTCGTGCGCCAGCTCGTGCGCGACCACCGCCGCGAGCTGGGCCTCGGTCAATGCCCGCAGCAGCGGCAGGCCGAGCACGAGTACGCGGCAGCGCACGCCGTCGGTCTTCACGCGCCCCAGGGACGCCTGCACCTCGGGGACGACCCGGACCAGCAGCGGCTCACGGAACCCGAGCCGCTCGGCCACGCCCCCCACCAGCCCGGTCAGCTCCGGCTCGTCGGCGGGCCGCACCGCCCGCCCCGGCAGCCGCCTGCGCTCCGCGGCTCCCCTGACGATGCCGGCCCCCAGCAGCGCCAGCGGACCCGCCAGCGCTCCCCAAGGGCCGTCCATGGCCGCGATCCCGATGACCAAGGCCAGCCCGAACAGGACGGCCGGCAGACAGGCCACCGTGAGCATGGCGGCGACGAGAACCCACTCACGGGCGGCGGACGGCCCGCCACCCGAGCGAGGTATCCGCATGGTGAAGCTCCCTCCCCTGGTGCTCGGTGGCGTGGAGCGACCGAAGTGAGGGGATCCTCACAGAGCGGAGGCGGCTGTGGCCGTCCGGCCTGATCCATATCTTGGAAAAAACGTGCTGAACGTGTCAGGGAAGGGAACGGACCTCCGTCTCGCACCGCAGCCGCCGGTCCGGGCCCAGCACCCGTTCCGGCCCCGTCAGCCTCAGCCCTGCCGTGTGCCACACCTCCGCGCTGGAGGCCGCCAGGCGCAGTTCCAGCGCGCCCGGCTCGACGATCCGGCGCCCCGTGCGGTCGGTGAACGCCGACAGGTCCGCGTGGAAGCGGAAGGTCACGCGGCTCGCCTCCCCCGGCGCCAGCTCCAGCCGCTGGTAGCCGATCAGCCACACGTCCGGTCGCGTCACCGATGCCACCGGGTCGTGGAGGTACAGCTGGACGACCTCGGCGCCGGCGCGGTCGCCCGTGTTGCGGACCGTGAGCGAGAGGTCGTACGAGCCGTCCGTGGTGATCTCCGGGGCGGTGCCCTGGACGTCGGACCACTCGAACTCCGTGTAGGAGCGGCCGTGTCCGAAGGCGTACAGCGGGGTCGGGTCCAGGTTGCTGACCTCGTCCTTGAGGCCCAGCGGGGGCTGGAGGTAGGTCCAGGGCTGGCCGCCGGGGACGTGCGGGACGCTCACCGGGAGGCGGCCGGAGGGGTTGACGCGACCCGACAGCACTCCCGCGACCGCCGGGCCGCCCTCCTCCCCGGGGAAGAACGCCTGGACGACCGCGGCGAGCCGGCCGTGCCAGCGGCCGAGGGCGTAGGGGCGGCCGGTGAGGAGGACGAGAACCACCGGGACACCGGTCGCCACCAGCATGTCCAGCAACTCCGCCTGCACACCGGGCAGTCGGAGATCGGTGGCGTCGCAGCCCTCTCCGGACGTGCCCCGGCCGAACAGGCCCGCCCGGTCGCCGAGGACGGCCACACAGACGTCCGCCTCGGCGGTCCGGGCCACCGCCTCCTCGAAGCCTGTCGTGTCCGGGTCGGACACTCCGCAGCCCTCCGCGGACGTGACCTTCGCGTCCGGGAGTTCGGCGCGCAGCGACTCCAGCAGCGTGGGGAGCTCGATGCCCGTCGGCGTCTCGGGGTGCTGCGTGAGGACGTGGGAGGGGAAGGAGTAGCAGCCGAGCATCGCGAGCGCGTCCGAAGCGCGCGGGCCGACCACCGCGATCCTCGTGTCCGGGGCGAGAGGGAGCAGTCCGTCCGGGTTGTCCAGCAGGACCACCGACTCCTCGGCCAGGCGGCGGGCCAGCGCGCGGTTGGCCGCCGAGTCCAGGTTGACGCGGCCGGTGGGCTCCGGGGTCCAGTCCTCGTCCAGGAGGCCCAGTTCGCACTTCTGGAGCAGTACGCGGCGGGCCGCGCGGTCGATGAGCGACTCCGGGATCTCGCCCGCCCGGACCGCGTCCAGGAGCGGGCGACCGTAGCACTTCAGGCTCGGGAGTTCGACGTCGATGCCGGCCGTGAGCGCCGCGTGGGCCGCCTCAGCCTCGGTGCCCGCCACCCGGTGCAGGGTCTGCAGGAAGCCGATGCCGAAGTAGTCGGAGACCACCGTGCCGGTGAACCCCCAGCGCTCCCGCAGGAGTTCGGTCAGCAGGCCGGGGTCCGCCGACGCCGGGACACCGTCCGTCTCCGTGTACGCGGCCATCACCGACCGGGCGCCGCCCTCGCGCAGGGCCATCTCGAACGGCGGGAGCGTGGTGTCCGCGACCTCACGGACACCGGCCCGAACCGGGGCCTGGTTGCGGGCGCCGGCCGAGGAGGCGTACCCGGCGAAGTGCTTGAGCGTGGCGACGATCCCGGCCGACTCCAGACCCCGCACATAGGCGGAGCCGACGGTGCCGACCAGGTACGGGTCCTCGCCGATGGTCTCCTCGACCCGGCCCCAGCGCAGATCCCGCACGACGTCCAGCACCGGCGCGAGGCCCTGGTGGACGCCGACCGAGCGCAGGTCGTGGCCGATACGGCGGCCCATTTCCTCGACCAGCTCCGGGTCGAAGGAGGCGCCCCAGGCCAGCGGGACCGGGTAGGCGGTGGCCTGCCAGGCGGTGAAGCCGGCCAGGCACTCCTCGTGGGCGAGGGCGGGGATGCCGAAGCGGCCGGCTTCGACGATACGGCGCTGGGCGCGGGCCAGTGCCCGCGCGCCCAGCGCCGGGTCCACGGGCGCCGTGCCGAAGGGGCGGGTCAGCTGGCCCAGGCCGTGGGTGATCAGCTCCTCCCATTCGTAGGCGGAGGAGCCGGAGGTCATCTCGCGCTGGAGGGGGGCGACCCCGTCGCCGTCCGTGCTGGCGCCCACCCAGACGCCGTACAACTGGGCGGTCTTCTCCTCGAGGGTCATCCGGGAGAGGAGGTCGTCGACGCGGGCGGCGGCGGGCAGGGCGGGGTCACGCCAGGGGGCGGTGGTCATGAGACTCCTGTCGGGGTGGAGGGCCCTCTCGCGAATGTTTCGGGAAACATGTCGAATGTTTTGGGAACCTAGGGCGGTGAGAAGGGTTCGTCAAGAGGTCGCGCAGGGATACGATCGCCGCCATGACACCCCCGGAGCCCGCTGAAACCCGGACGACAACCCCGTCGGCAGGACGGTCCCCGCAGACCGCGACCCTCGCCGAGATCGCCCGCGAGGCCGGCGTTTCCGCGCCGACAGTTTCGAAGGTCCTCAACGGCCGCGCCGACGTCGCCCCGGCGACCCGCAGCCGCGTGGAAGGGCTGCTGCGTGCGCACGGCTACCGGCGCCGGCGGGCGGAGGCGAGCCGTTCGCCCCTGATCGACCTGGTCTTCCACGAGCTGGAGAGCGCCTGGGCGATGGAGGTCATCCGGGGCGTGGAGAACGTGGCCCGGGACGCCGGGCTGAGCGTGGTGCTGAGCGAGAGCGCCGGACGGCTCACCCCCGGGCGGACCTGGGCCGACCAGGTCGCCGCCCGCCGCCCGCACGGCGTGATCCTCGTGCTGTCCGGCCTCGACGAGTCCCAGCGGGCGTTGCTCAACAGCCGCTCGATCCCGTTCGTGGTGATGGACCCGGCCGGCGACCCGGGCGCCGACGTGCCCTCCATCGGCGCCACCAACTGGCAGGGCGGTCTCGCCGCCACCCGGCATCTGGTCGAACTCGGGCACACCCGCATCGGCGCGATCAGCGGACCGAGCCGGATGATGTGCAGCCGTGCCCGCGTCGACGGCTACCGTGCCGCCCTGGAGACCGCCGGGCTGCCGGTCGACCCCGAGCTGATCGCGACGGGTGACTTCCACCACGAGGCCGGCTACCGGCAGGGCCTGGAACTCCTGCGCCGCCCGGACCGGCCGACCGCCGTCTTCGCCGGCAACGACCTGCAGGCGCTCGGGCTGTACGAGGCCGCGCGCGAACTGGGGCTGCGCATCCCGGAGGACCTGAGCGTGGTCGGGTTCGACGATCTGCCGGTGGCGCCCTGGGTGGGTCCGCCGCTGACGACCGTGCGGCAGCCGCTGACGGAGATGGCCGAGGCGGCCGCGAAGCTGGTCCTCGACCTGGGACGCGAGGAGGGCATCCCCGCGGCGACCCGGGTGGAACTGGCGACGAGCCTCGTGGTGCGGGCCAGCACGGGGGCGCCCGCGGCGCGGTAGGCGGACACTCCGAAGTCAATCGGTTGCCCGACCGAAACTTTCGCAGGTGGCAAAGTCCCGCAACCTGAGGAGGTCTCGGGAACGATGAGAATTTCCCAAGAAATCCACGTCATGCCCCAGTCCCTAACATTCTCCTAATAATTCGGACTTATGTTCCTCGCGTGACCGTACACACGGAGAACGGCGACGAGGGCAGACGGCGGGACCGGCGGCCGAAGGCGCTCAAGGCCGCCGGTCTCACTCTCGCGGGCGCACTGGTGCTCGGCATCGCGGCGGCGGGCTGGGCGTACTGGCACCTCAACAACAACATCAAGAGCGTCGACATCAACAGCGCGCTCGGCGACGACCGCCCGCCCAGAGCGGTCACCACCCCGTCCCCGTCCGGTACCGCCTCCGCCACGCCCCTGCCCACCGGCTCCCTGAACATCCTGGTCCTCGGCTCGGACTCGCGCAGCGGCAAGGAGAACCAGGAACTCGGCGGGGGAAGCAGCGAGGGCGCCCGGTCCGACACGGCGATGGTCGTCCATCTCGACGCCGGCCGGACGAGGGCCACCGTGGTCAGCATCCCGCGCGACACGCTCGTCACCCGGCCCTCGTGTCCGCTGCCCTCGGGCGGCTCCACCGGCGTCCGGTACGGCGCCATGTTCAACAGCGCGTACTCGGTGGGCGGGGCCGTCTGCGCGGTCAAGACGGTCGAGGCGATCACCGACGTCCGTATGGACCACTACATCGAGATCGACTTCGCGGGCTTCGCGAAGCTCGTCGACGCCCTCGGCGGGGTCACCGTCACGACGGACGAGGACATCGATGACGACGACAGCCACCTGAAGCTGAAGGCCGGCACCCATGACCTCGACGGCGTCCAGGCCCTCGCGCTGGCCCGCACCCGGCACGGCATCGGCGACGGCAGCGACCTCGGCCGCATAGGCCTCCAGCAGAAGCTGGTGAAGGCCCTGCTGGAGCAGATCTCCTCGACGAACCTGCTGTCCGAGCCGACCCGGCTGTACAGCGTGGCCGACGCGGTCACCGGCAGCCTCACCACCGACACCGGCCTCGACTCGCTGACCGAGCTGATGCGGCTCGGGCAGAGCCTGCGGGGCCTGTCGGCGGACCGGGTGACGACGGTGACCATGCCGGTGGTACCGGCCGTGTCCGACCCCAACCGGGTGGTGGCCGAGGAGCCGGAGGCGAGCGACCTGTGGAAGTCGCTGCGCTGAGGGCAACCGGAGCGGGGGTCCGGGAGTCTCGTCAGGTGAGGATGTTGCCGTCATGAGGGGGTCCCCCGGTGTCGTCCCCAGTTTCTCCCCTCGGCTCGTCCGTTTTTTTCCACGGTCCCTGGACCGTTCCGCTCCTGGCGGGCCTGCTCGCGCTGGGAGTCGCCCCGCCCGGCCTGTCCGGCGCGCGGACGACGGTCGCCGCCCCCGTCCATGACGACTTCGACGGCGACGGCTACCAGGACCTCGCCGTCGGCGCCCCGGGCGCCACGATCGGCGGGCGGAGCGCGGCGGGCTATGTGGTCGTCCTGTACGGCGGACCGCACGGCCTGTCCAAGAACCGGCGGACCGTCATCAGCCGCTCCACCCGGGGGATTCCGGGCGCCCCGGTCCAGGAGCAGGGCTTCGGCGCCCAGCTCACCAAGGCGGATCTGAACCACGACGGCCGTACGGACCTGGTCGTCGGCCTCGCCAGGATGAAGGGCGACGCGGTCGTCGTCTGGGGCGGCAGCCGTGGCCTGTCGGGCGGCACGTCGGTCCCCGCCACCAAGACCCAGGCCGGCGACTTCGACGGCGACGGCACGGACGACCTGGCCCTGTTCCGCACGGACCGTTCCATGGTCGACGACCCGCGGGGCAGCACCGGCACCGTCTGGACCGGCCCGCTCAGCCGCTCCGGCACCCCGGCCGCCGAGCGGGCCCTGGACCCCGGCCACCTCAAGCACTACGACATCGTGGCCGGCGCGACCGGAGACGTGAACGGCGACGGCCGGGACGACCTCGCGCTGCAGGTCTACATCGGCGACGGCGGCTACGGCACCCGCTTCTACACCGCCTCCGCGGCGGGCCTCACCGATGCCACGGACACCGCACCCCCGGGCGACGGAGCGAGCGCCCTGGGCGACGTGGACGGCGACGGATACGACGACCTCGTCGTCGGCTTCACCAACACCGCGCGGATCCGGGTGGCCCGCGGCTCGGCCGCCGGCCTGCGTCCCGCGAGCACCTGGAAGTCGTACAGCCAGAACACCCCGGGCGTGCCCGGCACCGCGGACGAGATCAACGGCTTCGGCGACGTGCTGGCCGTCGGCGACATCACCGGCGACGGCATCGACGACGTGGCCGTCGGCGTACTCCGCGAGGAGATCCGGTACGAGGACGGCGCCGGCACCGTCGACGTCCTGCGCGGCAGCCGCACCGGCCTGACCGGCCAGGGCGCCCAGGCCATCAGCCAGGACACCGAGGGCGTGGTCGGTACCTCGGAAGCGGGCGACGTCTTCGGCAGCGCGGTCCAGCTCCTCGACATCAACGGCAACGGATACGCCGACCTGGCGATTTCCGCGGCGGGCGAGGACGCCGGAAACGGGCGGGTGTGGGTGCTGCGGGGGCGGCCGACGGGAGTGGTGACGGACGCGGCCCTCGTCCTCGACGGCAAGGCGGTCGGGGCGCCGTACGCGCGGGCGGGGTTCGGCCGGGCGCTGCGGTAGGAGCCGGGGGACGCGCCGCGGCGGGCCCCCCGGGGAGTGTCGGACGGCCTCGGGAAGTCGCCCGATGACCTGGGAAGTCGCCGACCCGGAAAAAATTCTTCGGGAAATTCCGGCGAGCGTGTCGATCCGGTCGTCTCCCGATCGACGCAGGGGTGAGAGGCCGGGAAGGACCCGGCTCGTACGGCACGAGGAGTCACCATGCCCCGTTACCTGTCGCTGGTGAAGGTCGACGAGAGCGCCGCGCCCGCCGAGGGACCGAGCCCCGAACTGATGCGGCGCATGGGCGAACTGATCGAGGAGATGACCAAGGCGGGCGTCATGCTCGACACCGCCGGGCTGACCCCGAACGCGCAAGGGGCCAGGGTCGACTGGGACGGCGAGAAGGCGTCCGTGACCGACGGGCCCTTCACCGAGTCCAAGGAGGTCATCGGCGGCTACGCGCTCATGCAGTGCAAGGACCGGGCCGAGGCGATCGAGTGGACCAAGCGGTTCCTCCAGATCCACGGGGAGCCCTGGCGGATCACCTGCGAGGTGCGGGAGATCGCGGAGGGCTGAGTCCTCCTTGGCCTGGGGCCCGCCGGGGTGTTGCATGGAGGGCTGTGACCTCACAGCCCTCCGGCGCTCCGGAACCGCCCGCCGTACCCCGGCCCGCACCCTCCGGGGAGTCCGCCCGGCCTTCGGCCAGCGACCCCCGCCACACCGTCGAGACCGTCTTCCGGATGGAGTCCCCCCGCATCATCGCCGGCGTCGCCCGGATCGTCCGGGACGTCGGTATCGCCGAGGAGTTGGCGCAGGACGCACTGGTCGCGGCGTTGGAGCAGTGGCCCGGGGAGGGGGTGCCGGGCAACCCGGGCGCCTGGCTCATGGCCACCGCCCGGCATCGCGCCGTGGACCTGATCCGGCGCCGGGAGACCTACGCGCGCAAGCTGGCCGAGATCGGCCGGGACCTGTCGCAGGCGGCCCCGCCCGAGGAGCCCGCCGGCCTCGCCGATCTCACCGACCCCGACCGCATCGACGACGACCTGCTCCGCCTGGTCTTCACCGCCTGCCACCCGGTGCTGTCCGCCGAGGCCCGCATCGCCCTCACCCTGCGGCTGCTGGGCGGTCTGACCACGGCCGAGATCGCCCGCGCGTTCCTCGTCCCGGAACCCACGGTCGCCCAGCGGATCGTGCGGGCCAAGCGGACCCTGGCCACCAGGAACGTCGCCTTCGAGGTGCCCTACGGCCCCGACCGCGAAGCCCGCCTGGGCTCCGTCCTCGACGTCATCTACCTGATCTACAACGAGGGGTACGCCGCCACGGCCGGCGACGACTGGCTGCGCCCGGGCCTGTGCGAGGACGCCCTGCGGCTGGCCCGCGTCCTGTCCGGTCTGATGCCGAAGGAACCGGAGGTCCACGGCCTGACCGCGCTGCTGGAGTTCCAGACGTCCCGCGCCGCCGCCCGCACCGGGCCGTCCGGCGAGCCCGTCCTGCTCAAGGACCAGAACCGCAGCCGCTGGAACCGCATGCTCATCGCCCGCGGCATCACCGCCCTCGGCCGAGCCCACCCGGCCTCCACGGGTGCTCTGGGCCCGTACGCCCTCCAGGCCGCCATCGCCGCCTGCCACGCGATCGCCCACTCCTACGAGGAGACCGACTGGACCCGGATCGCCCAGCTGTACGACCTGCTGGCCGTCCGCGCTCCCTCCCCGGTCGTCGAACTCAACCGCGCGGTCGCCGTGTCGATGGCGGACGGCCCGGCCCCGGCCCTGGAGATCGTCGACCGCCTGGCCGCCGAACCCGCCCTGCGGGACTACCACTTGCTGCCGAGCGTGCGCGGAGATCTGCTGCTGCGGCTGGGCCGTACGCGGGAGGCGCGGGCGGAGTTCGTACGAGCGGCCGACCTGACGCGGAACGAGCCGGAGCGGGCGTTTCTGCTCCGGCGGGCGGGGGAGTGCGGGTGAGCGCGGGGCGCGGGTGAGTACGGCGTGCGCTCACCGTCGCGTTACTTCAGGGGGTGGCCCAGCAGCATCGTCGGCGCCCCCGCGACCCGGGTCAGGAACACGGTCACCGCGTTCGGTCCGTGCGGCTTGGGGAGCGCCTTGCGGCGCAGCTCCTCCGGCTCCACCGCCGACCCGCGCTTCTTCACGGTCAGGACGCCGACCTCCCGTTCCCGCAGCAGGGCCCTCAACTTCTTGACGTTGAAGGGGAGTCGGTCGGTGATCTCGTAGCCGGAGGCGTACGGGGTCGGGTGCGGTGCGTCGGCGGTCACGTAGGCGATCGTGGCGTCCACCAGTCCGCCGCCGAGCTGTTCGGCGACCTCGGCGACCAGGTGGGCGCGGATGACGGCGCCGTCGGGCTCGTACAGGTAGCGGCCGACCGGGCGGACCCGGGGGTCCGGCAGACCCCGGCCCAGGAGGGTGCGGGGGCCGGGCAGCAGGGTCGCGCGGACGGCTCCCGGGGCGGTGCCGAACCACAGCACGGCCTCCTTCACGTCACCGCCGTCCGAGATCCACTCGGCCTCGGCCTCGGCGGGCACGGCCTCGTGCGGGATGCCGGGGGCGACCTTCAGCGCCGCGTGAGGGGCCTTGACGGCGGCCCGGACCGCCCAGGACAGGGGCGGTGAGTACGCCTCCGGGTCGAAGATCCGGCCACGGCCGCCGCGCCGCGCGGGATCGACGAACACGGCGTCGTACGAGGCCGTGTCCACCTCCGTGACATCCGCCTCCCGGACTTCGACGAGGTCGGCGAGGCCCAGCGCCTCGGCGTTCGCCCGGGCCGCCCCGGCCGTCACCGGGTCGCGGTCCACGGCCAGCACCCGGATCCCGGCCCTGGCGAACGCGATCGCGTCGCCGCCGATCCCGCAGCACAGGTCGGCCACCGAGGTCACGCCGAGGGCCCTGAGCCGCTCGGCACGGTACGCCGCCACGCTCGACCGGGTCGACTGCTCGACCCCGTCGGGCGTGAAGAACATCCGCCCGGCGTCCTCGGCCCCGAACTTCGCCGCCGCCCGCTGCCGCAGCCGGGCCTGCCCGAGCGCCGCCGACACCAGCTCGGCGGGGTGCTCGCGGCGCAGCCGGGTGGCGACGGCGAGTTCGTCGGCGGGGGCGGTGGCGCGCACTTCGTCGAGGAGCGCGCGGCCTTCGGGGGTGAGGAGGGGGGCGAGGTCGTTCACCGGATCATTGTGGGCCAGTAGGTGGACGGTCCGCCTCCGGCGGCGGTGTCGCCCGGGGTTCTCGGGGGTGGCCTGCGAAGATCCGGGCCCATGGGGACCGTAGGACAAACATACAAAAAATGGGCTTGGTTGACGGTCGCGGTCCTGGTGCTGGCTCTGCTCGCCGGCTGTGCCCAGTCCGTCGACCCCATCGAACGGCTGGGCAGGAAGGCGGCGCAGCGAGTCGGCTCACACGGGCCGACCGGCACGGGGCAGCCCGCCGCGCGCGGCCCCCAGCCGGCGTACCGGCGCTGGGGTCTGGCGGCCCCCCTGCCGCCGGTCGTGCACCGCGTCCGCACCGCCGACAAGGTCGTCTTCCTCACCTACGACGACGGCGCCGAGCGGGACCCGCGGTTCGTCGACCTCGTCCGTGAACTCCGGCTCCCCGTCAGCATGTTCCTCACCGACAGCGTCGTCGGACCGGGCTACGCCCACTTCGCGCGCCTCCAGGCGGTCGGCGCGAGCATCCAGAACCACACCCTCGACCACCCCGCCCTGCGCGGCCTGCCCTACGTCGGCCAGCGCGCCGAGATCTGCGGCCAGCAGGAGAAACTCCGCTCCCGCTTCGGCCTGCGCCCCCGCCTCTTCCGCCCGCCCTACGGCACCTACGACCCGACGACCCTGCGCGCCGCCGCCGACTGCGGCATCTCGACGGTCGTCCTGTGGCGCGCCTCGATGGAGAGCGGCGAACTGACGTACGCGAAGGGTGAGAACAGGCTGCACCCCGGCGACATCGTGTCGGTGGCATCGGGCGAGTGGACGGACCCGACCCTGCGGGAGCGCACGGTACGGCTGCTGCGGGAGATCCAGGCGAGGGGGCTGACGGTGGGGAGGCTGGAGGACTACCTGTAGTGGGGTCCGGGCGGGCCGAGCGGGGTCCTCGGCGGGCCAGGTCCTCCGGCGGGCCGAGCGGTGTCCTCCGGGCGGGCCGGGCGTGGGACTCGGACGGCGACTTCTCGGCGCCGGTCACGGCAGTCCCGGCCTGTCCGGCGATTGAGGACGAGGCCCGTTCAGGGCCGACAGCGGGGTCCGGGGGCGGCAGCCCTCAGGGCGACGTCCACTTCGGCACCGAGCGCCGCGACAGGGAAAGCCGACCGGAAAATCCCGCGCCACGCCGGTGGCATTGGCACTCCGCTTGACCGAGTGCTAATCGCAGTCATAGTCTCGGGTCTGGCACTCCCCCCTGGAGAGTGCCAACTAGCGACGGGCAGGTCCGGCACCCGCGACGACGGATCCACCTGGTCGCCACCTCAGACAGTTAACCCCGTGAGATCTCCGAAGGGGGAGGTCGGATCGTGACGACCACCAGCTCCAAGGTTGCCATCAAGCCGCTCGAGGACCGCATTGTGGTCCAGCCGCTCGACGCCGAACAGACCACCGCCTCTGGCCTGGTCATTCCGGACACTGCCAAGGAGAAGCCCCAGGAGGGCGTCGTCCTGGCCGTGGGCCCGGGCCGCTTCGAGAACGGCGAGCGTCTTCCGCTCGACGTGAAGACCGGCGACATCGTGCTGTACAGCAAGTACGGCGGCACCGAGGTGAAGTACAACGGCGAGGAGTACCTCGTCCTCTCGGCCCGCGACGTTCTCGCGATCATCGAGAAGTAATTCACCGGCTTCACCGAGAAGCACGTGCTTTGAACTGCGCCCCTGGCCTCCCGACCATTAATCAGCCGGGCGCCCGGGGCGCAGTTTCGTTCACCTAGATTTCCGAGAGGGCTACGCTCCCATGGCGAAGATCCTGAAGTTCGACGAGGACGCCCGTCGCGCCCTCGAGCGCGGCGTCAACAAGCTTGCCGACACGGTCAAGGTGACGATCGGCCCCAAGGGCCGCAACGTCGTCATCGACAAGAAGTTCGGCGCCCCCACCATCACCAACGACGGCGTCACCATCGCCCGCGAGGTCGAGGTCGAGGACCCGTACGAGAACCTCGGCGCCCAGCTGGTGAAGGAGGTGGCGACCAAGACCAACGACATCGCGGGTGACGGCACCACCACCGCCACCGTGCTCGCCCAGGCGCTGGTGCGCGAGGGCCTGAAGAACGTCGCCGCGGGTGCCTCCCCGGCCGCTCTGAAGAAGGGCATCGACGCCGCGGTCAAGGCCGTGTCCGAGGAGCTCCTCGCGACCGCCCGCCCGATCGACGAGAAGTCCGACATCGCCGCCGTCGCCGGTCTGTCCGCCCAGGACACCCAGGTCGGCGAGCTCATCGCCGAGGCGATGGACAAGGTCGGCAAGGACGGTGTCATCACCGTCGAGGAGTCCAACACCTTCGGTCTGGAGCTGGACTTCACCGAGGGCATGGCCTTCGACAAGGGCTACCTGTCGCCGTACTTCGTGACGGACCAGGAGCGCATGGAGGCCGTCCTCGAGGACCCGTACATCCTCATCAACCAGGGCAAGATCTCCTCCATCGCCGACCTGCTGCCGCTGCTGGAGAAGGTCATCCAGGCCAACTCCTCCAAGCCGCTGCTGATCATCGCCGAGGACCTCGAGGGCGAGGCCCTGTCGACCCTGGTCGTGAACAAGATCCGCGGCACCTTCAACGCGGTCGCGGTCAAGGCCCCCGGCTTCGGTGACCGCCGCAAGGCGATGCTCCAGGACATGGCGACCCTGACCGGCGCCACGGTCATCTCCGAGGAGGTCGGCCTCAAGCTCGACCAGGTCGGCCTGGACGTACTGGGCTCCGCCCGCCGCGTCACGGTCACCAAGGACGACACGACCCTCGTCGACGGCGCCGGCAACTCCGCGGACGTCCAGGGCCGAGTCGCGCAGATCAAGGCCGAGATCGAGACCACGGACTCCGACTGGGACCGCGAGAAGCTCCAGGAGCGCCTCGCGAAGCTGGCCGGCGGCGTGTGCGTGATCAAGGTCGGCGCCGCCACCGAGGTGGAGCTGAAGGAGAAGAAGCACCGTCTGGAGGACGCCATCTCCGCGACCCGCGCCGCGGTCGAGGAGGGCATCGTCTCCGGTGGTGGCTCCGCGCTGGTCCACGCCGCCAAGGTCCTCGAGGGCAACCTCGGCAAGACCGGCGACGAGGCCACCGGTGTCGCGGTCGTGCGCCGCGCGGTCGTCGAGCCGCTGCGCTGGATCGCCGAGAACGCCGGCCTGGAGGGCTACGTCATCACCTCCAAGGTCGCCGAGCTCGACAAGGGCCAGGGCTTCAACGCCGCCACCGGTGAGTACGGCGACCTGGTCAAGGCCGGCGTCATCGACCCGGTGAAGGTCACCCGCTCCGCCCTGGAGAACGCCGCCTCCATCGCCTCCCTCCTGCTCACGACCGAGACCCTGGTCGTCGAGAAGAAGGAAGAGGAGGAGCCGGCCGCCGGGGGTCACTCCCACGGCCACTCCCACTGAGTGACACGCTCGGCAAAGGGCCCCGCTCCGCACCTGACCGGTGCCGGAGCGGGGCCCTTCCCCTTCGCGGGTCAGTTGCCCTTCCTCACGGGGCTGCGGGGCCGTGTGCCTTTCGTGGCGCTGGGAGCCGTCTGCCTTTCACGGAGCTGCGGGGCGTCTGCCCTTCGCGGGGCCGGGGTCGTCTTCCCCTCGCGGGCTGCGGAGCTCCCTCTTCGCGGGGCCGCGGGGCGTCGGCCCTTCGTGAGGCCGGGGTCGTCTTCCCCTCGCGGGGCTGTGGAGTCGTACCCCCTGAGTCGTACCCCCTTCGCGGGGCTCAGGGGCCGCTCCTTTCGCGGGTCACTCCCCGAACGCGCCCAGCTGTTCCATCAGGCCGGCCCGGTCGTACTCCCACCAGCCCTCGCAGATCTTCCCGTCCCGGAACCGGTGCCAGGTCGTCCCGGTCATGACCACGCTCTGTCCGGTGGCCGCGATCCCCAGGAAATCGCCGGTGTGGCGGCCGGCCCAGGTCCAGCGGGTGCACACCCGGTCGTCCTGCGCGATCTGGTCGTCGATCCGGAAGGTGAACTCGAAGGCCCGCCGCCACCCCTCGTACTGCTCGCGCGCCGCATCGACGCGCAGGTCCCCGGGGTTGGAGGGGTCGTGGTCCACGTAGTCCTCCGTGAACCGCTCGAACAACGACTCCGGGTCGCTGCGCCCGGCCTCCTCGAAGAACTCACGCGCCACCGCCGGGTTGAGCGGCTCGTCCCACACCACGTCCAGGTCGGTGAACGTGGGCGTCTCCTCGCACAGGGCGATCATGTCCCGGAAGATCCGGTCGGTCTCCGGCAGCCCGGAGTTCCGCATCGCCTCTTCGTACGAGGGGAACTCCACGATCTCGATGTAATGCGACGCGTCGGAGCGGTCCTTGCCGACCACCGCGTGCGTCGCGGTCCGCTTCCCCTTGGTCTGCTCGACCCAGGTGTCCATCAGCCGGTTCATCTCGTCGAACCGGTCGGTTCTGCAGTCGATGAGCTGTACGAACGTCATAGCACCGCCTCCGGCCCCCCTGGGCACGGGTCCTTCCCGCCCATTGTCCCACCTCGGACGCGGCGCCACCCGCCCGCTACTGAGGCCCGTACTTGCGCCCCGTCCTCGAGGAGATCCCGCCGAGCAGCGACCGGGGAGTGACCTTCACCAGACCCATCAGCGCCTTGTACCGCGGATCCGGAATCGACAACGACTTCCCCCGCGCCAGATCCTCCAGTGCCGCGGCCACCAGCTTGTCCGCGTCCAGCCACATCCACCCCGGGATGTTGTCCGTCCCCATCCCGGCCCGCTGGTGGAACTCGGTCCGCACGAACCCCGGGCACAGCGCCATCAGCCGTACGCCACTGCCAGCGAGGTCCTTCGCCGCCCCCTGCGTGAACTGCACGACCCACGCCTTGGAGGCCCCGTACGTCCCACGCGGCACGAAGGCCGCCACCGAGGCCACGTTGACGACACCCCCGCGCCCCCGCTCCCGCATCGGCTCGGCCGCCGCCGACGTCAGCCGCAGCACCGCCTCGCAGTGCACCTTGAGCATGGTCAGCTCGTCGGCCATCGACACGTCGAGATAGCGGCCCTTGTTGCCGAAGCCCGCGTTGTTGATCAGCAGGTCGACGGCGTTCCGGCGGTCGCCGAGCCGGGCGGCCACCGCCTCGATCCCGTCGTCGGTCGCCAGGTCGGCGGTGAGGACCTCCGCCTCGATGCCGTGCCGGTCGTGCAGTTCGGTCGCCTGATCCCGCAGCCGCTCGGTGTCGCGGGCGACCAGGACGAGGTTGTGCCCGTCCGAGGCCAGCCGCCGTGCGAACGCGGCACCGATGCCCGCGGTCGATCCGGTGATGAGAGCCGTTGTCATGGCGCAAGGTTAATGACCCGGACTGCGCGCGTCCGCCCCCTGCACAGGGCCGCCCGATGGTGAAGAACGGACGAACCGTCACCGTGCGGGGGCAGGTCAGGCTCCCTGCTCCTCCACATACTTCAGCGCCCACGCCCGCACCTCGGAGTGCAGCGCGTCGCCCGCCGCCAGCAGCCGCGGCAGCAGCACCCGCTCGGTCGTGACCGCCCGGAACAGCAGAGCCGCCGTCACGTCGTGGTCGGGACGGTGGACGATCTCGACGGGGTCCCCGGCGCGGATCTCACCCGGTTCGATCACCCGCAGATACGCGCCCGAGCCACCACTGCGGGTGAAGCGTCTCACCCACTGCCGCTCACCCATGTGGCCCTGGAACGTGACGCACGGGATCCGCCCGCTGCTGACTTCCAGCACCACCTCGGATCCGATGCGCCAGCGCTCGCCGATCAGGGCGCCGGAGACGTCGATGCCCTCGGTGGTGAGGTTCTCCCCGAAGGTCCCGTTCGGCAGTTGCCGCCCCAACTCCCGTTCCCAGGCGTCGAGATCCTCACGCGCCACCGCGTACACCGCCTGCTCGTCACCGCCGTGGTGCTCCCGCTTGCACACCGCGTCCCCGGCGAGCCCACTCCCGCCGACGCCCTTCGGCCCGGGCGCCGCCACCCGCACGGGCCCCTCCACCGGCCGCTTGTCGATGCCGGTGACCCCCTCCGGGTTGTCCGTGTACGGCACGGCTTTCGGACGGCCCAGATTCACAGACAGCAGCTTCATGAGGGCACACGGTACGAGGGGGGCAGCCAAAGCGTCGACGCATTATTCGCCACCCCCTCCAAGGCCCGCTTATGCTCGACTCCGTGATCGAGGCCCGTCATCTGCGCGTGCTGCGCGCCGTCGCCGCCACCGGCTCCTTCTCGGCGGCGGGGCGCGAACTGGGCTGCACCCAGCCCGCCGTCAGCCAGCAGATGAAGGCCCTGGAGGCCTCCGTCGGCACCCCACTGCTGATCCGCAGCGGCCGCGAGATGCGGCTGACCCAGGCCGGCGAGGCACTCGTCCGGCACGCCGCCGGGATCCTCGCCGGACTGACCGCGGCCGAGGAGGAGGTCGCCGCCATCGCGGGCCTGCGCGCCGGCCGGGTCCGCCTCGTCTCCTTCCCCAGCGGCAGCTCCACGCTCGTCCCCACGGCGCTGGCCGCCCTGCGCGCCGAACACCCCGGCACCCGGGTCTCGCTGGAGGAGGCCGAACCGCCCCGGTCCGTCGAACTGCTGCGCGAGGGCGACTGCGACGTGGCGCTCGCCTTCCGCTACGAGGGGGCGGCCGGCGTCGAGGAGTGGGACGACCTGGTCGTACGGCCGCTGCTGACCGACCGGCTCGTCGCTCTCGTACCCGAACGGCACCGTCTCGCCCGGACCCCGTCCGCGGAGTCGGTCGCCATCGGCGAACTGGCGGCGGAACCGTGGATCGCGGGCTGTCCGCGGTGCCGCGGCCAGTTGGTCGAGGTGTGCGAGGCCGCCGGCTTCACGCCCCGCATCGACTTCGCGACCGACGACTATCCCGCGGTGGTCGGCCTGGTGGGCGCGGGCCTCGGCGTCGCCGTCCTGCCCCAGCTCGCCGTCGATTCCGTACGGCCACGGGGCGCGCGCACGGTGACACTGGAACCGCCGGTCCGGCGGGAGATCGTCGCGCTCACGCTGCCGGACCTGGCACAGGTACCGGCGGTGGCGGCGACGCTGGACCGGCTGGCGCGGGCCGCGGCCCGGTGACGGGGCCGAAGGTGCGGGCCCGGTGACGCGGAGGAAGGGGCCGGTGACCGGCCGAAAGGGCTCGTACGGCGCCAGGGCGCCAAAGGCAGGAGCACACGCGTGCGTGCCCGGTAAGCAGAAACGTTCCTTCGGTTGTTCGGCCGGCCGGTCCGTTCAGTCGCCCGGGGAGTCGTCCCCGGCCGTGGTCGCCGCCGCCGACACCAGCCGGTGACGTGCCCTCCCCATGAGCTCCTCGCGCTCGTCCTCGGTCAGCCCGCCCCAGACGCCGTACGGCTCTCTCACCGCCAGCGCGTGCGCCGCGCACTGCGCGCGCACCGGGCACCTCATGCAGACCTCCTTGGCCGAGTTCTCACGAGCACTCCGAGCCGCCCCGCGCTCGCCCTCCGGATGGAAGAAGAGCGAGCTGTCCACTCCGCGGCAGGCGGCCAGGAGCTGCCAGTCCCACAGGTCCGCGTTCGGTCCGGGAAGGCGGGAGAAATCTGCCATTGCGTGACCCCTTGTAACCGATCTGGGAGGTTGGCTAGCCGTACGGCGTCCATGACCGCACATCTACGATCTAAGGAGATGAAAATATGACTCATTGCGAATCTAGCCTCAGACACCAGTGAATGGGAAGAAAAGGGTCTGAATGGGGCACGCGTTGTGATGAAACGTTGTGGGTGGCCTCGCATGTCTGCCACCGTGTCCGCCCCCTCACGTAGAGTGCCGAAGATGGCACACGGCCCCGTAACTCTTTCGAGTGACCGTCGTTGAGAGTGCGGAGGCGGTTGAGAACACAAGCGCTCGGGCAGGCGTCCGAGACGGTCGACCGCACAGGTGACGATTTCGTACCAGCCTGGAGGCTCAAGGTGACGTGCATCAGCTGCGGAGGGCGGCCATGACATCCGTCCTCGTCTGCGACGACTCCCCGCTTGCCCGAGAGGCGCTCCGCCGCGCGGTCGCGACCGTGCCCGGCGTCGAGCGCGTGACGACCGCGGCCAACGGCGAGGAAGTCCTCCGCCGCTGGGGCGCCGACCGTTCGGACCTGATTCTGATGGACGTACGCATGCCCGGTCTGGGCGGCGTCGAGACCGTCCGGCGGCTGCTGTCCGCCGACCCCGGTGCGCGCATCATCATGCTCACCGTCGCCGAGGACCTGGACGGCGTGGCCCTCGCGGTCGCCGCCGGCGCCCGCGGCTATCTGCACAAGGACGCCTCCCGTGCCGAGTTGCGCGCGACCGTCACCCAGGCCCTCGCCGACCCGACCTGGCGCCTGGCGCCGCGCCGGCTGCGCTCCGCCGAGATGGGCGCCGCGCCCACGCTCACCGCGCGCGAGATCCAGGTCCTGGAGGGCATGAGCCACGGCCGCTCCAACGCCGAGATCGGCCGCGAGCTGTTCCTCTCCGAGGACACGGTCAAGACGCACGCGCGGCGGCTCTTCAAGAAACTCGGCGCCTCGGACCGGGCGCACGCGGTGGCGCTCGGGTTCCGCTGGGGCCTGGTGCGCTAGCGCCCACCCGCTGGTCGGGCGGGCGAAAGCTGCGGGCCGTCGGTGGCCGGCCGCGCAGTCCTCCGCACCCTGCGGGGGCGCGGTGGCGAGGCCAGTCAAGGGGCTCATTCGGCGTCCGCTGCTCGTTTCGGCGCGGATGCCGCATCCTTGAGGTGTGGAGTTCCTCGGGGACGAGTCGGTCGAGCGGAAGGGGAGGGCGCAGGATATGAGTGCCGGCGCACCTGCTCATAACGCTTCGGTGCACAACGACCAGCGCGATGTCACGGATCGCACACCGCCAAGGCACCATGGACCGATGCGCGACGACGAGGCGGGCACGGCCCCAGGGGCGATCGGTGCGCTCGTCCACCGCGCCGTCGACGGGGACGAGCAGGCCACACACGACCTGCTCGCCCATGTCCACCCCCTGGCACTGCGCTACTGCCGCACCCGTCTGTCCCGTCTTCCGGGCGACGCCCGGCACTTCGTCGAGGACCTCGCCCAGGAGGTCTGTGTCGCGGTCCTCCTGGCGCTGCCGCGCTACAAGGACACCGGTCGCCCGTTCGAGGCGTTCGTCTTCGCCATCGCCGCGCACAAGGTCGCGGACCTCCAGCGGGCGGCGATGCGTCACCCGGGCTCGACGGCCGTCCCGTCGGACGAGATGCCCGAGCGGCCCGACGACTCCCTCGGCCCCGAGGAGCGCGCCCTGCTGAGCAGCGACGCCGAATGGGCCAAGAAACTGCTGGCCAACCTCCCCGAGAACCAGCGTGAGCTGTTGCTGCTGCGGATCGCGGTGGGGTTGACGGCGGAGGAGACGGGCCAGATGTTGGGAATGTCACCCGGTGCGGTCCGTGTGGCACAGCACCGGGCGCTGAGCAGGCTGCGGGCGCTCGCCGAGCAGTAGGACCTTCGGTGAACAGGGGCTGCGCCGGTTCCGTACGAACATCCGAAGCCCCCGGTCAGGCGGAACACTGGAATTCGGGCCCCCTGCTTCCCGTTAGCATGGACATCCGCACCGATCAAGGCCATTTGGGGAAGGTGTCATGACTGCAAACGTCGACGGAGTGCCCGCCAAATTCGCGACCCTCGGGCTCACCTACGACGACGTGCTGCTGCTGCCGGGCGCATCCGAGGTGCTCCCCAACGCGGTCGACACCTCGTCCCGCATCTCCCGCAACGTCCGCGTCAACATCCCGCTGCTCTCCGCGGCCATGGACAAGGTCACCGAGTCCCGGATGGCGATCGCGATGGCCCGTCAGGGCGGCGTCGGCGTGCTGCACCGCAACCTCTCCATCGAGGACCAGGTCAACCAGGTCGACCTCGTGAAGCGCTCCGAGTCCGGCATGGTCACCGACCCCATCACGGTGAACCCCGACGCCACGCTGGGGGAGGCCGACGCCCTGTGCGCCAAGTTCCGCATCAGCGGCGTACCGGTCACCGACCCGGACGGCAAGCTGCTCGGCATCGTCACCAACCGGGACATGGCCTTCGAGAGCGACCGCTCCCGGCAGGTGCGCGAGGTCATGACGCCGATGCCGCTGGTCACCGGCAAGGTCGGCATCTCCGGCGCCGACGCCATGGAGCTGCTGCGCCGCCACAAGATCGAGAAGCTTCCCCTGGTCGACGAGGCGGGCGTCCTCAAGGGCCTCATCACGGTCAAGGACTTCGTCAAGGCCGAGAAGTACCCCAACGCGGCGAAGGACGGCGAGGGCCGTCTGCTCGTCGGTGCCGCCGTGGGCGCCAGCCCCGAGGCGCTCGAGCGGGCCCAGGCGCTCGCCGAGGCCGGGGTGGACTTCCTGGTCGTCGACACCTCGCACGGCCACAACAGCAACGCGCTGAGCTGGATGTCGAAGATCAAGTCGAGCGTCCACGTCGACGTGATCGGCGGCAACGTCGCCACCCGCGACGGCGCCCAGGCCCTGATCGACGCCGGCGTCGACGGCATCAAGGTGGGCGTGGGCCCCGGCTCGATCTGTACCACCCGGGTGGTCGCCGGCATCGGCGTCCCGCAGGTCACCGCCATCTACGAGGCGTCCCTCGCGGCCCGCGCGGCCGGTGTCCCGCTGATCGGCGACGGCGGTCTGCAGTACTCCGGTGACATCGGCAAGGCGCTCGCCGCCGGTGCCGACACGGTGATGCTGGGCAGCCTCCTCGCCGGCTGCGAGGAGTCGCCCGGTGAGCTGCAGTTCATCAACGGCAAGCAGTTCAAGTCGTACCGCGGCATGGGCTCGCTCGGCGCCATGCAGTCCCGGGGCCAGGCGAAGTCGTACTCCAAGGACCGCTACTTCCAGGCCGAGGTCGGCTCCGACGACAAGCTGGTGCCCGAGGGAATCGAGGGCCAGGTGCCCTACCGCGGCCCGCTGGGCAACGTGCTGCACCAGCTCGTCGGCGGTCTGCGCCAGACCATGGGCTACGTCGGTGCCGCCACCATCGCGGAGATGGAGAGCAAGGGCCGCTTCGTCCGGATCACGTCGGCGGGCCTCAAGGAGAGCCACCCGCACGACATCCAGATGACGGTCGAGGCGCCGAACTACAGCCGCAGCAAGTGACAGCCACGCGCGCGTGAGGCACGACAGGGCGGCCCCGGGGCATCCGGGGCCGCCCTTGTCGTACCCGTCGGCGATACTGGAAGACGCTGCAACGAAGAGGGAAAGGCCACAGACGTGACTGAGATCGAGATCGGGCGCGGCAAGCGCGGCCGCCGGGCGTACGCCTTCGACGACATCGCCGTCGTCCCCAGCCGCCGTACGCGGGACCCGAAGGAGGTCTCGATCACCTGGCAGATCGACGCCTACCGCTTCGAGCTGCCGTTCCTGGCCGCTCCCATGGACTCGGTCGTCTCCCCGGCCACCGCGATCCGTATCGGCGAACTCGGCGGCCTCGGCGTGCTCAACCTCGAGGGCCTGTGGACGCGGTACGAGGACCCGCAGCCGCTGCTCGACGAGATCGCCCAGCTGGACGTGGACAACGCCACCCGCCGCCTCCAGGAGATCTACGCCGCTCCCATCAAGGAGGAGCTGATCGGGCAGCGCATCAAGGAGGTGCGCGACTCGGGCGTGGTCACCGCCGCCGCGCTCTCCCCGCAGCGCACGGCCCAGTTCTCCAAGGCGGTCGTGGACGCGGGCGTGGACATCTTCGTCATCCGCGGTACGACGGTCTCGGCGGAGCACGTCTCCGGCTCGCACGAGCCGCTGAACCTGAAGCAGTTCATCTACGAGCTCGACGTCCCGGTGATCGTCGGCGGCTGCGCCACGTACACCGCGGCCCTGCACCTGATGCGCACGGGCGCGGCGGGCGTACTGGTCGGCTTCGGCGGCGGCGCCGCGCACACCACGCGCAACGTGCTGGGCATCCAGGTCCCGATGGCGACGGCGGTCGCCGACGTGGCCGCGGCCCGCCGGGACTACATGGACGAGTCCGGCGGCCGGTATGTGCACGTGATCGCGGACGGCGGTGTCGGCTGGTCCGGCGACCTCCCCAAGGCGATCGCCTGCGGCGCCGACGCCGTGATGATGGGCTCCCCGCTGGCCCGCGCGACCGACGCGCCGGGCAAGGGCCACCACTGGGGCATGGAGGCGGTCAACGAGGAACTGCCGCGCGGCCAGAAGGTCGACCTCGGCACGGTCGGCACCATCGAGGAGGTCCTCGCCGGCCCGTCCCACACGCCGGACGGCTCGATGAACTTCTTCGGCGCGCTGCGGCGGGCGATGGCGACCACCGGCTACAGCGAGCTGAAGGAGTTCCAGCGCGTTGAGGTGACGGTGGCGGACTCGGTGCATCGGCGGTAGTCCGTACGACGGGAAGGGGGCCGGTCACCTGGAGAGGTGACCGGCCCCCTTTGCGCTGTCCGGGTGGCTGTGGGGGGCGGGGCGCGTGGGGTGGTGTGGGGGCGCGCGGTTGCCTTCGGGGCGAAAGCGGGCTGGTCAGGGAGGTCCGGGGCGATAACGTCCGTGTCGGCGCCCCAGGTTTCTGGAGCGCCCCCTTCCAAGGACATGGTTCCGGACCCCGGCCCTCGGGGCCCGGCCCGAGTTCCGACGTGCCGCCTACCGGGTCAATGGGTGGCGTCGTGGAAGGGGGCGCCCATGGGCCGCCACCGCAAGCCCACCCGCTGGGACCGGATCCGTCTTCGGATGGTGAAGTGCCGGAGGAGGTGGATCTTGCGGCTTTTCGGATGGTGAGCGGCCGCCCCCATGTCACCTAGGGGCGGACACTCCGTGAACCATCCAGGAGCCTGCCGCAGTTACCCGCTGCGGTGGGCTCCACCTGTTTGGGATGGTGAGCGGCCGCCCCTACAAAACCTAGGGGCGGACACTCCGTGAACCATCCAGGAGCCTGCCGCAGTGACCGCTGCGGTGGGCTCCACCTGTTTCCGTACGGTACCCGCGGCGAGTGCCGCGTGCCACCAGCCCCCAGAGCCCGGCTCGCCCCGCGCGCCCCCCTTCACAACCGATGCGCCGCCCCCGTAGGCGTGGCCCCCCGCGTGTCCAGCAGCAGCTGGGCCTTCACCGACAGGCCCTGGAGGTCGTACGTGCGGTGCTGCTGGAGGAGGATCGTCAGGTCGGCGTCGGCGGCGGCCTCGTAGAGGGAGTCGGCGCGGGGGACCGGGCGGTCCAGGACGTTCCAGGACGGGATGTGGGGGTCGTGGTAGCTGACGGAGGCTCCGAGCTCCATCAGCCGGGTCGCGATCTCCTGGGCGGGGGTGGCCTGCTGGTCGGCGAGGTCGGCCTTGTAGGTGACGCCGAGGAGGAGGACGCGGGCGCCGCGCGCCGACTTGCCGTGCTCGTTCAGGAGGGCGGCCGCGCGCTGGATGACGTAGCGCGGCATCTGGCTGTTGACCTGCTGGGCGAGTTCCACCATGCGCAGGGTGCGGCCGGCCTGGCCGGTCAGGTCCTGGGGGACGGCGTGGCCGCCGACGCCGGGGCCGGGGCGGAAGGCATGGAAGCCGAACGGCTTGGTCTCCGCGCAGCGGATGACGTCCCAGAGGTCGACGCCGAGGTCGTGGCACAGGACGGCCATCTCGTTGACGAGGGCGATGTTGACGTGCCGGAAGTTGGTCTCCAGGACCTGCACGGTTTCCGCTTCGCGGGGTCCACGCGCGCGTACCACCTTGTCGGTGAGACGGCCGTAGAAGGCGGCGGCGGACTCGGTGCAGGCGGGGGTGAGGCCGCCGATCACCTTGGGGGTGTTGGTGGGGGTGAAGTCGCGGTTGCCGGGGTCGGCCCGGCTGGGGGAGTAGGCGAGGTGGAAGTCGCGGCCCGCGCGCAGGCCGGAGCCCTCTTCGAGGAGGGGGCGCAGGAAGTCCTCCGTGGTGCCCGGCGGGACGGGCGACTCCAGGATGACCGTGGTGTGGGGGCGCAGGCGGGCCGCCAGGGTGCGGGCGGCCGCCTCCACCTGGCTCAGGTCGAGCCCGCCGTCCGCGCCGCGTGGGGTGGGGGCGCAGATGACCGCGGTGCGTACCCGGCCGAGTTCCGCCGCACTGGTGGCGTGCCGGAAGCCCCCCGAGAGCATCCGGCGCAGTTCGGCGGGGCTGAGGGAGCCGGGTTCGGGTCCCGTCCGGTATCCGAGGGTGGAGATGCCGGCGGTGACGGCGGCCTGGGCCAGGGGCAGTCCGTAGGGGCCGAGGCCGATGACGGCGAGATCTGCGGGCATGGCGTGGACCGTCCTTCCCAATAGCCGAAGCGGGACAGGTGCGCAAGCCCGGTGGACAGGATGGGCGAGTGCAATGTCAGACTAGGAGTAAATATGACCGTTATGCGGGATTGGTGACGTGTGTCTTCCCGCAGGCCCGTGAGGGCTGTTCCGTGAGTGTTGTTCCGTGAGTCCGTGAAAGTTGTCCACAGGCTGGGGGCGAGTGGTGGCTGAACTCGGGCAAGCCGGTCAGAATTTGGGCATGGGGGATACGAACCGGGTCACTCCCCAGGGGTGCGACCGGCACGACCGACAGCGGGAGGCAGCGGTGAGGACAGCGACTCTGGGACCGGCGCAACGCGCCGAGTCACTCGCATCAATGGCCGAGCGCGAACTGGACGTGCTGGTGGTGGGCGCGGGCGTGGTTGGTGCGGGCACCGCGCTGGACGCCGTGACCCGAGGGCTGTCCGTGGGCCTGGTCGAGGCGCGTGACTGGGCGTCCGGCACCTCCAGCAGGTCCAGCAAGCTGATACACGGCGGCCTGCGTTATCTGGAGATGCTCGACTTCGCCCTGGTCCGCGAGGCCCTGAAGGAACGCGGGCTGCTGCTGGAGCGCCTCGCGCCGCATCTGGTGAAGCCGGTGGCGTTCCTGTACCCCCTCCAGCACAAGGGCTGGGAGCGGCTGTACGCCGGCTCGGGCGTCGCGCTCTACGACGCGATGTCGATGGCCCGCGGCCACGGCCGGGGCCTGCCCATGCACCGCCATCTGAGCCGTCGTCACGCCCTGCGTGTCGCACCCGCCTTGAAGAAGGACGCGCTGGTCGGCGCGTTGCAGTACTACGACGCCCAGATGGACGACGCCCGCTTCGTGGCCAACCTCGTGCGCACGGCGACGGCGTACGGCGCGAAGACCGCCAACCGCGCGCGGGTGACCGGATTCCTGCGCGAGGGCGAGCGGGTCGTCGGCGCCCGGGTGCAGGACGTGGACGGGGGCGGGGAGTACGAGATCCGCGCCAAGCAGGTCGTCAACGCCACCGGCGTGTGGACCGACGACACCCAGGCGCTGGTGGGGGAGCGCGGTCAGTTCCACGTCCGGGCGTCCAAGGGCATCCATCTGGTGGTTCCCAAGGACCGCATCAACTCCTCGACCGGGCTGATCCTGCGCACCGAGAAGTCCGTCCTGTTCGTCATACCGTGGGGCCGGCACTGGATCATCGGCACGACCGACACAGACTGGGACCTCGACAAGGCCCACCCGGCCGCCTCCAGCGCCGACATCGACTACCTCCTCGAGCATGTGAACTCCGTCCTCGCCGTGCCGCTGACCAGGGACGACGTCCAGGGCGTGTACGCGGGCCTGCGTCCGCTGCTGGCCGGCGAGTCGGACGCCACGAGCAAGCTCTCGCGCGAGCACACCGTGGCGCATCCGGTGCCCGGGCTCGTGGTCGTGGCGGGCGGCAAGTACACGACCTACCGGGTGATGGCCAAGGACGCCGTGGACGAGGCGGTGCACGGGCTCGACATGCGGGTCGCCGAGTGCGTGACGGAGGACGTGCCGCTGCTGGGGGCGGAGGGCTACCGGGCGCTGTGGAACGCGCGGGCGCGGATCGCCGCTCGCACGGGCCTGCACGTGGTGCGTGTGGAGCACCTGTTGAACCGGTACGGCGCGATGGCGGAGGAGGTCCTCGACCTGGTCGCCGCCGACACCTCGCTCGGTGATCCGCTGCAGGGCGCCGACGACTATCTGCGCGCCGAGGTCGTGTACGCCGCCTCGCACGAGGGCGCACGGCACCTGGACGACGTGATGACCCGGCGCACCCGCATCTCCATCGAGACCTTCGACCGGGGCGTCCGCTGCGCCCGCGAGGCCGCCGGTCTCATGGCGCCGGTGCTCGGCTGGGACAAGGACCAGATCGAGCGGGAGGTCGAGCACTACGAGAAGCGGGTGGAGGCGGAGCGGGAGTCGCAGCGGCAGCCGGACGATCTGACGGCGGACGCGGCACGGCTCGGGGCACCGGACATCGTGCCGTTGTAGGGCTCTCTGTGAGCGGCCCGCTGGAGGGCCTGCGGGCGGCCTGCTGGATGGCTTTGCCGATAGCCCACTGGGTTGCGCCGGTGATCCTCCGGGGCCTTTCCGAGAGGGTGGCCGACGGGATGGCCGGTGGGCCGGCGCACCGTCACTCGAACGAGTGGCGGGGTGTGGGATCTTCGTTCGGGACCCGGTCGTTCTACTGGGTGCGAGGGCAGAACTCGGCGGCGAGCAAGGCGGCGTGGAAGCGGTCCGGATCGGAGGAGCGTGGTCATCAGTCCGCCCGCGACCCGGCCACAGGCGGTCCTAGTCCGCTGGCATGTTCCGTCGGCAACAGGGGCGCGGTCGTGCCCGGTGCGTGAGGGCGCGGGCGGACTGCGGCGGGGTGCGGTGGCGGGGTGTCACGGGTTGCGCGGTGGGCTCGGCGTCACCAGGGGCACCCTGGGCGTTGGGCACTTGTCGGGTGAGGGACAATGGAGGCTCTGTCAGGGCGGGTTGCATGAGGGGACGCATGTCGGAGGCGGAGCGGGCGGGGACATCCCGTCAGGACACTCGTCAGGACAAGAGCGGGCGTCTTCTCGCCGGGCGGTACCGGTTGGGAGGCGTGCTCGGTCGCGGCGGCATGGGGACGGTGTGGCGCGCCGAGGACGAGACCCTGGGCCGCACGGTCGCCGTCAAGGAGCTGCGGTTCCCGTCCAACATCGACGAGGACGAGAAACGGCGCCTGATCACACGTACGTTGCGCGAGGCCAAGGCGATCGCGCGGATCCGCAACAACAGCGCCGTGACGGTCTTCGACGTGGTCGACGAGGACGACCGGCCGTGGATCGTGATGGAACTCGTCGAGGGCAAGTCGCTCGCCGAGGTCATCCGCGAGGACGGCCTCCTCGAACCGAGGCGGGCGGCCGAGGTGGGCCTGGCGATCCTCGACGTGCTGCGGTCGGCGCACCGCGAGGGCATCCTGCACCGCGACGTGAAGCCGTCCAATGTGCTGATCTCCGAGGACGGCCGGGTCGTCCTCACCGACTTCGGCATCGCCCAGGTCGAGGGCGACCCGTCCATCACCTCGACCGGCATGCTCGTCGGCGCCCCCTCCTACATCTCCCCGGAGCGGGCCCGCGGCCACAAGCCGGGTCCGGCGGCCGACCTGTGGTCGCTGGGCGGGCTCCTCTACGCGTCGGTCGAGGGTGTGCCGCCGTACGACAAGGGGTCGGCCATAGCGACCCTGACGGCGGTGATGACCGAGCCGCTGGAGGAACCGAAGAACGCCGGTCCGCTGAAGGACGTCATCTACGGACTGCTCAACAAGGACCCCGCCAAGCGGCTCGACGACGCGGGCGCGCGGGCGATGCTCAACGCGGTGATCCACACGCCGGCACCGAAGCCGGAGCCCGAGCCGGCGCCGGACGTGACGAAGGTCGTGCCGTTGCCGCCGCAGCCGGACGAGCGGGCGGACAAGAGGAGTTCCGCGAGCGGCACCGGGAGCAAGCGGGGCGAGGAGGCCGGCGAGCGGTTCCGGGGGGCGCTGCGTTCGATGCGGAAGGCCGCCGGTGCGGGTGGAGCGGCGGCGACATCCGCCGGATCGGCCGCGTCCGCGGCGCGTACGAAGTCCGGGGGCGGGACGGAGGGTTCCGCGGCCGGAACGGGAACTGAGGCTGGGACTGGCGCCGGGGCCGGAACTGGAGCTGGGACCGGGGTCGCCGGCTCGGGGACTGCCGGGGGCGCGGGGGTCTCGCGTTCCGGTGGGCAATCCAGCGGGGGCGAGGCCGGACTTGGCGGTGCGGCGGGTTCGAAGGCGGGGGGCTCCTCCTCTTCGGGCTCTTCGGGCTCTGTGGGGAAGGGCGCGTCGACCGGGTCCGTTTCCCCGGCTGCTTCGGCTGCTTCGGCTGCTTCGGGGGCTGCTTCGGCTTCCGCCGCGCGGTCGAGCTCGGTGCCCGGGCCTCGGGACGGCGGTACGCAGGGGGCGAACAGCGGTACCGGCGGCCGGAGTTCCGGGTGGCCCGTCATGACCCCGCCGGATCTGCCGCCACGGCCCGTGCCCAGGGCGCCGCTCACGGATGTGGTGCCGCGCAGAACGCTGGTGATCATCGTGGTGGTCGTGGTGCTCGCCGTGATCGGCACCGTGCTGGCGCTGACACTCGGCGGTGACGACGGTTCGGACGGGGCCTCGGGCGGCGGGGCCAAGGCGACGGCCAGTGCGAGCGGGAGCGCCTCCACCAAGGAGGACAAGAGCGGGGGAACCCGTACGGACGGTTCGGCGAGCCCGTCCGCGCCGGCGGGCTCGGGACAGCAGAGCGCGTCGAGTGGATCGAACGCGTCGAGTGAGGAGGCGAGCGCGTCCGGCGGCAGCGGTGCCGGGGCGGGCGGTTCCTCCGGCTCCACCGGCGACAACGCGGCTTCCTCCACCCATCGGGGAAGCCAGGGGTACTCGATCGGGCTCCCCAAGGGCTGGGAGTACCGCTCGACGGACGCGGCGGGGGACCGGTTCACCGGTCCCGACGGGCAGAAGCTGCTCGTGGCCTGGACGTCCACGCCCAAGGGCGACCCGGTGGCGGACTGGCAGAGCCAGGAAGGCTCCATGACACGCTCCCAGTACAAGAGGATCCGGATAGAGAAGGTGGGCTACCGCGGTTGGAACACGGCCGACTGGGAGTTCACCTACACGGACGGGGGAACCCGGTACCGGACGATCGACCGGGGGTTCGTCGTCAGTAGCAGCCAGGGCTACGCGCTCATGTACACGGCGAAAGCCGCCAATTGGGACAGTTCCCTGCGCAAGAGCACCTGGCAGACCCTGACGGACACCTTCCAGCCGAAGGCATGAGGAGCCGTGCGGTGATCGACTCCTTGTTCGATCCCGGGTTTGGGATGTGAGATCTGGCATCCCCTCTTTGCGGGTTGCCTCCGGCACGTATCGTGAGTGGTTGCGGACCGTACGCATCCAGGTATGCATGCGGAACGGCTCGCGAGGCGAACGGAATTGATCGACCGGGCGGCCGGGGGAGGCACCGTGGACGACTATGCGGGACGGGTACTCGCCGACCGCTACCGCCTGCCGCTGCCGCCCGCCGACGAGTACGAACTGACCGAGACCCGGGCCTTCGACACCTACAGCGGGCAGGAAGTCCTGGTCAGGCAGGTGCCGTTGCCGGAGGTCGTCGAGGCGGAGGTGCTCGACGCCGAAGGTCTGCCGGACGGTTTCACGGCACGGGACCCGCGAGGAGCACGGGATCGCGGATCACGGCGCGTTCCCGGTGGCGGGGGTGTGCGGCGGCCGGCTGATCCGGCCGTACGGCGGGCCGTCGAGGCCGCGCAGGCCGCGGCGCGGATCCCCGACCATCCCCGGCTCGACCAGGTCTTCGACGTGTTCGCCGAGGGCGGGTCGCTGTGGATAGTCAGCGAGTTGGTGTCCGCACGGTCACTGGCCGCGCTGCTCGCGGAGAAGCCGCTGACGCCGTACCGGGCGGCAGAGGTCGCCGACGACGTCCTCATGGCCCTGCGGGTCCTGCACGCTCACGGCTGGGTCCACCGGAACGTCACCGCGCGCACGGTCATGGTCTGCGACGACGGCCGCGTCATGCTGACCGGCCTGGCGGTCGGGGCGGCGGAAGAGGCACTGTGCGGGTACGACCCGGTGCCCGCCGAGGATCAGGAATGGGGCGCGGGGGGCGGCGAGTCCGGTGACGGACGCGGGCCCGCCGGAGGAGCCACGGGCTCCGGCGCAGCGGGCGCGGGACCCGGTGGGAGCGGTGGCCTCGGGGCGCCGATGGGTGCCGGTTGGGCCCGGGGTGGTGACCTTCACGGCTCCGGCGGTGGTGTTCCGGGCTCCGGCGGTGGTGATCCGGGCTCCGGCCGTGGGGCGTACGGCTCCGGCGGTGGGGCGTACGGCTCCCGTGGTCCTGTCGGACCCGGTGGTCCGGGTCGTTCGGGCGGCCCTCAGGGATGGGGTGGCCCTCAGGGATCGGGGAGCCCCGGCGGCCCCCAGGGAATGGGTGGCTCCGGTGCTCCCCATGGTCCTGTGAGCGCCGTTGGGCTCGACGGTGCCGATGCCGAGGCTGCTCGGCGGGCCGCCATCGAGGCGCGGGCTGCGGGGGCTCTGCCCGTCGCCGGCACGGAGACGGCGAACGGGGGGACGACCGCGCCGGTTCGCCGGGCGGTCGACACCGGGGCGGATGTCAGGGCGGCGCGGGCCGGGGCGATCGCCGCGTATCGCGCGGGGGCGCGTGCCGCGGCCCGGGTCCAGGAGGCGCAGGACGGTCGGGCGGCCCTGCCGGGAGCGCGGCCCGCTCCCGAGGGCAACCCCGCGGCTCTGCCCAGTGCCCGCCCCGCTCCCGGGGGCGACCCCGCCGCACAGGCCAACGGCTCGGCGCAGCAGCCGCCGTACGCCACGTCCAACGATGCGGGGCAGCCGTACACCGGCACGAACGACGGTCGACACCCGCCCTACCCGGGGGCGGACGGCGTGGAGCAACAGCCGTACTCCTCCGGGTTGAACGAGGTGCAGCAGGCGTCCGGGGTTGGGCCGCCGGGGCAGATAGCGGATCCCTATGGTGTGCGGCCTGCCTCCTGGCACGGTGCCGCGCCCCGCGGCGGAGCAGGTGCTGCGGGCGGTGGAGCCGGCGGTGCGGACGCGGGGCAGGAGTCCCGTCGAAACGGCGGTGCCGGGTACCTGGGTGACGCCTCCTCCGGGCAGCGCGCCGCCTCCGCCTCGGGCGGGCCCGGATCCACCCAGGTCCCCGCCCCCGGCGCACCTTCGGCGCTGCCTCCCGGGGCGGCCGCGTCCACCGGGCGTTGGGACGAGCCGGCCGTCGGCGCGCCCGTGCGGCGTGGGCCCGCGACCGCCCTGGCGGCCGAGCGGGCCCGGCATGCGCGGATGGCTGTCGTCGGCCCCGTGACCGAGCGGTGGGCACCGGAGCAGGCCGGTCCGGTGCACGAGAACTGGCAGTTGGCGGCGCCGATCGGTCCCGCGACCGACCTGTGGGCGCTGGGCGCGCTGCTCTTCCGGGCCGTACAGGGACACGCGCCCTACCCGGAGGAGTCGACGGCCGAACTGGTGCAGTTGGTGTGCGCGGAGCCGCCCGCCTTCGCCGAGGAGTGCGGTCCGCTGCGGCCGGTCGTCGAGTCGCTGCTGCGTCAGGACCCCACCGAGCGGCTCGACTTCGAGGAACTGCGCGGCTGGCTGCGCTCGTTGGTGCGTTCGGCGCCCGAGCCGGAGGCCGGCGCGCACGTCGTCGCCGCGCCGCCCACCGACACCAGCCGGCTTCCTGTCATACGGCGGCGGGGCGAGCTGGTGCGCAGGCGGCGCGCCGGGCTGCCCGCGCACCACGGCCGGCACAAGCGGGCGCGGGAAGAGGCGAGTTCACCGCGCAGGCTCGGCCGGACCCTGCTTCTGCTGATCCTGCTCCTGCTGGCCGGCGCGATCGCGTACGCCATGCTCTTCATGCCGAAGTCCGACTCCGGCACGAAGGGCGCCGCGGACCGCAGCACCGGGGCCACCGGTGAGGTCGGCCCGGCGCCCGAACAGTCGGCGGAGGCGAGCAGCGAGCCCCGGCCGGACCAGACCTCGCCGGGCCCCCAGGGCAGCCCCTCCACGTCGACCGGAGCCGGCGAGACGCAGACCACCGGGCCCGAGGTCGCCGACGGCTTCACCCTGCGCAAGGACACCGAGGGTTTCCAGGTCGCCGTCGCGGGCGGCTGGGACCGCGCACCGCTCAACGGGCGCGGTCAGGTCGTGTACACGCACGGGAACTTCGAGCTCATCGTCGTACCGGGACGGGACACCGCGGCGGCGGACGGCAGCGACCCGATGGCATACCAGCGGGAGAAGGAGCCGGAGCTGCAGCCGTACCGCGACTCCAGCTGGGCCACCGCGACGGGGCTGAAGACGATTCAGGTGGGCGGCCGGACCATGGCCGAGGGGCAGTTCACCTGGACCGGCGACGACGGGCAAGAGCTGTATGTGCGCAACATCGCGATGCTGATCGGCGGGAAGTACCACGTGGTGCAGGTGCGCGGCCCGGAGGCGGAGCGGGACGAGGTGACCCGGCTGTACGAGCAGGCCTCGGGTACTTACCAGGTCACCGGTTGATACACGACAGGCCGTGCGCCGAACCCTGACAGGCCGTGCGCCGAACCCTGACAGGCCAGCGCCGACCCCTGACAGGCCGTCGGCTCCACTGTCGGGTTACCGGCTGACGGGACGCGGTTCGCGGGTACTTGGTTCACTCATTTCCCAGGAAGCGACAACCGTCACAGTGCGGTCTCCATGACGCCCCCCTGGTTCCGTTAGGCGACGACGGGTCCTTACTCTGACCCTGTCAAGAGCATTGCGGGGCAACGTGAATCAGATGCAGGGCCAGCTCCTCGCGGGGCGCTACCGGCTCGCCGACCCGATAGGCAAGGGCGGCATGGGCCGGGTGTGGCGTGCCCATGACGAGGTGCTGCACCGGGCCGTCGCGATCAAGGAATTGACCGCCGCGCTCTACGTGTCCGAGAGCGACCAGGCCGTCCTGCTGGCCCGTACCCGGGCCGAGGCGCGTGCGGCGGCCCGGATCAACCACTCCGCCGTCGTCACCGTGCACGACGTGCTGGACCACGACGGCCGGCCGTGGATCGTGATGGAGCTGGTAGAGGGCCACTCGCTGGCCGACGCGGTCAAGGAGCAGGGCCGCGTCGAGCCGCGGGAGGCGGCCCGGATCGGGTTGTGGGTGCTGCGGGCGCTGCGCGCCGCGCACTCCGCCGGGGTGCTGCACCGCGATGTGAAGCCCGGCAACGTGCTCCTCGCCCGGGACGGCCGCGTCCTGCTCACCGACTTCGGTATCGCCCAGATCGAGGGCGACACGACCATCACGCGTACGGGAGAGGTCGTCGGCTCGGTCGACTACCTCGCCCCGGAGCGGATCCGTGGCCACGACCCGGGGGCGTCCTCCGACCTGTGGGCGCTCGGCGCCACGCTGTACACCGCGGTCGAGGGCAGGTCGCCGTTCCGCCGGACGACACCGCTGACCACCATGCAGGCGGTCGTGGAGGAGGAACCCGCCCAGCCGCAGCAGGCCGGCCCGCTCGGGCCCGTCATCGCCGCACTGCTGTGCAAGGACCCGGCCGTGCGGCCCGACATTGCCGCGGCCGAGCAGATGCTCGCCGAGGCTGCGGAAGGGCGGCGGCCGAGCGAGGCTCAGGCGTACGTGCCCACGCACCATGTGGGCGCCCACACGCTGGATTCCGGGTCCGTGGCGGGTGGGCGCGTGAGCGCGGGCAGCGGCAGCATGGGTAGCGGCACCATGGGCGCGGGCACCATGGGCGCGGGCACCATGGGTTCCGGCACCATGAGTTCCCGTCCTCACACGGGCTCCCCTCACACCGGTTCCCCTTACGCCGGTCCCCACCAGGAGGTGGAGGGCCACTCGGGAAGAAACGGTCCGGCGACCGCACCGACCGCATCGACCGCATCGACCGCATCGGCCACATCCGCCACGTCGGCGAGCGGTGCGCCGTACGTCCCGGCGACCGGCGCCACCGTGCTCGGCCCGGCGCATCACACGGCCACCGGCGCCACGCGGCCGCCCAAGCGCCGCCGTCTGCGCACGCTGGCTCTGGTCGTCGCCCTTGCCGCGATCATCGGCGGCGGTACGGCCGTGGGACTGCAGGCGTGGAACGAGGCGCGGCAGCAGGACGGCACCGGCGCCTCCGCGGGCTCGCCGAGCCCCTTGGAGTCGAGCGGGAGCGGACGAAGCCCCCAGGGAGGCGTTCCGGACTCGTGGGTTCGATATGACGATCCGGTGGGTTTCAGTCTCTTTCTGCCCAAAAACTGGGATCGGAAGGTCTTCGGCAGCAGCGACGACCTCACCCAGGTCGACTACACACCGGACGGCGGCAAGCACTTCGTCCGTATCGCGGTCGACACGTCACCGGACTTCAGCGATCCGTACGCCCACCAGGTCGACCTGGAGGAGCAGTTGCAGCGGCTGCGCGACTACCGGCGCGTGACCCTGCACGACAACCTCTACCGGGACCGCGACGGCGCCCGCTGGGAGTACACCTGGACCGCGCTGCCCAAGGACACGCCCCACCCCGGGCCGCGCAGGGCCGTGGAGGAGACGTACATGTCCCGGGGCGGTGTCGAGTACGCCATCTACATGTCGTCGCCCGCCAAGGACTGGGCGACGACGAGCAAGCAGTTCACCGCCGTGCTGCAGGGCTGGCAGGAGAAGACCTCTTAAGTGGTGGTTTTGGCCGGTCGACGCCCCGGAAGGGGGCCGTCCGGTGGGGCATGATGAGCCGCATGGGGACCGAGGGGGACAACGCCCGGGTGATCGCGGGCCGCTACCGGCTCGAGGCGCGGCTCGGGCGTGGGGGCATGGGGGTCGTCTGGCGGGCGAGCGACCAGTTGCTCGGCCGCAGCGTGGCGGTCAAGGAACTCCCCCTCGACGAGGCGCTCTCCGCCGAGGGCGCCCAGCGGCGTCGGGAGCGCAGCCTGCGCGAGGCGCGTGCGGTGGCCCAGTTGAGCCACCCGCACATCATCGTGGTCCACGACGTCGTCGAGCACGACGAACGCCCGTACATCGTCATGGAACTGATCGAGGGTGGCTCCCTCGCCGACCGGATCGCCGCGCACGGCCCGGTCGACGCCGACGAGGCCGCCCGTATTGGCATCGCCCTGCTCGGCGCGTTGCGCACGGCGCACGAGGCCGGGGTCCTGCACCGCGACATCAAGCCCGCGAACGTCCTGGTGGAGGACGGCACCGACCGTGTCGTCCTCACCGACTTCGGTATCGCCCAGGTCGCGGGCGCCACCACACTCACCGAGACCGGTTCCTTCGTCGGCTCGCCCGAATACACGGCGCCCGAGCGGATGTCCGGGGCGAGGACCGGTCCTGCTTCCGACCTGTGGTCGCTGGGCGCGCTGCTGTGCACCATTCTGAGTGGCGAGTCTCCGTTCCGGCGCGACTCGTTGGGCGGCATCCTGCACGCGGTCGTCTCCGCCGAGATCCGGCCGCCCGCGCAGGCCGAGCCCATCCTTCCCGTCGTACGGGGCCTGCTGGAGCGCGATCCGGAACGGCGGCTGGACGCGGAGCGGGCCGAGCGGATGCTGCGGACCTTCCGGGACACCGGCCGCACACCCCCGCCTCCGCCGCCCCGGCGTACCCGCACCCTGTCGCTCGGCCGCGCCCGGACGAGGTCCGCGGACGCCACCCCCGTCGACGCAGCCCCCGCCGGCCCGGTCGACCGCCCGCCGGAGCCGCCGCCCGACCACACCCCCGAGCCGCCGTGGGACCGCCCGCCGCAGCCGCCGTCCGGGTACGCCCCGCCCTCGCCGGACGATCCCGCCCGGCACCCGGCGACCCGTCCCGGGCGCTCCCCGCGAGGCGTGCTGATCACCGCGCTGCTGGTCTCCGCGATGGCCGGCGCGGGTGTGTCCGCGGCGGCGCTGCTGATGAACGGGGGCGGCAACGGGGAGGGTACGAGGAGTACGCCGACGAGTTCGGCGTCGTACACGACGGTGAGCCAGCGCCCGAGCCCGGGCCAGAGTCCGAACCCGAGCCTCAGCCCCAGCCCACGTCCGAGCTCCAGTCCGCCTCCCTCCGCCCGTTCCGTTCCTTCCGCCCCGGCCGGCTACCGTCTCGCCCGCGACCCCGCCGGGTTCGTGCTCGCCGTGCCGGACGGCTTCAGCCGCGTACCGCAGGGTGAGCGGGTCTTCTACATGTCACCGGGGAAGGCCTTCCGTCTCGGCATCAGGGTCGCCGACCCCGCCGAGGGCGGCCCGCTGGCGGTGTTGCGGCGGGCGGCGGCCGAGGGCCCGGGCACCAACCCCGGTTACCGCGAAGGCCGGGTCACCCGGACCACGCACCGCGGACGCCCCGCCGCGCTCTGGGAGTTCACCTGGAACGGGTTCAGCGCGGCGGAGGGCCCCCGGCACACGTACGACCTGTGCTGGGAGGAGGGCGGCCGGCTGTACGACGTCTGGGTGTCCGCGCCGGTCGGAAAGGTGCGGGAGGCGAGGGCGTACTTCGACGTCGCGGTCGACACGTTGGTCACGGGTGTGTGACCGGAAAGCGTTCGAGGTGGATACCGGCCCGGTTGGCGCGATATGGATGGACCCATGAGCAGCAACGGGGGAGCCCCTTACGGGTCCGACGAGCCAACGAGTTTCGCTCTGCAACCACCGAAGCCACCGGCAGTGCCGGCCTCGCCGAACCCGCCGAACCCGCCGAACCCGCCGAGTCCGTCGAGTCCTTCGACCCCGCCTGTGGCGGTGCCGCACCCGGACAACCCGTACGCCCTGCCCACCCAGGTCGTCCCACCGCAGCCGCAGCCCGCCCAGACGCCGCCCACCACCACCCCTGACCCCCGCGTCGAGCGGCTCATCGCCGGCCGTTACCGTCTGCTCGGCAAGCTCGGGCACGGCGGTATGGGTACGGTGTGGCGGGCCAAGGACGAGACCGTGGACCGCGAGGTCGCCGTCAAGGAGCCCCGCGTCCCGGACCACCTTCCCGAGCGCGAACAGGCCACCGCGTTCGAGCGGATGCGCCGCGAGGCACGCGCCGCCGCCCGGCTCGACCATCCGGCCGTGGTGAACGTCCATGACGTGGCGGTCGTGGACGGCCGGCCGTGGATCGTGATGGAGCTGGTGCGGGGCCGTTCGCTGGGCGACGCGTTGCAGGAGGGCACCCTCGGGGCCCGGGAAGCGGCGAAAATCGGCCTCGAGGTGCTGGGCGCGCTGGAGGCGGCGCACGCGGCGGGCATCCTGCACCGGGACGTCAAGCCGGACAACGTCCTCCTCGGCCGGCACGACCGGGTCGTCCTCACCGACTTCGGGATCGCGCAGATCGAGGGTGAGACCAGTCTGACCGACACCGGAGGCTTCGTCGGCTCGCCCGAGTACATCGCGCCGGAACGGGTGCTCGGTCAGCGCCCCGGCCCGGCCAGCGACCTCTGGTCCCTCGGCGTGGTCCTCTACGCGGCCACGGAGGGCGTCTCCCCGTTCCGTCGCAGCAACACCCCCGCCACCCTCCAGTCCGTCCTCAACGCGACGCCCGCAGCGCCCGCCTCCGCGCCGGGCCCGCTCGCCGACGCCATCAACGGTCTGCTCCAGAAGGACCCGGCGCGCCGCCCGAACGCCGCCCAGGTCCGCGCGTTGCTGGAGACGGCCGCGAACCCGCCGGCGCCGTCCCCGCCCACCCAGATCGTGTCGCGCACCGAGGCCCCGCAGCGGCGCTTCCGGCCCGGCCGCAAGGGCTGGTTCGGACTCGGTGCCGTGGTCGCCGCCGCCGCGGTGACGGCGTATCTGACGATCGCGAACCCCTTCGCGGGGCCGCTGCCCGGCGGCTGGAAGACCGAGCACGAGAAGGACGTCGCCGCGACCCTCGCGGTGCCCGCGGCCTATCAGCGCTCCGTGCCCGACCGGAAGACCGACAAGGGGCACTGGGTCACGTACACCGACTTGAGCGGCAGCATCTGGATCGGGCTGACCCTGGACCGGAAGGCGGAGGACACCACCAACGACATCGCGGGGTCGGCCGCCGCCGAAATGTACGACGACGACACCGAGTTCAAGCAGAGCGGCAGCTACAGCCTGAGCATGCCGGACGGTCCGGGGACGAAGACCAAGCCCGACAACGCGACCTTCCGGGGCAACAAGGCCGCCCAGAACACCGTCGTCTACACCACCGACGACAGCCGGAACCCCCGCCCCCGCGAGCTGCGGATCCTCTACTACAAGACCCGCGGCGGCGACATGTACAAGCTCACGGTCAGCTACCCGGGCAAGGGCGACTTCACCGAGCGCGGACGCGAGGTCGCGACGACGGCGATCGCGAACCTGGACGTCGACAAGCTCTGAATCCCGCCTCCGACCCCGCCTCCGACCCGCCCCACCCCGCCCCGCGTCGACAAGGAGGCGTCGCGCACGGTACTCATGGGGCATGAGCTACGGCGGGGACGACACCGACCCCAGAAACGCGCTGCTCGGCGGTCGTTACCGTCTGATCGAGCGCATAGGCAGCGGCGGGATGGGCACCGTCTGGCGGGCGCGCGACGAGCTCGTGGAGCGTGAAGTCGCCGTCAAACAGCCACGGTTGCCGGGCGACCCGGAGGACGAGGAACACCGCCGCGCCGCCCACCGGCTCTACCGTGAGGCCCGCGCCGCCGCCCGCGTCGACCATCCCGCCGCCGTCTCCATCCACGACGTCGTCGTCGAGGAGGCGGACGGACTGCCCTGGATCGTCATGGAGTTGATCCACGGCGAGTCCCTCTACGAGAGGCTCCGCCGCGGTCCCCTCCTGCCCGCCGAGGCCGCCCGCATCGCCCTCGCCGTCCTCGGCGCCCTGCGCGCCGCGCACGCCGTCGGCATCGTGCACCGGGACGTGAAGCCCGCCAACGTCCTGCTCGGACCCCGTCACCGCGTCGTCCTCACCGACTTCGGCATCGCCCACGTCCAGGGCGAGGAATCCCTCACCGCCACCGGCGAGTTCATCGGCTCCCTGGAGTTCGTCGCCCCCGAGCGGATGTCCGGCACCGGCGCCGGCCCCGCCTCCGACCTGTGGTCCCTGGGCGTCCTCCTCCACACCGCCGTCGAGGGCGCCTCCCCCTTCCGCCGTGCGACCCCGGAGGCCACCCTCGCCGCGATCGTCACCGCCGACCCGCCCGAGCCGAAGCAGTCAGGACCCCTCCAGTCCCTGGTCACCCGGATGCTGGCGAAGGATCCCGAACGGCGACCGGACGCGGAGGAGATCGCGCGGGTACTGGAGTCGGTGGCGGGGGAGGAGCGGCGGCCGGGTTGGAAGGCCAGGGACGCCGTGGAAGAGGCGCAGGAGCCCGACGTACGAGAGCCCGCCGGACGAGAGCCCGGCGCAGAAGCACCTGCCGTACGAGAGCCGGCCGTGGGAGAACCCGTCGTACCAGCACCCGCCGTAGAAGAAACCGCCGTAACAAAACCCGCCATAACAGAACCCGCCCTAGTAGACGAACCCCTACCGCAGCGACCGCACCCCCCGTCCCCCCGCCGCAGTCTCATGCGCACAGCTGTCGCCGTCATCGCTGTTCTCCTCCCCGGCGGAATCTGGCTGGGCACCTCGTTCGCCGACGGGACCGCCGCGCAGGACGGCTGGGTCGTGCACCGGGAGGACGGGATGGATGCCGCCCTCCGTCTGCCCCGGGCGTACCGGCCGCTGGACTCGGTGGGCGAGAGGGGCGACGCCACCCGGCTGGCCGTCTACAGCGACGAGGTGATCAGCGTGTACCTCAGTGAGTGGGAGAAGGCTCCCCGTTCCCCGATGGCCGAGGCCGGCCGGACGCCGATCGCGTGGGAGGGGCACGAGAGCCTGCCGGGCCAGTACACCCGCACCAGTTTCCACGGGGACGAGGCCGCCCTCGCCGACGTCACCTACGACCCGGACGGCAGCCCGCCGACCCGGGTGATGCAGCTGATCGTCCGCACGGACGACGACCGCCTCTACCAACTGCGGGTGGACATGCCGAAGGGAACGCCGGACGAGAAACGGGGCACCGCACTCTTCAAGGGCGCCCGTGCCCGGCTGAAGATCGGAACGGACTGAGCAGGCCGGCCGGACGAGCCGGACGAGCCGGGCGATCGGCTTCGTGCAACGTCCTGACAACGCCCTGACACGCCCTGACAACGCCCTGATCAGGGCATCCCGTGCCAGTGACCACTGGCGTCATGTGCGTGATCGGTGAATCCGTATTACTGACGGGTACCCAAAGGCCTCCGCACCGGAATACCCTGCGGCTCATGACGGACGCGCAGGCCCCGGCCCAGACCGGCACGAACCCCATCGCCCCCGCCCCGGCGGGCGCCCGTACCGCCGCCGACGTGGTCACCCCCGAGCTGATCGCCCAGCTCACCAAGGGCGTGGCCGGCTCCGGCCGGACGGCGAACCACACCCCGTTCACCGGTGAGAAGCTGGCGGACCTGCCCGAGTCCACCCCCGAGGACGTGGAGAAGGCGTTCCAGGCGGCCCGCAGGGCACAGCCCGTCTGGGAGAGGACCCCGGTACGGCAGCGCGCGGCCGTCCTGCTCCGCTTCCACGACCTGGTCCTGGAGCGTCAGGCCGAGGTGCTGGACCTGATCCAGCTGGAGACCGGCAAGGCCCGTCTGCACGCCCACGAGGAGGTCCAGGCCGTCGCCGTCGCGGCCCGCCACTACGGCCGCAAGGCCCCCGCGTACCTCGGGCCCAAGCGGCACGCCGGTGCCGTCCCGACCCTCACCAAGGTCACCGAGCTGCGTCACCCGCGCGGTGTCGTCGGCCAGATCGCCCCCTGGAACTACCCGCTGGAGCTGTCGGTCGGCGACGCGCTCCCGGCGTTCGTCGCGGGCAACGCGGTGGTGATGAAACCCGACACGGAGACCTGCCTCACCGCGCTCTGGGCCCGTGACCTGCTCATCGAGGCGGGGCTGCCCGCCGACGTCTTCCAGGTCGTCCTCGGAGACGGCCCGGTCGTCGGCCCCGAGGTCGTCAAGCACGCCGACTACGTCTCCTTCACCGGCTCCACCCGCACCGGCCGCGAGGTCGCCCAGGGCGCCGCCGCCCGGCTGATCGGGGTCTCCCTCGAACTCGGCGGCAAGAACGCCATGCTGGTCCTCGAGGACGCCGACATCGAGAAGGCCGCCGCGGGCGCCGTCCGCGCCTGCTTCAACTCCGCCGGCCAACTGTGCATTTCCATCGAGCGGTTGTACGTCCACGAGTCGATCGCCGACGCCTTCGTCGAGCGCTTCGCCGCCCGCACGAAGGCGATGCGCCTCGGTACGTCCCTCGCATACGGCGCCGACATGGGCTCGCTGGTCGGCGAACGTCAGTTGGAGACCGTCACCCGGCACGTCGACGAGGCCGTCGCCAAGGGCGCGAAGCTCGTCGCCGGCGGGGTGGCCCGCCCGGACATCGGCCCTTACTTCTTCGAGCCGACCATCCTCGACGGCGTCACCGAGCCGATGTCGGTCTGCACGGAGGAGACCTTCGGCCCGGTCGTCTCCCTCTACCGCTTCAGCACCGAGGACGAGGCTGTCGAGCACGCCAACTCCACGCCGTACGGCCTCAACTCCTCGGTGTGGACGAAGGACGGCCGCCGCGGTCGCGAGGTCGCGGCCCGCCTGCGCACCGGCACGGTCAACATCAACGAGGGGTACGCGCCCGCCTACGGCAGCGTCCAGTCCCCGATGGGCGGCATGAAGGACTCCGGGCTCGGCCGCCGCCACGGCTCCGAGGGCATCCTCAAGTACACGGAGGCGCAGACGGTGGCCCAGCAGCGGCTGCTGCCGATGGCCCCGTCGCTGGGGATGGACGACGAGAAGTACGCGCAGTTCATGAGCCGCAGCCTGCGGCTGATGAAGGCCCTCCGGTTCCGCTAGACACCCACCGTTCCCGTCGTCCGTTCTCACCTCCTGGCTGACCACCCGTTCTCACCCCTGGCTGACCACCCGTTCTCACCACCGGTTCTCAATGAGGAGAGCATGTGCCTCAGGACACCTACGACTACGACGTCATCGTCGTCGGCTCCGGCTTCGGCGGTTCCGTGACCGCCCTGCGCCTCACGGAGAAGGGCTACCGCGTAGGCGTCCTGGAGGCCGGCCGCCGTTTCACCCGGGAATCGCTCCCGAAGAACTCCTGGGACCTGAAGAACTACCTGTGGGCTCCCAGGCTCGGCTGCTACGGAATCCAGCGGATCCACCTGCTCGGCAACGTCATGGTCCTGGCCGGCGCGGGCGTCGGCGGCGGCTCCCTGAACTACGCCAACACGCTCTACGTCCCCCCGAAGCCCTTCTTCGACGACCCCCAGTGGCGTGACATCACGGACTGGCAGGACGAGCTGGCGCCGTACTACGACCAGGCGCGCCGCATGCTCGGCGTCCGCCTCAACCCGACGATGACCCCGTCCGACGTGCACCTGAAGGCCGCCGCCGAGCGGATGGGCGTGGGCGACACCTTCCACATGGCGCCGGTCGGCGTGTTCTTCGGGGACGGCGAGGACGCCGACGGCTCGGTGCGGGCGAAGCCCGGCGAGCAGGTCCCGGACCCCTACTTCGGCGGCGCGGGACCCGCCCGCAAGGCCTGCAACGAGTGCGGCGAGTGCATGACCGGCTGCCGGCACGGCGCTAAGAACACCCTCAACGAGAACTACCTGTACCTCGCCGAGAAGGCCGGCGCGGTGGTGCACCCGCTCACGACGGTCGTGTCGGTCACCGACGACTCACAGGGCGGCTACGCGGTCGCCACCCTCCCCACCGACGACCGCCGCAAGACGAAGGGCCGCACCTTCAAGGCACGCCGGGTGGTGTTGGCCGCCGGCACGTACGGCACCCAGACCCTTCTGCACCGGATGAAGGCGGGCGGCCAACTGCCGTACGTCTCCGGCAAGCTGGGTGAGCTGACCCGTACCAACTCGGAGGCCCTGGTCGGCGCGCAGACCGACGACCGCCGCTACCGCGAGGTGACGGGCGAGCAGAAGGTGGACTTCACGCGCGGGGTCGCCATCACGTCCTCCATCCACCCCGACGCCGACACCCACATCGAGCCGGTCCGTTACGGCAAGGGTTCCAACTCGATGGGCAGCCTGTCGATCCTCCAAGTGCCGTACGCGGAGGGGGCGTCCAGGACAGCGGCCTGGCTGAGGAACGCGGCCCGACACCCGCTCCTGGTCCTGCGGTCCCTGTCCAACCGCCGCTGGTCGGAGAAGACCATCATCGGCCTGGTCATGCAGTCGCTGGACAACTCCCTGACGACGTACCTGAAACCGGACGGCGTGGGCAAGGGACTCCTCACCGCCCGCCAGGGCCACGGTTCCCCGAACCCCAAGCAGATCAAGGCGGCCTCCCAGGGCGCGTCCGCCATCGCCGCCGAGATCAACGGCTTCGCCGGATCCAACGTCGGCGAGCTGATGGGCACCCCGCTCACCGCCCACTTCCTCGGCGGCTGCCCGATCGGCTCCTCCCGCGAGAGCGGCGTCATCGACCCGTACCACCGCCTCTACGGCCACCCCGGCATCTCGGTCGTCGACGGCGCCGCGGTCTCCGCCAACCTGGGCGTGAACCCGTCCCTGACGATCACCGCCCAGGCCGAGCGCGCGATGTCGTACTGGCCCAACAAGGGCGAGGCGGACCCGCGTCCGGCGCAGGGACAGCCGTACGAGCGCCTCGAGCCGGTCGAGCCGAAGTCACCGGCGGTCCCGGCGGACGCGTTCGGCGCGCTGAAGCTGCCGTTCCTGGGAATCCCGGCGGTGCCGCCGAAGACGTGACAAAGAAGACGTGACAAAGAAGAAGAGACACAGAGAAGGACCTGCGCCCCCCTCCGAGCGCAGGTCCTTCTCTGTGTGCGACAAGGCTTGTCGAGCCTTTACCGCGGCTTACGCCTCGGCGCCCGCCCTGCGGCGGCGCACCACGAAGATCGCGCCCGCACCGGCGACGACGGCGACCCCGCCGACGAGGCCGATCACCGGCAGCGCCGAGCTGGAACCCGTCTCGGCGAGCGTGCCGGTGGCGGAGACCTGGTTGACGTCGTTGAGGTCCTTCATGCCGCCCTGCGGCTTGGCGTCGTTCGGGTCACCGGCGTCGGAACCGGCGGCGAGGATGTCGAAGAAGTAGATCCAGCCGTTCGGGTCGTCGGCGATCCAGCAGCCGTCGTCATCCGCGTACTCGGCGAGGCCGCCGGTGACGCCGATGGAGTCGGGCACCTTGCCGCTGACGCTCAGCCGCAGCTTGTAGGAGACCGACTGGCCCGCACCGAGCGAGAAGGCGTCGAACGTGCCGCCCTCGCCCGCCGCGCCCGCGATCGTCTCCCAGGAGCCGGACGCCTTGTTGAAGACCTGGACCTTGATCTGCCCCGAGTAGTCCTTCTCGTCCTCCCAGCCGATCGCGGCGACGCCGATCAGCGGCTTGATGTCCTTGACCTCGTCGTCGCCGCGGTTGGACACGTTGAACGAGAATGCGGTCCAGCCGCTGCCGGCCACGATCGTCTCGGGCAGCCCGTACAGACCGCTGGTCACGCTGGAGCTGATTTCGCCGGTGCTGTCGCCGTTCTCGTCGACGCAGAGCTCGGGGTCGCCGGCGGGCTTGCTCGCGCTGGCGCTGGGCGACGGGGAGGTGGAGGCCGGGGTGCTGTCGTCGGTGGCCGGGGTGGTGTCGTCTGTGGCCGGGGTCGTGTCGTCCGTCGCGGGCGTGGTGTCGTCCGTGGCCGGGGTGGTGTCGTCTGTGGCCGGGGTCGTGTCGTCCGTCGCGGGCGTGGTGTCGTCCGTCGCCGGGGTGGTGTCGTCGGTGGCCGGGGTGGTGTCGTCTGTGGCCGGGGTCGTGTCGTCCGTCGCGGGCGTGGTGTCGTCCGTCGCCGGGGTACTCGTCGACGTGTTCGGCGTCTCGTCCGTCGCGAAGGCGACCGGAGCGGAGAGCATCGTGATCGGGGCTATGACGGCAGTTGCGGCCGCCGCCACCATGGCACGACGAAGCTTCATGAAGACCTCGAAAATCCGTTGTGCTGCATACGGCCAGCACACTTGGAGGAGGCCTCCGCGTGTGGGGCGCGGGAGTGGCCCTTGGTTCGCCGTGTTTGATCCGTGAAGCATGTGGATGGTTGCCCTGGACTTCACAGGTTTCTTATGTGGGCTGAGTCACACGCAGGATCTCGTCGCATCTCCCAGGATCCCCTTGTGAATGCGCTTTCCCAGCCCTTAGAACTGTGGCTCGTGTCTGAAAAGCCCTCCGAGGAAGAGTCCTCGACACCGGAGATCCCCGACGACGTCTGGGAACAGTTCGCCCGCGACACCGAACGGGACATCCGCGGCTCGGCGCCCAAGGAGCCCTCCGCGCGCGCCCGTCAGGTGACCGAGCGGCTGCGACAGCAGGAGGCGCGGGGCGAACGGCCGGAGGGCTGGCGCACCGTGCCGCAGGGGCGCGCGACGGATGGTCTCGCGGCAAGGCGTCGGCGCCTGTGGGCGGGTGTCGGCGTGGTCGGCGCCCTCGTCGTGACCGTCGTGGCCGTCAAGCCGTCGTTGCTGCCGGGCGACCCGTTCGGCGCGGGAACACCGCGGGCCGGGGCCTCACCGCTGCCGGCGGAGACCGCGGCCCCGACCGCGCCCCCGGCCGCCGCGGCCCCCGCGACCCCCACGCTGGACGAACCGTTCGCGGGCTCCCCGGCACTGGGTTGGGCCGACGGCGCGGCCGGTATCGTCCCGCCGAAGGCCACGGCCGTCGCGGGACTGTCGAAGGAACGGGTCGAACTCGCGCTCCAGCAGACCCGGAAGCTGCTCGTCCACGCCAACCTCGACCCGAAGACCCTGCGCGGCGAACACCCCGGGGCCGCCCTCGCCGTCCTCGACCCGAAGCAGCCGGAACTGCTCGACGACCTCAACCGTTCCCTGCGCACCCCCGGCGAGAAGGACGACCCGCTGCGCATGTTCAGCCGTTTCGACCCCGCCGACGTGGAACTGGTCGGCGATGTGGTCAAGACGCGCGGCCGGATGACGTTCGAGAAGGGCGACCAAGGGGGCGTCGCCGTGCACGCCGACTACACCTTCGTCTACCCGCTCGTACGGACCGACGGCTCGGTCGAGGTGACCCGCACCATCGTCCGCCGCGTCCTCGAGGTCGAACTCCTCGACCCCGACCGCTACCGGACCACACCGGGCCGGCTGAACGTCCTGCGTCACGACGTGAACTCGGGCAACTCGGCGTGCGGGGTGTACGACGGCTATCTGCACCCGCGGTTCGACACGTCCGACCCGACGGGCGAGCCCGCGACGGGCCCGACGACGGACCCGTACGACCGCAGCGAGGACCTGGACGCGAACCTGGACGCCTGCGGATCGGTGTCCCGCGTCTGAAGCTTCCGCGGATTCGGACGCCGGAGCCGGCCGGGACGGACGAAGGCCCCGCGGGCTCGAGCCCGCGGGGCCCTTCTTCGGTCAGCACCGACGTCAGGGCAGCGCCGGTGCCTGGGAGCGGCGCCGGGGGGTAGCGCCGCTTGCCTGTGTGCCCTGGGGTCGGCGCCCCGGCGTACACGGGACGCGTGAATGGTCTCGACCTTTGGCGGTGGGGCACCACATGAATGCGGTTGTCAACGGCGGGACTTGGGGGGCTTTCTGTGCATCGTGCTCGATGGCGGCGGCCTCCGCAACCGTTTGACCCAGCCTTGTGCTTCTTCTTGTGCTTCCGCCGGCCGACCCCGGGCGTCCCCGGAGCCGACCGTTCTCTTGGGTGACCGGGCTGCTGTCCCCTGCCGTCCGGTCACTTGCCTGGAGCGAGGTCCCACGACACACGGCACGATCCGTACGTCTCATCGCTCCAGCGAGCCACGCGTGGTTCTTTCGCGCCCGCCCCTGGCTGGCACGGACACCACGACCAACGAGACGTCGCACGCCGCGGTCACGCGCCGTCCGGGTGAGAGGATCCCGAACTCAGATGCGACCCCGGCACAGTTCGAGGAGCGTCATCGCGAGGGACGTCCCCGGCTTGCCGAGCGCCTCGCTGTAGTGGTTGAGGATCTCCATCTCGCGGGACAGGTTCACGCGCCGCCCGCCGGAGGTGATCCGCGCCTCCTGGATCACGGCGGACACGGCCATCCGTTCCTGGATCAGCCCGATGATCCGGTCGTCCAGGGCGTCGATGCGCTCACGGGCACCGGTGATCACGTCGGCGGCCTCGGGGGTACGGGCACCGGTCAAGTCGGTGGTGGTTGTGGCGGCTGTGGCGGTCGGGGCGCTCGTGGTCGTCATGGCGGTCGTGGCGGTCATGTCGGGGCTCCTCATCGGAAGGCGGAAGGGGTGCGGTGCGGTGCCCCGGGCGGCAAGATCCGGAAAACACCAGGCGCCCCGGACCTTGTCGGCCCGGGGCGCCTGGGAAGTCGCTTGTCAGTAACTCAAGCAGCACGACCATGGCAGCCGGCGGGCCGGTTGCCATAGGTAAAGAGGAAGGTCGGGTGCGTGAGCATGGGCGCCAGTATGCCACGGAACTTTTCCGGCGCAGGCGCCCACGTCCAAGGTGCCGGGGTCCCGCCCGCGCCCACCTCGGTAGAATCGGATAGCACAGAGACCCCGCCCCACCGCCGGAAGGCCCCCGTGTCATCAGCGACTCCCGCTGCCGCCGCCCCCGACACCGTTCTGGTCGTCGACTTCGGCGCGCAGTACGCCCAGCTCATCGCCCGTCGCGTCCGCGAGGCACGGGTCTACAGCGAGATCGTGCCGAGCACCATGCCGGTGGCGGAGATGCTCGCCAAGAACCCGGCGGCGATCATCCTCTCCGGCGGCCCCTCCTCGGTCTACGCCGACGAGGCCCCCCGTCTCGACCGCGAGCTCTTCGAGGCCGGCGTCCCCCTCTTCGGCATGTGCTACGGCTTCCAGCTGATGGCGCAGACCCTCGGCGGCACCGTCGACAACACCGGCGCCCGCGAGTACGGCCGTACGCCGCTGCACGTCTCGAAGCCGGGCTCCACCCTCTTCGAGGGCACCCCGGACGAGCAGTCGGTGTGGATGTCGCACGGCGACGCCTGCTCCGCCGCCCCCGAGGGCTTCACCGTCACCGCGTCCACCGACGTCGTCCCGGTCGCCGCCTTCGAGAACGACGAGAAGAAGCTCTACGGCGTCCAGTACCACCCCGAGGTGATGCACACCACGCACGGCCAGCAGGTGCTGGAGCACTTCCTGTACCGGGGCGTGGGCCTGACCCCGAACTGGACCACGGGCAACGTGATCGAGGAACAGGTCGCCGCCATCCGCGAGCAGGTCGGCGACAGGCGGGCCATCTGCGGGCTCTCCGGCGGAGTGGACTCCGCCGTCGCCGCGGCCCTCGTCCAGCGGGCCATCGGCTCCCAGCTGACCTGCGTGTACGTCGACCACGGCCTGATGCGCAAGGGCGAGACCGAGCAGGTCGAGAAGGACTTCGTGGCCGCGACCGGCGTCCAGCTGAAGGTCGTGGACGCCGAGGAGCGGTTCCTCAAGGCGCTCGCCGGGGTCTCCGACCCGGAGCAGAAGCGGAAGATCATCGGCCGGGAGTTCATCCGGGTCTTCGAGCAGGCGCAGGCCGAGATCATCGCGGACGAGGGTCCCGAGGTCGCCTTCCTGGTCCAGGGCACGCTCTACCCGGACGTGGTCGAGTCCGGCGGCGGCACCGGGACCGCCAACATCAAGTCCCACCACAACGTGGGCGGCCTGCCCGAGGACCTCGAGTTCCAGCTCATCGAGCCGCTGCGCAAGCTGTTCAAGGACGAGGTCCGCATGGTCGGCCAAGAGCTCGGCCTGCCGGACGAGATCGTCCAGCGCCAGCCGTTCCCCGGGCCCGGTCTGGGCATCCGTATCGTCGGCGAGGTCACCAAGGAACGCCTGGACCTGCTTCGGGACGCCGACGCCATCGCCCGCGAGGAGCTGACCGCGGCCGGTCTCGACCGGGACATCTGGCAGTGCCCGGTGGTCCTGCTCGCGGACGTCCGCAGCGTCGGCGTCCAGGGCGACGGCCGCACCTACGGCCACCCGATCGTGCTGCGCCCGGTCTCGTCCGAGGACGCCATGACCGCCGACTGGTCGCGGCTGCCGTACGACGTCCTCGCGAAGATCTCGACCCGGATCACCAACGAGGTCAAGGACGTCAACCGGGTCGTCCTCGACGTGACGTCGAAGCCGCCGGGGACCATCGAGTGGGAGTGATCCCCCTGTCCGTGGAGGTCACGTCCGCCTGAGCGTGCGCACCGGCTCTGAGGGCTTCCAGACCTGGGAGACCAGGTACGTGTCGTCCTCGACGTAGGTCCGTACGACCTCCGTCAGCTCGGTGCGGAAGAGGTGGAACGGCTCCGGCGGTTCCACCTCCTCGACGTATCGGGTCCTGGTCTCCGGGTCCTCCACCTCGATCGCCCGGCCGCTGATCCGTACGTCGCCGCCGCCCATGGTCTGGCCCTCCCCGGGGTTGGCCTGGAGTGCGAAACGCGGGTCGCGGCGCAGGTCGAGGGCCTTGAGCGAGTCGGGCATCATGCCCAGCCACAGCTCGCCGTCCAGGAACCGCACCTCCAGGCCGGTGGTGCGCGGTGAGCCGTCCTTGCGCAGGGTCGCGAGGACGTGGTGTGTGAAGGCGCCGAAGCGTGCCTCGACCGTCTTGGCGAGATCGGGTTCCGCGGAGGAGAAAGCCGCCCAGTCCGCCGTCCAGTTCTCTGCTCGGTTCATATCGGCCAGCCTCGCGTCGATACCCGACATCTTCTGTCGTGTTTCGCTTGCGTGCGTCATCTTTACAACGCTGCGCTGTTCTCCTGCGCTGACCGACGGTAACTTCCGCCCCGTAAAGCACCCGCAGTGCTGGAGGACGACACATGCACGGGACGCCCGGAGCCGGGCCCACACCGCCGATGCCGCTGCCCACCGATCGGCTGCGGTTCGCCATGCCGCCGATGCACGAATCGGTCGACGACGAGCGACGGCACCGCAAGGAGCGGCTCGCGGGCGCGCTGCGGATCTTCGGCCGGCTCGGCTTCGAGGACGGGGTGTCGGGGCACATCACCGCCCGCGACCCCGAGTACAGCGACTGCTTCTGGGTCAACCCGTTCGGGATACCGTTCAAGCACGTCACCGTGAGCGACCTGGTGCTCGCCAACTCCGACGGGCAGGTGATCGAGGGCGGTTACCACGTCAACCAGGCCGCGTTCACCGTGCACGCCCAGGTGCACGCCGCCCGCCCCGACGTCGTCGCCGTCGCCCACTGCCACTCGGTGCACGGCCGTGCCCTGTCCACGCTGGGCGACCTCCTGGACCCGATCACCCAGGAGAGCTGCGCCTTCTACGAGGACCACGCCCTGTACGACGCCTACTCCGGCGTCGCCGTCGACGCCGACGAGGGTCGCCGTATCGCCACCGCCCTCGGCACCCGCAAGGCACTCGTACTGCGCAACCACGGGCTGCTGACCGTCGGCGACTCGGTGGACGCGGCGGCCTGGTGGTTCCTGTCGTTGGAACGGTCCTGCCAGGTGCAGCTGACGGCGAAGGCCGCCGGACGGCCCATCCTGATCGACCACAAGATGGCGGTGGCGACGCGGGAGCAGCTGGGCGGGGACCTGGTGGCGTGGATCAACTACCAGCCGATGTGGCAGGACATCAGCCGCAGCGAGCCGGACCTGTTGAGCTGACGGTTCAGAAACCCCGCAGGACGGCCGCCTTGGTCATCGCGAACTCCTCGTCCGTGAGCACGCCGTCCCGGTGCAGCTCGCCCAACTCGCGCAGCCTTCGCAGGAGTACGTCGTGATGGTCGGCCGGGGACCCGACGGCCGCCGCGAGGCGGGGCCGGGCGGTGCGCCGCCCGTCGTCCTCGGCACCCGTCCGGGCGGAGGGGTGGGGCAGCCGGGCCGTGACGGCGGCGGCGACGATGGCCGTGAGCTGGTCGCGGCGCGGGCTGCCCCACAGGTCCAGGGCGTACGGGTCCTTCTCGGGCGGCAGCTTGGAGAACACCGTCTCGCGGGTGGCGAAGCGCAGGAAGCCGTCCTCGTAACCGGAGTTGGGCAGCCACTCGACCTGGACGACGTCCCCTATGTCGATGATCCGCGGACCCGTGGCCCGTTTGACCCGGTCGGAGGTGTCCGACCAGTCGATGCGCACCTGGGTGCCGTCGAAGGAGACCGTGCCGTCGGAGGAACGCACCGAGACCGGGACCGGCGGCCCGGGCAGGAGGTACGCCTTGGCCGGTTCCTCGGGGATCTGGTCCAGGAGCAGCGCGTGACGGATCTCCTCGGCCACGTACTCGGCGACTCCCGCCCGGTCGATGTCCACCACCAGCCGGTACGGATCGGCCGGATCGGGCAGCCGTCCACCGGTCGCCTGGAGCAGCGGATCCGCGCCCTCACGCAGCCGCATCCGCAGCCGCCCGCGCTTGCGTTCGGGTTCGAAGACCACACCCGAGACGGCCTCCAGGGGCACGGCGATCTCCCCGTACGTCTGCCGGAACAGCGGCACGGAGCGGTGCAGACCCGGCGTGATCCGGATCGTGCTGCCGTCGAAGGCCCAGGTCCCGTCGCGCTGGATGATCTCGGCCATGGCCACATTCTCGCAGTCGGGTCAACACGTCGGTCCCTACTTCACCCGCGCTGACCAGACCTGGCCGACGCGGACCGTGTCCGATAGGGCACAATTCGCTGTCAATGCAGGGGAGTTGCGGGGCCGGGAAGGCGGACGTCGGACGTGGCGGTGCAGGAGGCGAGACAGGGCGCGAGCGGGGGCGCGCAGGGCGGTCCCCGGGGTGCGCGGAGCGGTCCTCGGGGCGCGCACGGAGGGGGTTGCACCTGCGGGGACTGCCCGCACGGGGCGCGTGCGGGGCACCGGCAGGCGGTCGCCGCGTTTCTGCTGAAGCGGGACGGGTTCGCGGCGGGGGAGGGGCTGCCCGCGGGCGTGGCCCACTCGGCCTCGGCGTCCCGCCAGTGGGTCTCGGAGGAGTTGACCCAGTCCGCCGAACTGGTCGCCGAACGCGGCCGGGCCGAGGGCGAGGCGTGGCTGGCCCTGCTGTGGCGGCGTACCGCGATCACGGTGTGGGCGCTCGTCGTCCTGCTGCTCCTGGTGCAGGCCCTCACGGCGATCGGCGCCGGCTGGACCACCGCGCGCACGGCGGGACTGCTGGCCGCCCTCGTGCTGGCCGTCTCCCTGACCACGGCCTCCTGGTTCCACCGGGCGCGCGGCGGGGCGCTGGCGCCGGTGATCGGGGAGGACAACCGCCTGTCCACCTCCCGCGCGGTGGCGGTCGGTTGGGTGCTCTTCGTCGCGTACGCCGTGCTCGTCCTGGTCGGCCGCCTGGCCGCCGCCTCCGACCACGCCGAACGCGACGCGCTGCTCTCCGGTCTCGAACTCGCCCGGGGCGCCGGTGTGGTGACCGTACTCGCCGTGGTGTGCGGGATCGCCGTGCTGGTACGGCGCGTGGTCGGACTGCGCGTCCTCGGGCAACGCCTGCAGAAGAGCCGGGCCGACCGGCCTCGCGCCGCCGATCTCCTGACCGACGACGCGGGCCGGGGCACCTTCGCCGACATCCAGTACGTCGTCATCAGCACGGTGTCCCTCCTGTTCGCGACGGTACGGCTCGCCCGGCGCCCCGACCAACTGCCCGACCTGCCCTGGGGGCTGGCGGTGGTGGTGCTGGTGTCGGCCGGGACCTACCTCGCCGGGAAGTACGCGGAGGGCGGCCGCCCGGTGATCCTCTCCGTCGTACGCGCCCGTGAGGCCGGCGACCTGGACGGGCCCATCCGCACCGGCGACGACGTCGAGATCCGCGGCGCCGGATTCGTGCCGCCGGGTGCGCAGGGGGCGGACCGGTTGTCGCGGATGGTCGTGCGGATCGGCGCGGTGAACGTGCGGGTGCCGCTGGTGCCGGTGACCGGCGGTTTCAGCAACCCGACGGACTCGGTGCTCACCGTGCCGGTGCCGGTGGACGTGGAACCGGGCCGCGTGGAGGTCCAGGTGGTGACGGCGGCGGGGGTGGAGACGAACCGGTACCAGATCGACGTGACCGAGTAGCGGTCCAAGGCCGGGTTCGCTCATTTCGGAGAAACTGGTCGGGACAAGGGAGAAACTGGTCAGGACAGGATTGAGCGCGGCTCTTCTGTCGTACGTATCGTCCTTGAAGGGGTCATGCACGGCAGGCGAGAGGCGGCTTGGAGCGATGACTCACAGCATGCGTACGGACACGCACTCCCCCTATCTCGACGGCGGTCGCGACTGGCGGGACTCCGCCGTCCGCTACGCACTTCTCCCACTCCGCGTCTTCCTCGGCGTCACCTTCATCTACGCCGGACTGGACAAACTCACCGACAGCGCCTTCATGAAGTCCTCCGGCTCCGGTTCCGTCGGCGACCTGATGCGCACCGTCCGCGACTCCTCCGCCATCCCGGCCCTGGTCGACCTGGCCCTGAAGAACCCCGCCGGCTTCGGTTACGCCATCGCCTTCGGTGAACTCGCCGTCGGCATCGGCACCCTGATCGGCCTTCTCACGCGCCTGGCCGCCCTCGGCGGCGCGCTGATCTCGCTGAGCCTGTGGCTGACCGTGAGTTGGGCCTCCGACCCGTACTACTACGGCAACGACCTCGCCTACCTCATGGCCTGGACCCCTCTCGTCCTGGCCGGCGCCCCCGTCCTCTCCCTGGACGCGGCCATTCGATCTCGCCGCCGACAGCGGTCGGGGGCGTTCCACTAGGGCCCTTCTGATGGATCTCCGTGGGAGAAGGAGCGGCGTGCGGTGAGCGTGCGTGCCGGGCGTCGCGACGTCGCGGAGATCCATCAGAAGGGCCACTAAGGCCTGTCCGACGGATCGGGACGGCGGTAGGCGACGGGATCTCGCCGGCACAGGCGAGCGGGGTCTGGCGCGTCCAGGTGCAGGCGGAGGCGGGCGTCGACGCGACGAGCCCCCGCTCGAGCGAAGCCGAGAGCGGGCGAGTCGGCGATCGACGACGACACCGCAGATGGGCGTGCCGGGCCCCGCCAAGCTCGCATGATCCGCCGGGCCGGACCCTGTGGGGCGCCCCTCATTGCGGCTCGGGGTGGCGCGTTTTCCGGCGTCTGCGCAGGGAGCTGGTCACGAGGGCGACCGTGCCCGCCAGGAACAGGCCGATCACGACCACGGGGATCACCGCGAACCACGGGGTCTCCCAGAGGCCGCCCGCGTCACCGGCGTAGATGACGCCCGCCAGGACGAGGAACAGGCCGGCGACCAGCTTTCCGGGCTGGAACTCATGACGCGGCACGGCTCACCTCCGCCTGGCCCACGCCCACGTGGAGGTCGAGGTCGACCGTGCCGGCGCTCTTCACGCCCCGGTCCGGCTCCAGGGTCAGCTGCTTGTACCTGCCCGGCTGCACGTCCACGTCCTTCGGCTCGTCACCCGGCAACTGGATGTCACCCACCCCCACGTCGATGTTCAGCTTCACCGTCAGGTCCGGCGGCACGACCACCCGGACCCGGCCCACGCCCACCTCGACCCCCGACTCCACCGTCTGCCCCCCGGCCAACCGCAGCCCGGTCAGATCAAGGGTGCCGACGCCGGTGCCGAGGTCGTACTTCCGCTGGACGTCGGCCCCCGCGGCGGGCCGCCAGGTCGTGCGCACCCAGTCCGTGCCGATGTTCTTCGGCAGCGCCGCCGAACCCGCCAGCAGGCCCGCCGTGACGATCGCCAGGAGGATCGACCCCGCGCCGGTGCGCCCCAGGAACGCGCTGACGGCGATACCGGCGCCCAGCACGATGAGCGCGCAGGCCAGACCGGTCTGCAGGCTGGTGCCGAGTGACTGCTCCTCCCATGTCGCCCCCGTGCCGAGGCCGCCCGCGAGGAGGGCCAGGAGGAAGAGCCGGCCGCCGATCCAGCGGGGACCGCGCGGTCTGGGCTCGCGCGCGGGCGGTGTGCGTATGTCCTGGCGGTCGGCCCAGCCGGTGCCGAGGCTGATGTTGACGGCCGCGGCGATGTCCCGGTCACGGGAATCACGCGGCCCCCACAGATAGCCGGTGCCGCCGACATGGGTGCCGTCCTTGACGATGGGGTCCCGCCACCAGGACGGGTAGGCGGCGGGGACCGGCGGCGCCTGGGCCTCCGGCGGCGCGTCGGCGACGGCCTGCGCCGCCAGCGGGTCCGTGTCGGGCGTGCCACGGTGCCGCGACCAGTACCCGGCGCCGGCGAGGAGCAGGGACACGACGACCGCGAAGGTCAGCACCGAGCCGTTGTTCAGCATCGTCAGGAACACCCCGCAGCCGACCAGCGCGAACAGCACCGCCGCCAGCGCCTGACCGTCGACGCGGCCGGTGAAGAGCTTGCGGACCTCGTTCTCGTCATCGTCGTCGTACGGGACGAAGAGCCACGCGAAGCCGTAGAAGATGAGGCCGATGCCGCCGGTCGCGGACAGCACGGCGAGGGTGATCCGGAAGATCACCGGATCCATGTCGCACTGCCGCCCCAGCCCGGCGCACACCCCGGCGAGCATCTTGAGCCGCCGGTCACGCCGGAACCTGCGGGGGAGCTCGGCCGGGTCGGTGCCCCCGGCCACACCGGCGTCGGCCTCGGTCGTGCCGGCTCGCCCGGCTGCGGCTGCCCGCTCGCCCGCACCCCACTCCCCGTGCGCACCCCGCTCCTCCCCGTGCGCACCCCGCTCCGTCCGCGCGTGCTCCTGCTCGTGCGCGCGCGGTTCCTTCTCCGCGGCGGGGGCGGGGCGCGCGTCGGACGAGGTGCCCTCGTCGGGCACGGCGTCCGCGGCGTGCTGGTGCTCTGTCATGTGTCCATGGTGACGGGAGAGCCCGCACAACGGCAGTCGGTACGACCCTGGCCGGACCCTGATATCGCCCCTGATCCGGCGCCGGGGAAGCGTGCGGCGTTTCGACGGACGGGCCCGTCGAAGATCAGGGGTGTCTCGGGGGACAACCCTGATGCCCCGGACAGCCCGCCGTGTGACCATCGTTGGCATGCCGGAAGCCGCAGCAGCGCCCCTCGTGCCACCGCGGCCGCCGCGCAAGCTCTACCGCAGCAGTGACGGACGCTGGCTCGGTGGCGTGGCGCGGGGGCTCGCCGGGCATCTCGGGCTGCCCGTGATCTGGGTGCGGCTGGTCTTCGCCGGCCTGTTCATGGCGGACGGCCTCGGGGCCCTGCTGTATGCCGCGTTCTGGTTCGTCGTACCCCTCGGCGTCGGCGGCGTCGGCGGTCAGCGGCCCCCTTCCCTGGTCAGCACCGAGACCTCGCCGGACGGCCGACGCAAGCTCGTCGCCCGCAGACCGGACAAGGGCCAGATCGTGGCCCTGCTGCTCATGGTCGTCGTGGCCATGGTCTTCGTGGGCAATGTGAACCTCGGCAACGGCGCGAAGGCGTATCTGTGGCCGATCGTCCTGGTCGGCGCGGGCGTCGCCCTTGTCTGGCGGCAGGCGGACAACGCCCGGCGGGCCCGCTGGGTCGAGGCGGGCCGCCGTCGGCGGACGCTCACGCTGCTGCGCGCGGGCGCCGGTGTCCTGCTCGTCACCGCCGGCGTCTCCGGGATCTTCGTCCTGCAGGGCTCCGCCGCCCACCTCGGCTCGGTCCTCCAGGCCGCCCTCGCGGTACTCGTCGGTATAACGCTCCTCGCCGGCCCCTACCTCGTGCGCATGACCCAGGACCTCTCCGAGGAGCGTCTGATGCGCATCCGCGCGCAGGAGCGTGCGGAGGTCGCGGCCCACGTCCACGACTCGGTGCTGCACACCCTGACCCTGATCCAGCGCAACGCGGAGAACGCGAACGAGGTGCGCCGCCTCGCCCGCGCCCAGGAGCGTGACCTGCGCACCTGGCTCTACAAACCCGAGGGCACCGGAAAGGACGAGGCCGACGAACCCACCACCCTCGCCGACGCGGTCCGGCGCAACGCCGCGGAGGTCGAGGACAAGCACGGCGTCCCCATCGAGGTCGTGGTCGTCGGCGACTGTCCCCTCGACGAGAGAATCGGGGCACAGATGCAGGCCGCGCGTGAGGCGATGGTGAACGCGGCCAAGTACGGTGGCGAGGGCGGAGCCGTGCAGGTCTTCGCCGAAGTCGAGGGAAAGACGGTCTTCGTGTCCGTCCGGGACCGCGGGCCCGGCTTCGACCTCGACTCGATACCCGCCGACCGTATGGGTGTCAGAGAATCGATCATCGGCCGTATGGAGCGCTACGGCGGCACGGCGCGACTGCGCGCGGTGCCGGACGGCGGCACGGAGGTCGAGCTGGAGATGGAGAGGGCGGAGAAGACGTCATGAGCGACCCGACCGAGGGGAACGGCACGGCGGGAGCGGCGGAGGCGGCCGAGTCCGCGCACACCTCCGGCGGCGGCGCGGGCACGCGGCAGGTGCGCGTGGTCCTCGTCGACGACCACCGCATGTTCCGTACGGGCGTCCAGGCCGAGATCGGCCAGACCGAGCAGACCGGCGTCGAGGTGGTCGGCGAGGCCGCCGACGTCGACCAGGCGGTCACGGTCATCACCGCGACCCGGCCCGAGGTGGTCCTGCTCGACGTCCACCTCCCGGGCGGCGGCGGCGTCGAAGTCCTGCGCCGCTGCGCCCCGTTGATGTCCGACGCCGAACAGCCCGTCCGTTTCCTCGCACTGTCCGTCTCGGACGCGGCGGAGGACGTGATCGGCGTGATCCGCGGCGGCGCGCGAGGCTACGTCACCAAGACGATCACCGGCACGGACCTGATCAACTCCATCTTCCGTGTCCAGGAGGGCGACGCCGTCTTCTCCCCGAGGCTCGCCGGCTTCGTCCTGGACGCCTTCGCGTCCACGGACGCACCACCGGTCGACGAGGACCTCGACCGCCTGACCCAGCGCGAGCGGGAGGTGCTGCGGCTCATCGCCCGCGGCTATGCGTACAAGGAGATCGCCAAGCAGCTGTTCATCTCGGTGAAGACGGTCGAGTCGCACGTCTCGGCGGTGCTGAGGAAACTCCAGCTGTCCAACCGGCACGAGTTGACGCGGTGGGCCACGGCTCGACGGCTGGTGTGACGGTGCGCGACGGCAGCGGGACAGCATGCTCCTGAGGTCCCGCCTGGCGAATGCGTGATCAGCTCTTCCTGCCAGGGGCCACCTTCGCATGGCGGTACGCGTTCGGCATCAGCTCGCTGAGCAGCAGGACCGCCGTCTCCGTTCTTTTGCGGTGCGTGTGGGCACCACGTTGGCCAGACTGGCGGACATGACTGAGAAGATCACCCGTATCAACCCCGAGCAGTTGCATGAGACGCCCGGCTACCACCACATCACGGTGGTGGAGGCAGGTCGGACGGCCTATCTGGCGGGGCAGTGCCCGCTTGATCGGAACGGTGATCTCGTTGGTTCCGGTTCCCTTGAGACGCAGGTCGACCAGGTGGTCGCGAACGCGCTCACTGCCCTGGCAGCGGTGAGTGCCCAGCCGCAACACGTGGTGCGGTCAGTGATCTATGTGCGGAGCGACGAGAGGGACGTTCTCGCAGCCGCGTGGCGTCGGCTCACCGGCTCTGGCCTGGGCCCGGCGTTCACTACCGCCAGCACGCTCTTGGGCGTCACCCAGCTGGGCTTTCCCGGACAGCTCGTCGAGGTGGATCTCACTGTGGCGCTGCCTGACTGAGTCTTCTCGCCGACTCGTTTCGAACAGCGTCTCGAACTGGCTAGCTCACCTGGGCATTCGAAGGCCGTGAACGTGAGTCTGCTGCTCGATGCCGCTGTGGGGGGAAGCGTTCGCGGAGGCGTCATGTTTTCGCGTGCGCCGGGCGCCGTGCATGCGGCGGCGGAGCTGACGCTGCTGCCCGAGCATCGGCGTGGGCACGGGGCGATGTACGACGGTCTCAACCAGGGCGCCGGATCGACGACGACCGACTGCGTTCGCTGTTGGCCGGCCTGTCGCTGCCCCGCTTCCCGGATGGGCGTTCGGTGCCGGCGGTGGGCGTCCCGCCGTGGCTGCGGTCGGACGGGCCGTGCTCGCCGGACCGGCTGTCTGCCACGTCCATGGCGGGGCGGAAAGGGGAAGGCCCGTCCTGCTGGTGTTGCGCGACCTCTCGGGCGCTCAGCGGCAGAGCGATTCGGGCTCGGGCCGCCTTCGTTGTCCCTCGGGGGTGAAGGTGAAGGCTTCATGAAAGGGCGCGTCCGCGAAGCGGACAGCAAGCAGAACAGGTTCCTCGAGCTCGGGCCATGTGGACTCGGGGGCCGGGGTGCTGCCATTCCAGAGATGGAAGAACACCATGGGCTCGTGGGGGTCCTCGCTCAGGTAGCCGAGCGTCTTGCCGTACAGCGGACTGGTCCCTCCGAACAGGATGGACGGGGGTCCGAACCGGGAGATGACATCTGCCCAGGAGCGGTCCGCTCGCGCCCACGGGCGCACTCCGGCTCGCAGAGCGTGATGCTCGCCGGCCGGCAGAAGGTGATCGGGCCTGAGCCAGCCGCGGCGGTGCGCGAACTCGGCGTAGACCGAGGCGACGCAATGCTGGCTGTGGCCTCCCGGCATCAACTCCTGGAACAGGCCTGCCACACCGGTGCCGGTCCAGGCCCCTCGACTCGCCCAGGCGCGCTGCTCTTCAGCCCATGCCTCGGGCTGGCATTCCACGAACAGCAGGTGATCGATCAGCATCCGCAGGGCCGCATCACCTTGCGAGAACATACCGGGACGGCGCAGGGCAGAGTTCAACTGGTCGATGAGATAGGCGTGTATCTCATCGACACCCGCAAATGATCCACTGTAGGGCACACGCAGAGTGTGCCCTACACCTTCGCGGCGCCGCACCAGCAGGCAGAGGTGAGTACTCAAGCCGAGGGGGTTTCGAAAAGCGTCCCCAACTTGGCTCGCCGAATGTCTCGCAGATGCGGACAGCGGATCTCCAGCGGAGTGTGACGGCACTGATCAGGCGTCGGTTCTCACCACGTCACCGGGAGACCCGAATCCGCGGACCCGCCCCCACCCTCCCACCGCCGCCATGAACCGTCAGCCCAACCGGCGCAGGGAGCACGTCCATCGCCGCAATCAAGCAAGGGCTCCCCAGCGGCTGACGGCTGCGTGAGACCGCCTCACGCCACCCGCGCAGCCCCCGCGAACGGCATCTCGTCGATCGGGGCCAGCCGTACCGGGGCCGACGGATTCGGGGCGTGGATCATCTGGCCGTCGCCGACGTAGAGGCCGACGTGACTGATGCCGGAGTAGAAGAACACCAGGTCGCCCGGTAGCAGTTCGGAGCGGGAAACGGGTCGGCCGGCGCCGATCTGGGCGTAGGTCGTGCGGGGCAGGGAGACGCCCGCGGAGCGGTACGCGGCCAGGACGAGTCCCGAGCAGTCGAAGGCGTCCGGGCCGGTGGCGCCCCAGACGTAAGGGCTGCCGAGCTTGGCGTAGGCGTAGGAAACGGCGGCCGCGGCACGGGAGTCGGGCGCCTGGGCGGTGGCGGATCCGGGTGCCGCCATGGCGTCCCGCGCACCGGTGCCCGCTCGTGAGGCGCGGGAAGCGTTGTCGGCGGGGGCCTCGCCGAAGCGGGCGCGCTCCTCGGCGGAGAGCTGGGACAGCAGCCGTCGGGCCCCGTCCAGCTTGCCGTTGATCGTGGTCCTGGCCCGCTTCAGCTCCGTCTGACGGGACGCGAGCGAGGTCAGCTCGACGCGCGCGGCCCCCCGCAACTGCTCGATCTCCCGCAGCTGTCTGCGGACCCTCGCCACGGAGGAGGCCTGTCGGCTCCCGGCCCGCTCGACGAACTCGGCCCCGTCCAGGTACCGGTCGGGATCGCCGGACATCGCGAGTTGCAGGGCGGGATCCAGGCCGCCGTCGCGGTACTGCGCCCTGGCCATCGAACCCAGACCGTCCCGCGCCGAGTTGAGCTTCTCCGTCCGGCGCGCAGCCTCGTCCCGCAGGGTCGACAGGCGCTGTTCGGCGGCCTCCGCCTTCTCCTTGGCGCCGTTGTACTTCTCGGTGGCGGCCTCCGCCTCCTGGTACAGCTTGTCCACCTTCGCCTTGACCTGCGCCGGCGTCAGCTGCGGCTCGGCGTGTCCGGTCCCGTCGAAGCCCGTCGCCGTCGCCGCGCCCGCGAGGGCGATCGTCGCCGCTGTACGGACCGAGGTGCTGCCGACCGAACGGTGCCGGGGCTTGCGGTGCGCTGCCAACTGGGGTGCACGTCCTTTCGTACGACCGTACGGCCGACAATGTCCGTACGAACGCCAAGCGGAGCGGACGTACGGCCGCCTTGGGGGCGGATGACGCGTCCGGCGACGGCCCGCACAGGGGAAGCGGGACGCCGCCGGACCTTCTCGGCGGTGGTGGCCGACGGCCGCCCCTGGCCCGGGCGGCGATGGGGAGCCGGTCACCTGAGGGAGGACGCTAAACCTGACGGTGACGGCGCGGTAACGGGTTGTGCGGAAGTGCCGGGAGCGGATCGCCAGATGACCGTAAGTGACCGTGATCCGGTGTCGGCGTCGTCGACTTCACGCAGCGCGATGACCGAAGTGGGGATTCGGGGGCGCGTGCGAGCGATGGGGTGCTAAGGGCCGCATATATGCAAGGCCGGCAAGATCCGGGTAAGGAACGCCGCCCGGTGTCAGGTGCCCCGTCCGCCCCTGGTTAGGCTCCGGCCTCATGGACGTACTCATCCATCTCTTCGTCGGCCTGCACATCATCGGCATCGCCTCGCTGCTCGGCGGTTTCCTCACCCAGATGAAGGCGATGGGCCGGGGCACCGCCCGCTTCGTCCCGGCGATGCTGCACGGAGCCCTGACGATGCTGGTCACCGGGGCGGTCCTGGTGGGCCTCAACCAGGCCGACGACCAGCACGTCAACAACATCAAGATCGGCGTGAAGCTGGCGCTGCTGATCGTGATCCTAGGGCTCGTCTATGTGAAGCGGGACGACGAGACGGTGGACAAGGGCATGTTCGGCCTGGTGGGCGCGCTGACCACGGCGAACATCTTCATCGCGGTGCTGTGGACCTGACCTCGTCAGGCAGGCCGAACCACGCTGTGGATCGCTGACTCGCCGTCGTAGTAGATGGACTCCTCGCGGACGTACGCGCCCGGCTTCGGGGCGTGGATCATCATGCCGTTGCCGATGTACATGCCGACGTGGCTGATGTCGTCGTAGAAGAAGACCAGGTCACCGGGCTGGGCGGCGGCGAGGGTGACCGTGGTGCCGGCGTTGACCTGGTCGTAGGTGACGCGCGGGATGTCGACGCCGGCGGCCTTCCAGGCGGCCTGGGTGAGGCCGGAGCAGTCGTAGGAGCCCGGGCCGGTGGCGCCCCAGACGTACGGCTTGCCGATCTGCGCGCGGGCGAAGGCGAGCGCCTTCGCCGCCTTGGTGGCGTACGAGGAGTCGGACGTGGCCGTGCCGGATCCGGTGCTCGTGCCCGAGCCGGAGGAGCTGTTCTGCTCCTGCTGCCGAGCCGCCGCCGCTGCCGCCTCCTCCTGCGCCTTCTGCTCCGCCGCCTGCTGCCGCGCCAGCTCCGCCGCCTCGCGCGCGGCCTCCTGCTGCTTCTTCTGCTCGATCGCCGCGAGCCGCGCCTTCTCTTCGGCGGTCAGCTGCGAGAGGAGATTCCGCGCGTCGGCGAGCTTCTTCTGGACGGTCGCCTTCGCCGTCTTCAAATCGTCCTGCGACCTGGTGAGCGTCCGCAGGCTGTCCGTGGCCTCCTGACGCTTCTTCATCGTCGCCGACTGCTCGGTGACGTAGTCGTCGACCGCGCCCTTCTGGCGGTTGGTCATCCGGCTCATGAGCTGGGTCTGGTCGAAGTAGTCCTGCGGTGAGTCCGCGAGCAGGAACGTCGCCGTGTCGGGGGCGGAGGCGCCGGTGCGGTACTGGGCGGCGGCGAAGGAACCCAGTTCCTCCCTCGCCTCGTTGAGCTTCTGGGTGCGCTGGGCGACGTCGTTCAGGAGGGCGTCGACGCGGCCCCGCTGCGTCGTGGTCTTCTCCTTGGCCGCGTTGTAGTTGTCGGTCGCCGACTCCGCCTGGCGGTACAGGTCGTCGACCTTCTTCTCGACCTCTTCGAGGCTCGGGCGGTCGTCGGCCGGGGCGGCGGTGGCCGTCTGGGACAGCAGGGCGACGGAGGTGAGGGCCGCCGTGGCCAGGGCGGGGGTCCGGATGCCTGCGCGCGTACCTGCGGGAGGCGGCTTGCGGTGCGACGCCAAGGGAGGCGACTCCTTCCGATGCTCCGCCTACCGAGTTAGCTGTCGGGTTCGGGCGGGTTTTTCGGAAGGATTGCCCTACGGCCTCTCCCCGTACGGGAGTCGGCCGATTCACCCCAAGGTCGGTGGGTCCCCGGTTCCGGTCGCAGGGCGACGCTGTGGATTCGGCGGAGGCCGCGCGACCCGGCGACGTTCGCCGGTGGGGGTCGTACGGCCTGTGCGGCACGGTAGCCAACGCGTGTGGCGCCTGTGAAGGTTGATGTTCGATATGCCCGATACATTTTCGTGACCTTGGGGCAGGACGGCGCCCGGCGTGGCCAATCCGGAATGATTCGCACAAGGTTGTGTGTATTTTCGCCGGAATGACGCTATCTGCCCGCTTCGGGACTGGCTTCGAGTTGGCCGCAGTCCGGTTTCGAGGGGGCCGGAGAGGTCGGTGGCTGCTCGAGGGAGAGGGGCAGGCGTTCGAATGTGACTCGATTGTGTGATGGCTCGGTTGCGGAACGTGGTGGCGTGCTCCAGGAGGGGAGGAAGACACCGGGCGGGCAGGTCTGGAAGGTCCTCGGGTTCCGAAGAACCCGCTCCTGAGAGCCCCGCGTTTTCGCGGCAGAACTCTTATTTCCGGCGGAGTTCTCGGGGCGGCGGTGGGGTGTCAGTGGGGCGTTCTAGACTCGGAGAGCGATGAGCAGCCTCTTTGATGACAGCTTCCTGGCGAACCTCCAGGCCCCTCGTGGGCACGAGGAGGAACCCCCGCCGCCGCCCGAGGACGATCACGTACCGGAGCCCGTGCCGGACGATCTGTTCGGCGGGAAGTTCGACGTGCCGCCGGACCGGGACCCGTACTACCGTGACGGCGCGCCGCGCCCGGCGGTGGACCCGGCAGCGCTGCTGGAGGGGCTGAACGAGAACCAGCGTGCCGCCGTCGTGCACCACGGCACCCCGCTGCTCATCGTGGCCGGCGCCGGCTCCGGCAAGACCCGCGTGCTCACCCACCGCATCGCGCACCTGCTGGGCGAGCGGAACGTGCACCCCGGCCAGATCCTCGCTATCACCTTCACCAACAAGGCCGCGGGCGAGATGAAGGAGCGCGTCGAGCAGCTCGTCGGCCCGCGCGCCCACGCGATGTGGGTGATGACGTTCCACAGCGCGTGCGTACGGATCCTTCGGAGGGAGAGCAAGAAGCTCGGCTTCACGTCCTCCTTCTCGATCTACGACGCCGCCGACTCCAAGCGTCTGATGGCCCTGGTCTGCCGCGACCTGGACCTCGACCCCAAGCGCTACCCCCCGAAGTCCTTCAGCGCCAAGATCAGCAACCTGAAGAACGAGCTGATCGACGAGGAGGACTTCGCCGCCCAGGCCACCGACGGGTTCGAGAAGACCCTCGCCCAGGCCTACGCGATGTACCAGTCGCGGCTGCGCGAGGCGAACGCCCTCGACTTCGACGACCTGATCATGACGACGGTCAATCTGCTCCGCGCCTTCCCGGACGTGGCCGAGCACTACCGCCGCCGCTTCCGGCACGTGCTGGTCGACGAGTACCAGGACACCAACCACGCCCAGTACGCCCTCGTCCGCGAACTCGTCGGCACCGCCGAGCACCCCGTCGACGTACCGCCCGGCGAGTACGACCTCCAGCCCGCCGAACTGTGCGTGGTGGGCGACGCCGACCAGTCGATCTACGCCTTCCGCGGCGCGACGATCCGCAACATCCTCCAGTTCGAGGAGGACTACCCGGACGCGACGACGATCCTGCTGGAGCAGAACTACCGCTCCACACAGACGATCCTGTCCGCCGCCAACGCGGTCATCGAGCGCAACGAGTCCCGCCGCCCCAAGAACCTGTGGACCAACGCGGGCGCGGGCGCGCGCATCACCGGCTATGTCGCCGACACCGAGCACGACGAGGCGCAGTTCGTCGCCGACGAGATAGACCGCCTCACCGACGCGGGCGACGCGAAGGCCGGGGACGTCGCCGTCTTCTACCGGACGAACGCCCAGTCCCGTGTCTTCGAAGAGGTCTTCATCCGCGTCGGCCTGCCCTACAAGGTCGTCGGCGGCGTCCGCTTCTACGAGCGCAAGGAGGTCCGGGACGTCCTGGCCTACCTGCGGGTCCTCGCCAACCCGGAGGACTCGGTCCCGCTGCGCCGCATCCTCAACGTCCCCAAGCGGGGCATCGGCGATCGCGCCGAGGCGATGATCGACGCCCTGTCCCAGCGGGAGAAGATCAGCTTCCCGCAGGCGCTGAAGCGCGTCGACGAGGCGTACGGCATGGCCGCGCGCTCCACCAACGCCGTGAAGCGGTTCAACACGCTCATGGAGGACCTCCGTACGATCGTCGAGTCCGGCGCGGGCCCGGCGACCGTCCTGGAGGCGGTGCTCGAACGCACCGGCTACCTCGCGGAGTTGCAGGCCTCCACCGACCCGCAGGACGAGACCCGCATCGAGAACCTCCAGGAACTCGCCGCGGTCGCCCTGGAGTTCGAGCAGGAGTCCGGCGAGGGCGAGGAGCCGGGGTCGCTCTCCGACTTCCTGGAGCGGGTGGCCCTGGTCGCCGACTCCGACCAGATCCCCGACGAGGAGGAGGACGGCTCCGGAGTCATCACCCTGATGACCCTGCACACCGCCAAGGGCCTCGAGTTCCCGGTCGTGTTCCTCACCGGCATGGAGGACGGCGTGTTCCCGCACATGCGCGCCCTCGGCCAGACCAAGGAGCTGGAGGAGGAGCGGCGCCTGGCGTACGTCGGCATCACCCGCGCGCGGGAACGGCTGTATCTGACAAGGTCGTCGATGCGCAGCGCGTGGGGACAGCCCTCGTACAACCCGCCGTCCCGCTTCCTGGAGGAGATCCCGCCGCAGCACGTGGACTGGAAGCGGACGGGTTCCGCGGGTCCGGTGGCCTCCGGACCGGTGTCCGGCGTGGCGGCCTCGCTGTCGTCGTCCCGCTCCCGCTCGGCTGCCTCGGGCGCGTCCGGGTTCGCCACCCGCCGGACCTCGGAGAAGCCGGTGGTCGCGCTGGCCGTCGGGGACCGGGTCACGCACGACCAGTTCGGGCTCGGGACGGTCGTGGGAGTGAAGGGGACGGGCGGCAACGCCGAGGCGACGATCGACTTCGGCGACGAGAAGCCGAAGCGGCTGCTGCTGCGGTACGCGCCGGTGGAGAAGCTGTAGGCGAGGAGGCCAGGAGGCGGGCGGCGGGGCCGGGGCGGGCAGGGCGCCGGTCCTGCGTCACGGTCCTACCTAGCGGTCCTACGGCACGGTCCTATGTCGGGTCGAGCCCGTGGCTGCGCAGCCACGGCAGCGGGTCGATCGCCGAGCCACCGGCGGGCCGGACCTCGAAGTGCAGGTGCGGGCCGGTCGAGTTGCCGGAGTTGCCGGAGTACGCGATCGGGTCGCCGGCCTTCACGGTCGTACCGGAGGAGACCCGGTAGGTGGAGAGGTGGCAGTACCACGTCTCCGTGCCGTCCTTCGCCGTCAGGATCAACATGTTGCCGTACGCGCTGTTCCACTGCGTCCGTACGGTGCCGTCGGTCGCGGCCATCACGGTCGTGCCGTAGGAGACCGGGAAGTCGATGCCGGTGTGCACGGACATCCAGTTGATGCCGGCCTGGCCGAAGTAGGCGCTGAGCCCGCGCTGGGCGACGGGCAGCGCGTACTTGGGCCGCAGCCGTTCCTTGCGGGCCGCCTCCGCGGCCGCCCGCTTCTTCTCGGCTTCCTGTTGCGCCTTGAGATCGATACGTTCCTGCGTCCGGCTGACCCGGTCGCTGAAGGCGTCCGCCTCGGCGGAGAGGGTCCGCAACTGGGTGTCCAGCTTGCTGTTCGCCATGGACGGCTTCACGGCGGTCGCGTCCGGCGAGTCCGCCGCGCTCGTCGACGTGTCCTGGTCGTCGGCGCTGAACGTGCCGACCGAGGCGGCGGCGATTCCCGCCACTCCCATCACACACGCCGAGGGCACGGCCACCGTCAGCAGCGCGGACCGCTTGGCGGGCATACGACGACGGGAACGCGACCCGCCACGCGAGGCGGCGCGGGACGACGGCGCCGGCGCCGGGGCGGCGGCGACCTCTTCCTGGTCGTCCAGGAGGGGCGAGCCCGACGCGGTCGTCCCGGTCTGCGCGGGCATCTCGCCGGTAGCGGTGAACTCGCCGTCGCCGACTGTGTGTTCGGCGTACTCGAGGTGCTCGATGTGCTCGAACGTCGCCGTCGCCTGCTGGTCGAAGGATTCTGCGGGCGGCTCGTACTGCTCGGATGTCGAAGTACCGGAAGTGCCGGTGCCACCGTCGGAGTTCCACTGGGTGGCGTCGTACGCCCCGGTGTCGAAGGCCTGCGTGCCCCATTCCCACTGCTGGGTCTGGTCGGCCGGACCGCCGCAGTGGTCGGGCTGGAGCCAGGCGTTGGCGTCCCACTGGCCGCTCGTGTCGTGGCCCGTGGACTGCGGCGGGATCGCGGAGAGGTGCTGGTGCCCGGCGGTCCAGGCGGTGGTGTCGTACGCGCCGGTGTCGTAGGCGGCGTGGTGCTGGGCCGCGTACATGTCGTAGTGCGGGGTCTGGTGACCGCCGGTCGACCAGGTCTGCGTGTCGTACGAGCCGGTGACGTCGCCGGGAAGGCTGCCGAAGAGGGGGTCCGAGTCGAAGGTCGTCGTCGCGGTCGTCGCGTGGGCGCCGGAGTCGAAACCGGTGGTGTCGAAGCCGGTGGCGTCAAAACCTGTGGCGTCATAGCCGCCGGACGTGGTGAAGTCGCCGTACTGGGCTTCCTGGGTGCCGTACGACGCGTAGTGCGCGGAGGCGGCGTCGGAAGCCGGAGCCGGGGTGGTCGTGCTCCCCGACGGGTGACGGTCGTTCACCAACTTCTCTTTCGCCTCGACAACAGGGGCTGCCAGAGCAGTGCGGCGACTGTACCCGGCGGTACGCGGGCACGACAATCTTCGTCAGGTTTCGCTCGCGCAGGAAACGGGCATTCGGCCGTGTTTCGGGGGACTGCGGGCGAGGGTTTGGCCCTGTGTTCGAAGATTGTTCGAAGTTGGAGCGGTGTCGGAATGGCGTCGGAGCGGCGTCGGATCGATGCCGGACCGCCGTCGGGCAGCTGGCGTAACGCTGTCGGGTGGCCTTTTTTCTCCTGCTGTCCCAGGCCGCAGTGCGCCGGTTTACGCCACCGTCAGTCCGCCGGAGCGCGCGGCGGTCTCCTCTCCCGGGCGCGCCGTGTCGAGAACCCGCCGTATGCCGGCCGCGACGGCGGGGTGCACGGGCAGGGCGAGGTGACCGACGCCGCTCACCCTGACGTTCTCCGCGATCAGGTCGGGGTGCTCGACGCAGGCGGTCTCCAGCGGGTCCATCAGGTGGTCCAGATCGCTCCAGAAGCTCACGAAGTGCGTACGGCAGCCGGGCGCCGGGAGGGTCAGCTCCTCGATCAGCTCCGAGCCGGGGCGCATCTGGCGCACGATCGGGTGCGCGTTCGCCAGCGGAGCCACCCGGGTGCCGGAGTGCGGGGTGCCGAGCGTCACGAGCGTGCGGACACGAAGGTCACCGCCGAGGCGCTGCACGTAGTACCGCGCTATCAGCCCGCCCAGGCTGTGCCCGACGACATCGACCTGCCGACTGCCCGTGCGCTCGCAGATCTCCTCTATGTGCCGGCCTAGCAGTGCTGCCGCGGTGCGGATGTCGCAGGTCAGCGGCGAGTAGTTGAGCGACTCGATCTGCTGCCTGCCGTGCTGGGCGAGACTGCGGCGCAGCAGGACGAACACCGAGCGGTTGTCGATGAACCCGTGCAGCAGCACGACCGGGGGCTTGGCCTCCTGGGGCAGCTGGGTCGCGCTGTCCTCCGGGGCCGGGATCGGGGGCACCGGGGAGCGGCGTTCCTGGGTGATGCCGGAGGGGTAGAGGAGGAGGTGGCCCGCGAGGATCGTGAGCTCCAGGGCGGTCGCCTTCAGGAGGTCCAGGGAGATTCCCGCCAGTCTGCCCGGCAGCAGACGCCGGCAGAGCGGAAGAAGGGGAAATGCTGCCCCGGTGACCTTCATGGCCGACCTCCTGTCGGCACACGGGAGGACGGCTCTGTCCCCCGTATGCCCTCCTGGGGAGGCGTGGCAAAGGTTTTCCACAGAGGATGCTCAGGGCGGGTGGGGGCGACGACGTGAGGCTCCCTGCCCGTCTGGCGCCGGGTTCCCCTTTTGTCGTGCCTTACCCGCCCTGCGTGCCCTCGTCGATACGCCTCACCGCCGCGGCGCGCGGCCGGCAGCGCGGCGGTGAGGCGACCTCGTTGCGGCTCCCGAACGTGTCCCATCATGTGATTTCCCCCTCGGTATCCACCGCGAAACTGCCGGTTGCGGGATGCTGGAGATAACGTTCGTTCACTTTCCCGGCCGGTATGGGTACGTCGGTACTTGTCGGCACAGAGAGATTCGAACCAGATGGATTCGGTACAGATGGATCCGGTACAGATGGACGCAGTCGCTTCATGGAGGCAGTGATGGGTGTGGCAGCCGGTCCGATCCGCGTGGTGGTGGCCAAGCCGGGGCTCGACGGCCACGATCGCGGGGCCAAGGTGATCGCGCGGGCGCTGCGCGACGCCGGTATGGAGGTCATCTACACCGGCCTCCACCAGACGCCCGAGCAGATCGTCGACACCGCGATCCAGGAGGACGCCGACGCGATCGGGTTGTCCATCCTGTCCGGGGCACACAACACGCTCTTCGCGGCCGTGATCAAGCTGCTCAGGGAGCGGGACGCAGAGGACATCCTGGTCTTCGGCGGCGGCATCATCCCCGAGGCGGACATCGCCCCGCTGAAGGAGCAGGGTGTCGCGGAGATCTTCACCCCGGGAGCCACGACACAGTCGATCGTGGACTGGGTGCGCGCGAATGTGAGGCAGCCGGCGGGGGCGTAGGCCGTCGTCCTGCGTGCGCGGGGCCGGGCGGCCGGGGTCCGGGGGCGCCGACAGGCGACTGTTGCCTCGGGGTGCAGTCGGGGGGCCGTTGTCAGCGGGTCGGGCCGGACGGCGAGGGCTGAGAGCGCCGGCGCATGACCGTTGGCTGGGAGTGTTGCCCGGCGGCCGTCGTCCGGGGGTGTTGCCCGGCAGTCGTCGTCCGGAGGCACTGCTCCGCGAGTGCGGTCTGGCGACGTCGCCCCGCGGCTGCAGTCCGGAGGCGCTGTCCTGTGGCTGTCGTCCGGGACCGTTGCCCCGGGGATGCGGTCGGGAGGCGCCGCCCCATGGCCGTTGACTCGGGTCGTTGTCCGGCGGCCGTCGTCCGGGGGTGCGGCACCCGAGCCCCCGTTCGGCCTGAACGCCCCCGTCCTCAGTCGGCGGAGTCGGCGGACTCCGTGGACTCGGCGGACGGGCTGAGGGGTCGTGCCGCGCCCAGTTCCTCCTGCATCGCCGCCCGCAACCGCAGGGTGGTCACCAGACGCTGGAACGCCTCCGCCCAGTACCCCCCGGCCCCGGGACTCGCGTCCTCCGGCTCGTCGGGCACCGCCATCAGCCCGTCGAGAGTGCTCGCCTCCGAGGGGTCGAGGCAGCGTTCCGCCAGGCCCATCACTCCGCTGAAACTCCATGGGTAACTCCCCGCGTCCCGTGCGATGTTGAGCGCGTCGACCACAGCCCGGCCGAGCGGCGCGGCCCACGGCACCGCACACACTCCGAGCAGCTGGAACGCCTCGGACAGCCCGTGGGCCGAGATGAACCCGGCCACCCAGTCGGCCCGTTCGGCGGCGTCCAGCGTGCCGAGCAGTTTGGCCCGCTCGGCCAGGGACACCGCCCCGGGACCTCCGGCCTCGGGTGCCGCGGGTGCCCCCAGGAGCGCCCGCGCCCATGCCGCGTCCCGCTGCCGCACCGCCGCCCGGCACCACGCGGCGTGCAGTTCGGCCTGCCAGTCGTCCGCCACCGGCAGAGCCACGATCTCCTGGGGCGTACGCCCGCCGAGCCGTCCCGGCCAGGTGCCGAGCGGCGCCGCCTCCACCAACTGGCCGAACCACCACGACCGTTCTCCCCGCCCCGCGGGAGGCTTGGGCACGACGCCGTCGCTCTCCATGCCCGGGTCGCACTCGTGCGGCGCCTCTATCGCGAGGGTCGGTGTGTCCACGGTGTGGTCGACGGCCGCGCACGCCCCGGCCCGCACCGCCATCCGTCCGGCGAGCGCCGAGCCGGGCAGCGCCGACAGCAGCTCCGCGGCCGTCGCCCGTACGTTGCGGCTGCGGTCGGTCAGCGCCTGCTCAAGGAAGGGCTCGTCGTCCGCGGCCAGGCCCGTGCGCAGGGAGTCGAGGAACATCAGCCGGTCCTCGGCCCGTTCCGTCGTCCAGGTCGTGGCGAGCAGGTCGCGCGCGGCGGCCGGCTCACGGGAGCGGAGCGCGCTCAGCAGGGCGACCCGTTCCGCGAACAGGCCTTCCTGCCACAGCTGCCGGACCTTCCCGGTGTCCTCCAGGAGGGGCAGGGTCGTGCCCCCGCCCGGTGTCGCGCGCAGGGCGAACCGCCAGTCGGGGTTCAGCCGGGCGAGCCACACCGCGCGCGGTCCGGCGAACGTCAGCGCCGCCGGCCGCAGGTCCGTACGCCCCCTTGCCGCGTCCAGGAGCGCGGGCAGCAGTTCGGGGGGAGGCGCGTAGCCCCGGGAGTTCGCCGTGGTGAGCCATTGCGGCAGCAGTTCCATGAGGTCCGGCGCCGTACCCCGGCGGCCACCGCCGCCCGCGCCGGGGCGGTCGGCCAGCAGCATGGCCAGTCTGCGGGCCGCCGCGGAGGGCAAGGGTGGGCGCGGGTCCTCCGCCAACGGGTCCGGCAGCCGAGCCGCTCGCCCGGGTCGCAGGCCGGCCCGTCGTCGTACGGTCTCCACGGCCGCCGCGTCCAGCAGCGCCAGCGGGGCTTCCGGGCCGGGCGGGCAGCCGGGTGGCGTACGACGCTCGGTCCCGAGCAGGGCCGCTGTGACGAGTTCCTCCCAGGCGCCCGGGGTGGGCGCGTCCACAGGAGCGGAAGTCCTGGTCATGGGTTCCGTACCGTTCCTCTCCGTGTGGTGCCCGGGAGTGGTTGAAGGGTCACTGGGTTCGGGTGTCCCGTGAAGCCGGACACATGCGTGGATCGAGTGGAAGTGGGTGGGTTGGTGGGCGGGTGGGGTGGCTCGTCGGTTTGGGGCGCGGGTCCCCGCACGGGTCGGTTCAGCACAGGGACACCGCCTCGCCCGCACCCTCCGGCCAGGCCGTCAGCGGAGTGAAGCCGCGGTGGCCGCACTCGCCGAACACGGTGACCGGGGCGCCGCCCGACAGGGACACGAGCCGCCACAGACCCGGCCGGGACCGCGCGGAGGGCGTCAGCGGCAGCGCCGTCTCCCCGTCGGAGTCGGCCAGTTGCCAGGAGTCGCCGTCCGGGGTGGGCACGACCCGCTCCAGCGTCACCGGAACGGAATCCAGCCACGGGTCGTCCCGCAGCGCCTCGCCGTAGCGGGCGGCCGCCTCGGCCGGGGTCAGCCCCGGCGGTCGTAGCGCGGCCGGCGCGGGCGGGGCGAACTGCTCGCCCAGAGTCACCCGTGACTGCCCGGCACCCGGATACGCCGACACCTCCGCGTCCAGGACCAGCCCCACCGGCAGTGCCAGCTCCGGTGCGCGGCCGGCGGCACCATAGGAGAGGAGCAGCGCCGTACGACCGGACTCGGCGCCGTACAGCCATATCCGGCGGGTCGTCAGCCGGGCGTCGGCCGTGTCGTACTGCGCGAGGACCAGCCAGCGGTCCCGCAGCGGCGGGCCGTCCGTCGAACCGGCCAGGCCGATCCGGGAACGGACCGTCGCCGCGAGGCCCTCGGGCAGTCCCTCCCGCCGCAGCCAGCCCTGGTCGAGGAGATGGAGGAGGGCGCACTCCTCCAGCAGCCGCACCGGCCAGCCCGGCCCGGACGACGGGATCGAACCCAACTCCCGCACACGGGCGGCCAGTCCGGAGGCCTGGGCGTCGACCATGCGGGCCGCCGTCTCCTCCCACAGCCCGTACCCCGCCTGCTCCGCGCCCGCCAGGCCGCCGCGCAACAGGTCCGCCAGCCGCTGTTCCAGCTCCGTCGCCCCCGCGGTGATCCGCTCGGCCCGGCGCTCCGCCCGGCGTCGCGCCGCCTCCGGATCACTCGAGCCGGACGCGGCCCCGGCCCCGCCGGCCGACTGTTTCTCCTGCGCGCGCTTCCTTCTCCCCTCTATCCACTGCCCGGCCCACTCCGGCGGCTGCCCCGGCGGCACCGCGCCGTCCCCTGCCGCCCAGAGCAGCAGCAGCCCGAGCGCGTGCTTGCACGGGAACTTGCGGCTCGGACAACTGCACTTGTACGCCGGACCGGACGCGTCCGCGATGTCCACGACCGTCTGATACGGCTTGCCGCCACTGCCCTGGCACAGCCCCCACACCGTCCCCTCCCCACAACTGCCCGCCTCGGACCACGGACCGGCCGCGCCGAGTTTGCTGCCCGCTTTGCGTGACGAGGCGTCAGGCGCCAGTGACAGCACCTGGTCCGCGCTCCAGCGCACCCCCTGCTGAGTCATGTCATCGAAGGTAGATCCCCCCACTGACAATCGGCCCCGCGAGAGCGTTTGTGCAGGTCAGATCGCATTGTCAGTGGTGTGGTGCACGGTGGACACCAGATCCGAACCGGCCGAGCTGGAGGGGGACTCAGCCATGTCTGTGTCTGCAGAACCTATGTCCGCACCCGTGCGGGAGCAGGAGCCGAGCGAGGCGTTGCGGCCGCATGCCGAGGACGCCTTCGCGCAGGAACTCGCCGTGCTCGCCGCACAGGACGACCGTCCGCGCCCGGCCCGCTGGAAGCTGTCGCCGTGGGCCGTCGCCACCTATCTCCTCGGCGGCACCCTGCCCGACGGCACGGTGATCACGCCGAAGTACGTCGGCCCGCGCCGCATCGTCGAGGTCGCCGTCACCACCCTCGCCACCGATCGCGCCCTGCTCCTGCTCGGCGTGCCCGGCACCGCGAAGACCTGGGTCTCCGAGCACCTGGCGGCGGCGGTCAGCGGCGATTCCACCCTGCTCGTCCAGGGCACGGCCGGCACCCCGGAGGAAGCCATCCGGTACGGCTGGAACTACGCCCAGCTGCTCGCGCACGGCCCGAGCCGGGACGCCCTGGTGCCCAGCCCGGTCATGCGGGCGATGGCCGAGGGGATGACGGCCCGGGTCGAGGAGTTGACCCGCATCCCGGCCGACGTGCAGGACACGCTCATCACGATCCTGTCGGAGAAGACGCTGCCGATACCGGAACTGGGCCAGGAGGTGCAGGCGGTCCGCGGCTTCAACCTGATCGCGACGGCCAACGACCGCGACCGCGGGGTCAACGACCTGTCCAGTGCCCTGCGCCGCCGCTTCAACACGGTGGTGCTGCCGCTGCCGGAGAGCGTCGAGGCCGAGGTCGACATCGTCTCGCGGCGCGTCGACCAGCTCGGCCGCTCGCTCGACCTGCCGTCCGCGCCCGACGGCATCGACGAGATCCGCCGCGTCGTGACCGTCTTCCGGGAACTGCGTGACGGCGTCACGTCCGACGGCCGGACCAAGCTCAAGTCGCCCAGCGGCACGCTCTCGACGGCCGAGGCCATCTCCGTCGTCACCAACGGCCTCGCGCTCGCGGCCCACTTCGGCGACGGCGTCCTGCGGGCCGGTGATGTCGCCGCGGGCATCCTCGGCGCCGTCGTCCGCGACCCCGCGTCCGACAAGGTCGTCTGGCAGGAGTACCTGGAGGCGGTCGTCCGCGAACGCGACGGCTGGACGGACTTCTACCGCGCCTGCCGGGAGGTGAGCGCGTGAGTGGCGGTGGGAGGGCTGCGGGCGGGCGGCGGGGTGGGTCCGGTGCTGGAACAGCGGCTGGCGGACCTGTCGCGCGGCGGCCTGACGGGCACGGAGCAGGCGGGGTACGGGCTGTGGGAGGAGACGGCGGCCCGCATGGTCGACGCCCAGGCCTCCGGACTGGCCAGCCGTGTGCGGGAGTTGGGTTCGGGCTGGCCGGAGCGGGTCCGTTGACGTGCGGACTGTGGGCGGGTGGGCGGTCGTACCCGGAGCCCGTGGGGCTGGTCGGTGACGATGTGGGGCGGTCGCGGAGGCGAGGGGGGCATGGTGGCGGGAGCTGAGGAGGGCGGGCGTGCGTGGCCCGGGGAGGGGCCGCTGCTGCTCGGGGTGCGGCATCACGGACCGGGATCCGCGCGGGCCGTGCGGGCGGCGCTGGACGCGGCCCGGCCGCGGGTTGTGCTGATCGAAGGTCCGCCCGAGGCCGACGCGCTGATCCCGCTCGCCGCGGACGAGGACATGCGACCGCCGGTCGCGCTCCTCGCCCACGCGGTGGACGAGCCCGGCCGCTCGGCGTTCTGGCCGCTCGCCGAGTTCTCCCCCGAGTGGGTCGCGATCCGCTGGGCCGTGGAGCACGAGGTGCCGGCCCACTTCATCGACCTGCCGGCCACGCACACGCTGGCGTGGGGGAGGGACGGAGAAGAGGAGCCACCTCAAGGGGACGAACCCGAGGAGGGCGACAAACCCGAGGAGGAGAGCGCCGCTGCGAACGGCGGGGCCGACGTCCGGGTCGACCCGCTCGCCGTGCTCGCGGAGACCGCCGGTTACGACGATCCCGAGCGCTGGTGGGAGGACGTCGTCGAGCACCGGGGGCCGGGCGACGGGGACCCCTTCGCGCCGTTCACCGCGCTCGAGGAGGCGATGGGGGCGCTACGGGAGACGTACGGCAGCGGGGGCCATGGCCGGGATCTCGTGCGGGAGGCGTACATGCGGCTCCAGATGCGGGACGCACAGCGCCGGTTCGGGGACGGCGTCGCGGTGGTGTGCGGGGCCTGGCACGTGCCGGCGCTGCGGCACAGGACCACCGTCGGCGCGGACAAGGCACTGCTGAAGGGGCTGCCCAAGGTCAAGACGGACATGACGTGGGTGCCGTGGACGTACCGCAGGCTGTCCCGGCGCAGTGGATACGGCGCGGGGATCGACTCCCCCGGGTGGTACGGGCATCTGTTCCGGGTGCCGGACCGTCCGGTCGAGCGCTGGCTGACCAAGGTGGCGGGGCTGCTGCGGCAGGAGGACCGGCTCGTGTCCTCGGCGCACGTCATCGAGGCGGTGCGGCTGGCCGGGACGCTCGCCACGATGCGGGGCCGCCCGCTGGCCGGCCTGAGCGAGACCACGGATGCCGTGCGGGCCGTGATGTGCGACGGCTCGGACGTGCCGCTGGCGCTGGTGCACGACCGGCTGGTCGTCGGGGACGTGCTCGGCGAGGTGCCGGCGGCGGCGCCCGCGGTGCCGCTGCAGCGGGACCTCGACCGGATCCAGCGCAGGCTGCGGCTCAAACCGGAGGCGGCCGAGCGCGAGCTGGAGCTCGACCTGCGCAAGGACACCGACGCCGAGCGCAGCAGGCTGCTGCACCGGCTGCGACTGCTGGGCGTGGCGTGGGGCGAGCCGGCCGCCTCGCGCGGCAGCACGGGCACGTTCCGGGAGACCTGGCGGCTCCGGTGGGAGCCGGAACTGGCCGTGCGGATCGCGGAGGCGGGGGTGTGGGGGACGACCGTGCTCGGCGCCGCGACCGCCAAGGCGGAGTCCGACGCGGTCGCCGCGCGGGGCCTCGCCGACGTCACCGCACTCGCCGAGCGTTGCCTGCTGGCCGACCTGCCGGACGCGCTCCCCACGGTGATGCGGATCCTCGCCGACCGGGCCGCCCTCGACGCCGACGTCGCCCATCTCGCCCAGGCCCTGCCCGCCCTGGTCCGCTCCCTGCGCTACGGCGACGTCCGCGGCACGGACACGGCGGCCCTGACGGAGGTCGCCGCGGGACTCGCCGAGCGGATCTTCGTCGGCCTGCCCCCGGCCTGCGCCGCGCTCGACACGGACGCGGCCGACGAGATGCGCCGCCACGTCGACGCGGTGCACGGATCGGTGGGGCTGCTCGACGACGTCGCCGCACCGGCCCACGGCGACCTGCGCGTGCGGTGGCACGCGGTGCTCGGAGTGCTGGCGCGGCGGGACACCGTGACCGGGGTGATCCGGGGCCGTGCCGTGCGACTGCTGCTGGACGGCGGGGAGCTGGCGCGGGACGAGGCGGCCCGGCTGATGGGGCTCGTGCTGTCGCCGGGGACCCCGCCGGCCGACGCGGCCGCGTGGATCGAGGGCTTCGTCGGCGGCGGCTCGGGCGGGGGGATGCTGCTCGTGCACGACGAACGACTGCTCGGACTGGTCGACGCCTGGCTGACCGGTGTGCCGGCGGAGGCGTTCACCGACGTACTGCCCTTGCTGCGGCGCACGTTCTCGGCGTACGAGGCGGGCGTGCGCCGGACACTCGGCGAACTGGTCCGACGCGGGCCGGGGCAGCCGGGGAGCGCGGCGGCGACGGGATCCGGCATACCCGGCTTCGCAGCCGACCTCGACGGCGCACGCGCGGACGCGGTGGTGCCGGTTGTGCGGCTGCTGCTGGGGCTGGGGCAGGGCGGAGTGGAACCGGACACGGACAACGACCTTGTGGGGGTGGCGCGATGACGACCGACTGCCTGAGTGGACCGAGGGGGAGGGGCGAGGTGATGGACGCGGCGAAGGGCGGACGCGGGCCGCACCCGGACCACCGCCCGACGACGACCGTGCCGGTGATCCCGCTCTGGGAGCGACGTCGTACGGGGGCGCGCCGATGACGACGGGACCGCGGAAGACGACCGGACCGGCCGGACCGCGAACGGCGGCGGAGTCGCAGGCGGCGGGCGGCGTGGTCGACCCGGCGCGGGAGCGGCTGAGGCGGTGGCGGCTCGTCCTCGGGGGCGACGCGGCCGACGGGACCGGGTGCGCGCTCTCCGAGCAGGACGCCGCGATGGACGGGGCATTGGCCGCGCTCTACGGGAAGGCGGAGAACGGGCGGGCGGGGCGGGACCGTTCGGCGGGGCTCGGGGCGTCGGCACCGTCCGTGGCGCGCTGGCTGGGGGACATCCGGACGTACTTCCCGTCCTCCGTCGTCCAGGTCATGCAGCGCGACGCCATCGACCGGCTCGGGCTGTCCACGCTGCTCCTGGAGCCGGAGATGCTGGAGGCGGTCGAGGCGGACGTGCACCTCGTCGGCACGCTGCTCTCGCTCAACAAGGCGATGCCGGAGACGACGAAGGAGACGGCACGGGCCGTCGTCCGCAAGGTCGTCGAGGACTTGGAGAAGCGGCTCGCCACCCGTACGCGGGCCACGCTGACGGGCGCGCTCGACCGCAGCGCCCGTATCAACCGGCCGCGCCACCACGACATCGACTGGAACCGGACCATCGCGGCCAACCTCAAGCACTACCTGCCGGAGTACGGAACGATCGTGCCGGAGCGGCTCATCGGGTACGGGCGGGCGTCACAGGCGGTGAAGAAGGAAGTCGTCCTCTGCATCGACCAGTCGGGGTCGATGGCGGCATCGGTCGTGTACGCGTCGGTGTTCGGGGCGGTACTGGCGTCGATGCGGTCGATCAACACACGGCTGGTCGTCTTCGACACCGCGGTCGTCGACCTCACCGACCAGCTCGACGACCCGGTCGACGTCCTGTTCGGCACACAGCTCGGCGGCGGTACGGACATCAACCGGGCGCTCGCGTACTGCCAGTCGCAGATCACCCGGCCCGCGGACACGGTGGTCGTGCTGATCAGCGACCTCTACGAGGGGGGCATACGGCAGGAGATGCTCAAGCGGGTCGCGGCGATGAAGGCGTCGGGAGTGCAGTTCGTGACACTGCTCGCGCTGTCCGACGAGGGGGCGCCCGCCTACGACCGGGAGCACGCGGCAGCGCTCGCCGCGCTGGGAGCACCGGCCTTCGCCTGTACGCCCGACCTGTTCCCGGAGGTGATGGCGGCGGCGATCGAGAAGCGGCCGCTGCCGATACCGGAGACCGTGTGACGGCACCGGAAGTGGGGCGATTTGTCGACCCATTGACGTGGACTTGGCCCAGCAAAACGGACATGACTGCCCATCGGTAACGGAGGGCTTGCGCGACCTCGGGCGTCCCGTGCAAGGATCAACGCCCATCAGCGGTGCGAGGCGTTCCGCTTGGTTGTCGTAGCACGGAGGGACCGTCCCCGACTTGATCCTGCCTGCCGCCCTTTCAGGTGCCGCTCTGCGCGTGACGCGTACGGCGGCCGGGCGGCGTGCGCTGCGAGTGGCGCTGCTGGTGGGCGGGTTGTTCGCGCTCGGGGTCCTCTGCGGGGGGCAGGCGCAGGCGGCGGACGGGATGGGATCGGCTCCGGTCACCGCGGTGAGCGGGGTGGTCGCGCGGGTGGCGCACACCCCGGCAGCGGTGAAAGCGGAGCCGGAGACGGACGCAGGCGTGGAGGCGCAGGCCGTGACGGCCGAGCCGGTCGTCCCCGAGCCCACGGTTCCGAAGTCCACGGTTCCCGAGCCCACGGTTCCGAAGTCCACGGTTCCCGAGCCCACGGTTCCGAAGTCCACGGTTCCGAAGTCCACGGTTCCGAAGTCCACGGTTCCGAAGTCCACCGTTCCCGAGCCGCTCGCCGACGTCACGGCGAAGCTTCCCTCGCTGCCCGTCAGCGTGCCCGGCTCGTCCTCCCCGGGGCTGCCGGTGTTGCCAGGTCTGCCGGACACACCCAGCCTGCCGAAGCTCCCGAACCTGCCGGGTTTCCCGACCGTGCCGTTCGAGCCGACGGTGCCGTCCGCGCCCTCCGTACCGACTCTGCCCGGTCTTCCGGAACTCCCCGGTCTGCCGACGCTCCCCGTGCCCACGCTGCCGATCCAGGTCACGCCCGTTCCCCGGCCGAGCTCGCCGTCGGCACCGGAGACACCGCCGTCGGCGGCGGGCGACAGGGGCGGACGGACCGTCGACGGACGTTCCGACACGGGGACGCCCCTCGCCTACGGACCCCGGTACGTCGTCGGTGGTACGTGGACCCATGCCGTGGGGCACACGCCCGCGCACCGGGCCGAGCGCTCCGGATACGTCCCCGAGCACCCGCCCACCCAGTACCCGGGCGGTGCGCTGGGCGGTAAGTCGGGTCTGGACAACAATTCGTCACGGCACGGCGGCGACCCGCACGCCGTCACCGTCGACCACCGGGCGCCGCTGAGGCTCGTGCCCGGCGCCGCCGCTGGTGTCGACGCGGACGGCCTCCGGGACAGGCACCGCGACATTCCGGTCTCCCCCGCCTAGGCACGGCCCTCTCCTCCCCTCGCAGACCTGACGCGCGGGGGCGGAAACAGGTCTGCCCGCCCGTCCGGATCCCCCTTCGGAACCCGAACTCCGAACTCCGGACGGAAGCCTCGGAATGTCCCCATGCCTTCCCAAGTCCCGCAGCTCCCGTCGAGGAGCGCCGGACTCCTGAGGATCTAAGGATCTGAAGCACGCCATGAACAAGAACATCCGCCGTTCCATCGTGATAGCCGCCGGTGTCAGTGGCGCGTGGGCGCTCGGCTCCGCCGTCGCCAGCGCGGACGAACTGCCCGCGACCTCCCTGTCGACCACGGACGCGACCACGGACGCGACCACCGACACAGCCACCGACACGGCCACCCAAACCCTCACCGGCGTCACCGGCGTCACCGGCGTCACCGGTGCCGTGACCGGCACGGTCCACGGCGTCGTCTCCGACGTACAGGACACCGTCACCGGAGTCACCGACGGCAGTGGGGCCACGGTCGCCGGCACCACGGCCACCGCCACTCACACCAAGGTCAGCGGCACCGCCGCGAAGACGACCCCCGCGGCCGCCGCCGACCAGGCCCGCCGCTACGTCGACGCGAAGGTCACGGTCCCGCAGGCCGCCAAGGTGAAGGGCGCCGCCGCCATCCAGGGAGCCAGGGCCGCCCGCGCCGCGCAGGCCGAGGCCGCCGCCGCCTCCACCGCGGCCCAAGACACCGTGACCGCCGTCAAGGCCGCTGCCCTCTCCGGCGCCGACACCACCTCCCGGCACGGCATCGACTACCTCTTCGGCCCCCTCTCCGCCTTCGCGCCCGAGGTGGAGCAGGCGCTGGCCGCCGCCCAGACCAAGCTGCAGGGCGCGCAGTCGGCGGCCCGTTCCCAGGCGCAGGGCGTCGACGGCGTCGTACGGACGAAGGCGCGGCACGCGGTCGCGGGTGCCGGCCGTATCGCGGCGGATGCTACCGGGGCCGCGCGGACCACGGTCACCGGCGTCGACGGCCGGGCCGTCGACGCGCTCGCCACCGCCCACAGCGCGGCGGGCACTGTCGAGGGCGCCGCCGAGGCCACCGTGTCCGCCGTGCCGAGCCATGTCACGGGCCGGGTCGGCGCCGTGCGGCAGCAGGTCGTCGGCACGGTGTCGAGCGTGCCCGGCACGGTCACCCCGGTCGTCGACGAGACGTCGGCCGCGGTGGTGCCGCCGGTGGCGATCTCCGCCGTGGACGGGGTTCTGCCGGTCGCAGGCCAGGCGGTGGCGGGTGTGGTGCCGGCCGCCGGGCAGGCCGTCGCAGGCGTCGGGCCGGTTGTCGGTCACACGGTGAACGGGGTGACTCCGGTCGTCACCGGCACGGTGAACGGTGTGACGCCGGTCGCGGGCGGTGCCGTCGCCGGTGCCGAGCGCACCGCGGGCCACACGGTCGACGCGGCCACCGCGCTGGCCTACGGGGTCGTCGCCGACGTCCGGCCCGTCGCGGGCGGCGTCGTCGAGGGCGTGCAGCCGGTCGCGGGCGGTGCTCTCGCCCAGGCGTGGCAGGCCGCGCACGGCGCCGCCGCGGACGTACCCGCGTACGCCTCCGGCGCCGTCGCGGGCGTCCAGCCGGTCGTGGACGGCGTCGTCACGGACGTCCCGCCGTACGCCACCGGTCTGGTCGGCCAGGTCGCCGGCGACACCGCGGGCGCCGTTCTGCCGCCCGTCGCGAACACCGTCGTGCACGGCGTGGTCCCGGTCGCGGGGCAGGCCGGCGCGGACGCGGGCGGGCTGGCGTACGGCGTCACGCAGGAGGTCGGGCCCTTCGCCGAGGGCGTCGTCGGCGAGGTGTCGCCGTTCGCGCACGGCGTGGCCGGGCACGCGACCGATCTGGCGTACGGCGTGACGGGCCAGGTGCCGCCGTTCGCGCACGGGGTCACCGGCGCGGTCCAGCCCGTGGTCGACACGGTCGTCGAGACGGTCGGGGAGACGGCGCGGCCCGTCGTCGACAGCACCACGACGCTGGCGTACGGCGTCACCGGCGACGTCACGCCCTTCGCGTACGGCGTCACCGGCGAGGCCGGTCCGTTCGCGCACGGGGTCGTGGGCCAGGCCGTGCCCTTCGCCGGAGACCTGACCGGGACCGTCCAGGACACCGCCGGCCCGCTCGCCGGCCACGCAGTCACCGGTGCGGAGGGCGTCGCGGACTCGATCACCCCGGCATACGTGGACTCGCTCACCCCGGGTTACGCGCGGAACCTGGACGGCTCGCCGTACGGCAGCCCCTACCGCGTCTGAGTCCGCCGAGTCCGCTCAGTCCGCCGAGTCCGCCCATCGCGGACGACTTGCCACCGACTCCGTGAGGGGCAGGTCCCGGACGGCCGAAAGCCGTCGGTCTGTCCGGCCGAAACCTCGCGGACGGGGCGGGAGGGTCCCCATTGGGGTGGGGACCAGCCGCCCCGCAGCCTCCCTCCGAGGCTGTTCAAGGGACCTCACCGGGTCAACCCCAGCCCGGTGAGGTCCCTCCTTCGCGGCACGCGGTGCCAGTGATCCCGGCATCATGTGACAGGTATCACCGCTCAGGTGTGACCCGCGATTTAGAGGCCTCCCGCAAGCAGAGATAACCTGCGAGACGGACATGCCGCGCGCTCGGACACCGTGTGCGCCTCCCTTGTGACTGACAGACGGAAGACGTCACGTTGCCCTCGCGGCACGCCCACGCAGACAACGAACCGCGAGATCACTGATAGGGACGGAAGCGCGTGGACCTGTTCGAGTACCAGGCGAGGGACCTCTTCGCCAAGCACGATGTACCGGTGCTGGCCGGTGAAGTCATCGACACGCCTGAGGCGGCCCGCGCAGCCACCGAGCGCCTCGGTGGCAAGTCCGTCGTCAAGGCCCAGGTGAAGGTCGGCGGCCGTGGCAAGGCGGGTGGCGTCAAGCTCGCCGCCTCCGCCGACGAGGCCGTGGAGCACGCGACCAACATCCTCGGCATGGACATCAAGGGCCACACGGTCCACAAGGTGATGATCGCCGAGACGGCCCCGGAGATCGTGGAGGAGTACTACGTCTCCTTCCTCCTGGACCGCGCCAACCGCACCTTCCTCTCCATCGCGTCCGTCGAGGGCGGCATGGAGATCGAGGAGGTGGCGGAGACCCGCCCCGAGGCCGTCGCCAAGACGCCGATCGACGCCAACGTGGGTGTGACCCCCGAGGTCGCCCGCCAGATCGTCCAGGCCGCGAACTTCCCGGCCGAGGTCGCCGACAAGGTCGAGAACGTCCTGGTCACCCTGTGGAAGACCTTCATCGAGGAGGACGCCCTCCTCGTCGAGGTCAACCCGCTGGCCAAGGTCGCCTCCGGTGACGTCATCGCCCTGGACGGCAAGGTCTCCCTCGACGAGAACGCCGAGTTCCGTCAGCCGGGACACGAGGCCCTCCAGGACAAGGACGCGGCCAACCCGCTCGAGGCCGCCGCCAAGGAGAAGAACCTCAACTACGTCAAGCTCGACGGCGAGGTCGGCATCATCGGCAACGGCGCGGGTCTCGTCATGAGCACCCTGGACGTCGTCGCGTACGCCGGTGAGGCCCACGGCGGCGTCAAGCCCGCCAACTTCCTCGACATCGGCGGCGGCGCCTCCGCGGCCGTCATGGCGAACGGCCTGGAGATCATCCTCGGCGACCCGGACGTCAAGTCCGTGTTCGTCAACGTCTTCGGTGGCATCACCGCCTGTGACGAGGTCGCCAACGGCATCGTCCAGGCCCTGGAGCTGCTCAAGTCCAAGGGCGAGGAAGTCACCAAGCCGCTGGTCGTCCGGCTGGACGGCAACAACGCCGAGCTGGGTCGCAAGATCCTCTCCGACGCCAACCACCCGCTGGTGCAGCGCGTGGACACCATGGACGGCGCGGCCGACAAGGCCGCCGAGCTCGCGGCTGCGAAGTAAGGGACGAGGGACAGAACAGCCATGGCTATCTTCCTCAACAAGGACTCCAAGGTCATCGTCCAGGGCATGACCGGTGCCACGGGCATGAAGCACACCAAGCTCATGCTGGCCGACGGCACGAACATCGTCGGTGGCGTGAACCCGCGCAAGGCGGGCACGTCCGTCGACATCGACGGCAACGAGATCCCGGTCTTCGGCACGGTCGCCGAGGCGATCGAGAAGACGGGCGCGAACGTGTCCGTCCTCTTCGTGCCGCCGGCCTTCGCCAAGGCCGCCGTCGTCGAGGCGATCGACGCGGAGATCCCCCTCGCGGTCGTCATCACCGAGGGCATCGCGGTCCACGACTCGGCCGCGTTCTACGCGTACGCCGTGTCGCAGGGCAACAAGACCCGGATCATCGGCCCGAACTGCCCCGGTCTCATCACCCCGGGTCAGTCGAACGCCGGCATCATCCCGGGCGACATCACCAAGCCGGGCCGCATCGGCCTGGTCTCGAAGTCCGGCACGCTGACGTACCAGATGATGTACGAGCTGCGGGACATCGGCTTCTCCTCCGCCGTCGGCATCGGCGGTGACCCGATCATCGGTACGACGCACATCGACGCGCTCGCCGCGTTCGAGGCCGACCCCGACACCGACCTGATCGTGATGATCGGCGAGATCGGCGGCGACGCCGAGGAGCGGGCCGCGGCCTTCATCAAGGAGAACGTGAAGAAGCCGGTCGTCGGCTACGTCGCGGGCTTCACCGCGCCCGAGGGCAAGACCATGGGCCACGCCGGCGCCATCGTCTCCGGCTCCTCCGGCACGGCCGCCGCGAAGAAGGAGGCCCTCGAGGCCGCCGGCGTCAAGGTCGGCAAGACGCCGACCGAGACGGCGAAGCTGGCGCGCGCCATTCTCGCCGGCTGAGCGTTTCTCGGCACCTGAGCGCAGCGTCCAGCTGACCCAGCGTCCAGCGGAAGGGCCCGCACCCTCATCGGGGGTGCGGGCCCTTCCGCGTGCTCCGCGTGGTCCCCCTATTTGCCCGCGTGATCCCGCGGAGCTCACCGTGACACCGCACCGCCGTGCTCACCGTGACACCGCCGTGGTCAGCGTGGTGCCGGCGTCAGTTTCGCGGGGCCGCTCGCCGTTGCCTTCCGCAGTCGCTCGCGGAGTTCCAGCTCCCCCTGCGACAACGGTCCCAGCGCCACCCTCGGCGGCACGCCCCGCACCGCCTCCCCCTGGGGGACCGGTGGCTCGTAGTGCGTGGGGGCCGTCCGCAGGGTCAGGGCCGTCGTGGCCATCAGGGCGGCCGTGGACGCGATGGCGGCCCGGGTCCACAGGCGGGTCCGCCGTTCGCCGCCCGTGCGCACGGCTGTCGGCCGCGCGGCGCCCAGCCGTTCCGTGGACGCCAGATCGGCCAGCCGCCAGTGCAGCTCCTCCGGATCCGCCAGCGCCGGCAGCCGCGCGGCGATCGCCTCGCGCGCGTGCAGCAGCCGGTTCGCCGTCGCCGGAGTGCTCGCCTCCGTCTCCGCCGCCGTCTCCGGCAGATCGAGGCCGACACCGTCGTAGAGGACGAGGGTGCGGCGGTGCGGCGGCGGGAGTTCGAGGAGTACGTCGAGCAGGGCGCGGGCGGAGGCGTCGGCGGGGGGCGGCTCGGGCTGCCGGTGGCGGCGGCGGAAGCGGTGCCAGGGGGAGAGCGCGTACTCGTACGTCGTCGCCCGCACCCAGCCTGCCGGATCCCGGTCGCGAGCCACCTCCGGCCAGCGCTGCCAGGCCAGTTGGAAGGCCCGCTCCACCGACTCGCGCGCGAGCTCACGCCGCCCGGTGAGCAGGTAGGCCTGCCGGACGAGGGCGGGCGCGCAGTACGCGTACAGGGCGTCGAAGGCCTGAGCGGGCGTCAGGACAGCGCCCGTCTCCCAGGCATGTACCGTCTCGCGGGCGACGCCCACTCGTGCCGCGACCTGAGCCTGTGTCAACGACCGTGACTCCCGCAGCCGTCGGCGCTTCTTGGGCGGGGGAAGCGGAGTGGCAGGGCTCTGCGTCACCGGGCGTCCCTTCGCGCGAAAAAGTACATAAACGTATATTGGGCGACACATCGGTGGTTCGCCTGTTACGGCAAGAAAGCGCGTGTCGTTGGGAGCATGACGGGCGTGACCCAGATGACCGCTCGCCGACCGCTGTTGTCGTCCCTGCCCGCCCGGATGCGTGACCGATCACCCGGACTGAGCGCCGGCCTGCTGGGCGGCGCCTTCGCCGCGGGGCTGGGGCTGGGCTCGTTCACCGTCCTCGTGATGGCGCTGTGGATCAGCTCGCCGTATCCCGACAGCGGGCCCGGTGGCGCGCTGCACGTCGCCGCGGCGCTGTGGCTGCTGGCGCACGGCGCGGAACTGGTCCGCACCGACACGCTCTCCGGCGTCCCCGCGCCCGTGGGTGTCATCCCGCTGCTGCTGCTCATGCCGCCGGTCTGGCTGGTGCACCGGGCGGCGCGGGACGCGGTGGACGCAGGCGGCGCGCAGGAGGCCGGGGGAGTCGAGGGGCCGCCGCCGGTTCCGGCGTGGACGGCCTGGACGGGGGTCGTCCTCGGCTACCTCGCCGTCGGGGCGGCCGTCGCGCTGTACGCCTCGGGCGGTGTACTGCGGCCCGCGTGGGGGTGGACGGGGGTCTGCCTGCCGGTGACGGTGGCGGGCGCGGCCGGGGCGGGGGTGTGGACGGCGTACGGCCGCCCACGCCCGGCGGTGGACAGAGTGCTGATCAAGTGGCCGGCGCGGGTACGACGGCTCGTCCCCGGGGCGGGCGCGCGGAAGCGTCTCGGTGTCGCCGCGCGGGCGGCCGGGGCCGGGACGGCGGTCCTGGTCGGGGGCGGGGCGCTGCTGCTGGCGGTCTCACTGGTGTGGCACGGCGGGGCGACGCGGGCGTCGTTCCTCCAGCTGACGGAGGGGGCGTCGGGGCGAGTGGCGGTGCTGCTGCTGTGTCTCGCGCTGGTGCCCAACGCGGTGGTGTGGGCGGCGGCGTACGGGCTGGGACCGGGGTTCACGCTCGGCGTCGGGCATGCGGTGACCCCACTGGCTTCGGCGCCGACGCCGCTGTTGCCGCCGTTTCCGCTGCTGGCGGCGGTGCCGGATGCGGGGGCGGGGGAGGGCCTCAACTGGGCGGCGGGACTGGTGCCGACGGCGGCGGGACTGGTGGTGGGGTGGTTCACGGGGCGAGAGGCTTCGGTGTCCGTGGCCAGGGCGTGGTCGTGCGGGCGGACCGCGGTGACCGCCGGGCTGGCCGCCGTGCTGTGCGCGGGGCTGGTGGCGGTGCTGGCGGGGTCGGCGGGAGGACCGCTCGGGGTGTCCGCGCTGGCCCGCTTCGGGCCGGTGTGGTGGCAGGCGGGGGCCGCGGCGCTGGTGTGGACGGCGGGGGTGGGGGTCCCGGCGGCGTTGGGGGCGCGGGCGTGGCGATGCCGGGAGCGGTCGGTGAGCGCGGAAGGTGGGGCGACGGCGGCCGCCGGCAAGCCGCGGGTGCGGGTGGGGGCGAGGGCGGCGGGCGATACGGAGAGGGCCGCGCTCTCCGCGCCGGACGAGCGTTACGTGACCTACGTGCCTTACATGTCCTACGTGGACGACGTCGACGACGAACCGTACGACTTCCTGCCGGTGGAGCCGCCGCCAGGTCCGACCGTTCGCACAGACTGAGGGGGGAGTGGGTACCGCTGATGAGGACACCGCGTTCTTCGTCCGGGGGCGCGTGGTCCGTGCCCCGCGCTCGCTGCGGCGGCCGTGAAAATCGCTCCCCGTGGCCGGAGCACGGTGATAGACACCCGGAGTGGAAAAGACTCTGGAATTCCCCGATGTGCTGCGGCTGATCGACGAACGGTCGACTGCCTTCCGCGCCGCGGTCGCCTCCGCGCCCAGCCTCGACGTACAGGTGCCGACCTGCCCCGATTGGACGCTGTTCGATCTGGCGCAGCACATCGGCGAGGGGCGCCGCGACTGGGCCGCCACCGTTGCCGCAGGGCCTGCTCCGGCCAAGTCGGCAGCGGAGGGCGCCCCGGCTGTGCCTCGGGAGCGCGAGGCGCTGCTGGCCTGGTTGGCGGAGTCCACGGAGCAACTGCTGGACGCACTGCGGAAGGCCGGCCCGGATCGCGGTTGCTGGACGTGGTGGGAGACGTCGCAGTCGCCGCAGACCTCCGGTGCCGTAGCTCGGCACCAGCTTCAGCAGATGGCGGTGCACACGTACGACGCCCAGATCACCGTGGGTGCCCCGCAGCCGCTGCCGGCCGAGGTGGCACTCGACGGTGTCGACGAGTTCCTGTCCACCTGCTGCGCGACGACGAGCGCCTGGCCGCACGAGCCCGCCACCGTCGACTACCACGCCACCGAGGGCCGCTCCTGGCGCCTCATGCTCTCCGCCGACGGCGCGCGGACCGCCCGCCTCCCCGACCCCGGCACACCGCCCGCCGCCGTCGCCGGGGAGGAGCCGGGCATGGCCGACGCCTCTCTGCGGGACACGGCGGGTGAGCTGGTCCTGGCCCTGTACGGCCGGATTCCGGTGGACTCCCTGAAGGCCGACGGCGACCTGCGTCTCTTCGACCAGCTCCAGGCCTGGGACCCGGATGAGTAGGACGTGAGGAAGTGACCGCTCCCCGTCAGCTGCCGGTGCCCAGCAATCCCCGGAGCTCCTTCGGCAGAAGGTCCGTGCAGGACTGGCGGGCCTGGTTGGTCAGGGCGTCGTTCGCGCATGTGTAGTAGTCGTTGTAGACCAGCTTGGCGGTGAAGCCCGCGGCGACCAGGGCGATGGCCAGGGACGCGGTGACCAGGCCGCTCACCGCGGCGGTGGTCTGGGGGCGGGCGTTCTGGGCG